>NZ_CP172298.1:4627500-4681979 GCF_044336385.1 Aeromonas mytilicola subsp. aquatica | reverse complement strand
TCTAGACTCCCGTCAATTGATTAAGTAAAGACCGGCTATTCTACGTTTTTAGTGGCTGGATCTCCAGTTGCCGCCGCACGGATCCAGCAAATAAGATCCTTGACTTTCAAGGATCCAACGCCCCAGGATCTGATTTCATCCCCAAAGTTACCCACAGCCACCGAGCGGCGATGTGGACAGAATGAGACCCTGCTGCTGCGGTTATTTTATATAACCAAATATCATTTATTCTTTATATTTTATTCCAATAACATCAGCGCCAACCCGTGAATACAACTAAAAATACAGAACTACAGAGAGAGGAATCCCCATGAAATCCACCATCAAGCTGATCTCCGGCGCCGCCATTCTGCTGGCCAGCCTGTCCGGCCAGGCCATCGCCCAGGAAACCATCAAGGTCGGCATGTCCGGCAAGTATTTCCCGTTCACCTTCGTCAAGCAGGACAAGCTGCAAGGCTTCGAGGTGGATATGTGGAACCAGATCGGTGAGCGCACCGGTTACAAGGTCGAGTTCGTCACCGCCAGCTTCTCCGGCCTGTTTGGCATGCTGGAAACCGGTCGCGTCGATACCATCTCCAACCAGATCACCATCACCGACGAGCGCAAGGCCAAGTACGCCTTCTCCCAGCCCTACGTCTATGACGGCGCCCAGATAGTGGTGCGCAAGGGCAACAGCACCATCCACGGTCTCAAGGATCTGGAAGGCAAGACGGTCGCGGTGAACCTGGGCTCCAACTTCGAAGAGCTGCTGCGCAAGAACGACCCGAACAAGAAGATCGACATCCGCACCTATGACTCCAGCTTCGAGCAGGACGTTGCCCTGGGTCGCATCGATGCCTTCGTGATGGACCGCGTCTCCACCGCCCAGCTGATCAAGGAATCCAAACTGCCGCTGCAACAGGCCGGCGCACCGTTCGAGACCATCGAAAACGCCCTGCCCTTCCTGAAGACCCCGGAAAAACAGGCAGTGCTGAAGAAGGTCGACGAGGCACTGACCGCCATGCGTAAAGACGGTTCCCTGACCAAGATCTCGGAAAAATGGTTCGCAGCGGACATCACCAGCAAATAAATGATGGAATTTGATCTCGAGTACACGCTAGGGCTGTTCCCCATCCTGCTCAAATACCTGGGCACTACGATGGAAATGGCCCTGTGGGGATTCGTATTGGCACTCGTACTGTCGCTGGCCCTGGCGATAGTACGGGTGTTTCGCGTTCCCGCAATTCACTGGCTGGCGATGCTGTATATCTCGTTCTTCCGGGGGACTCCCCTGCTCGTCCAGCTGTTCCTGCTCTACTACGGGCTGCCGCAACTGTTCCCCATCTTCGTGGGGATGGATGCCTTTACCGCCGCCATCATAGGTCTGACCCTGCACTTCGCCGCCTACATGGCCGAGTCGATCCGGGCCGCCATTCTCGGCATCCACAAGAGCCAGATGGAAGCGGCGCTCAGCATCGGCATGAGTCGTTATCAGGCGATGCGGCGGATCATACTGCCGCAGGCGGCCCGCATCGCGACGCCGTCGCTGATGAACTACTTCATCGACATGATCAAGAGCACCTCGCTGGCGTTTACCCTAGGGGTGGCCGAGATCATGGGCAAGGCGCAGATGGAGGCCTCCTCCTCCTTCAAGTTCTTCGAGAGCTTCATGGCGGTGGCCCTGGTCTACTGGGTGGTGGTCATCATCTTTACCCGCTTGCAGCACCTGCTGGAAGTACGCCTCAATCGTGCTTACTAAGAGGATGCCAGCGATGATGAACAAGCCATTACCCACTTGCGGCACAGGCTGCAAGTACCTCTCAACAGCCGCGCCTATTGAAGGAGACCTGTCATGATCAAGTTAACGGGTCTTGCCAAGGCCTATGACGGCAATCAGGTATTGAACGGCATCGATCTGGAGGTGAAAAAGGGGGACATTGTCGTCATCATCGGCCCCTCCGGCACCGGAAAATCGACCCTGCTGCGCTGCCTGAACCTGCTGGAAACCCCGGATGCAGGCACCCTTGCCATCGACGACCTTGAGCTGGATCTGGCCCATGCCAGCGAGCAGCAGGCCATAGAGCTGCGCAAGCGCGCCTCCTTCGTGTTCCAGAACTATGCCCTGTTCGCCAACAAGACGGCGCTGGACAACATAGCCGAGGGGCTGATCACCGTCTGGAAACAGCCGAAGGCGGAGGCCAGGGCCACCGCCCTTGGCATCCTCAAGGACATAGGCCTCGCCGACAAGCAGGATGCCTACCCGGCGTCCCTGTCCGGCGGACAGCAGCAGCGGGTCGGCATAGGCCGCGCCATGGCGGCTCACTCCAAGGTCATCCTGTTTGACGAGCCCACCTCGGCCCTCGATCCCGAATGGGTCGACGAGGTGCTGGGGTTGATGAAGGAGCTCGCCCGCCAGCACCAGACCATGGTGGTGGTGACCCACGAGATCGAGTTCGCCCGTGATGTCGCCGATCGGGTGATCTTCATGGAGGGGGGCCGGATCGTCGAACAGGGCCCGCCGGATCAGATATTGGTCGATCCCAAGGATCCCCGTACCCGGGAGTTCTTGCGGAAAGTCCTTAAATAGCTCTCTCTTTGGCGGCCTGGCCGCCTTTTTTCTTGGTGGATCCTTGTTTAACCCGGGGTTGCCAGTATAATTCGGGGCCCTTGATCCTCCGGATCCTGCCAGCTTCTCCTGCTTATTGTTGAGCCAGAAGAAGATGAGAGGGAACGGCGGATTGACGAGAAGCCGAACTCTGTTTAGAATTCGGCCTCTTTTGCTAGTCGTCACACGCTATAGCTGGCGCGTCGGCTAAGTGTGACAATCAAAACTGTACAGAAATACGGAATCGAATCATGAAACGTACTTTTCAACCGTCCAACCTGAAGCGCAAGCGCTCTCACGGTTTCCGCGCTCGCATGGCTACCGCCAACGGCCGCAAAGTTCTGGCCGCTCGTCGTGCCAAGGGTCGTGCCCGCCTGGTAGTCTAATGCCTACCCAGCACACCTTCTCTCGGGAGTTACGTCTGTTAACTCCCGAACACTTCAAACGCGTTTTCGCCGAGCCTGTCCGGGCCGCTTCTCCGCAAATTACGCTTCTTGCTTGCCCCAATTCCCTCGAACACCCCCGTCTTGGCCTGGCTGTGCCCAAAAAAGCACTCAAGCGTGCCGTCTGGCGTAACCGTGTCAAACGAGTGGTACGGGAGAGCTTCCGTCTCAATCAGGCCAATCTGCCCGCTATCGACATCGTCGTCATAGCCAAGGGTGGCGTAAAGGAGATGGACAACGAAGAGCTGTTCAAGTTACTGGAAAAGCTATGGCGCACTCTGTCACGCCGTTGCAATGGGTAGCTATCAAACTGATACGCCTGTATCAGCTAATCATTAGTCCCCTGCTCGGGCCGCGCTGCCGTTTCACCCCGACTTGTTCCCAATTTGCGATAGAAGCAATCCGACTTCACGGTTTCATAAAAGGCGTTTGGTTAGCCAGCAAACGTCTATTAAAATGCCATCCCTTATCCGAGGGTGGTTATGACCCGGTTCCGCAACCAAAGCGAAGAAACTGAAGACTATGGAATCACAACGCAATTTACTCCTGATCGGTTTGCTGTTCGTGAGCTTCTTGCTCTGGCAACAGTGGGAGTCCGACAAGGCTCCGAAGCCGGCCCCGACTACCGTGGCCCAAACCGAACATTTCGTACCTGAAGCCGGTCAGACCGGTGATATTCCTCAGGTTTCCGAGCAAGCCAACGCCACTACCGCACGCAAGCTTGTCACCGTCTCCTCCGACGTGCTCAAGCTGACCCTGGATACCCAGGGCGGTGACATCGTCTCTGCCGAACTGCTGGCCCACAAGCTGGAAGAAGGCAAGGAACAGCCGTTCACCCTGCTGACCAGCCAGCCTGCGCACCTCTATGTTGCCCAGAGTGGTCTGGTGGGTCGCGATGGTCCTGACAGCCAGCCCCAGGGTCGTCCCACCTACGAAGCCGCCCAGACCAGCTACCAGCTGGCCGACGGTCAGGATCAAGTCGTCGTGCCGATGACCTGGACCGACAGCAAGGGCGTGGTCTTCACCAAGGAGTTCGTGCTCAAGCGCGGTGACTACGCCATCGGCGTCGATTACAAGATCGACAACAAGTCTGCCGAGCCGGTTCAGGTGCAGTTCTACGGTCAGCTGAAGCAGACAGTAACCACGCCGAAGGACCAGGAAGGTCATGCCATGGTGGCCAGTGCCTACCGTGGTGGTGCCTTCTCCAGCGAAGATACCCGCTACAAGAAGTACACCTTCGACGAGATGAAGGATGCCGACCTGAACAAGACCACCAAGGGTGGTTGGGTCGCCATGCTGCAGCACTACTTCGTCTCTGCCTGGGCACCGAACGCCGAGGACACCAACAGCTTCTACAGCCGCGTGATCCCGGGTAAAGACCAGGCCATCATAGGCTACAAGGCGCCGCTGGTTGACGTGGCTGCCGGTCAGCAGGCCGAAGTGAGCGGCAAGCTGTGGGTCGGTCCCAAGTTGCAGGATCAGATGGCCAAGGTGGCAAACCACCTGGACCTGACCGTCGACTACGGCTGGCTCTGGTTCATCGCCCAGCCGCTGCACTGGTTGCTGACCGTGTTCCACGGTTTCGTCCAGAACTGGGGCCTGGCCATCATCATGCTGACCCTGCTGGTACGCGGCATCATGTTCCCGCTGACCAAGGCCCAGTACACCTCCATGGCCAAGATGCGCATGCTGCAACCCAAGCTGGCAGCGCTCAAGGAACGCTTCGGTGACGATCGCCAGAAGATGTCCCAGGGCATGATGGAGCTGTACAAGAAGGAAAAGGTCAACCCGCTCGGTGGCTGTCTGCCGATCCTGGTGCAGATGCCCATCTTCATCGCCCTCTACTGGGCACTGATGGAGTCTGTCGAGCTGCGTCACGCGCCGTTCGCCCTGTGGATCACCGACCTGTCGGTGAAGGACCCCTTCTTCGTGCTGCCAATCCTCATGGGTGCCTCCATGTGGTATCTGCAGAAGATGAGCCCGACCACCATCACGGACCCGATGCAGCAGAAGGTGATGCAGTTCATGCCGATCATCTTCACCTTCATGTTCCTCTGGTTCCCGGCAGGTCTGACCCTGTACTGGCTGGTGAGCAACGTCATCTCCATCATCCAGCAGACCATCATCTATCGTCAGCTGGAGAAGAAAGGCCTGCACTCACGCACTTGATGCGCAGCCCATCTTCCCTGATGACAAAAGAGGCGGCCCTGGGGCCGCCTTTTTTATTACAATGTCCCCCAATTACCGAACAGACGAGTCAAGCAAGATGACAACAGATACGATCGTGGCCCAGGCCACCGCCCCCGGCCGGGGTGGCGTCGGCATAGTCCGCGTCTCAGGCCCCGCCGCCGAACGAGTCGCCGAAATCGTGCTCGGTCGACTGCCCAGGGTGCGCTATGCCGAATATCTGCAGTTCAAGGACGAGCAGGGCCAGCCCCTGGATCAGGGCATAGCCCTGCTGTTCAAGGCCCCCAACAGCTTCACCGGCGAGGATGTGCTGGAGCTGCAAGGCCACGGCGGCCCCGTCATCCTGGACATGCTGATCCGCCGTATCCTGCAAATCGAGGGCATACGCCCCGCCCGTCCCGGCGAGTTCAGCGAACGCGCCTTCCTCAACGACAAGCTGGATCTGGCCCAGGCCGAGGCCATCGCCGACCTGATCGAAGCCTCCAGCGAACAGGCAGCCCGCAGCGCCATGCACTCCCTGCAGGGGCAGTTCTCCGGCAAGATCCAGCAACTGGTGGAGAGTCTCACCAGATTGAGGATCTATGTGGAGGCCGCCATCGACTTCCCGGACGAGGAGATCGACTTCCTCTCAGACGGCAAGGTCGCGGGGGATCTGTACGGCATCATGGCAGAGCTGGATGGCGTACGTGGCGAGGCCAAGCAGGGGGCCCTGCTGCGGGAAGGGATGAAGGTGGTGATCGCCGGCCGTCCCAACGCCGGCAAGTCCAGCCTGCTCAACGCCCTGGCCGGGCGCGAATCCGCCATAGTCACCGAAATAGCCGGCACCACCCGCGACGTGCTGCGGGAACACATCCACCTGGACGGCATGCCGCTGCACATCATAGACACCGCCGGCCTGCGCGATACCCAGGACAAGGTGGAGCAGATCGGCATAGAACGCGCCTGGGCCGAAATAGAGCAGGCCGACCGGGTGCTCTTCATGGTGGATGGCACCACCACGGATGCGGTCGACCCGCGGGAGATCTGGCCGGAATTTGTTGATCGGTTGCCAAAAAACATCGGCCTCACGGTAGTGCGCAACAAGGCCGACCTGACCGGCGAGGATCTGGAACCTAGCCAGGAACTGGGCCACGCCGTCTACCGCATCTCAGCCAAGACAGAGCTGGGGCTGCCCGCCCTGCGCGAGCACCTGAAAGCCTGCATGGGCTTCCAGGGCAACACCGAAGGGGGCTTCATGGCCCGCCGCCGTCACCTGGATGCCCTGGAGCGCGCCGCCGAGCGGCTGCTGGTGGCCAAGGAGCAGCTCGAGGTCTATGTGGCCGGCGAGCTGGTGGCCGAGGAGCTGCGCCTGGCGCAGGAGTCCCTGTCCGAGATCACCGGCGAGTTCAGCTCGGACGATCTGCTGGGCCGCATCTTCTCCAGCTTCTGCATCGGCAAATAAGCCGGTACGGCAGACAATGAAAAGCCCGGGATGATCCCGGGCTTTTTTTTTGTGCATTTTTTCATCACAACCCTAGAGGCGACGCAGGCACCACATGAAGTAAGCGCCCCCTAACAGGGTGGAGACCAGCCCGACCGGCACCTCCTGCGGGAACAGGATCTGCTGGCCGATCCAGTCCGCCAACACCATCAGCAGGGCCCCGCACCCTGCCGCACCGAGCAGGTGCCAGCGGGCCCGCACCAGCCCCATCAGCTTGGCCATGTGGGGGGCCAGCAAGCCGGCGAAGGAGAGCGGCCCTATGACCATGGTCGCGCTGGCGGTGAGCACGGCCACCAGCAGCAAGATGATGAGCTGGGCACGGTTGAGACGAATACCGAGCGCCGTCGCCACCGCCGGCCCCATGGGCATCAGATCGAGCCAGCGGCTCACCAGCAGGCAAGCCGCCAGCATCAGCAGCGCCAACCCTGTCAGGCCATAGGCCACCGGCAGGGTGACGTAATAGGTGGAGCCGGACATCCAGGAGAGCAGCTGCTGCACTCGCAGATCGCCGTTGGCCAGGGCGATGGCCTGCAGCGGCTCGAACAGCGCCGTGATGGCGATGCCGGAGAGCAGGATCCGCTCAGGCTGGAAGCCGTGCTTGCGGTTGACCAGCACCAGCAGCAAGAGGCAGCCGAAAGCGCCGATCAGGCCCCCAAGCATCATCATGGGCAGCGGCAGAGCGGGTAGCAGCAAGGCCGTCGCTATCACCCCCATAAAGGTGCCGCCGCTCACCCCCAGCAGCTCGGGGCTCGCCATGGGGTTGTTGCTGACCCGCTGCAGCAGGGTGCCCGCCAGGGCCAGCAAGACCCCGGCCGCGCCCGCCGCCAGGGTACGCGGCAGGCGCCACTCCAGCTGGGCCTGCCACCTGAGCCAGCTCGGCCAGCTCCAGCCGTGCATCCCCTGCCCGACCAGCAGGGACGCAACCACCGCCAATGCCAGCCCCATCAGCAGCAGGCTGATGAGGCGAGCAGGTGCGCCATGGCGTGCCACCGTCAGGCCGCTGGCGGCCTTGGGGGCACCCGACTTGAAGGCAAGCCGAGGGATCAGCCAGAGCAGCAGCGGCGCCCCCAGCAGTGCCGTCATGGCCCCGGTCGGGATCAGCACAGGCCAGAAGCGACTCATGGATTGCAGCAGCAGATCCGTGGCCGCCAGCAGCAAGGCACCCAGTATGGGGGCCCACAGCAGGCGCTGGCCGAGTTGCCTCACCCCCAGCAGTCGCACCATGGCCGGCGCCGCCAGCCCGATAAAGCCGATCAGCCCCACCACGCTCACCACACAGGCGGTGACGAAGACCGCGAGCCCAAGTCCGGCGAAGCGCAGCTGCTTGAGGGAGACCCCCAGACTGCGGGCGCTGGCATCGTCCAGCTCCAGCACGCCCAGGGGGCGGACCAGCAGGGCGGCCAGGGCCCCGGCTACCAGCAGCCGCGGCAGCAGGTAGAGGACGCCGCTCCAGCTGCTCTGGGCCAATGAGCCGCTGCCCCACACCAGCAGGCCCTTGAGCTCCTCCTGGAAGAAGAGCAGCAGCCCCATGCTGATGGCCGCGAGATAGAGGTTGATCACCAGCCCGGCGAACACGATGACCACGGGATTGAGCTGGCGACGCCAGGCCAGGGCAAACACCAGCCCCATGGCGAGGCTGCCACCGGCCATGGCGATCCACTCCCTGCCGATCAGCAGCCAGGAGGGAGCGAACAGGGTCACCATCATCAGCGCCAGCTGGGCGCCGGAGGCCACCCCGAGCGTGGTGGGGGACGCGAGGGGATTGCGCAGCACCTGCTGCATCAGGGTGCCAGCGAGACCGAGAGCGGCACCGGCCAGCAGGCAGACCACCAGTCGCGGCAGCCAGCTGAAGTGGATGACAGCCTGGCGGGCGTCGTCCAGCCTGGGAGAGAAGAGCGCTTGCCACCAGAGGGAGCCCGGCAGCTGGCGCGCCAGCTCACCACAGGCCAGCACCAGGGTCAGCGCCAGCAGGCAGAGGCCCGGGCGCAGCAAGGGAGAGGAGACAAAACGGTTCATTGGGCTTCTCCCTTGAGGGTCACGCTTGCCTGCTCCTGCAGGGCCTCGCCGAGCAAGGTGGCGAAACGACGGGCGGCCAGCATGCCGCCGAAACTCCAGGTCGCGGGCAGATGCAGCACAGGCGTGTTCTGTACCAGCGGCAGGTGCTGCCAGAGCCCGGGTTCCTGCAGTTTTTCACTCACCCCCACGGGAATGGGATCCACCACCACCAGCCTGGCCTCGGGAATGGCCAAGAACTGCTCGAGACTGGCCACCGAGAAGCCCCAGGCGTTGGTCTCCCCCTGCCAGGCATTGCGCAGGCCGAGCCGCTGCATCACCGCCTCGAACAGGCTGTGACGGCCAAACACCCGCACATGGCGCTCGTCGATGAACTGCACCACCAGCAAGGGGGGCAGATCGGCGGGCAGCGCCCCCTTCATCTGTGCCAGATCCCGCTCCAGCGCGGCGAGCTGGCGCTCGGCCTCGGCGGTTCTGTTCACCAGCGCGGCTATGGTCAGTGTCGCCTCGCGCAGTCGCGGCCACAGCTCGGCATCGGGTTCATAGAGGGTGATGGACTGCACCGGCGCGATGCGGGACAGGGTCGGCTCAAGCGGTGCCGCCAGCGGGGAGATGAGAATGAGATCGGGCTTGAGCTCCGCCAGCAGCTCCCGGTTGGGCTGGGCCCGCAGGCCTATGTCGATCACCTCGGCGGGGAGCCGGGGTTCGCCGACCCAGGCGCGATAGGAGTTCACATCCCCCATGGCCAGCGGGGTCACGCCGAGGGCCAGCAGGGTTTCGGCTATGGTCCAGTCCACGGTGGCGATGCGCGGAACCGTGCCGCCGGCAGCAGGGGCTGCGGGCTGCGACTCTGCCTGCGCCGCCAGCGGCAACAGCAGGCTGACGAGGCAGGAGGCAATCTTCAGTAGACGATTCAAGAGAGGACCCCGGCTAGACGATGGCGATGGCGTGGTCATGGGCCGGGTGGCGAATGACTTCCATCGGGATGCCGTAGATGGCATGCAGGGTCTCGCCGGTCATGATGCGCGAAGGCTCGCCATGGGTCAGCAGACGGCCGGAGTGGAGCGCCACCAGCCGATCGCAGAAGCGGGACGCCATGTTGATGTCGTGAATGACGATGATGACCCCGAGGTTGAGCTGGCGACTGAGCTGCTTGACGAGCGCGAGCACCTCCACCTGGTGGGCCACATCCAGCGCGGCCAGCGGCTCGTCCAGCAGGATGAAGCGGCTCTCCTGGGCCAGCAGCATGGCCAGCCAGACCCGGCCCCGCTCGCCGCCGGAGAGGGTATCCACCAGCCGGTCGGCAAACCCCTCGGTATGGGTCAGTGCTATGGCCTTGTCGACCTGGCGGTGATCGGCCTCCCCCATTCGCCCCAGCAGACCACGCCAGGGATAGCGCCCCATCTCCACCAGTTCACGGCCAAGCAGATTCTCGGCGCTCGGCAGATGTTGTGGCAGATAGGCGACCTGACGGGCGAAGTCCCGGTTGCCCCAGTCGGACAGCGGCTTGTCATCGAACAGTATCTCCCCATCGCTCAAGGGCTGCTGGCGTGCCAGCAGCTTGAGCAGGGTGGATTTGCCCGAGCCGTTGTGGCCGATGAGGCCATAGACCTGACCCTGCTCGAAGCGCAGGCTGGTGGGTTGCAGCAGCGTGCGGTCATTGACCGCGAAGCTCGCGGCTTTCATCTCAAACATGATTCATTCCTGTGCTGAAGGGGACAGGCTCTCGCCTCCCCCTTGCGGCCGGCATCAGACCGGCACCTCGCTATCCAGATGGGCGACGGCATCCCGGCTCACCTGCTCGCGCCGCTCGCCGGTCAGCTCGGTGAGGCGGCCCTGACGCATCTCCAGCAGGCGATCCGCCAGGGAGAAATAGAGATCGTCGTGGCTGATGGCGATCACCGTCTTGCCCATCTCCTTCAGGCGCGGTAACAGCACCTGATAGAAGATGCGGCGGAACTGGGGATCCTGATCCGCCGCCCACTCGTCAAACAGCATCACCTCGCGCTGCTCCGCCAGTGCCAGCAGCAGGGCGACCCGCTTGCGCTGCCCCTGGGAGAGATCGATGTTGGCGATGAAGCCTTCCTCTATGACGAGCTTGCTGCCCATCTGCAGCCGCTCCAGCCACTCGGCTACCAGGGCCTCTTTCGGCTCAGGCCCCAGCAGGTGCTGGAACAGGTGGTAGTCGGTGAAGATGGCGGAGAAGAGCGCCAGGTAGGCGTTGCGATCGGCGATGGGCTCACCATCCAGCAGGATCCGGCCAGAGACAGGCTGATAGAGCCCGGTCAGCAGCATGGCCAGGGTCGACTTGCCGGAGCCGTTGCCGCCTATGATGAAGATCTGCTCCCCCCGCTCAATGGTCAGATTGATGGGCCCCACGGCGAAGCCGCCCTCCCCCTGATAGTGAAAGCTCACCTGCTCCAGCTCGATCCGTTGCCAGGCACTGGGGGCCGGTGGCAGCGGGAAGGCGGGTTCCGGCTCGGCCAGATTCAGGGTCGCTATCTTGTCGAACGCCACCTGGGCCGAGATCAGGGTCGGCAGGGCGCCAATGCCCTGCAACAGCGGGGTGCGCAGGAACAGCAGGGTCAGGGCGAAGGTGGCGGCCACATTGGTGTTGGCCCAGCCGAGGCCATTGGCCAGGAAGAAGACCAGGCCTATGGCCCCCAGCATCATGATGTTCGACCAGTTCACCGCGCTCAGGTGATAGGTATCGGCGCGGATGATCTGCTCCCGGTAATCCCGGGCGTTCTGCTCATAGAGCTGGTGGTAGACGAAGTGGGCACGCTCGCGATTGAGCGCCAGCTCCTTGCTGCCGGCGATGATGGACTGGTAGTTCTGGTAGAGCCTGTCTTCGGCCTGACGCATCTGGGCCAGGTGACGATAGACCCGGTTCACCAGCAGCCAGCCCACCACCATGGTCACTGTGACCCAGAGGGCGGTGACACCGAGCAGGGCGGGAGAGAGCAAGCCGAGGTAAATGATGGAACCCAGGGTAAGCACCAGCCCCTGCACCAGCTCCGGCAGACGCACGAAGGCGATGGTGATCTGGCCGATGTCGCTGGAGAGGGAGGCCAGCAGCGGCCCCTGCCCAATCTGGCGAATGCGGGCGACGTCGGTGTCCAGCAGTTGCTTGAGCAGGCGGCCGCGCAACCCGTAGACGAAATGATGACCGAGGGTAGTCAGGGCTAGCTGGGATCCGAGCGTGATCACCAGCAACAGCAGAATGAGGCCGAGCAGTTGGCCAAGGATCGGCAGCGGATCGCCGACTGACTCGATAAGAGATTGATTGATAAAGGCAATGACGCCTATCCCACTCACAGCGCTGAGCAGACTGAGCAGGGTAATGGCGATGAAGGGCCAACGGTATTGGCGGTAAACCAGTGACAAGAGTTCCATGACAGGCCTGTATACAAAAAGAAGGAGGGCGGGAGCTTGAGGCTCCCGCCCGGCCTGTATCTTACCAGCGGTAGTTGACTGAGCCGACTATGCTGCGCGGCTCACCGTAGTAGCAGTAGTAATCACAGCTCGCCACATAGGTGTCGTTCAGCAGGTTGTTGACGTTGACCTGGGCACGCCAGTTCTTGGCGAAGTCATACCCGATCATCGCATCCCACACCGTCTGGGCCGGCACCTGGGCCGAACCGTAGATGGGGTTGTAGTTGGCATCCACGGCACCTATGCCGACGCTGGAGCCGATGTAACGCACCCCGGTGCCCACTTCCAGCCCGGAGACCGGACCCTGCTGCACCTTGTAGTTGCCCCAGAAGGAGGCCTGGTGACGCGGGATCAGGCTGGCCTGGCGATCACCGTTGCCGGTGTCGTTGGTCTTGGCGTCGGTATAGGTATAAGCAGCGGTCAGGCGCAGCGCCTCTGTGGCCTGCACGCTACCTTCCAGTTCGACGCCCTGGGAGGTCACTTCGCCAGCCTGGGTCTGCTGGCCTGAGCCTGTAGAGACCAGCGAGTTGGTCTGCTCCAGATCGAACAGCGCCAGGTTGATGTAGCCATCGAGGAAGCTGGGTGCGTACTTGATGCCGGTCTCGTACAGCTTGCCCTCGAGCGGCTTGTAGGAGTTCTTGGTGTTGGGATCTATACCCGGCAGCACCTCGAACGACTCCGCATAGGCGAAGTAAGGGGAGAGGCCGTTGTCGGCCAGGTACATCAGGCTGCCGGAGAGCGAGAGGTTGTCGTCGTACTGTTTCTCGTTCTTGCTGGTGGCTTCGCTGATGTTGTGGGTCTCCACATAGTCGAAGCGGCCGCCGGCGGTCAGCAACCAGCGATCGTCCCAACGGATCTGGTGCTGGGCATAGAGGCCGCTCTGGCCCTTGGTGTTCTTCTGATAGGTGGCGGTGGACTCATCGAAACCGGGGAAGCCGCTGTAATCCGGATTCATGGTATCGATGGATCCCATGCCGTAGTTGTCGGCCTCGACCCCTTCGTTCACATGACGCTGCAGATCGATCCCCAGCAGCAGAGTCTGCTCGGTGCGATCCGTGTTCCAGTAACCCACCATCTGGTTGTCCATGGTGGCGCTCTTGGTGTCGCCATCCCGGTAGACCAGGCCACGGTAGGCGGTGGTGCCTTCGTAAGTCGGGAAGATATAGGTCTGGCGCAGCAGCAGATCGTTGTAGTTGAAGCGGACGTTCTGCTTGAACTCCCAGGTCTGGTTGAACTGGTGGGCCAGCTCGTAACCGGTGGAGATCTGGGTATTGCGGTTGCGATCGTAATCCGGCTGACTCAGGTTGGTGCCGGGATCGATCTGGCCGCCCGAGGTGTTCAGGGTGCCATAGACGGGGAAGAAACCGTTGGTGGGCACCCCTTCGTCGTGCAGGAAACTGGCCAGCAGGGTGAGGCTGGTGCGATCCGAGATATCCAGGGTCACGCTCGGCGCCAAGTAGGCGCGCTCGTTGTAAGTGCCATCCAGCACGCCGTCGCGCTCCTTATAGAGCGCAACCATGCGATAACGGCTGTCGTCGGTCAGATCGTCGGAGAAGTCGACCCCGACCTGGCGCAGATCCCGGTTGCCCAGTTGCAGATTGACCAACCCTTGCGGGGTCGCGGTCGGACGTTTGCTGATGGAGTTGATCACGCCGCCGGGAGGGGCCTCGCCGTAGAGGATGGAGGCCGGGCCTTTCAGCACTTCCACACTTTCCAGGCCGAAGGGCTCGGGGGTCCACACATAGTAGCCGGTGCTGAACAGGCGGTTGCCATCCAGGTAGGAGGCGGCGTCGAAGCCACGTACCTTGAACCAGTCGGTGTTGTTGTCAGAGCCATAGAGGCCGGTGAGCACGCCGGAGCGGTAGCGCACTGACTCGTCGAGCTGAAGCACGGCGTGCTGATCCAGCTCCTCGCGATTGACCACGGAGACGGCGCGCGGGGTCTCTGCCATGGGCACTTCGACCTTCATGGCGGTGCCGGTGACCACCATGGTTTCAGCCGCCTTGGGCAGCTCTTTATCCGCTTGTTCCGCAGCCAGAACGGGCAGGCTAGCCAGCAGGCAGGAGAGCGGCAACAGCTGAGCCCCCTTCTTTCGCATCACTGCATTTTGGGTATTTTTTTGCGCAATCATATAAGTGTCTCAAATATCAATGAGTTATATTTTGGTTTCTTATTATGGGTGCCCAATGCGGCCGGTCTGCCCGACTCCTTAGGCGAATAAATCGGCACAATGCTACTACAAGAGCCATGATCGAATCGATTCAATAATTGCTAATCATTTGCATCTCTATTGTTACCTGTTGTATCAACGGACGATATTTCCGGCAGAAAGACTCATTCAGGAGGGTGATCAAGAGAAGGGAACACAGGGGAAGATGAAAAAAGATGGCGAGGGCGGCCTCTGCCATAAAAATCGTGAAGGATCCTTATCCCCAAGCTTTATCCATATTTATCCACATCCTTTGGCGGTAGAATCCCGGCTCTCCGTTTCTTTCGATGACATCAGGATCCATTCCATGGCCAAACTCAATCTTGTCGTCGGCTCCATGCTGGGCGCCGCCGAATATGTCGCAGATCATGTCGCCAGCCTGCTGGAACAGGCGGGCCACCAGACCCGGCTCCACAACCCGGCCAGCCTGGCCGAGGTGCTGGCGGAGCCGGATGCCATCCTGTTGGTGATCACTTCGACCCATGGTGCCGGCGACGTGCCCGACAATCTTCAGCCCTTCGCCAAGGATCTTGCCGACCAGCATCCGGATCTCAACGCCTTGAAATATGGGGTGATCGGGCTTGGGGACCGCAGTTATGACACCTTCTGTCAGGGTGGCAAGACGCTGGATCGGCTGCTGGCCGAGTGCGGCGCCAGCCGGATCGGGGATCGTCTGGAGATAGACGTGACCCAGCACGAGATCCCGGAAGATGCCGCCGAAGCCTGGATCCATGACTGGATGCAGATGATCGCCTGATCAGGGCGTGGGAGATCCGGTAAAAACACCTTGATCTCCCCGCTTATCCCCAAATTCCTATCCACCAGGTTATTAACAGATAGATCCGGGAGAGTTGTTCTACACGGTTACCCACAACGCCCAGGGGTAATGTGCATAACTATAGTGTTAAGCTCTGTAAAACCTATAGTTATCCATGTATGAGATCTTATCCAGTTCTGGTCTGTGTATAAAACCACTGGTTATCCCCCCGTTCACGGCCCTGGGATCCAAGCTTTTCCACAAGCTGGGATCGTCTTTAAACGGAT
Organism: Aeromonas mytilicola subsp. aquatica; assembly: GCF_044336385.1. Classification (NCBI taxonomy): domain Bacteria; kingdom Pseudomonadati; phylum Pseudomonadota; class Gammaproteobacteria; order Aeromonadales; family Aeromonadaceae; genus Aeromonas; species Aeromonas mytilicola. The sequence continues at coordinate 4,666,584 of NZ_CP172298.1, read as the reverse complement.
GATCTTTATGATCAAAAAGGGCTTATCAACAGAAATCGTGGATCCTAATAAAAGATCCAGTAAAAGATCGATCTAAAGATCCTTAAGATCTACTAACGGATCCTGCATCCATACTGATCCTGAAGTAGACGTTCCCCTCAAGAGGCTAAACGGATAGAATGATCCGCCCTTCAGCCCAGGCAAATAAAGATCTTCAGGCGTGCAGATCAAGGTGATCCCCAATGCAATACCATGAACAATTTGATGTGATCGTCGTCGGTGGCGGTCATGCAGGAACCGAAGCAGCAACAGCGGCCGCCCGTATGGGCCTGAATACCCTGTTGCTGACCCACAACATCGATACGCTGGGACATATGTCCTGTAATCCGGCGATCGGCGGGATCGGCAAGGGACACCTGGTCAAGGAAGTGGATGCCCTGGGCGGGATCATGGCGCAGGCCATCGATCTTGGCGGGATCCAGTTTCGTACCCTCAACTCCTCCAAAGGGCCCGCGGTGCGTGCCACCCGTGCCCAGGCGGATCGCCTGCTTTACAAGGCCGTGGTGCGCCAGACCCTGGAAAATTACCCGAACCTGAAGATCTTCCAGCAAGCCTGTGACGATCTCGTCATGGACGGGGATCGTGTCGCCGGTGTGGTCACCCAGAGCGGGATCCGCATCAGCGGCAAGACGGTGGTGCTGACGGTAGGGACCTTCCTGAACGGCCTGATCCACATCGGGATGGAAAACTACAAGGGCGGCCGCGCCGGGGATCCTCCCTCGATCGCCCTGGCCCAGCGTCTGCGCGAGCTGCCGCTGCGTATCGATCGGCTCAAGACAGGCACGCCGCCACGCATCGATGCCCGCACCGTGGATCTCTCCGTGATGCAGCAGCAACACGGTGACGATCCTCGCCCCGTCTTCTCGTTCATCGGCAACGCCAGCCAGCACCCGCGTCAGGTGCCCTGCTACGTTACCCACACCAACGAGAAGACCCACGAGGTGATCCGCAACAACCTGGATCGCAGCCCCATGTACGCCGGGGTGATCGAGGGGATAGGCCCCCGTTACTGCCCGTCGATCGAGGACAAGATCACCCGCTTCGCCGACAAGACGGCGCACCAGATCTTCGTCGAGCCAGAAGGCCTGAGCACCCACGAGCTCTACCCGAACGGGATCTCCACCAGCCTGCCGTTCGACGTGCAGGTGCAGATCGTCCGCTCGATCCGTGGCTTCGAGAATGCCCACATCACCCGTCCCGGCTACGCCATCGAATACGACTTCTTCGATCCGCGGGATCTCAAGGCCAACATGGAGAGCAAGTGCATTCCAAACCTCTTCTTCGCCGGCCAGATCAACGGCACCACAGGCTATGAAGAGGCGGCCGCCCAGGGGCTGATGGCCGGTCTGAACGCCGGTCTGCGCGCCCAGGGCAAGGATGCCTGGCATCCCCGCCGGGATCAGGCCTACATGGGCGTGATGATGGACGATCTCTCCACCCTGGGCACTCGCGAGCCCTACCGCATGTTCACCAGCCGCGCCGAATACCGTCTGCTGCTGCGGGAAGACAACGCCGATCTGCGCCTGACCGCCATAGGTCGCGAGCTGGGCCTGGTGGATGACCATCGCTGGAGCCTGTTCAACACCAAGATGGAGCAGGTGGAGCTGGAGCGTCAGCGCATGCGTTCGACCTGGATCCACCCGCAGCACCCGTCGCTGGAGGCGGTCAACGCCCTGGTCAACACGCCCCTGACCCGGGAGCAGAGTCTGGAAGAGCTGCTGCGTCGCCCCGAGGTGACCTACGATGCCCTGATGGCCATCGAGGGGGTCGGCCCGGCGCTGGAAGACGCGGCCGCGGCGGATCAGGTGGAGATCCAGATCAAGTACGCCGGCTACATCGAGCGCCAGCACGACGAGGTGGAGAAGCAACTGCGCAACGAGAACACCCTGTTGCCGCTGGACATGAACTACCGCGACGTGAACGGTCTCTCCAACGAGGTGATCGCCAAGCTGAATGATGCCAAGCCGCAGACCATAGGTCAGGCCTCACGCATCTCCGGCATCACCCCGGCGGCCATCTCCATCCTGCTGGTTCACCTGAAGAAACACGGCCTGCTGCGTAAAACCGCCTGAGGATCCTTACCGTTGGAAAATATGCTGGAAAGATTGAACGGCCTGCTCATGCAGGCCGGTATTGTTATCACCGACACTCAAAAGACCCAGTTGGTGCAGTTGGTTGAGTTGCTGCACAAGTGGAACAAGGCTTACAATCTCACCTCGGTGCGAGATCCGGACGCCATGCTGGTCAAGCACATCCTCGACAGCCTGGTGGTGAGCCCTCACCTGCACGGTGAGCGTTTCATCGATGTGGGCACAGGCCCGGGCCTGCCCGGCCTGCCGCTGGCCATCATCAATCCGGACAAGCAGTTCGTGCTGCTCGACAGCCTGGGCAAGCGGATCAATTTTATCCGCCAGGTGATCCAGGAGCTGGGGCTGAACAATGTGACGCCCGTCAAATCCCGGGTGGAAGAGTATCAACCCGAGGTGGGTTTCGATGGGGTACTCAGTCGGGCCTTCGCCTCGCTGGAGGACATGTTGAACTGGTGTCACCATCTGCCGTCACCCGGGGGCAGCTTCCTGGCGCTCAAGGGACAATACCCCGAGCAGGAACTGGCACAGTTGCCTGCCAGCATTCGTCTGGTTGCCACCCATCAGCTGGTGGTGCCCGAACTGGAAGGCGAGCGTCATCTGCTGGAGTTTAAAGCCATCCAGCCCGAATAGGGCCGCCGTATTCATTTAGGGGATAGTGTGGGAAAAGTCATTGCCATAGCCAACCAGAAGGGTGGAGTGGGTAAAACCACCACCTGTGTGAATCTGGCCGCCTCCCTGGCTGCCACCCGGCGCAAGGTGCTGGTGATAGATCTGGATCCGCAGGGCAATGCCACCATGGGCAGCGGCATCGACAAGTACGAAGTCGAACGCACCGCCTATGAACTGCTGATCGACGATGCCCCCATCAACGAGGTGATCATCCCCGAGACCTCGGGTGGCTATCACCTCATCGCAGCCAATGCCGATGTGACGGCGGCGGAGATCCGTCTGATGGAGTTCTTCGCCCGCGAGATCCGCCTGCGCAACGCCCTGGCCTCGGTACGGGACAAGTACGACTACGTCTTCATCGACTGCCCGCCTTCTCTCAACATGCTGACCGTCAACGCCATGGCCGCCGCCGACTCGGTGCTGGTGCCCATGCAGTGCGAGTATTATGCGCTGGAAGGGCTCACCGCCCTGGTCGACACCATCAGCAAGCTGGCGGCCGTCGTCAACCCGGAGCTGAAGATCGAGGGCGTGCTGCGCACCATGTTCGATCACCGCAACCGGCTGGCCAATGATGTGTCCGATCAGCTGAAACAGCATTTCGGGGACAAGGTCTATCGCACCATCATCCCCCGCAACGTTAGACTGGCGGAGGCGCCGAGCTTCGGTGCCCCGGCCATGCACTATGACAAATCATCGGTGGGGGCCAAGGCCTATCTGGCCCTGGCTGGCGAGATCCTGCGTCGTCAGGAGCAGGAGTCTCAGCCGATCACCGCAGACCGAGAGAGCATATGACGCCGAAGAAACGTGGGCTGGGCAAGGGGTTGGATGCCCTGCTCAGCACCAGCACGGCCGCCCGCCAGAAACAGGTGATGAGCGACCAGCGTACCGAACAGGCCATGGCGCCCACCAACCAGGGCGAGCTGCGCAAGCTGCCGCTGGAGTGGCTGCAGTCCGGCAAATACCAGCCGCGCAAGGACATGTCCCAGGATGCGCTGGAAGACCTGGCCAACTCGATACGGGCGCAAGGCGTGATTCAGCCGATAGTGGTACGCTCCATCGGGGAGAATCGCTTCGAGATCATCGCCGGTGAACGGCGCTGGCGCGCGTCCCAGCTGGCCCGGCTCGAGGTGGTGCCCTGCATCGTCAAGGACGTGCCCGACGAGGCCGCTGTTGCCATAGCGCTTATTGAGAACATCCAGCGCGAGGATCTCAACGCCATCGAAGAAGCTGTGGCCCTGCAGCGACTGCTGACCGAATTCGAGCTGACCCACCAGCAGGTGGCCGAGGCGGTGGGCAAGTCCCGCACCACTGTCACCAACCTGCTGCGCCTGAACCAGCTCAACGAGGACGTGAAGCGGTTCGTCGAGCACGGGGATCTCGACATGGGCCATGCCCGTGCCCTGCTGGCCCTGAGCGGCCCGGCCCAGTCCGAGCTGGCCAAGCTGGTCGCCCAGAAGGGGTTGACGGTGCGAGATACCGAGAAACTGGTGCAAAAAACGCTGGAACCGGCAAAAACCAAGGTCGAACCCGCCCGCGATCCCCAGTTTGGTTACCTCGAGCGCCAGATTTCAGAAAAAATTGGCAATCAGGTACAGCTTCAGCCGGGCAAGAAGGATAGCGGCAAGTTAGTAATAAGTTACGATAACTTAGCGGATTTGGACCGGGTATTGGGCTATTTTGGTCTGTCAGAATCGTGATTTTTACGCTTTTTGTAGTAATAAAACATCCATTCCTTTCGATATGAACATAACCTTAATTTCGCGCGGAAAGCCGCAAAAATTAAGGATTTTTGCCATGTTGCAATAGCCGTCTTCACGGGTATAATTTGACCGGCTTTTCGAGCTGTGAACCTGGGGTCTTCGGATCCCGATTTTTTACAGTTCTGTAATGTTCAGGGGTAGGTTGGTGAAACAGAAAGTAGCCTTGGAAGGTTTGACGCTAGCCTTGGCTATGCTCGTTTGTCAGCTCATCCTGATCCTGGCGATCAGTTCCGTCTGGTTTTATCAGACCGGGGCGTTTGCCGGACGTTCTTCCCTCTTCGGGGGGGGAATGTACTGGGTTCCTCAAGCCCTGTTCACTCTCTGGGTTCTGCGCCGCAAGGTGACGAAAGAGAGCGTGGGCCTGGTTTTGCGGGACTTTTATGGTGGGGCAGGGATTAAGCTCATTACTACAACAGGACTTTTCGCCCTGATGTTTGGCTCCGGGATCGAGGTCGACACCGTCTCGTTCTTCGCCACTTATATCCTCGCCCTCGTTGTACAGTGGATAGTTTCATTCACGCTTAACAACCACTATTAGGAAAACTCATGTCTGCAACCGGAGAAGTCCTGACTCCTCAGGGATATATCTCCCACCACCTGACCCACCTGCAAGTCGGGTCCGGGTTCTGGACGGTGAATATCGACTCAATGATATTTTCCGTCTTGCTAGGCGCCCTGTTTATCTGGTCGTTCCGCCGCGTAGCCGTCAAGGCCACCAGCGGTGTGCCCGGTAAGCTGCAGTGCTTTGTGGAGATGCTGGTCGAGTTTGTGAATGGTAACGTCAAAGACATCTTCCATGGTCGGAACCCGGTCATCGCACCGCTGGGACTGACAGTGTTTGTCTGGATCTTCCTGATGAACTTCATGGATCTGATCCCCGTTGACTTTATCCCTCACGCTGCACAGTTGATGGGTGTTCCCTATCTGCGTGTGGTTCCCTCTGCTGACGTTAACATCACCATGTCCATGGCTTTGGGCGTGTTCTTCTTGATCCTGTACTACAGCATCAAGGTCAAGGGTATCAGTGGATTCGTGAAGGAGCTGACGCTTCAGCCTTTCAACCATCCCGCTGCCATCCCGGTTAACTTCATCCTTGAAACCGTCACGTTGATTTCCAAGCCTGTTTCATTGGGTCTGCGACTGTTCGGCAACATGTATGCTGGCGAACTGATCTTTATCCTGATTGCGGGTTTGTTACCCTGGTGGTCACAGTGGATCCTGTCCGTGCCTTGGGCAATTTTCCACATCCTGATCATCACTTTGCAGGCGTTTATCTTCATGGTTCTGACCATCGTCTATCTGTCGATGGCGCAAGAAGACCATGGTTGATGCAACTCAAATAATCCTTTTTATACAATCAATTACATCTAAATAAATGGAGATCCTCATGGAAAACTTGAACATGGACCTGCTGTACATCGCTGCTGCAATGATGATGGGTCTGGCGGCTATCGGCGCCTCCATCGGTATCGGTATCCTGGGTGGCAAGTTCCTGGAAGGTGCTGCTCGTCAACCGGACCTGATCCCTGTTCTGCGTACCCAGTTCTTCATCGTCATGGGTCTGGTGGATGCGATCCCGATGATCGCCGTTGGTCTGGGTCTGTATGTGATGTTTGCGGTTGCCTAAGTCGTCACGACTCACGCAGAACCCATTAACTAACTTAAGAGGACATCGGCTGTGAATATCAACGCCACCCTCCTCGGCCAAGCAATTGCTTTTTTCATCTTCGTAGTGTTTTGCATGAAGTACGTATGGCCGCCGCTGATCGCTGCCATCGAAGCCCGTCAGAAAGAAATTGCTGATGGTCTCTCTTCTGCCGAACGTGCCAAGAAAGATCTGGATTTGGCCAAGGCCAACGCCACCGATCAGCTGAAAGAAGCCAAGCTTCAGGCTGCTGAAATCATCGATCAGGCCAACAAACGCAAGGCCCAGATCATTGATGAAGCCGCTGTCGGAGCTCAAGCAGAGCGGGAAAAAATCCTGGCTCAGGGCCGTGCAGAGATCGAAGCTGAACGTCATCGTGCCAAAGAAGAACTGCGCAAGCAGGTTGCTGCTCTTGCCATCGCGGGTGCAGAGAAGATCCTGGCACGCCAAATCGACCAGGCTGCCAACAGCGACATCGTCGACAAACTGGTAGCAGAACTGTAACGGGAACGGGGCTATGTCTGAACTGACTACAATCGCTCGCCCCTACGCCAAGGCTGCTTTCGAGTTTGCCGTTGAGCACAAGGCGGTTGACCAATGGCTGGAGATGCTCGGTTTCGCCGCACAAGTGGCCGAGAACGAGACCATCCATGACCTGGTAAACGGCTCCGTGGCCGCCGAAGAATTGGCAAATCTGTTTGTCGGTGTCTGCGGTGAGCAGCTCAACGAGCATGGTCAGAACCTGATCCGGGTGATGGCTGAGAATGGCCGCTTGGGTGTGCTGCCGGCTGTCGTTGCTGAATATGTCGCGCTCAAGGCTGAACTGGACAAAGAAGTTCAGGCTGACGTGATTTCGGCGATCGAACTGACCGACCAGCAGAAGGCCGCTATTCAGGCTTCTCTGGAACAACGTCTCGCGCGCAAAGTGAAGCTGAATTGCAGCATCGATGCGTCCTTGATGGCCGGGGTGCTCATCAAGGCCGGTGATCTGGTTATCGACGGCACGGTCCGCGGTAAGCTGGATCGCATGGCCGACGCGCTGCAATCTTGATTGGGGTATTAGAGCATGCAACTGAATTCCACTGAAATCGCCGAGCTGATCAAGCAGCGCATTGCGCAGTTTGATGTCAAAAGCGAAGCGCGTAACGAAGGTACCATCGTCTCTGTGAGCGACGGTATCATTCGTATCCACGGTCTGGCCGATGCCATGCAGGGTGAAATGATCGAGCTGCCGGGTAACCGCTTCGCTCTGGCATTGAACCTGGAGCGTGACTCCGTTGGTGCCGTTGTCATGGGTCCCTATGCCAACCTGGCGGAAGGGATGAAAGTAAAAGGTACCGGCCGTATTCTGGAAGTGCCGGTCGGTCGTGGTCTGTTGGGCCGGGTGGTCAACACCCTGGGTCAGCCGATCGACGGTAAGGGTCCGGTAGACAACGACGGCTACTCGCCGATCGAAGTCATTGCCCCGGGCGTTATCGAGCGTAAGTCTGTTGACCAGCCAGTCCAGACCGGTCTGAAAGCCATCGATGCCATGATCCCTATCGGTCGTGGCCAGCGTGAGCTGATCATCGGTGACCGTCAGGTTGGTAAGACCGCCATCGCGATCGACACCATCATCAACCAGAAAGACTCCGGCATTAAGTGCGTCTACGTTGCGATTGGCCAGAAGGCCTCCACCATCGCCAACGTGGTGCGCAAGCTGGAAGAGCACGGCGCCCTGGCCAACACCATAGTGGTCGTAGCCTCTGCCTCCGAAGCGGCTGCCCTGCAGTACCTGGCTCCCTATGCCGGTTGCTCCATGGGTGAGTACTTCCGTGACCGCGGTGAAGACGCGCTGATCATCTATGATGACCTGTCCAAGCAGGCCGTAGCCTATCGCCAGATCTCCCTGCTGCTGCGCCGTCCGCCAGGACGTGAAGCTTACCCGGGCGACGTCTTCTATCTGCACTCCCGTCTGCTGGAGCGTGCTTCCCGCGTCAACGTCGAGTACGTCGAGAAGTTCACCAAGGGTGCCGTGACTGGCCAGACCGGTTCTCTGACCGCGCTGCCAATCATCGAAACCCAGGCCGGCGACGTGTCTGCGTTCGTTCCGACCAACGTGATCTCCATCACCGATGGCCAGATCTTCCTGACCACTCAGCTGTTCAACTCCGGTATTCGTCCGGCGGTTGACCCGGGCATCTCCGTATCCCGTGTGGGCGGTGCCGCTCAGACCAAGATCGTCAAGAAGCTGTCCGGTGGTATCCGTACCGCGCTGGCCCAGTATCGTGAGCTGGCAGCTTTCGCCCAGTTCTCTTCCGATCTGGACGATGCGACTCGCAAGCAGCTGGACCATGGTCAGAAAGTGACCGAGCTGATGAAGCAGAAGCAGTACTCTCCGATGAGCGTGGCTCACCAGTCTCTGGTGCTGTTCGCCGCCGAGAAGGGCTACCTCGCCGATGTCGAACTGAGCAAAATCGTCGACTTCGAAGCCGCTCTGCTCTCTTACGCCAATACCCAGCATGCTGAGCTGATGGCTGAAATCAATGCCAAGGCCGACTACAACGACGCGATCGTTGGCAAGCTGACTGCGTTGCTGGATAGCTTCAAGGCAACCCAGACCTGGTAAGCGTGTGTGGCAGCGCAAGCTGCCACCTGATGGAGAGAAGAGATGGCCGGCGCAAAAGAGATACGTAACAAGATCGGGAGTGTGAAAAACACTCAGAAGATCACCAGCGCTATGGAAATGGTGGCAGCCAGCAAGATGCGCCGTGCGCAGGAACGCATGTCTGCCAGCCGTCCGTACGCTGAAACCATGCGCAAGGTGATCGGCCATATCGCTCAGGGGAACTTGGAATACAAGCACCCCTACCTCATCGAACGTGAGGTCAAGCGAGTGGGTTACATCGTCGTCTCCACCGACCGTGGCCTGTGTGGCGGCCTGAACATCAACCTGTTCAAAGCCGCCCTCAACGATATGAAGCAATGGAGCGCGAAAGGTGCCAAGGTTGACCTGGCACTGATCGGTAGCAAAGCCTCCAACTTCTTTGAGCGGCACGGCGCCAAGGTGAAAGCCCATGTCTCCGGACTGGGTGACAACCCGAGCGTCAATGACCTGATTGGTTCAGTCAAGGTCATGCTGAAGGCTTACGACAACGGTGAGATTGACAGGCTGTATCTGGTGTACAACAAGTTCGTCAACACCATGGTTCAGCAACCAAAAGTCGATCAACTGCTGCCTTTGCCCGTAACAGAAGACAGCAAGCTCGCCAAGAAACACCACTGGGATTACCTCTATGAGCCGGATCCCAAGCAGCTGCTGGATACCCTGTTGATTCGCTACGTCGAATCCCAGGTGTACCAGGGCGTGGTAGAAAACTTGGCAAGTGAACAGGCAGCCCGAATGGTTGCCATGCAAGCCGCGACTGACAACGCCGGCAACCTGATTAACGATCTGCAACTGGTGTACAACAAGGCCCGTCAGGCCAGTATTACCCAGGAACTGACAGAGATCGTATCCGGTGCTGCTGCGGTGTAAGGCAAGGGTTATCAAAGGTTTAGAGGATTTGACATGAGTAACGGTTTCATCGTCCAAATCATCGGCGCTGTAGTGGACATCGAGTTCCCGCAGAATGCCGTGCCCCAGGTGTACGATGCACTGAAAGTCATCAGCGAAGGCCAAGGCCAGGGTCTGGTACTGGAAGTTCAGCAACAGATCGGCGGCGGCGTCGTTCGTTGCATCACCATGGGTTCCTCCGACGGTCTGCGTCGTGGGTTGGAAGTAGTTAACAGCGGCAAGGCCATCCAGGTACCGGTTGGTACCTCGACCCTGGGTCGTATCATGAACGTACTGGGCGAGCCCATCGACGAGAAAGGTCCGATCGGCGAAGAAGAGCGTTGGTCCATCCACCGCGAAGCCCCCAGCTACGAAGATCAGTCCAACAGCGCCGAGCTGCTGGAGACCGGCATCAAGGTTATCGACCTGGTTTGTCCGTTCGCCAAGGGTGGTAAGGTCGGTCTGTTCGGTGGTGCCGGTGTAGGCAAGACCGTCAACATGATGGAGCTGATCCGTAACATCGCGATCGAACACAGTGGTTACTCTGTATTCGCCGGTGTGGGTGAGCGTACCCGTGAGGGTAACGACTTCTACCACGAGATGATGGAGTCCAACGTACTGGACAAAGTATCTCTGGTTTACGGTCAGATGAACGAGCCGCCCGGAAACCGTCTGCGCGTCGCGCTGACCGGTCTGACCATGGCCGAGAAGTTCCGTGACGAGGGTCGTGACGTGCTGTTCTTCGTGGACAACATCTACCGTTACACGCTCGCGGGCACTGAAGTATCCGCACTGCTGGGCCGTATGCCTTCTGCAGTAGGTTACCAGCCGACCCTGGCCGAGGAGATGGGTGTTCTGCAAGAACGTATCACCTCCACCAAGACTGGTTCCATCACGTCAGTCCAGGCCGTTTACGTGCCTGCGGATGACTTGACCGACCCGTCTCCGGCGACCACCTTCGCCCACCTGGATGCGACCATAGTTCTGTCCCGTCAGATCGCGGCACTGGGTATCTACCCGGCCGTTGACCCGCTGGACTCCACCTCCCGTCAGCTGGATCCGCTGGTGGTAGGCAAGGAGCACTACGAGACCGCTCGTGGTGTGCAGATCGTGCTGCAGCGCTACAAAGAGCTGAAGGACATCATCGCCATCCTGGGTATGGATGAACTGTCAGAAGAAGACAAACTGACCGTATCCCGTGCCCGTAAGATCGAGCGTTTCCTGTCCCAGCCGTTCTTCGTGGCCGAAGTATTTACCGGTTCTTCCGGCAAATACGTGCCGCTGAAAGAGACCATTCGTGGTTTCCAGGGCATCCTGAAAGGCGAGTACGACGATCTGCCCGAGCAGGCGTTTTACATGGTTGGCAGCATCGACGAAGTCGTCGAGAAAGCCAAGAAACTGTAAGCCTCGATAGGAGGGCCCATGGCTGAGATGATCTCCTTTCACCTGGATGTGGTGAGCGCCGAAGGGAAACTGTTTTCCGGTCGCGTGCAATCGGCCCAGGTAACAGGCTCCGAGGGTGAGCTGGGTCTCCGCCACGGTCATGCTCCGTTGCTGACTGCCATCAAGCCGGGCCTGGTCCGCTTGATCAAGCAAAATGGTAGCGAAGAGGTGTTGTACATCTCCGGCGGTATGCTGGAAGTGCAACCCGAGTCCGTGACCGTGCTGGCCGATACCGCCATTCGTGCCAAAGACTTGGATGAGGCGAAAGCCCAGGAAGCCAAGCGTCGTGCCGAAGAGCGGATCCACAGCTCCCATGGTGATATCGACTATGCGCAGGCATCTGCCGAGCTGTCCAAAGCGATGGCCCAGCTGCGGGTTATCGATATCGTCAAAAAGAATTACCGCTAATCACGGTGATGCAAAAAGCGACCTTCGGGTCGCTTTTTTTTTGCCCGTTGGATAGACTCCGCCGAGCATTTCCTCATGTTTCAAAGGCTGGCTATGTCTCTCAACGTCGTGATCCTGGCTGCGGGTAAAGGTACTCGCATGCGTTCCGTTCTGCCCAAGGTGCTGCACCCTGTCGCCAACAAACCCATGGTGTCCCATGTGATCGACACCGCTCGCCAGATAGGTGCCGAACAGTTGCACCTGGTCTATGGCCACGGAGCCGAGCTGCTCAAGGAGCGGATTGCCGCCCCGGATCTCAACTGGGTATTGCAGGCCCAGCAGTTGGGCACCGGCCATGCCGTCGCCCAGGCGATCCCGTTCTGGCAGGATGAGGATGACGTGCTGGTACTGTACGGCGACACCCCGCTGATCCAGCCCGAGACCCTGCAACGGCTGCTGGCCGCCAAGACCGACGACGGCATGGCGCTGCTGACGGTGGTGCTGGACAACCCCACCGGCTATGGCCGTATCGTCCGTGAAAACGGCCAGGTAGTCGGCATAGTCGAGCAGAAGGATGCCAACGCCGAACAGCTCGCCATCCGCGAGGTGAATACCGGTGTGCTGGTGGCCAATGGCGCCCAGCTGCGTGGCTGGCTGTCCCGTCTGGACAACAAGAACGCCCAGGGGGAGTTCTACCTCACCGACGTGATCGCCATGGCCCATGGGGATGGCTGTCCCATTGCCGCCGTCCATCCGGACAGCGCCATGGAGGTGGAAGGGGCCAACAACCGGGTCCAGCTGGCGGCCCTCGAGCGCAGCTATCAGCAGATGCAGGCCGAGAAGCTGATGATCGCCGGCGTCACCCTGATCGATCCGGCCCGCTTCGATCTGCGCGGCACGCTGGAGATAGGTGACGAGGTGGTGATCGACGTCAACGTCATCATCGAGGGCAAGGTCAAACTCGGCAACCATGTGCGCATCGGGGCAGGCGCCGTGCTGAAGGATTGCGAGATTGGCGATCACAGCGAGGTGAAACCCTACTCCGTCATCGAGGGCGCCCTGGTGGCGGATCAGTGCTCGGTCGGCCCCTTCGCCCGTCTGCGCCCCGGTGCCGTGCTGGAGCAGGATGCCCATGTCGGCAACTTCGTCGAGATGAAGAAATCCCGGCTCGGGGTCGGCTCCAAGTGTGGTCACCTGACCTACCTGGGGGATGCGGACATAGGCGCCAAGGTGAACATAGGTGCCGGCACCATTACTTGTAATTATGATGGGGTGAACAAGTTCCAGACCATCATAGAGGATGACGTCTTCGTCGGCTCCGATACCCAGCTGGTGGCGCCGGTGCGCATCGGCAAGGGCGCCACCCTGGGGGCGGGTTCCACCATCACCAAGGATGTGGCCGAGCACGAGCTGGTGATCACCCGGGTGCCACAGCGCCACATCAAGAACTGGGTCCGCCCGGTCAAGAAGAAGTGATGCCCGATCAATGAAATGAAACCGGCGCCCTCAGGGCGCCGGTTTTGTTTTCAGCTCTCCTGGCTCGGGGAAGAGGAAGGTGGCGGGTTGCCCATCACCCCATACCAGTCCAGCTTGCGGGTCAGCACCATGACAAGCGTCAGTATGGCGAACAGCAGCAGGGCGCCGAGCAGCAGGGCTATCTCCTCGGCCTGCAGCAGCCCGAACAGTATGGCGTAGACAAGCCCGAGCAGGGCCGCGAAGCCGAGGCCCTGACGCGGCCCCCCCAGCACGTGGCTGAGGTAGAAGCCGTTGAGCGACACGCTTGCGAGGCTGGCGACCAGATAGGCCCAGCCAAAGCCGAGGTGCTCGGTCAGCGCCAGCAGCACCAGATAGAAGATGGCCAGCCCCATGCCCACCAGGGCGTACTGGATGGGGTGCACCCGCAGCCCCTTGAGCAGCTCGAACATGAAGAAACTGAGGAAGGTGAGGCCGATGAACAGCAGGGCGTATTTGGCGGCCCGCTCGTTCTGCTGATAGTGATCCACCGGCTGCACCAGGCTGACGCTGAAGGTCGGCAAATCGCTCCCCGCCCCCTTCATCATGCGGGTGAAACGCCGCTCCATGTCGGTGGCAAACCAGCTGGTCTGCCAGCTGGCGTCGAACCCCTGATCGTTCAGGATGCGGCTGCCTGGCAGAAAATCGCCGATGAAGTTGGGGTGGGGCCAGTTGCCACTCAGGTTGAATCGGCTGTCCTGGCCGATCGGCACCACCTCAAGCGCGTTCATGCCCTGCAGGTTCAACTCGATGTGAAAGCGGCCATCTTCACCGGGCAAGCTCTCGATCGGAGCATGGATGCCGGCCAGACCGTCACCCAGCAGGGCGCCGGGGGCGAACGGAATGCGCCGCTCTCCCAGCTTCAGCTCGGGCACACTGCTGATGCCGCGGGCATCGGACAGCACCAGGCTGAGGTAGGGTTTGCCCGGGACCAGGGCGGGATCCGCGGCGTCAAAGCTGAGATCCGGGTTGCCAGCCACCAGCGCCTTGTCGGCCAGACTGGCCGGCAACCGGCCGGAGAGGGAGAGCCGGCTGTGATAGACCTGGGCCTGATAGATGCCGAGCTTGCGCGGGGTGACCTCCATGCTGGCCCGCACATCCAGCCTGTCCGGCAGCAGGTAGCGATAGACCCGCTCCTCGCGCACGAAGCGCTTGCCATCCTGCTCGACGGTGACGGCCCGGGTATAGGGTTGCACCAGCACTGGCCCCAGCAAGCGCTGCGGGCCGCTGTGGCTTGCCATGATGCTGTGGATGGCCTGGCTGCGGTAGGCCTGGCGCTCCCGGTTCAGCTCCATGATGGAGTGAACGGGGATCATCAGCAGCAGGCTGAGCAACAGCAGCAGCACTATCTTGTGGGTGAATATCTGTTTGACCATGACGCCTCTCCTTGTTGATGGGGTCGAGTGTGCCGGGGTCGGGTGAAGCGGGGATGGGGCCCTGTGAAGTGGGGGTGAAGGGGGATAAAAAAACCGGCGCCATGCGCCGGTTGGGGATCAGAGTTTCTTCAGCTCTGTTGGCAAGGCGGCAAACACCTCTTCCTTTGCCCTGAGGGACGCGAACTGCTTGCCGGGTTTTTGCACCACTGTGTGCACGAAGATGAGCTTCTTGTCCTGCTTGCTGGCCCAGCCGACGAACCAGCCGATCTGCTGATCCCGGTTGAGGCTGCCATCCAGCAGCTTGGGGTAGCCCATGCCGGTCTTGCCGTGGATCTGCCAGCCATCGATGTCGGGCTGACGCAGCAGTGTGCTGGTGCGGTGTACCGCCTCGGCGGAGACCGGCAGCTTGCCGCTCACCAGCTTGCCGAGGAAGCGGGCCTGCTCCTGGGGGCTGATGGCGAGGCTGGAGCTGAGCCAGGCCTGGGTCAGACCGTCGTGCTTGCCCGGGTTTCCCGAGAGCTCCCGGTTGCCGTAGTCGAAGCGGTCGACGTACTGCTGGAAGCGCGCCTCTCCCAGCCACTCGGTGAGGCGTTGGGAATACCAGATCACCGAGAATTTCATCCAGTTGCTCGGGGTGGTGGTCTGCTTCCACTCCGGCAGGAAGTCAGGGTCACTGGGTTTGAATGGCAGGGCAGGCAACTGTTCATCCACCAGGAAGCCGCTCTCATAGCCCATCAGCGCGAGGGGGATTTTGAAGGTGGAGGCGGGCGTCAACTGGCTGGCGCAGTCACCCTGGGCGCTGAGGGGTTTGCCGCTGCCATCGGCAAACAGCAGGCAGCCCGTGGTGGCGCTGGCGGGCAAGGTACAGAAGAGGCCGGCGGCAAGCAGGCCGGACAACAGAATGCGGGACATGAACATCTCCTTGATTCATCAGAACGCGTATCAACGGGTCCGGGCGGGACCCTATCTGAGGAGGCGCAGCTTAGCCCTGCTCTGTGTGTTCAGTGTGAAGTCCCCTAGCCAGCAGGCAGCCAGAGCTCGGCCAGCACTCCACCTTCCGGCTGGTTGCCCAGGGTCAGCCGGCCGCCGTGCTGGCGAGCCACTTCGGCGGCAAAGCTGAGCCCGAGGCCGCTGCTCTTGCCCTTGTCGGGTCTGGGCAGGGAGTAGAAGCGATCGAAGATCCTGGGCAGCGCATAGTCCGGGATGCCGGGTCCCTGATCCCGCACCCGGAAGCTGTAGCCCCCCTGCTCCAGGGCGCCGCTTAGCCGGATGTGACCCCCGGCGGGTGAGAAATCGAGGGCGTTGTCCAGCAGGTTGCCCAGGGCCTGCTCCACCAGCAGGGGATCCCACTTCTGCCTGGGGGCGTCGGCGAGCTCTGCCGCCAGGGCTACCTGACGACGGGCAGCGACTATCTGGCGGGCATCCAGAGCCCGCCTGCCCAGTGTGGCGGGGGCTATGGCCTGTCTGTCCAACCCCTGCCCCGATTCGAGGCGCGCGAGCTGTAGCATGCGTTCGATCAGTTGCTGCATGCGGGCCGTCTCCAGATTGATGTTGCCGATAAAGCGCCGCGCCACCTCGGGCGGCGGTACCTCGGCGAGGATCTCCCCTGCCCCGCGGATGGCAGCCAGCGGGCTTTTGAGCTCATGGGTCAGGCTGTGCACATAGGCTTCGATGTAGGATTTGCCGTCCAGCTGGCGGCGCATGGTCTCGAGGGAGTGGCCGAGCCGGTCCAGCTCCGGGCTGTGGAGCCTCGGCAGGCTGGCGGGCTGGCCCTGGCTGACCGCATCGGCGTAGTGCACCAGCTTGCCGATGGCGCGGGTGAGCCACCACACCAGCAGGGCGCCGATCAGCAGCGAGAGGCAGAGCAGCAGGGCCGCCCCCTGCAACAGCTGGTGCTCGCTGCGCTCTATCATGGGCAGCAGGGTGCGGTTGGGCTTGGCGACAGTGAGGGAACCCAGGATCTCGTCCCCTTCGCGCAGGGGGGCGGCCACGTGCATCACCGAACTGGCGGGATCGTCAGGATCGCTGCGGGTGCTGCGGGCGCCATACTCCCCGCGCAAGGTGCGGTAGACGTCGTTCCAGCGGGAATAGTCCTTGCCCAGATCCACCCCGTCCGAGTCATAGACCACCTTGCCCTTGGCGTCGACCACATAGATGCGGTACTCGGCCTGCTGCTTGAGGTGGCCGTCGATCAGGGCGTTGATGGGGCTCTGGTTGAGGCGGGCAAAGGCGCTGGCCAGCCGGCCATCCGCCATCTTCCCCTCCTGCAGATCGTCCAGAGCCAGGGGGGCCAGCAGCTGGGCCATGTCCACCAGGGTATCCTCGGTGGCGCTGCGCACCCCGGGTTTAATCTCCTCGACGAAGATCTCCAGCACGAACCAGGCGGCCAGCGCGAAGATCAGCACCAGACCGCACAGCAGTTGCAACCCTATCCTCATGGCCGTCCCCCTCTGTGGTTCCGCTGCCCTGGCCTGCCTGGCCGTTGCGATCCCCCGTGGCTCATGCCAGCTCCAGGCTGTAGCCCAGCCCGCGGTGGGTCAGGATAAGATTGGCCTCGGCGTCCCGCTCCCGCAGCTTGGCGCGCAGGGTCTTGATGTGGGTGTCGACGGTGCGATCCAGGCTCTCTTCGGCCCCGCTCCACACCAGATCCATCAGCTGCTGGCGGGAGTAGACCCGGCCTGGCGCCTGCATCAGAGTCTTGAGCAGCAGGTATTCGTAGCGGGTGAGGGTCAGGGGCTGACCGTGGAAGCAGATGCGGGCCCGCTCCTCGTCCAGTGCCAGCAATTGGCTCGGTTGGGGGATTATGGGCTGGCTGCGGCGCAGTATCACCCTCACCCTGGCGCACACCTCCCGCGGCGAGAAGGGCTTGGCCACGTAGTCGTCGGCCCCTATCTCCAGCCCGATCAACCTGTCTATCTCCTCGCTGCGGGCGGTGAGAAACATCAGGGGAGTGTCGGTCAGGGCACGTACCTGCTTGCACAGCTCGAAGCCGCCGATGTCCGGCAACCCCACATCCAGGATCAGAAAATCCGGTCGCGACCGTTCCAGTCGCGCCAGCAACGGCTGGCCGAGGGGGAACCACTCCACCTCGAAACCATCGGTCTGCAGGGCATAGATCAGGGTGTCGGCGATGCTGGCCTCATCTTCCACCAGCCAGATGACTCGTTTTTGCATGGCGTCCTCGTCATAAATCGGCCTGACCATTCTGGCATCGAACCAAATCGGATCCTATTTGCCGTTTGATTTTTCCAAAAAAGGTATTAATATTTCGCCATTCTTTCGAATCGAAACTTTAAGATGACCAAACGCAACACACAACAGCGCCGTCACACCATAGTGACTCTGGTGCAGGAACAGGGCGAAGTCAGCGTCGATGCACTGGCCAAGCACTTCTCCACCTCGGAAGTGACCATCCGAAAGGATCTGGCCGTGCTGGAGACCGGCGGCCTGCTGCTGCGTCGTTACGGTGGTGCCGTGCCCCTGCCGAGCGAGATGGTGGTGGACAGCAACCCGGATCAAGTTTCGAAACGAAAGCTGGCCATAGCCCGTGCCGCCGCCGAGCGCATCCGCGATCACAACCGCGTCATCATCGACAGCGGCAGCACCACCAGCGCCATGATCCCCATGCTGGGCAGCAAGCGCGGCCTCATCGTGATGACCAACTCCCTCAACGTGGCTGGTGCCCTGCGCGAGCTGGAGAACGAGCCCACTCTGCTGATGACCGGCGGCACCTGGGATCCCCACTCCGAATCCTTCCAGGGTCAGGTGGCGGAGCAGGTGTTGCGCTCCTATGACTTCGACCAGCTGTTCATCGGCGCCGACGGCATAGACCCGGAGCGAGGCACCACCACCTTCAACGAGCTGGTGGGCCTCTCCCGTGTGATGGCCGAGGTGTCCCGCGAGGTCATCGTCATGGTCGAGTCGGAGAAGATAGGCCGCAAGATCCCCAATCTCGAGCTGCCCTGGTCCAGCATCCATACCCTGGTGACCGATGAGGGGCTGGACAGCGAGGCCAGAGCACAGATTCAAGCCAGGGGGATAGCACTGATCTGCGCCCCAGTGGCGGTTTGACCCAAACATCCAACTATCCAAACGAATTTCCGTTTTTACCTCTTGAGGAGAAGTCTATGTGTGGCATCGTCGGGGCAGTGGCCCAACGTGATGTGGCTGAAATCCTGGTAGAAGGCCTGCGCCGTCTGGAATACCGCGGCTATGACTCCGCCGGTGTGGCCGTGTTCAGCGCCAACCAGCCGCTGCAGCGGGTGCGTCGTCTCGGCAAGGTGGCCGAGCTGGTCAAGGCGCTGGAAGAGCAGTCCGTCCACGGCGGCACCGGCATAGCCCACACCCGCTGGGCGACCCATGGCGAGCCGTCCGAGCGCAATGCCCACCCCCACGTCTCCGAGCATATAGTGGTGGTGCACAACGGCATCATAGAGAACCACGAAGAGCTGCGCAGCAGGCTGCAGGGCATGGGCTATGAGTTCAGCTCAGACACCGACACCGAGGTGATCGCCCACCTGGTGCACCACGAGCTGAAATCCGCTCCCAGCCTGCTGGCCGCCATGCAGGTCACGGTGAAGCAGCTGCGCGGTGCCTATGGCACTGTGGTGATGGACAGCCGTGACGACAGCCGCGTGGTGGTGGCCCGCTCCGGCTCGCCCCTGGTGATCGGCCGCGGCATCGGCGAGAACTTCATCGCCTCCGATCAGATGGCCCTGCTGCCGGTGACCCGCCGCTTCATCTTCCTGGAAGAGGGGGATGTGGCCGAGGTGACCCGTCGCGACGTGCACATCTTCGATACCCAGGGCAATGCCGTGGTGCGCGAGGAGCTGGAGTCCGAGCTCTCCCACGACGCCGGTGACAAGGGCGAGTACCGCCACTACATGCTCAAAGAGATCTACGAGCAGCCCAAGGCCATCACCAACACCCTGGAAGGGCGTCTGGGCAGCGATCACGTGGTGGTCGAGTCCTTCGGCAACGGTGCCCGCGCCATCTTCGACAAGGTGGAGCACGTCCAGATCGTGGCCTGCGGCACCTCCTACAACTCCGGCATGGTGGCCCGCTACTGGTTCGAAGAGATAGCCGGCGTCTCCTGCGACGTGGAGATCGCCTCCGAGTTCCGCTATCGCAAGTCTGTGGTGCGCCCCAACAGTCTGCTGGTGACCCTGTCCCAGAGCGGCGAGACAGCCGACACCCTGGCGGCCCTGCGCCTGGCCAAGGAGTCCGGCTACATGAGCTCGCTCGCCATCTGCAACGTGCCGGGTTCCTCCCTGGTGCGGGAATCTGACTTGGCCTTTATGACCCGGGCCGGTGCCGAGATCGGCGTCGCCTCCACCAAGGCCTTCACCACCCAGCTGGCCGGCCTGCTGATGCTGGTGGCCTCCGTCGGTCACTGCCGCGGCCACCTGAGTGCCGAGGCCGAAGCCGAACTGGTCAAGGCGCTGCAAGCCCTGCCGCTGCGCATCAAGGAGAGCCTGGCCCTGGCCAAGCAGATCGAGACCCTGGCCGAAGAGTTTGCCGACAAGCACCACAGCCTGTTCCTCGGTCGCGGCAGCCAGTACCCCATCGCCATGGAGGGGGCGCTCAAGCTGAAAGAGATCTCCTACATCCACGCAGAAGCCTATGCCGCCGGTGAGCTCAAGCACGGCCCGCTGGCACTGATCGATGCCGAGATGCCCATCATAGTGGTGGCGCCGAACAACGATCTGCTGGAGAAGCTCAAGTCCAACGTGGAAGAAGTCCGTGCTCGTGGCGGCATCCTCTACGTGTTCGCCGATGCCGACGCCGGCTTCAAGAGCGACGAGACCATGAGGGTGATGAGCCTGAACCACGTGGAAGAGATGATAGCCCCCATCGTCTACACGGTGCCGTTGCAGCTGCTCTCCTACCACGTCGCCCTGATCAAGGGCACGGATGTGGATCAGCCGCGCAACCTGGCGAAATCCGTGACAGTGGAATAAGCCGTTGTCAGACATAAAAAAAGATGTGGGATGAAAATAAAGTTTCATCCCTACAAATAAAGTTTCATCCTTGAAAATAGAGTTTCATCCTAAGCCAGCGTGCGCTATGTTGATGGTATCAACTAGGACGTTGGCTTTTTTATGGCTGGAACATTCAAGGGCCTGACTCAGGCTCAGATCGATAGAAGGCTGAAGGAGGGGCGGGGTCAAGGCCGGGGATCTGACTACAAGCCGTTCATCTACACCAGGGATGTCTCTTCTCTGGGACGTTCCCACCGCCTGTTCGGCAATAAATGCCGACGCATGCACCACCTCCTTTCCGACTTAGAACTCGCCGTCTTCCTCACTCTGGATTGGTCTCCCAAGGTCATCGATATCCGGGAGCAATTTCCCCTTCGGGTCGAGGACACAGTCCGCCTTGCTGAAACGTATGGGCTTCCCCACGGCAAGTTTCAGGGAATCCCGCAGGTGCTTAGTTCCGACTTTCTGGTGGACTTCGACGATCCCACACGCCCGGCTATGGCGCTCCAAGCAAAATACAACGCAGACCTCGAGAAACCTGAAGTCATCGAGCGCCTAGAGCTCGAAAGGCGTTACTGGGAAGAGAAAGAGATCTCCTGGGCCATTGTCACCGAGAGGGAGATCTCCCGGACGGCATTTACCAACATCCAGTGGCTCTACCCCGCCCAGGCCGAGGAAGATATTGTCCTCAACGACCTCGAACGCTACTACAGCTTGTTCCTGTACGAGTTCCAACGCCATCCTGAGCAGACGCTGACGAGCATTGTTCAGAGCCTGGATGTGGCTTACGAGCTTGAACCAGGGCAGGCACTCTATTGGTTGCGTCAGTTGCTTGCTCGCCACTATTTTATCTTCGATATCAACAAGCTCTACAGAGAGCTAAAGCCGGGTGATCTATCCGTCAATCCCCATCAAGAACAGCAGGAGATACGCCATGTTCCCGGTTAACTTGGTGCTCCAGATGGGTGAGTTACGCAGACGTTTGCTCTGGTGCGACACAGAGCTGGTCATCTGGATCGATATTGACTCGAGCTTGGCATTTCCAGAATCGGCTTCAGTCGCAGAGCTGGAGGGGTTGCTTATAGCCGGGGAGCTGAAACGCATAGATGACCCTTTTCTGGATGTGACCCTTCGGGAGGTTGAGGATGGGTCAAGTGAGCAGCAAAAGCGCGATTCGGCCTGGGAAATACTGGCAGAGACAATTCGTGACACCGGCCTGTTTGAGCGCCGAGCCAGAGGGGAAATCGTCAAAGGCATAATGGAGCGCCACGGTGTCACCAAGCAGACGGTGTACCGGCTTCTCAGGCGCTACTGGCAACGGGGCATGTGCAAGAATGCCTTGCTGCCGGATTACGCCAACTCGGGAGGCCGTGGTAAGCGACGCAAACCGGACCATGCCAAACTGGGGCGGCCCAGGATGGTCAGAGATGGGCGGGGAAGCAACGTTACTCCCGAAATTGAGCGTATTTTCAGGCGCGTCATAGAGGAGCGCCTGCTCAAGGAAAAACATCCGTCGATTCCCGACGTCTACGCTGCCAGCCTGAGCCTGCTCGGTACTATGTTTCCCGACTTGCCGACACATGATCTGCCGACGGTGGAGCAGTTTCGTTACTTCTACAAGCGCGAGTACCACTTTACTGAAATTTTGGCTCGCCAGGCATCCGCAGTGGATTTCGCCAAGGATATCCGGCCGATCAGGGGGACGTCGACGACAGAGGCTCTGGGGCCTGGTTACCGCTACCAGATCGACGCCACCATTGCTGATATCTACCTGATATCGGATCATGATCGCAGCCTGATCGTAGGCAGACCCGTTGTTTACATAGTGAACGATGTGTTTAGCCGGATGGTGACGGGCATGTACATCGGGTTCGAGGGGCCATCCTGGATCAGCGCCATGGTGGCCCTGGCTAATACCACTGCCGACAAGGTGGAATATTGCCGCCAGTATGGTGTGGAGATTGACGTTGGAGATTGGCCCGTGCAGGGCTTGCCCGATGTGGTGCTGGCGGACAAAGGTGAGCTGAACGGCACCAAGGTCGAGGTGTTCGCCGAATCCTTCGGAGTTCGCATTGAAAATGCACCAGCCAGGCGTGGGGATGCCAAGGGTATTGTCGAGCGCCAATTCAGGACGGTACAGGAACGTTTTAAGCCCTATGTTAGCGGCGTGGTCGAAGGTCACATCAGTCGCAAGCGCGGTGGCCATGACTACAGACTCGACGCCAGCCTGACACTACCGGAATTCACCAAATGCATCATCGCGAGTGTCCTCTGGCACAACAACTTCCACGTCCTGAGTAAATACGACAGGACTGCCGGTATACCCGGTGACCTGCCCGCTATACCTGCCAGGTTGTGGCATTGGGGGCTGGGTAACCTGACGGGCCGGTTGCGGGTCGCACCCCAGGATCTGGTTCGCATCAACCTGCTGCCCCATGATCAGGCCACAGTTTCGGAACTGGGTATAAGGCTATTTGGTTGCTTCTATACCTGCCAGGAGGCTCTGAAGTCCGGCTGGTTCCACCGGGGGCAAGGCCATAGACCCGAAAAGGTGATGGTGGCCTACGACCCGCGCAGTGCAGACCACATCTACATTCGTCCCTCCAACAACCTCAAAGAGTACTGGATTTGTGATCTCGCCGATCGCAGCAGGCGCTTCCGGGGGATGACCTTCTGGGACGTCTGGCTGCTGTCCAAGGAGGAGCGCAGAAGTGATGCCAACGCTGCCATGGAGGGGATGAAGGAGAGGGGTAGGCTACTCGAGAAGATCGAGGCCATCGCCGCTTTGGCGGAGAATGCCAGTCCCATCAAAACCGGCATGTCCAAGAAGGATTTGGGAACCCAGATCCGCGAGAACAAGCAGGATGAAAAGCGCCATGAGCGTCGCCAAGGGGCCTTCAGACCTGCGAGAGAGCAGTCAGGCAAGCCCGCCGATGTGGTCCCGCTGAGGGGTGAGAAACCAGACGACTATGCCTATCCGGATCTGGGCGACCTTATCTTCGGGGAGGGGGACAATGACTGACGAGATCCGCAGCGGCGTCATCCCCTTGGCCCAATATCTGGAGCAGCAACTACCAGAATATCAGGACAATCCGCTTATCAGCGCCTTGCCACCCATACCCGACCTGCAAGAGGTGGTTACCCAACTTCAGGCTGTGCCCAGCTTCGATCCTCAGGAGGCATTCCTTGACGGGCGGCTCAGGGCCCACGCCATTGCCCGCCTGTTACATGGTTTCTTTCAGCCTCTGACCCACCACCTTGAGTTGGAAGCCAAGATCAGCCTGATGATCCGCCAGGGTTACATCGGTCGGAACCCTGCCAATGGTGCCTGGTATTCCCACCTACAAAACGGTTACCGCCGCGTGGAGGAAGAGGATTTAGAGGCTGCGGTCTACCGGAGCGTTTCTTCGACGGCCAGCAGTCTGTCGCTGTTCGGCTGCTCTGGCTGCGGCAAGACCCGCACCCTAGAGCGGATCCTGAGTATGTACCCCCAGGCCCTCCATCATCACGACTACAACATCACTCAGCTGACCTACCTGAAAGTTGACTGCCCCATTGATGGCGATCTGGACGAGCTTTGCCTGAGCTTCTTCAACCAAGCGGACAGGGTTCTGGGCACTCATTACAGTCGCAGTCATGGTCGTAAGAAACTGGGCACCAAGCGCCTGCTGGCCAGCATGTGTCAGATCGCCAATCTTCATGCTCTTGGAGTACTGATCATCGATGAGGTTCAGAACCTCAACGAGGCCCGGTCTGGCGGGGCCGAGAAGATGCACAATTTCTTCGTATCTTTGGTCAACACCATAGGAGTGCCCATCATTCAGGTGGGCACACACAGGGCCAGCAAGTTCTTCCAGCGCACATTCAGGGCTGCTCGACGTATCTCCGGCTTGGGCAGCATCCGCTGGGACAGGCTGCCAAGAGACGATCACTGGAAACGGCTCTTGAAACGGCTTTGGAAATATCAGTGGGTGCGGAATGCCTACCCCTTGGACGATGAGCTTGAGGCGACCATGTACGAGCTCACTCAGGGGGTCATGGATATCGTCATCAAGTTGTTCGCACTGGCGCAGATCCGGGCCATAGTGACGGGTGCTGAATGTATCAAGCCAATGTTGCTGCGCAAAGTCTACGAGGATGAGTTCAAGCCGGTCCATCCCATGTTGGCAGCATTGCGGAGCAACAGGCCGGAACTCATCGCCAAGTACGATGACCTTCTGATGCCAGAAATAGAAGGCAAGCTGATCTCCCTTACACAGTCATTGGACAGAATTACAGAATCCAAGCCACTGGCGCCACTGGTCGACGATAGGGCCAAAAAGCTGGCGGCCTTGCTCGAGGGAATGGAGATCCCCAAGGATATTGCCATTCCTATGGCTGACGAGCTGCTGGCCGAGTATCCCGAGATTCCCTTGGCAGCATTGATCCACAAGGCGACATCCTACCTAGTCCAGGACAAACCCAAGGCTTCAGGATTCTCCAGAGTGAAGCGGACGGAATGGGGTCAGTTACCTCAAGATGATTTGCGGCGACGCTATACCAGCGGACCCGAGGGCGAGGTTTACGGCAGGTTCAAAGAGGCTGGTCTGGTGTTCGACCTGCAAGTGCTGCTGGGCAAGGCGAGCTGACATGTATTTCCCCAGGCTTTACCCAGACGAACTCCTCTACAGCGCCATCGCTCGCTGCCGGGTTCATTTGGGGGTGGACAGCCATAAGAGCCTGTTGAGGGAGCTATTCGGCGATACCAGAGTCGCGGCGATTACCGACCTGCCCAGCCACTTGGAAAGTCTGGCGAGCAACACAGGCTTGGTCGCAGGTGATCTGGTGGTCAACCACACCCTCTTCCCGTTTTATTCGCCTTTCATCCCACAGGAGCGCCGGCAAAGACTTCTCCAGGCCATGCTGGCTCCAGACATGCCCGTAGTTATAGGACTAGCTGGTGCCTCCACAGCATTGGTCAAATGGCCCGAGTGGTTGCGTTACTGCCCGCTCTGTATAGAGGAAATGGTGGCAAAATTCGGGGAGCCCTATTGGCGGCGAAGTTGGCAGGTTCAGGGTGTGGACGTCTGCTCGGCCCATGGTTGCGCGCTTGTGGATTCGCCCATCCCATACAGGCGGGCACAGAGGCACGAATTCCATGCTGCCTCCTCCCTGTTTCTGCACCATAGCTCCACTGTCCAGCCCTGTGGGGAAGGGGCTGCCAGGCTAGCGGACGCATTAACGCAGCTCCTGGCCTTCAGGGGAACAAGCCCCTCCGGTTACGAGGTGTGGACCAACTTCTACCGGCATCTGGCCGCTGAGTGCGGAGCCATGAAGGGCCAGCAAATCAAGGCCTGGATCATATGGGAAAAAATCCTTGAGCTTTATCCGAGGGACTGGCTTGCGGTCAACGGCCTATGGGCGGCTGAACCGCCGTCTTGGCTCCAATCCATGTTCAGAAAGCACCGCAAGGCGTTTGGCTTCCTGCAACACCTCATTGTTTGGACAAGTTTGAGACCTGGGAAAAACGTCAATGATCTCATCGCTGAAGCAATGACCTGCGCTGCGGATATTGCTCCCCATCCACCTATATCACAGCTGCCTGCAGATGCTTGCTTGAGAAGAAAGTACCGATCTCAGTGGCTTGTTGCCCTTAATACATATTGCGGAGCTAAGGCAGCCAGAAGTGCAGGCTTTCAAGCCACTTATGCCTGGATCTACCGGCATGACAGGGAATGGCTGCTGAATGTCGACAAGACCAAGCATGCTCGGCAGGGTAACAACAGCTGCATCAATTGGGCTGCCAGAGATAGAAAGTTGGTGCGACTTCTGGTGAGAATAGGAGAACGCTCTGAATCGGATCTAAGCCTGCCGCGCAAGAGTCGTAGCTGGTATCTGCATCAGCTTCCTCATCGAGCATCCGTCGAGCGCCACCTGGATCAACTTTTTCTCTGTCGGGCTTTTCTGGATCGATATGCCGAGTCTGTTGGGGAGTACCAGATCCGTCGTTTGACCAATGCCATGATCGAAGATGCTATGGCAGGCCAGCGTTCAATGGGTTGGCAATTGGCAAGACGTTGTGGATTGCAGAAGGGCAAGATTGCTTCCCTGACAGCCTCATTTATCACAAGCATAGGAGGATTGGATTGAGTCGTATTTTGTTCCGCCAGATCCCTAAAGATGCCAAGTTGCTGGCCGTAGGTAATTTTTTCAGAGCTAATTCCTCAGAAGCACCATGGCGCTTAGCGTCGATTTTCAGTCAAAAAAACGAGATGGAGCAACGTCAGTTCGGCTTGGAGATGAGCTGTATTTTGGGCATTGGCCGCGAGTTTGTCGCAGAAGATGAAGTCCCTTATCGCTCGAATGGCTTCCAGAAAAAACTCAAGCTACCACCGATAGCGGAATGGCGCGAAAAGCTGCTGGGCGAATGTCCCCGCTTGGCCAAAAGGCTTGCCCGCAATTCTGAGGTGGCCAGCCAACGATGCTTCGTGTTCGAGGCGGATGGCCTTACCGTCTGGCTCCCCAAGTTCGAGCTGGCCCGCAAGCTTTTCTTCCATGCCGGTTTCCTGGCTCGGTCAGCCTTTGAACCCAGTGGCTTGGACATGATCTTCTCGGTGCAGAGGGATCAGGACGCCATCCATATCCATACCCCAGCTAAGACAGGGGTTCCGGCCCGTCTGCTCCAGATGGAATCGTATCGTGATCTCTTCAGTTGGCTGCTGCTAAGTGAGGGCGTTAAGCAGTCTTTCGAATCTATATGGCGATGCCTAAATCAGGAGCGGTTTTCATCTGGCGGACGATATACCCGCTGGCAGTTCAACTTTGATCCACCGGCTACCATTTCAGGTGCCAGCATGGAGGTTCTTGGTCCCTTAGATTGGGACAGTAAAGAAATTCTGGTCTGGGAGATTAAGACTCTACAAGGGCTCGAGTTGAACTGTTTTCAACCGATATTGTTCCATCACCCTGCACTCAAGCTCTCAGTTAGTGGAGAGGGGGGAGGAACCCGAAATCCAAGTTCATCTAGCGATGACATTATCTTAGATGGTGAGGAGGATACGGATGAGGACAAGGATCGCCAACTGTTGGACCTACCGATGGAAGGGTTATCCTTCCGTGGGCAGCGGCATACGCGGGCCGTCTACCAAGGACAGAGAGCAAGCCGTTTTGGTCAGAAGCTGGAAGGTGAAGAGCTTCCAGGTGACGGTATTCTTCTTGGATTGTGCGACGACGTAACCGGAGGAGAGATCCCCCCGACAGAACTACAGCAACTGGAAGGGCAACAGGAAGAGCAGCAGGAGGCGGAAGTTTTCCCCAACCGCTTTGAGTCACTAAAAGAAATCATCAAGCAGATAGCCAAGCAGCCAGACATCGAGTCGGTAGCGATGGAGGTGGAGCCATTACCACAGGTTCTCCGTCGTAGTTATCACAAGATGGAGGATGGGTCTCATCGTTGCTACTTGAAAGCCCACTTCAAGTTAAAGAATGGGCAAGAAAAATTTTTGCTGGAGGTGGATACCAGCGATAACAAGAAGCGCTTGTCTACACGTATCGTCAGGATGAGGCCGGGCGTTAATCCCTCCCAAGCAATCTTGCAGATATTGAAAGACACAGTACAGGCCTCGTTGCGATGGCCGGTGAGTATCGAAACGTTTTGTGATGTCAATGAACCAATACATCATCCCAAAGAAGATTTCAACAACCTCACTGTGAGGCAACAGAGCTGGCTACAACGCCTGTTGCTGTGTGTGCGCTCATGATGGTAAGACTCGCGATACGTCGAAAATTGGATAGATGTATTGCTAAAGCAGTCAGGTTTCCCTATAGCTCACCTTCGGAGTAGGAGAAACCATGAAGGATCCCGTCTGGTTCGCGAGTAAATACAGTGCTGCATTGTACGTAAGGTTAAGAATCCCTGTCATAGTGTATCTATTCAGTATGTGTATATATATAATAACGCAATTGCACAGACATATGCGGGGCGTTTTCATGCGATTCACTGACCTCAAAAGTGAGACCTTAAATCTAAGAGTTTCCAGAAAGTTCAAACAGGCCTTAAAGGAGGCCGCGGAGCATGAGCAGCGGAGCATGGTGAATATGCTTGAGGTACTCCTTTGTGACTATTGCGACCGCAAAGGTATTGTGTTGCCAAGCCCAGAAGCCAGCCAAGAACTTGGTCAGGGTCGAGCAGTAACTGGCCGTAAAAAAAACGTAGGGGTTTCTATATGACTTTTCGCTATATTGGCTCCAAATCTAGGCTCATCGACAAGATAGCATCCCACATTGGGCCGCCTAGAGAGGGCGCGTTTTTTGTGGATGCCTTTTGTGGAACTGGAGCTGTAGCTGAGGCCGCTGCGGAGCATGGTTGGAATGTGCGGATTAATGATAGCTTGCACTCAGCTGTTATCTCTGCTGGAGCACGTCTTATTAGCCATGATCAGGTGACCTTCAAAAAACTTGGTGGGTACTCTGGTGCTGTTAGCAAGCTAAACGCAGTTAAGCCATTGCATGGTTTTATGTGGCGCACTTATAGCCCCGCTTCGATCGATACGTGTGGAATTGAGCGTAGGTACTTCACCGAAGAAAATGCAGCTCGGATCGACGCTATGCGCTGCTTGATTGTTGAGTGGAAAGGTGCCGGATATATTGACGAAATTGAGGAGAGGCTGTTGATTGCCGATCTCTTTGGTGCACTGAACCGCGTTGCCAACATTGCGGGCACTTTTGGCTGCTTCCTCTCCAAATGGACAAGCCAATCTCAAAACAAGATTGCCATGCGTTGCCGTGATCTCAAAGAAACTGGCGTGTGCGTTGAGGCTACCGTGGGTGATGTGTTCGACGTTCCGAATGTTGCACACGACCTCGTGTATTTGGACCCCCCATACACCAAGCGTCAATACGCGAGCTATTACCACATCCTTGAAACGGTGGCTCTTGGCGATGAGCCTGTGGTGGAGGGTGTTGCGGGACTTCGTCCATGGAAGGCCTTGGCTTCTGACTTTTGCTACAAGAGCCGTGCTCTCAAAACACTCTCGCGTCTGGTGCATGGCTTGAAGGCTCAAAGGGTACTACTCTCGTACAGTAGTGAAGGACACATCTGCATGCAGGACATGAAGGCTGAGCTTTCTAAGATCGGCTCGTCCACAATGTACCCTTTGGGCGCCATTGGTCGATATCGCCCAAACAAGGTTGCCAGTAGCTCGGCGTCCGATGTGAACGAATTTTTGGTGGTCGTGAAGCGGTCCATGGCACAGCTTCCCCAAGCCCAGTCAAAAACAGTTAAAGCCATCAAACCCGTTCTCGTGGGGAGCTATGTATGAGTGCTCCTCGGCCTGTTGAAGCAGAGTACCTAGCCCCAGCAGAAGCGGCACTCACTCAGGCTGTGGGAGGGGACTATGGCCCAACCAGCTTTGAGCTTCGGCTTCAAGTTTTGGAGGCAGCGTCAGCGCGTTTTGGCGGGTTTGACCTAACGGCGTTTCATGAGGCTTTTGGAGTCAAGAGCAAGCGCCCAGCATCAGAGCTTTTAGAGCTTGCGGCACCTGTAGCAAGTGCCATCGAGCGTTCACCTATTCACCCTGCTTTGGCACTGAGTGTCCTGGCGCGTGAGGTCTTGCATGAGCAGGATCGAAAAAGCACGGGCGCCTACCATACGGATTTTCGCCTGGCTACACGACTGGCGAAGCTCGCTGCCCCCAAGCTCACACACAAGAGCAAGGTGATTGATCCTGCCTGCGGCGCAGGAATTTTGCTAGCAGCGCTGACTCACGCAGTGTGTGGGATGGATCGAGCCAAGACGGCGCATTGGTTGGCTCACGGTGTGTGTGCAGCGGATCTTTCGGGCAACTCTTTGCGTGCGGCACTGCTTGCGCTTGCTTCGTTCACTGATGATGTATCGACTCTTAAAGCTATGCGTGCACGTTGGTACTGTGGCGATAGCTTGATGGCAGATCGCAAGGTTTGGACTGCCATGGTCCCTGAGGGTTTTGATGCGGTGATCGGCAACCCACCATGGGAAAAGGTCAAGCTCTCACGGCACGAATTCTTGAAGTCCTCAGGCGCCAAGCGCCACTACGGGGCCCAAATTCATGGGCTTGATGAGGAGCTGTTTGCCCAGCAGCGCGATGAGGTAGCGAACTACTCTCGTCGCCTGTTGGCTCGCTATCCCGATTTGGGTAATGGAGAGCCAGACCTATACATTGCTTTCACTGACCTCTTTTTTGAACTCTGCAAAGAGCAGGGTGTGGTGGCTGCACTAATTCCCGGTGGGCTCATTCGCTCGCAAGGTACCCGCGCCATGCGGCAGAAAATTTTTGATGCGAGCCAAAGCGTGTCCATGTCGATCATCGATAACCGTGCACGGTTCTTTGCCATCGACACACGCTTTAAGTTCCTGGCCGTGGCTCTCACGAAGGCTGGCTCTGAAAAGAGCAAGCGTGAGCCCATCACTCTCATGCATGAGCGGGGCACCCCTACGGGCTTGGAGATTACGGGAACTGCCACTATTGGGCGTGCAGCACTTGCGGGTGTTCGGGGCGATTTGAGCCTGCCCGAGGTTCGTAACGTGTCTGAGTGGAAGCTCTTCTCAAAGATCGGAGAAGCAGGTGTTTCGTGGGAAGAGCCTGGTTATGGCTGGACCCCGAAGTTTTGCCGTGAAGTTGATATGACCAAGGAGCGTTCTAAGTTCCTGGGGCGTGCCACGCCTGGCGCTTTGCCACTGGTGGAAGGTCGAATGGTGCAGGCGCATCGCTTTGGTGTAAAAGGGCACGTGTCTGGCACTGGTCGCCGTGCGTTGTGGGAGGCTTATGCCATCGGAGGCTCACGCCTTGCCCCCCAGTTTTGGATTCGCCCCTCCGACATGCCCCGTGCTAACCAGCACCGTGCGGACGTGCTGCGTGTGGGCTTTTGCGACATTGCGGGTCAGACCAATGAGCGTTCGCTCATGGCCTCGTTAATTCCTGCTGGGGTGGTCTGTGGCAATAAGGTGCCCACGATCCTTTTCCCTGAAGACCCATCGGAAGAACGGCTGCTGGTGTGGGTGTCCATCGCTAACAGTTTTGCCTTTGACTGGATGCTTCGGCGTGTGCTCACTACGACGGTGAATTACTTCCTGCTGCAAAGCGTGCCCATGCCAAAACTCGCCAAAGATGGTTTGCCATGGAAGAGGCTGGTGAGTGCTGCACGCGAATTGCGCACACTCGACAGTGCGGGGGCTACTCGTGAAACCTACGAGCGCATGGCGCAGCTTCGTGGGGAGATTGATGCGGAAGTGGCCGTGGCCTATGGGCTCGATTTAAAGGACATGGAGTTAGTGCTCCAAGACTTCCCGCTTTTGGATCGGGGCCAGGTGGGCTTGCCAGGTGAGGCCAAGTCCACAATTACCCGAGATAATGTTTTGGCTGCAATGGCAAAACGCACAGGAAGTCTGTCTACAGTTTGGTCGCACCGTGCGGTGCAGGCACGTGCGCTGGGGGCTATTGCTTATGTGCCCTCTGAGCTCGCCCTAGGGGGCGAAGAAATCGAAGAAGAAGAAGGATCCAAAATTCATGGCTAGTGGAGCGGGGCAGGTTGCTCGAATTCTGTACAAGGAGATTGTTGAGGGAGATCGACGGAAAGCTGACGCGGAGTCTAATGACTCTGATTCTGGGGGCGGGGCAAGAGACTTTCGATTTCCCTACGAGGCGGTGTTGCCAGCTGTTGAGTTGATATTTCCCAATAAAATTCTCCGGCGTGGAAAGGCAGTACATCAAGGTACCTTCTTTTGGAACGAGCCGGACTCAACACAGGTTGTATCAAGAGCAGCTGAGTTTATGTCACCCACAAAGTCTCGGCCGAGAGAGGGATGGATTTCTCAGGTGCCGAAATTTTCATGTTTTGATTCGGACCGAATGCCATCAGGGGGAATTGGGAATCGCGTTTTGTTGCTTCTGATTCAGCTTCATGACCAGTCGGTTTGGCCGCACTTCGCGGAAGAAGCAACTCTTCGTGTTAAAGGCGTTTGGGATCCTTCAGTGGCTCAAGAGCTATTGAGTTGTTTGGATGCACAGCGGGCTGCTAATCGAGCCGTGATTGGCTATATCGACTTCACGAACATGCGTAGGTTCTGTAATGGCAAGTGAAAACTGCAAACAGGTGTTAAAGCTACTCGCACGTTCGCGCAACGTGCTGGTGTCTGGTGCACCTGGCACGGGCAAGTCCAAGCTCTTGGCCGAAGTTGCTTTGGCCTTTGAAACAGCCTTTGGTCTTGCTCCTGCAGGTGGCCCACCGCAGCTCAATCCCATGGGCGGCATCCCGATTCCTCCTGCCGCTGGGGCTGTTAAAGGCATTCCTGCACCCACGAAGATGGACCGCAAAGTCTTTCGGACGGTCTTCCACCAAAACTCCAAGTACCGCGATTTCTTATCGGGCATCACGC
Organism: Aeromonas mytilicola subsp. aquatica; assembly: GCF_044336385.1. Taxonomy (NCBI): domain Bacteria; kingdom Pseudomonadati; phylum Pseudomonadota; class Gammaproteobacteria; order Aeromonadales; family Aeromonadaceae; genus Aeromonas; species Aeromonas mytilicola. Next base: position 4,633,756 of record NZ_CP172298.1, on the reverse strand, counting down.
CTGCGGTCAACAAGGCTGCAGGAGACCCAGACTTCACCATCGTAAAGGGAACTCTGTACCGTGCCAGTGAGCATGCGAAGGGTGCCAATGGGGCTGCACTGTTGATCATTGATGAGATCAACCGAGGTCCTGCGGTGCAGGTGTTCGGTGGTGCCATTGTGGCCATTGAGTCCGATAAACGCTTGGCCTCTGATGGGGCCAAACGTGCTGAAACGCAGTTCTTTGAAATGCTTGATCCCGTCTCTGGTGATGTGATCGAATACGCACTGCCCCATGACCTCTATATCTTGGCTGCGATGAATCAGGCCGATGCGTCTGTGGAGCCCTTGGATGTCGCGTTCTTGCGTCGTTGGGAACCTATGCGCTTGGAGCCCGATGAAGCGGCTTTGCGGACGTTTTACGGTCTGGGTGCCAAGGGTGTCAATGCATTGCCTGATGTACCTGCCAGCGTGAACGATGCCTTGGAGGCTTCGGTGAGTGCCTGGATTGCTGTAAACGCGCAAATTGCTCTGGGCCGTGGTCCCGAGTTTCAGATCGGGCATGGTGTACTGATGTCGGATGTGAAGCCGCAAACATTGGGTCTTAATGAAGCTTTGGGCACGCTGTGTGTAGGGTGGGCCAAGGTGCGTGCACACGTGGAAGAGGTGTTCTTCGGGGACACACGAGGAATTGCAGCGGCTCTTAATGCGCTCGATGGGCCAGCCTTTAATCCGTTCAAGCTCACCGAGACAACTTTTGCGGATGATTTACGCTTTCGTTTTGAAGGGCCCACGAATTTTGCTGAGAACAATATCTACGCGGCTCTCAGGGCATTTGCCAATCCGAGGGGGTAGCACGTGGTGAACCCCCGAACACGGCTGTCCCTTGTTGAGTACGGTACACCCGTTGACCTGAGCCGTGCGATTGCTGACGCGATTGGGGTGGATCGCACGAAGGCCAACAGCCTTTTATTGGAGGCTGGGAGCCGGGCTGCGTCGAGCTTGAGGCTTAGCTACAACCCTATCAGTGTGGATGCCAAGGGCACACGTGCCATCGATTTTGCGGGCCTCATTCGCCTGGCACCTTCACTGGAACTGGAAGTTGCTCCCAAGTTTTTGGGGCTCGACGACACAGATGCAGCGTGGCGCGAAGATTTCTTTTTCCTCTCCACGCTTTCACGTCATGGGCGGCTCTTGGCTTCCGAACGCTTATCGGCATCAGGTGGTACTCCAAGGGATTTGTCTACGCTAGTAGCTCGTTCCATCACGAGCATGTACGAGGCCCGTAAACGTCGGCCACTGCGCAGCTATCGTAGGGTGCGTGAAGCAGAATTCTTCATCGATGGGGATCCTGATCCGGTGGATCTCATCTTTCCTTCACCTGATGGCTTTGAGCAAGAGCTCATTCGCTTTGATCGCAAGAACGGTTGGAACGGGGACATCGTGGCAGCGGCCAAGGAGTTACTCCCTGAAGTAAGTGACCCGTCAGCCGCAAGTTCGCTGGTGCGTTTGATTGAAGACCTTTCGCCTCAGAACGTTGCTGCTAACCGTCGAAACCCCATTCCTGCACGGCACCGAGCGTGGAAGCCACTGCATGAGCTGTCTATCGATGTGCTCGGAGGCCTAGGGCTTAACTACAAGCAGGGACAGGCCCATGCACCTGGTTACTTAGTGAATACCTGGCGCGTGTGGGAAGATCTGTTAACGGTGGCTGCACGATTGGGCTTTGGTCGCAGTGCCGTAGTGCCCCAACAGGGCTATCCCTTGGGCACTAAGATCAGGATGAGCACCGGTGCTGTGAGCAAGCTTTCAGTGTACCCAGACTGTGTGATTGAGCTCGATGGAACAAGGCCCAGGATCCTGCTGGATGCCAAGTACAAGGGCCACGTGGAGAAGGGACAGCTTCGCATCAGTGAAGCTGACATCTACGAAGCCCTAGCCTTCTCCAAGGCTACTGGATGCAACCTAGTGGCACTAGCCTATCCAGCACAACCAGGCGATGCCCCGCAGCCCGTAGGGACGTGCACTGTCTTTGAAAAGGCTGTGGTGGATGCCGTGCAAATCGTGGGCATTCAGATCGAGAGCCGCCTGATTTCTAGGGCGGGAGCTCTCAGACTATTTGCCACAAACATGGCTGCTGGGGTTACAGCAGCCTTTGTGTGATTGATTCAAGGGCTTCTTCCTAACAGATTTAGCGATGGTTGATTTTACCTTTAGGGGTGGTCTGAAAACGTTTAACATTGTCGGCAGCCAGGAGCTTGACTGCGCCAAACAGCAGGTTAAGTAGTTCCAAGCGTTGGCGTACCAGTATGCCGTTAAGGCTTTCTTAGCGCTAAGGATGAAACTTTATTTCTACGGATCCGACCGGCAGGTGCGCCCGGCCTCTGGTTTAGGATGATACTTTACCCCCCCCCTGTTTCGAACAAAAAACCACCTATTCAGGCGGCTTTTGCCGTTAGTTAGGATGAAACTTTATTTTCATCCCACAAAAGAGCCGCTGTTGCGGCTCTTTTTGTTGCTGAGGACCGGCTCAGGAGAGCCGCAGGTTGGTGATGGTCACATCGTTCAGCGAAGGCACTATGATGCCGCTGGAGATGCTCTTGGCGATCGCCTGGTTGCGGTTCTTCGAATCCGTCTTGTTGGTGACCTGATTGAGGTGGAAGTTTACGGTGCGCTCGCTGATGCCGAGTATGGTGGCTATCTCCCAGGAGGTCTTGCCCTCGCTGGCCCAGAACAGGCACTCCTTCTCCCGATCCGACAGCTCGGCCAGATGCTTCATCAGGTCCGGCCTGCTCTTTATCAGCTGCAGCGCCGCGTTGAAGATGTAGCTGGCGCAGAACGACAGCATGGGAACGTTTTCAAACATCAGGTCGGAGTTGGATTTTTCCTTGCTGATGAAGGAGAGGATGCCGTGTTCCCCCTGGGGCGTGTGCAACGGGAAGGAGACACCGTTTCTCACGCCAAAGTCGGCGGCGAGGTTCATCACTTCCCGGCTGGCGCTGGGCAGCCAGGGGGAGTCGCAGTCGAGCTTGTTCCAGAAGATGGGCTGGGTCTGCTTCAGGCCCAGAAAGACCACAGGATCCTGGGTCAGGTAGTGCCGCTCCGTGTAGGCATCAAACCAGCTGGTCGGGCAGTTGTTGAACAAGGCCACGTGTGATTTCTGCATGCTGATGGGGAAAATGATCAGCAACCTGAAGTAATCAAATCCCATCTGATGGCTGAAGCGCTCCAGTTGCTGCTGGATATCGCTGGTTTTCTTGGCCTTGGTGAACCGATCTATGTGTTCCCAGATCGCATCGTTAAACATGTAAGTCTCCTTCTTCGACCACTTATCATCCTGATCGAAAAGACATTTTTTAGTTATTTAAAATGGTGTTGTGACTACCAACGCCAGTTGTTCCCGTGCTTGTCTAAAAAGTATCCTGTTTTTTCGGCCACAGGCCAAGAAAATCATCTGATTGCCACTGGCACGACTCTTTGAGACAATGAGAATAGTTATCATTGTTAAGATTGTGTACCATGAAAAAGATCTGGGGTCTGGCCTTGTTGCCATTGGCCGTTCATTTCGTCGCCTCGGCAGACGATTTGGTCGCGCCCGCACTGAAAAACAGCATCGCGGATGGGAAAGCCTCCCAGCAGCGCGTAGAAAAGGCGGCCGATGCCGCCGTTGCCGCCCGGCTGGAGCTGCAAAATGCCCAGCTGCAACTGCGGGATCTGGAAGCCTACAACCGCTACATGCAGTCTCTGGTGGCCGATCAGCAGAATGAGCTGGGCAAGCTCACTCAACAGCTGGAAGCGGTACAAGAGACCCGGCAGGGCTTGATCCCCCTGATGCTGCAGATGCAGGCGGATCTCGAGCAGCTGGTGCAGAATGACATTCCCCTGCGCAAGGAGGACCGTCTGGCGCGGGTCGAGCAGTTGAAGGTGACCCTGGCCCGGGCGGACGTGAGCGAGGCGGAGAAGTTCCGCCAGCTGCTGCAGGCCTACCAGATCGAAGCCGAATACGGCAGCCGGATGGACGCCTATCCCGCCCAGCTGGCACTGGATGGTGCCGAACGTCGGGTCGATGTGCTGGCGCTCGGCCGCGTCTCCCTGCTGGCCATGACAGCCGATCGCTCCCAGGCCTGGCGCTGGTCCGCCGAGAGCAAGAGCTGGTTACCGCTGGATAGCGAGTGGCTCACCCCCCTTGCCGATGCGCTGGACATGGCGGCCGACAAGAAAGTCCCGCAACTGTTGCATGTGCCCCTGTCTGTCGCCCGTAGCCAGGAGGCTCAGTCATGAAATGGTTCCCCCTTCTGATCACCCTCTCCCTCTGCTCCCAGCTGGCCCTTGCCAATGACGACTGGCAACAGCAGGAACAGGCCCGCGAGCAACAGGCGCAGCAGGATCTGGCGTCTGTCTCCACCGAATTGACCAGTGCCCGTGCCAGGCTGGCCGAGGCCCAACGCCTGAGCAAGGAGCTGGCCAGCCAGTTTGCCAGCAATGAAAAGCAGCTGGTCGAGCTCAACACCCGGTGGGAGCAAGCTTCCGGCGACATGAACGAGATCTTCGCGGTGACCCGTCAGGGCGCCAGCGACGCGGTCAAGCTGCTGGGGGACTCCTCGGTGCAGGGTCAGTATCCGGATCGTCTGACTGCCTTGAAGGCGATGGCCCAGGACAAGCAGGTGCCGGATCGCGCCGCCCTCGCCCTGCTGCCTGCCACCCTGTTGCAGGAGATCCGCGAGTCGGGCCGGGTTGTCCAGTTCAACGGCAAGGTGCTGGATGCCCAGGGGGCGGCCAGTGAGCAGTCGCTGACCCGGGTAGGCAGCTTCGCGCTGTTTGGCAGCGAAGGCTTCCTGCAACCGAGCGGCGAAGGGCTGAGCCCGGTACTGGGGCTGCCCGGTGGCTTGCTGTCCGAGCTGAGCGCTTATCAGGGCAAGGAAGGCGAGGCGTTGCCGCTGGATCCCTCCCACGGCGTCCTGCTCGAGATGCTGGCCCAGGCACCGACCTTCTGGCAGCAAGTCCAGCAAGGGGGCCAGGTGGGCGCCATCATAGTGCTGCTGGCCGCCATCGGCCTCGGCATTGCCGCCGTACGGCTCTGGACCCTCTCTCGTGAACTGACCCTGGTGCGTCGCCAGCTCAAGAGTGGCGAATACCACGCCGACAACGCCCTCGGTCGGGTGCTGACGGTAGCGGAACAGCATCCCGAGCTGAGCATGGAGACGCTCGAACTGAGGCTGGACGAGGCCATACTGCAGGAGACGCCCCGGATGGAGCGTGGCATCGGCATGGTCAAGGTGATCGCCGCCATCGCCCCCATGCTGGGGCTGCTCGGTACTGTCACCGGCATGATAGGCACCTTCCAGGCCATTACCCAGTTCGGTACCGGCGATCCCAAGATCATGGCGGGCGGCATCTCAATGGCGCTGATCACCACAGTCCAGGGGCTGGTGGCCGCCATTCCGCTGATCCTGGCCCACAGCCTGCTGCAATCCCGTTTCACCGAGCTCTCCAACGTGCTGGAGCAGCAGGTCGCCGGCATTCTGGCCGAGCGGGCCGAGAATAACGGGGACGGGATGGAGCGGGTGGCATGATGGTCGACATCTGGCAACAGTTGCAGAGCTTCATGGGCCGTGGCGGCCCCGTGCTCTGGGTCATCCTGGCCTTGCTGGTGCTGATGTGGATTTTGATGATCGAACGGCTGCTCTACCTCAACCTGGGCTTCGGCCCGCTGCAGCGGCAGTTGTTCGGCCGCTGGCAGGGACGCAGCGAGCGCCACAGCTGGCACGCCAAGGCGATCCGTAGCCGCTGGCTGGCCGAGGCCGAACTCGAGCTCAACCGCCATCTGATCTTCATCCGCACCCTGGTGGTGCTCTGCCCCATGCTGGGCCTGCTCGGCACTGTGACCGGCATGATAGGCGTATTCGATGCGTTGGCCGCCGCCAACCGCTTTAACCCGGAGAGCATGGCGGGCGGGATCTCCCGTGCCACCATCCCCACCATGGCAGGCATGGTGGTGGCGCTCTCCGGCGTGTTGTTACTCAGTCGTCTCGAGAGCCAGGCCAAGCGTGCGCTGGCCAAGACCCGGGACGGCCTGCGAGAAGAGAAGGTAATGCAATGAGACGGCAATCCAAACGCCAGCGTGATGAAGTGCAGATCGACATGACTCCCATGCTGGATATCGTGTTCATCATGCTGATCTTCTTCATCGTGACCACCTCCTTCGTACGGGAAGCCGGGCTCGAGGTGCACAGGCCCCAGGCGAGCCAGGCCAAGGCGCAGAAGTCCTCCAGCATCAT
>NZ_CP172298.1:4547500-4622500 GCF_044336385.1 Aeromonas mytilicola subsp. aquatica | reverse complement strand
AGTAGGGCGGGACACGTGACATCCTGTCTGAATATGGGGGGACCATCCTCCAAGGCTAAATACTCCTGACTGACCGATAGTGAACCAGTACCGTGAGGGAAAGGCGAAAAGAACCCCTGTGAGGGGAGTGAAATAGAACCTGAAACCGTGTACGTACAAGCAGTGGGAGCCCTTCGGGGTGACTGCGTACCTTTTGTATAATGGGTCAGCGACTTACATTTTGTAGCGAGGTTAACCGTATAGGGGAGCCGTAGGGAAACCGAGTCTTAACTGGGCGTCTAGTTGCAAGGTGTAGACCCGAAACCGGGTGATCTAGCCATGGGCAGGTTGAAGGTTGAGTAACATCAACTGGAGGACCGAACCCACTAACGTTGCAAAGTTAGGGGATGACCTGTGGCTGGGGGTGAAAGGCCAATCAAACTCGGAGATAGCTGGTTCTCCCCGAAAGCTATTTAGGTAGCGCCTCGGACGAATACTACTGGGGGTAGAGCACTGTTTGGACTAGGGGGTCATCCCGACTTACCAACTCCATGCAAACTCCGAATACCAGTAAGTACTATCCGGGAGACACACGGCGGGTGCTAACGTCCGTCGTGAAGAGGGAAACAACCCAGACCGCCGGCTAAGGTCCCAAAGTTCTGGTTAAGTGGGAAACGATGTGGGAAGGCTCAGACAGCTAGGATGTTGGCTTAGAAGCAGCCATCATTTAAAGAAAGCGTAATAGCTCACTAGTCGAGTCGGCCTGCGCGGAAGATGTAACGGGGCTCAAACCAGGCACCGAAGCCGCGGATTCACACTTATGTGTGAGTGGTAGGGGAGCGTTCTGTAAGTCTGCGAAGGTGTGTCGAGAGGCATGCTGGAGATATCAGAAGTGCGAATGCTGACGTAAGTAACGATAAAGGGGGTGAAAAGCCTCCTCGCCGGAAGACCAAGGGTTCCTGTCCAACGTTAATCGGGGCAGGGTGAGTCGACCCCTAAGGTGAGGCCGAAAGGCGTAATCGATGGGAAGCAGGTTAATATTCCTGCACGACTTGTAATTGCGATGGGGGGACGGAGAAGGCTAGGTGGGCCAGGCGACGGTTGTCCTGGTGAAAGTGCGTAGGTGGTGTTTCTAGGCAAATCCGGAGACACAACACTGAGACACGAGACGAAGCCACTACGGTGGTGAAGCCATTGATGCCCTGCTTCCAGGAAAAGCCTCTAAGCTTCAGATTACAAGTCATCGTACCCCAAACCGACACAGGTGGTCGGGTAGAGAATACCAAGGCGCTTGAGAGAACTCGGGTGAAGGAACTAGGCAAAATAGAACCGTAACTTCGGGAGAAGGTTCGCTCTTGACAGTGAAGTCCCTTGCGGATGGAGCAGTTGGGAGTCGCAGTGACCAGATGGCTGGGACTGTTTATCAAAAACACAGCACTCTGCAAACACGAAAGTGGACGTATAGGGTGTGACACCTGCCCGGTGCCGGAAGGTTAATTGATGGGGTTAGCGCAAGCGAAGCTCTTGATCGAAGCCCCGGTAAACGGCGGCCGTAACTATAACGGTCCTAAGGTAGCGAAATTCCTTGTCGGGTAAGTTCCGACCTGCACGAATGGTGTAACCATGGCCATGCTGTCTCCACCCGAGACTCAGTGAAATCGAATTCGCCGTGAAGATGCGGTGTACCCGCGGCTAGACGGAAAGACCCCGTGAACCTTTACTACAGCTTGGCACTGAACATTGAACCTACATGTGTAGGATAGGTGGGAGGCTTTGAAGGCGTGACGCCAGTTGCGCTGGAGCCGTCCTTGAAATACCACCCTTGTATGTTTGATGTTCTAACGCAGGGCCCTGAATCGGGCTCGCGGACAGTGCCTGGTGGGTAGTTTGACTGGGGCGGTCTCCTCCCAAAGAGTAACGGAGGAGCACGAAGGTTGGCTAATCCTGGTCGGACATCAGGAGGTTAGTGCAATGGCATAAGCCAGCTTAACTGCGAGACGGACAGGTCGAGCAGGTACGAAAGTAGGTCATAGTGATCCGGTGGTTCTGAATGGAAGGGCCATCGCTCAACGGATAAAAGGTACTCCGGGGATAACAGGCTGATACCGCCCAAGAGTTCATATCGACGGCGGTGTTTGGCACCTCGATGTCGGCTCATCACATCCTGGGGCTGAAGTCGGTCCCAAGGGTATGGCTGTTCGCCATTTAAAGTGGTACGCGAGCTGGGTTCAGAACGTCGTGAGACAGTTCGGTCCCTATCTGCCGTGGGCGTTGGATGATTGAAGGGAGTTGCTCCTAGTACGAGAGGACCGGAGTGAACGAACCTCTGGTGTTCGGGTTGTCACGCCAGTGGCACTGCCCGGTAGCTAAGTTCGGAATCGATAACCGCTGAAAGCATCTAAGCGGGAAGCGAGCCCTGAGATGAGTCATCCCTGACCCCTTGAGGGTCCTAAAGGGCCGTTGGAGACCACAACGTTGATAGGTGGGGTGTGTAAGCGCGGCGACGTGTTGAGCTAACCCATACTAATTACCCGTGAGGCTTAACCATACAACACCCAAGAAGTGTTCTAAGGCTTGTAGCAAGTGCATGAACTACTAACTAATTCAGTGATAGCGACCAGGCAAACTAGCCGAGTCGTTATTCACGTCAGCTTTCCGAGATTGAAGAATTTGCCTGGCGGCCATAGCGCCGTGGAACCACCTGATCCCATGCCGAACTCAGAAGTGAAACGCGGTAGCGCCGATGGTAGTGTGGCATTCGCCATGCGAGAGTAGGACACTGCCAGGCTTCAATTAAGCAATCACAGCGATGTGGTTGGTCGCGACACAACGTCAGGTTGTGTTGGACAGAAGATTTAGATAGCGCACACAGTGCGGTCTTTACCGGTTAGTGTGCTGATATGGCTCAGTTGGTAGAGCGCATCCTTGGTAAGGATGAGGTCCCCAGTTCGACTCTGGGTATCAGCACCATGAAAACGAAAGCCTCCCTGAAAAGGGAGGCTTTTTTGTTTTTACCATTCAGTTCATCGAGATCTGTCTGGCATCGAGATAGAAGCGGGCCTGCCCGGAAGCCTCTATCCGAATGGCTGCGACTAGTCGTTCGTTTCGCTTGTACTCCCACTGTTCGTCTATCTCGGTCAATGGGGGCTTGTTGATGCCCAGTGTCTGCAGATATTCGTGAAACAATCCTGCGCTGCCGATCTCGGTCAATCCTGCTTTCATCCCTATCCACTCCCTTTATTGTTGCTGTTCTTCAATGATGTCAGCCTCATATGCATTCTGTGTGAACGCTTTTCTATTAAATTGATCCGAGCTAAGTTGTGGATTGGCAAAGACAACCAGCGTCTCGAAGGGGAAAGGAACATGTTGATAAAGAATGTGCGTCTGAGTGGCAGGGAGGGGCTGTGGCAGATCCTATGTCAGGATGGCCTGATCAGAACCATAGCCCCCATGAGCCAGATCCTCCTCTCTACCCGGGAACTGGATGGGGAGGAGGGGATGGCGATGGCCCCCTTTATCGAGCCTCATATTCACCTCGATACCACCCAGACCGCCGGTGAGCCGAGCTGGAACCTCTCCGGTACCCTGTTCGAGGGGATAGAGCGCTGGGCCGAACGCAAGGCGTTGTTGACTCATGAGGATGTGAAGCGGCGGGCTATACAGACGCTGAAGTGGCAGATCGCCAACGGCATCCAGTTCGTTCGTACCCATGTGGATGTCTCCGACCCCAACCTGGTGGCCCTGAAAGCCATGCTGGAGGTGCGGGAGGAGATGAAGGGGTGGGTCGAGCTGCAGATCGTCGCCTTCCCGCAGGAGGGGATCCTCTCCTATCCTAACGGCAAGGCCTTGCTGGAAGAGGCACTCAGGCTGGGAGCCGACGTGATAGGCGCCATTCCCCATTTCGAGTTCACTAGGGAATATGGGGTCGAAAGTCTGCATTATGTCTTCGATCTTGCCGAGAAATATCAGGTTTTGGTGGATGTGCACTGTGACGAGATCGATGACGAGCAGTCCCGCTTCATCGAGACCCTGGCGACCCTGGCCTACGAGCGAGGTATCGGCCACCGGGTGACCGCCAGCCATACCACAGCCATGCACTCCTACAACGGGGCCTATGCCTCTCGCCTGTTCCGACTGCTCAAGATGGCGGACATCAACTTCGTCGCCAATCCGCTGGTGAACATTCACCTGCAGGGGCGCTTCGATACCTACCCCAAGCGCCGTGGCATTACCCGGGTCAAGGAGATGCTGGAGGCGAACATCAATGTCTGCTTCGGTCACGACGATGTGTTCGATCCCTGGTATCCCATGGGGACGGCCAACATGTTGCAGGTGCTGCACATGGGGCTGCATGTCTGCCAGATCATGGGTTACGAGCAGATCAACGACGGTTTGAAGCTGATCAGCAGCCACAGCGCCCGTACCCTGAACGTGCAGGATCGCTACGGCATCGAGGTGGGAAAACCGGCTAACCTGCTGATCCTGCCCGCCGAGAACGGCTTCGATGCGGTGCGTCGTCAGGTGCCGGTGCGCTACTCCATCCGTCATGGCCGCGTGATTGCCGAGACCCGGCCAGCGCAGACCGCCCTGCATCTGGATCAGATAGAGCCGGTGGATTTTCGCCGATGAGGCGGCTCATCCCCGTAGATTAATTGCCCCGCTATCCCCGCTTGCCGGCATTTTGCATAATGTCGGCCTGACACTTATGGAGTCTCCCCATGCAAACCTGGTTATTTGTCGCGGCCGGCGGTGCCATCGGCGCCTGCCTTCGTTTTGGTATCGCCGAGTTGATGGCGCTGCTGCTGGGGCGCCACTTCCCCTATGGCACCCTGGTGGTCAACGTGGTGGGCTCCTTCATCATGGGGGTGGCCTATGCCCTCATTCTGCACGGGCATGTGGCCGAGCATCCGCTCAAGCCACTCCTGATGGTGGGTATATTGGGTGCCCTGACCACCTTCTCTTCTTTTGCCCTGGATACTGTGGTGCTGGCTCAACACGGGGCCTATCTGAAGGCGCTGCTCAACATAGGCCTCAATCTCTTCCTCTGCCTGGCCATGGTCATGCTGGGGATGCAGTTGGTGGCCAGCCGGGTTTAAGGTGTCCGCAGGTCACCGGCTCTGGTAAACTGGCGGCCATTCTTTGCTCTATGGGTGTTTGAGGGATGTCGGAACAGACTAATACTACGCATTTTGGCTATAAAACCGTGGCGGCGACCGAGAAGGAAACTCTGGTGGCTGGCGTCTTTCATTCGGTGGCGGCCAAGTATGATCTGATGAACGATCTGATGTCGTTCGGCATTCATCGCCTGTGGAAGCGCTTCACCATCGATTGCTCCGGCGTGCGCAAAGGCCAGAAGGTGCTGGATCTGGCCGGTGGCACCGGCGATCTGACCGCCAAGTTCTCCCGTATCGTTGGCGAGACAGGTCAGGTGGTGCTGGCGGACATCAACGATTCCATGCTGAAAGTGGGCCGCGACAAGCTGCGCAACCTGGGGGTCGCCAACAACGTCTCCTACGTGCAGGCCAATGCCGAGGCGCTCCCCTTCCCGGATAACCACTTCGACGTCATCACCATAGGCTTCGGCCTGCGCAACGTGACCGACAAGGACAAGGCGCTCGCCTCCATGTTCCGGGTGCTCAAGCCGGGTGGTCGCCTGCTGGTGCTGGAGTTCTCCAAACCCGCCAGCGAGGTGATCGCCAAGCTCTACGATCTCTACTCCTTCAAACTGCTGCCAAAAATGGGCGAAATCGTCGCTAACGACGGTGAAAGCTACAAGTACCTGGCAGAATCCATTCGCATGCACCCGGATCAGCAGACCCTGGCTGGCATGATGGAGCAGGTCGGCTTCGAGCAGGTGGAGTTCTACAACCTGACTCAGGGTGTGGTCGCCCTGCACCGTGGTTACAAGTTTTAAGGTCGCCTATGCCGATGGATGCCATGGTCACAGCGGTGATCGAAACCAGCCTCAACCAGTTGCTGGCTCTCGACAAGCAGAGCCCGGCGCGGCTGCGCAAGCTCGCGGGCAAGGTGCTCAAGCTGGAGCTGCGTGAGCTCAAGCCGCTCTGGTTTGTCTTCTCCGAGCGTCGGCTGGACGTGCTGGCCCGCTATGAGGGGGAACCCGACGCCGTGCTGAGCCTGTCGCTGACGGCGATCGGCCTGCTGAAGGATCCTTCCGCCCTGACTCGCTATATCCGCGAGGAGAAGCTGGACTTGAGCGGCGATCCCCAGCTGGTACAGGCCTTCAGCGCTTTGCTGGGGGAGCTGGACATCGACTGGGAAGAGGAGCTGTCGCGCTATACCGGCGACGTGCTGGCTCATACCCTGTGTGGCGGCGCCCGTCAGGCCCGTCGCGTGGTAGGCCGCGAGCTGTGCCGCTCCCAGCGCCAGCTGGCCGAGTACCTCACCGAGGAGGCCCGCCTCGCCCCAGGCCCCCTGGAAGTGGCCAGTTTCAACGACGATGTCGAGGTGCTGGCACAGCACATGAAAGCGGTCGAGTTGCGGCTGGCCCGCCTCGAGCAGCAGGTGAGCTGATGACCCCCAAGGAGTTCAAACGCCTCTATCGCATCGTCAGCATCCTGCTGGAGCAGGGCATCGACGAGCTGGTGCCCGCCCGCTATCAACCCTGGCCCGGACGCCTGGTGCGCCGCAGCCTGTTCTGGCTCAAGAACAAGCAACCTGAGCTGTGCCGTGGTGCCCGCATTCGCCTCGCCTTCGAGGCCCTGGGCCCCATCTTCATCAAGTTCGGCCAGATGCTGTCGACCCGCCGGGATCTGCTGCCGCCAGACATCGCCGAAGAGCTGGCCCTGCTGCAGGACAGGGTGCCCCCCTTCTGCGGGCAGGAGGCCAGGCGCCAGATAGAGGCGAGCCTGGGCTGCCCCATCGAAACCCTGTTCGATGACTTCGACGAGACGCCGCTGGCGTCCGCCTCCATTGCCCAGGTCCATACCGCCCGCTTGAAGGAGAATGGCCGGGAGATCGTCATCAAGGTGATCCGTCCCGACATAGAGCCCGTCATCGAGGCCGATCTGCGCCTGATGCAGGCGCTGGCTCGTCTGGTGGCCCGTTTCGTGCCCCAGAGCGCGCGGCTGCGCCCAGTCGAGGTGGTGGAGGAGTACCGCAAGACCATACTCGACGAGCTCAACCTGATGCGAGAAGCGGCCAACGCCATCCAGCTGCGCCGCAACTTCACCGGCTCAGAGGCGCTCTATGTGCCCGAGGTCTACACGGATCACTGCCGCGAGCAGGTACTGGTGATGGAGCGCATCTACGGCATTCCTGTCTCCGACATAGCCGCGCTGGAGGCCAACGGCACCAACATGAAACTGCTGGCGGAGCGCGGGGTTGAGGTCTTCTTCACCCAGGTGTTCCGTGACAGCTTCTTCCATGCGGACATGCACCCGGGCAACATCTTCGTCTCCTTTGAGCACCCGGAGAATCCACTCTGGATCGGCATCGACTGCGGCATAGTCGGCACCCTGAACCGGGAAGACAAACGCTACCTGGCGGAGAACTTCCTCGCCTTCTTCAACCGTGACTATCAACGGGTGGCGCAACTGCACGTGGAGTCCGGCTGGGTACCTCCCGACACCAAGGTGGACGAGTTCGAGTTCGCCATCCGCACCGTGCTGGAGCCCATCTTCGAGAAGCCGCTCTCCGAAATTTCGTTCGGCCACGTGCTGCTCAACCTGTTCAACACCGCCCGTCGCTTCAACATGCAGGTGCAGCCCCAGCTGGTGCTGCTGCAGAAGACACTGCTCTATGTGGAAGGGCTGGGGCGCCAGCTCTATCCCCAGCTGGACCTGTGGCAGACAGCCAAACCCTACCTGGAAAGCTGGATGCACGAGCAGGTGGGCCCCAAGGCGGTGCTCAATGCGATCCGCGAGAAGGCCCCCTTCTGGGCGGAGAAGCTGCCGGAGCTGCCGGAGCTGGTCTACGAGACCCTGCGCCAGGCTCGGCATCAGCAACACCACTTCGAGCAGATGTTCGCCGATTTTCGCCTGCACAGCCGTCGTCAGGGACAGGCCCGCTACCTCTTAGGGGTGGGAGCCAGCCTACTGTTGGTGGGTGTATTCTTGCTGACCCAGAAACAACATATTGAGTGGGGACAAATCAGTCTCGCCGGCGCCGGGTTATGCTGGCTGCTGGGCTGGTTGAAGACCCGCATTCATTAATTAAACTGCGCCATCAGGCGCCTATCCTGGAGAGAAAGTCATGGGTGGTATCAGTATTTGGCAATTGTTGATCATCGCAGTCATAGTCGTGCTGCTGTTCGGTACCAAGAAGCTGCGCGGCATAGGTGGCGATCTGGGTGCCGCCGTGAAGGGGTTCAAGAAGGCGCTGTCGGATGATCCGGCCGATGCCAAGCCTGAGCAGAAGGATGCGGAGTTTCCGGCCAAGCAGCTGAACGAGACGGCCAGCAGTGCCGAGACCGCCAAGCAGAAAGACAAAGATCAGGCCTAAGCCATGTTCGACATCGGTTTTTGGGAGCTGGTCGTCATCGGTGTCGTCGCTCTGGTGGTGCTGGGTCCCGAGCGGTTGCCGGTCGCCATCCGTACCGCCAGCCACTGGATCAAGCTGATCCGCAGTACCGCCAACTCGGTCAAGACAGAGCTGGAGCAGGAGCTCAAGTTGCAAGAGCTGCACAATGATCTGAAGAAGGCCGAGCAGTTGCAGATGAACAACCTGAGCCCCGAGCTGCAGGAGTCCATCGAGCAGCTGAAGGCGGCGGCCCAGTCGGTGAACCGTCCCTATCAGCCACAGCATGAGGCACAGAACGAGATCCGCCCGCCCGTCGCCCAGGCTGAACCTGCCACGCCGGTGGAACCTGCGGTGCAGCTGACCCGTGAAGTGCCGCCGGTCAACAGCCAGCGCGAGCCGGTCAGCGAGTCGGCCGGCAAAGGGGAGGTGAAGCCATGAGTCAGGCCGAGCAACCCCTTATCAGCCACCTGGTGGAGTTGAGAACCCGTCTGCTGCGCTCCATCTCTGCCATCCTGCTGGCGTTCGTCGCGCTCATCTATTTCTCCAACGACATCTACGATTTCGTGGCCCGGCCGCTGCTCAGCCAGCTGCCTGAAGGGACCAGCATGATAGCGACGGATGTGGCGACCCCCTTCATCACGCCCATCAAGCTGACCCTGGTGGTCTCCTTCTTCGTGGCCATCCCCTATCTGCTCTATCAGGCCTGGGCCTTCATCGCCCCCGGCCTGTACCAGCACGAGCGGCGCCTCGTCATGCCGTTGGTGGCCTCCAGTGCCGTGCTCTTCTATGCCGGCATGGCGTTCGCCTACTACGTGGTGTTCCCCCTGGTGTTCGGCTTCTTCACCAGCACGGCCCCCGCCGGGGTGACGGTGGCGACCGACATTGCCAGCTATCTGGACTTCGTGCTGACCCTGTTCTTTGCGTTCGGGGTGGCGTTCGAGATACCAGTGGCCACCATCTTGCTCTGCTGGACCGGGGTCACCACCCCCAAGAGCCTGAGGGAGAAGCGCCCCTACGTCATCGTCGGGGTCTTCGTGGTCGGCATGCTGCTGACTCCGCCCGATGTCTTCTCCCAGACCCTGCTGGCGATCCCCATGTGGGCCCTGTGGGAGATAGGTCTCTTCTTCGCCCGCTTCTATGTGAGGAAAGAGGACGAGGAGGAGCAGGAACAACCGGAAGAGGGGAGCTGAGGCTCCCTTCCTCTTTTCATGCATCCGTTCGAGGCGTATGGTGATGCCCCATCGAGTAGATGGTTTTCAAATACCTGATATGTATTCCTTTTGTTCGGAACCTCTGATCCCATGATCGACATTGGTCTCAACCTCACCAGTCCCCAGTTTGCCGGCGAACAGCCAGCACTGGTGGCCCGCGCCCGCGCCGCCGGGGTGGAGGCGCTGATCCTGACCGGTACCGATCTGGCTGGCAGCCGCGAGAGTGCCAAGCTTGCCGCCGAGTGGCCCGGTTACTGCTTCTCCACCGCCGGGGTGCATCCCCACGATGCCAAGAGTGTGGATGAGCAGACCCTGCCTGCCCTGCGCGCGCTGGCGGCGCTGCCTCAGGTGGTGGCCATCGGCGAGTGCGGGCTCGACTACAACCGCGACTTCTCCCCCCGTCCGGTGCAGGATGCGGTGTTCGACGCCCAGCTGGCGCTGGCCGCCGAGCTCGGGATGCCGGTGTTTCTCCACTGCCGCGATGCCCACGCCCGTTTCATCGAGATCCTCCGTCCCTGGTTGCCCAGGCTGCCGGGGGCCGTGCTGCACTGCTTCACCGGCTCCGACCAGGAGCTGGACCAGTGCCTGGCGCTGGGGTTGCACATAGGGGTGACCGGCTGGCTCTGTGACGAGCGCCGTGGCCAGTTGCTGCGCGAACAGGTGGCGCGCATTCCCGCCGGTCGCCTGATGATCGAGACCGACGCTCCCTATCTGGTGCCGCGGGATCTGAAACCCAGACCGAAACGCAACGAACCCGCTTTTTTGCCGCACATCGCCCAGGTGGTGGCGGCCTGCCGTGGTGAAGCGCCCGAGGCCTTGCTGGCCCATACCCGGGCCACCTCCGCCGCATTTTTCCAACTTCCTCTTTTGGAGTGATTCATGGCCATAACTCTTCCGGGCACCTTTCCGGGTCGCCGCCTGCGCCGGGTGCGCAAACATGATTTCAGCCGTCGTCTGGTGCGCGAGAACCAGCTGACCGTCAACGATCTCATCTATCCGGTGTTCGTGCTGGAGGGGGAGGGTCAGCGTGAGGCCGTCGCCTCCATGCCGGGGGTGGACAGGCTCTCCATCGATCTGCTGCTGATCGAGGCCGCCGAGCTGGTTGAGCTGGGCGTGCCCGCCATCGCCCTGTTCCCTGTGACGCCGCTGGGGCAGAAGAGCCTGCTGGCGGAAGAGGCCTATAACCCGGACGGCCTGGCCCAGCGTGCCACCCGAGCCCTCAAGGCCCGCTTCCCTGAGCTGGGTGTCATCACAGACGTGGCGCTGGATCCCTTCACCACCCATGGTCAGGACGGCATCATAGATGACGAAGGCTATGTGCAAAACGACATCACCACCGAGATCCTGGTGAAGCAGGCACTCTCCCACGCCGCCGCCGGGGCCGACATAGTGGCGCCGTCCGACATGATGGATGGCCGTATCGGTGCGATTCGCGCCGCGCTGGAAGAGAACGGCTTCGTCAACGTCCAGATCATGGCCTACTCCGCCAAGTACGCCTCCAGCTACTACGGCCCGTTCCGCGATGCGGTGGGCTCCGCCGCCAACCTCGGCAAGAGCAACAAGGCCACCTACCAGATGGATCCGGCCAACGGCAACGAGGCGCTGCACGAGGTGGCGCTGGACATCGCCGAAGGGGCCGACAGCGTCATGGTCAAGCCGGGCATGCCCTATCTGGATGTGATCCGTCAGGTGAAGGATCAGTTCGGGGTGCCTACCTTCGCCTACCAGGTGAGCGGTGAGTACGCCATGCACATGGCGGCGATCCAGAACGGCTGGCTGAAGGAGCGGGAGTGCGTCCTGGAGTCCCTGCTCTGCTTCAAGCGGGCCGGTGCCGACGGCATCCTCACCTACTTCGCCAAGCGGGTCGCCCAGTGGCTGAAGGAAGACGCCCGGCGCTGATGCGAGCGGCGTCATCCCCTTCACAATGCCGGCCCCAGGGCCGGCATTGTCGTCTCTGGATGCCGGATCGCTGCATTAATGAGCAGCTTTTGGCGAAATCTGGGCAGCGGGCCCGGCTCTGGGTGGCAAAGGCTTGATAAATGGGGTTTCTGCCTACATCTTAGATGGTCCAAGCAAGCTTCTGGACGGCAGGGGCTGCAGAGCATTTAGAGGTACCGCAGATGACTAACCCTTTGCTGACAATGGACTCGCTGCCCCCCTTCAGCCAGATCCAGCCCGATCAGGTGCAGCCTGCCGTGACGCAGGCCATCGCCGATTGCAAACAGAAGATTGAGGATGTGCTGGCGCAGCGGGACCCCCACACCTGGGACAGCCTGATAGCCCCGCTGGAAGAGGTCAATGACCGCCTGTCCCGAGTCTGGTCACCGGTCAGCCACCTCAACGCCGTGCTCAACAGCGAAGCGCTGCGCGCGGCTCATGACGCCTGCCTGCCGCTGCTCTCCGAATTCCAGACCTATGTGGGCCAGCATGAAGGGCTCTATCAGGCCTATCTGGCTCTCTCCGAGAGCGACGACTTCCTCCTGCTGAGCGGCGCCCAGCGCAAGGAGATCCAGAATACCCTGCGCGACTTCCGCCTCTCCGGCATAGGTCTGCCCGCCGAGGCGCAGCAGCGCTATGGGGAAATTCAGGCCCGCCTCTCCGAGCTGGCTTCCCGCTTCAGCAACAACGTGCTGGATGCGACCCAGGGCTGGAGCAAGCTGGTGACCGACGAGGCCGAACTGGCCGGTCTGCCTGCGAGCGCCCAGGCGGCCGCCCGCCAGATGGCTGAACTCAAAGGCAAAGAGGGCTGGCTGTTCACCCTGGATATTCCTTCTTATCTGCCGGTGATGATGTACTCGGACAACCGTGCACTGCGCGCCGAACTGTATGAGGCCTTCACCACCCGCGCCTCGGATCAGGGCCCCAATGCCGGCAAGTGGGACAACTCCGCCATCATGACCGAGCTGCTGACCCTGCGCCGCGAGCTGGCCCAGCTGCTGGGCTTTGCCAACTACGCCGAGCTGTCCCTTGCCACCAAGATGGCGGACAAGCCGGACCAGGTGGTGAGCTTCCTCACCGATCTGGCGGCCAAGTCCCTGCCGCAAGGCAAGGCCGAGCTGGAGGAGATCCGCGCCTTCGCCGCCGAGCAGCACGGTCAGAGCGAGCTGGCCGCCTGGGATCTCGCCTACTACGCCGAGAAGCTCAAGCAGCACAAGTTCTCCATCTCCGACGAGCAGCTGCGTCCCTACTTCCCCGCCAGCCGGGTGGTGAAGGGGCTGTTCGAAGTGGTCAAGCGGGTGTTCGGCATCAAGGTGCGCGAGCGCCTCGGCATCGACACCTGGCATCCCGACGTGCGCTTCTACGACATCTTCGATGCCGAGGATGAGCTGCGCGGCAGCTTCTACCTCGACCTCTACGCCCGGGAACACAAGCAGGGCGGTGCCTGGATGGATGTTTGCCTGGGCCGTCGCTACCGTCAGGATGGCTCACTGCAAAAGCCGGTAGCCTACCTGACCTGCAACTTCAACGGCCCCGTAGATGGCAAGCCGGCCCTGTTCACCCACAACGAAGTGGTCACCCTGTTCCACGAGTTCGGCCACGGCATTCACCACATGCTGACCCAGATCGATGTGGCCGGTGTGGCCGGCATCAACGGCGTGGCCTGGGATGCGGTGGAGCTGCCGAGCCAGTTCCTGGAGAACTGGTGCTGGGAGTCCGAGGCGTTGGCCTTCATCTCCGGTCATCATGAGACCGGCGAGCCGCTGCCCGCAGATCTGCTGGAGAAGATGCTGACCGCCCGCAACTTCCAGGCGGCGATGCAGATGCTGCGTCAGCTGGAGTTCGCCCTGTTCGACTTCCGCCTGCACCAGGAGTTTGACCCGGCCAATCCGGATCAGATCCCGACCCTGCTGAGTGAAGTGCGCAGCCAGGTGGCCGTGATGACGCCACCGGCGTTCAACCGCTTCCAGCACAGCTTCTCCCACATCTTCGCGGGCGGCTATGCGGCGGGCTACTACAGCTACAAGTGGGCCGAGGTGCTCTCCGCCGATGCCTTCTCCCGCTTCGAGGAGGAGGGGATCTTCAACCCGGCCACGGGCCAATCCTTCCTGAAGAATATTCTGGAGAAGGGGGGCTCCAAGGAGCCGATGGAGCTGTTCCGTGCCTTCCGCGGTCGTGAGCCCAAGGTGGATGCGCTGCTACGTCATAGCGGGATTGCCGCATGATGTTCCGCACCTGCGGTGGTCGCGAGCCCAAGGTGGATGCCTTGCTCCGACACAGCGGGATTGCCGCATGAGGCCCAGCGCCCTTCACCGGCGTGAGCTTCATGCAGGTACAGATTTGCGACATAGTGGGATCACAGCGTGATTTTTGAGATAAAAAGGGACCTTTTGGTCCCTTTTTTCAAGGGTTTTTAATATCTTGCGGAGTGCATGTTTGCACTGGCCCCGCCTCTTCAGTAGAGTCGGGTTCTACCTTCCAAGGAGAGAAAGAACCTTGCCATGAGGCGAGCACTCGAGTCTGTCTATCAAATCATCTCAAGCCTGTCTCATTCGAGTGGTCAGGGATATTTTGATACCTTTGTGAGTGAAATCGCCAACGCGGTCGGGGCTGACTTCGTCCTGGTTTCAGGCAAGGATCAGGCCGGGCTCTTCTTCACTGTGCATGCCGCCTATCCCGCCTCTCTCGACATCAACTCCTACAGCTTCCCCCTCGCGGATACCCCGGGGGAGATCGCCATGCAGCAGGGAGAAGCCTGGTTCAGCGATCGTACCCGGGAGCTGTTTCCCCATGCGGCCGTGCTGGAGCGCTGCCAGGTTCGGGGCTATGCCGGCGTCGCACTGAAGAGTGCCGAAGGCGAGACCATAGGGCTGTGCAGCGTCATGTTCAAGCGGGCCACCCCCAGAATGGACAAGGTCATGGGGCTGCTGCGGCTGTTGGCACCGCTCGCCGGCCGTGAACTGGCCCTGATGTATCAGCAGCAGCGTCAGTCGCTCCCCGCCCAGCCGGAATGCCCCGACTTCCTGGACACCATGATGTCCCATGCGCCGGTCGGCATCGGCAAGCTCGATCTGAACGGCACCATCCTCTGGGTCAACCCGGCCATCGAGAAGATGCTGGGCTACAGCCAGCAGGAGCTGCTGCGGCTCACCGTCGCCGAGCTCAACCACCCCGACGACTGGCTGACCAGCATCCCTCTCTACGAGGCACTCAAGCGGGGAGAGCGCCCCGCCTTCACCCAGGAGAAGCGCTACCTGCACCGGGATGGCTCTGTGCTCTGGGGCCGGGTGACTGTGACCCTGATCCGCAACGAGCAGATGCATCCCGACTACCTCATGGTGGTGCTGGAGAACATAGACCCCATGAAGCGCCATGCGGAGCAGCTCAAGCTCTCCCACCGGGTCTATGACAATCTCTCCGAGGCCATACTGGTGTGCGATGCCGACAGCCGCATCATCTCGGTGAACCCGGCGTTCGAGAAGATCACCGGCTACAGCGAGGAGGAGGCCCGCGGCCAGCGCCCCAGCCTGCTCAAGTCCGGGCTGCACGATCAGACCTTCTACGCCGACATGTATCACGCCCTGGAGCGGGTGGGGATCTGGCGCGGCGAGGTGTGGAACAAGCGCAAGAACGGCAAGCTCTATCCCCAGCAGCTGATGATCAGCGCCCTGCGAGAAGGGGGCAGGATCAGCCAGTACATCGCCATCTTCAGCGATCTCTCCCAGACCAAGCTGGCGGAGCAGAAGATCGCCGCCCAGGCCAACTACGACAACCTCACCGGGCTGCCGAACCGCTGGTTGTTCGGCCGCTGCCTTGCCCGCTTCTGCGAGCGGGGGGAGCGCTTCGCGCTCATGGTGCTGGATCTCAACAACTTCAAGGCGGTCAACAACAGCATGGATCACCATGTCGGCGATGCCCTGCTGCGAGAGGTGTCGGATCGGCTGGTGAGCCGGGTGCGCACCGAGGATCTGGTGGCCCGCATCGGCGGCGACGAGTTCGCCTTCCTGGTGCCCGGCATAGTCAACCGGCGTCAGGCCGAGGTCTTCGCCAAGCAGGTGATAGGCGGCTTCGCCCGTCCCTTCATGCTGGCGAACCAGCACCTCTATGTGACCGCGACCTTAGGCATCACCCTCTGCCCCAACGACGGGGCCGACAGCGACGAGCTGCTGCGCAACGCCGAGCAGGCGCTGTTCGTCGCCAAGCGGCAGGGGCGCTCCCTCGGTACCTACAGCGCCTCCATGCGGGAAGAGGTGAGCCAGCGCCACCAGATGCAGCAGGATCTGGCGGAGGCCATCAAGCTGGGGCAGCTGACCATGGCCTATCAGCCCATCTGGGACAATCGCAGCGGCCGGGTCGCCAAGCTGGAGGCCCTGGTGCGCTGGTATCACCCCCACTGGGGTCAGGTGTCGCCGGCGGACTTCATCCCGCTGGCGGAAGAGGCGGGGCTCATCCAGGGGTTGGGGGCTCTGGTGCTCTGGCAGTCGTGCCGGGATCTGGCCCGCCTGCAGCAGTCCGGCTTCCCGGATCTGCAGATGTCCATCAACCGCTCCACCCTGGAGTTTCAGACCATAGATCCCGAGGCGAACGAGTGGCTGCGAGTGATCCGCCACTTCGACCTGGACCCGGCGGACATCATCATAGAGATCACCGAGTCCCTGCTGATGGAGAGCAGCGATCAGCACAGGGTGCGGATCGATGCCCTGCGCGAGGCGGGCTGCAAGCTGGCCATCGACGACTTCGGCACCGGCTACTCGGCGCTGAACTACCTGCGCACCTTCCCGGTGGATCTGGTCAAGATAGACCGCTCCTTCGTGCGCCACATCCCCTTCAATGAGCAGGACAGGCTGCTGCTGGACGGCATCATCAACATAGTGCACAACCTCGGCATGCAGGTGGTGATCGAGGGGGTGGAGACCCGTGAACAGCTCAACTTCCTCTGCCAGAAGGGCTGTGCCTTCACCCAGGGCTATCTGCTCAGCCGCCCGCTGCCCTATGACGATCTGGTGGAATACCTGACCCTCAATCGCCAGGGGATGAACCTGGCCAATCTGACCACAGTGAGCTGATCCCCCGCTTCTGCTATCATGCCCGCTTCCGTGCCGCCATGAGTCTTCGTTATGCCCCATATCCAGGTTTTCAGTGAAGTGCCCGCCCGCGATGGCGAGCTGGACGCCCTGCAACTGCGTCTGGCCGAGGTGGAGTTTCCCGCCCCCTTTGCGCTGGTGCTGACTGACACCAGGCTGGAGCTGCGCAAGCTGGACGAACCCAAGCTGGGCGCCGTCTATGTGGACTTCGTGGATGGGGCCGTGGCCCACAGGCGCAAGTTCGGTGGCGGCCGCGGCCAGTCCATCGCCAAGGCGGTGGGGCTGAAGTCCGGGGCCATGCCGACAGTGGTGGATGCCACCGCCGGGCTCGGCCGCGACGCCTTCGTGCTGGCCTCCCTCGGCTGCAAGGTGACCCTGATCGAGCGCAGCCCCGTGGTGGCGGCCCTGTTGCAGGACGGGCTGGCACGGGCGGCCCAGGATCCCGAGATTGGCCCCTGGGTCAGCGAGCGCATGCATTTACTGCAGGGGCCTGCGGTGGACAACCTGCTGGCGTTGAGCGAGCGGCCCGAGGTCATCTATCTCGATCCCATGTTCCCCCATAAGCAGAAGTCGGCGCTGGTGAAAAAAGAGATGCGGGTGTTCCAGTCCCTGGTGGGGCCGGATCTCGATGCGGATACCCTGCTGCCTGCCGCGCTCAAGATGGCGAACAAGCGGGTGGTGGTAAAGCGCCCAGCCTATGCTGGCTGGCTCAATGAACATAAACCAAGCATGGCTATCGAGACCAAGGGTAACCGCTTCGATGTCTACGTGATGGCGGCGTTGGCGGGTTAAAGCCAGCCAGGGTAGGCGAGATACAAAAAGGAGGGCCAACATATGTTGGCCCTCCTTTTTGCTTTGGGGTCAGCGGGCGGGCGCGAAGCGGATATGCCGCGCTTCCCCCTGCCAGACGAGATCCAGGGTCGCCAGGTCGGCGAGGCTGAGGCGCTCGCCGCTCTCCAGCAGCAGATACTCGACGCCGTCGCTGGCCTCTATGGTGCGGACCCTGTCATCCCACCGACGACCGTCGCGGCTGGCGAGGGTCACCGGCAGTTGCCAGCGGGCGGCAATTTCGAGCCAGTCGTAAAGGTCACAGCTGATGGGTTGGTAATCCGGCATGATCGACTCCCAGACAAGCAAGTTTCCGGTTCAGGCTTCCTGTACGCGGGTGGGCCAGCCCATCTTCTGCTGGCGCTCCACCTCGAGCCGCAGCTCGCTGGCGCGCAGGTAGTGTTCGTCCATCCACCCCTTGGGCAGGGTCAGGGTCAGCGACTCCTCCTCGGCCTGCAGAGTAAAGCTGGGCACTGTGCCCTGGGTGCGGCGCATGCAGAGGATCAGCGCGATGCGCAGGATGCGGGCCAGCCTGATCGCCTGGCGACCGGTGACGGCGCCCTGCTTCTCCAGGGTGTCCAGCTTGAATTCGTCCCGCTGGTTGAACAGCAGGGCCGACAACAGCTTCTTCTGCGCAGGGGTGAAGCCCGGCATGTCGATGTTGTCGATGATGTAGGCGGCGTGTTGCGGTGCCTTCTTGTACTCGATGCAGAGGCCAATCTCGTGCAGCAGGGCCGCATAACGCAGGATGGGGCGGCCGTAACGCTTGGAGAGACGCCAGGCCGGTTGCAGCTGGTTGAAGGCTTCGACGGCGGTGTCGCGCACCCGCTCGGCGTGCTCTTTATCCAGCTGATAGCGGCTGATCAGGCTGTCGGCGGTTCTGTCCCGGGCATCACAGTCGTGATTGTTGCCGAGCAGGCCGTAGATCAGGCCTTCCCGCAGGGCGCCACCCGCCAGCGTCATGCTCTCTATGTTCAGGGTCTCGAAGATGGCGATCAGGATGGCGAGGCCGGAGGGGAACACAGTCAGCCGCTCGGCGGCCAGTCCTTCCAGCTGCAGCCGATCCAGCCTGCCGCAGGCGATGGCCTGACCCATCAGCTCCTGCAGCTTGGGCAGGGTGACCCGCTCGCTCTTCCCTTGCGCCAGCATGATCTCCTGCAGCGCCTGGACAGTGCCGGAGGCGCCGACACAGGTGCGCCAGCCGAGAGCGCGGTAATCTTCCGCCACCTTCTCCAGTACCGTCTTGGCGGCGGCAATCGCCTGCTGGAAACGGGCCTCGGAGAGCTCGCCGTCACCGAAGTGATTGTTGAGCCAGGTGACGCAGCCCATGTGCAGGCTGTTGAGCAGTTTGGCTTCGCTGTGTTCGCCTATCACCAGCTCTGTGCTGGCGCCGCCGATGTCGATCACCAGGCGGTTGCCTTCCCCGGCGGAGGTCCAGGAGACCCCCTCGTAGATGGTCTTGGCCTCTTCCTCGCCCGAAATGATCTCGATGCTGTGGTTGAGCACCCGTTCCGCTTCGCTCAGGAACTCGTCAACGTTGGTGGCGAGGCGCAAGGTGGCGGTTCCCACCACCCGGATGTTGTCGGACGGAATGTCCTGCAACTGCTCGGAGAACAGACGCAGGCAGTCCCAGCCCCGCTCCATGGCGGCACGGCTGAGACGAAATTCCGGATCGAGACCGGCGGCGAGGCGAACCTTGCGCTTGACCTTGGTGACGGTGCGCAGGGCACCGGCGACCTCGCGCACCACCAGCATGTGAAAGCTGTTGGAGCCGAGGTCGATGGCGGCATAGAGCGGCGAGTTGTGCAACTGGGCCAGTCCCTTAGTTCTTGCGTGGCGGACGGCGGCGGTTGTTGCTGTTGCCACCACCCTGGCGATCCCGCATGTTGCGGTTCACCGGCTGACGGTTGCGGAACACCCGTTTCGGGGCTGTCACATCATCCAGCAGGGAGTCGCGATCGTACTTGCTGACCGGGATGGCGTGGTGGATGTACTCCTCGATGGCCGGCAGGTTGAAGGCATAGTCTTCACAGGCCAGGCTGATGGAGTGACCGCTCTTGCCGGCACGACCGGTACGACCGATACGGTGTACATAGTCTTCGGCATCGTCGGGCAGGTCGTAGTTGAAGACGTGGGTCACGTCGGGGATGTGCAGACCACGGGCGGCCACGTCGGTGGCGACCAGGATGTCCAGGGTGCCCTTGGTGAAGTCTTCCAGGATCTTCATCCGCTTCTTCTGCGGCACGTCACCGGTCAGCAGGCCGACACGGTGGCCGTCGTTCTC
This sequence comes from Aeromonas mytilicola subsp. aquatica, assembly GCF_044336385.1. Lineage (NCBI taxonomy): Bacteria > Pseudomonadati > Pseudomonadota > Gammaproteobacteria > Aeromonadales > Aeromonadaceae > Aeromonas > Aeromonas mytilicola. The sequence continues at coordinate 4,602,698 of NZ_CP172298.1, read as the reverse complement.
CAGCCACGCATGTACGTCTTCGCAGACATGCTTGGTGTTGGCGAAGACGATTGCCTTTTCCGGCCACTCCTCTTCCATCAGGGAGAGCAACAGCAGCATCTTGTCTTCGTTGGAGGGGTAGAACAGCTCCTCCTTGATCCGCACGCCGGTCATCTGTTCCGGCTCTATCTGCACGTGTTCCGGGTGGTTCATGTGCTCGTAGGCCAGCTCCTGCACCCGCAGGGAGAGGGTGGCGGAGAACAGCATGCTCAGACGCTCGGTGGCGGGCGGCATGCGGCGGAACAGGAAGCGGATGTCCTTGATGAAGCCGAGGTCGAACATGCGATCCGCTTCATCCAGCACCACGACCTGGATGTTGCCCAGATCGATCACCTTGGACTTGAAGTAGTCGATGATGCGGCCTGTGGTACCGATCAGGATGTCGACACCCTGTTCCAGCACGGCCAGCTGCTTGTCATAGCCTTCGCCACCATAGGCGAGACCGAGCTTGAGCCCGGTGGAGGCAGACATGCCTTCTGCATCGTTGTAGATCTGGACCGCCAGCTCCCGGGTCGGGGCCATGATGATGGCGCGGGGCTGGTTGACGAGGCGCGGCCTGGTCAGGGGATGGGTCAATAAATAGTTGAAGGTCGCGGCCAGGAAGGCAAGGGTCTTGCCGGTCCCCGTCTGGGCCTGACCGGCGAGGTCATGGCCTTCTACCAGCAGGGGCAGAGACAGTGCCTGGATGGGCGTACAATAGTGAAATCCCTTTGATTCCAGACCAGCCAGAACTTCGGGTTCGAGGCCCATTTGGGCGAATTTTTCGGTCGTTAGATGTGTTTTGCTCATGGCGGTAGGTTATCAGGTTAGGCTTGCAATAATAAACAGGATCATTTCAAATAGGGCAACTATTGCCTTTGTTGAACCATCAATAAAGCCTTAATTACTGACTGGAGTTGGAGATGAGTGACAAGATTGTTCAGCTGAGCGATGCCAGCTTCGAGGCCGATGTAATCAAAGCCGACAGCCCCGTTCTGGTCGATTTCTGGGCTGAATGGTGCGGTCCGTGCAAGATGATTGCCCCGATCCTGAACGAAGTCGCCCAAGAATATGCCGGTCGCGTGACAGTGGCGAAATTGAACATCGATCATAACGCCGACACTCCGCCCAAGTATGGCATTCGCGGTATCCCGACCCTCTTGCTGTTCAAGAATGGCGAAGTGGCAGCGACCAAGGTCGGCGCCCTGTCCAAGACTCAGCTGAAAGAGTTCCTGGACGGTAACCTGTAATAATCAAGAAGGAGCGCATTGCAATAATGCGCTCCTTGTGTTTTATCACCTAGACGCTCATCCCGATTGGTGCTAGTTTATCGCTCGTTTGCTAACCTTTTTGCCTGACTTCTTGCTTAACAGCAGCCTGGCAAGTCAAATCCGATCAGCATCAATCCAGCAGACTGTCTCCTCATTTCAATCCTTGCTTACAGACTTTCACCACTATGAATCTGACTGAACTAAAGAACACTCCTGTGTCTGAGCTGGTACAGCTTGGCGAATCCATGGGGTTGGAAAATCTGGCTCGGGCGCACAAGAAAGACATCATCTTCGCGATCCTCAAGGCGCACGCCAAGGGTGGCGAGGATATCTTTGGCGACGGTGTGCTGGAAATCCTGACCGACGGCTTTGGCTTCCTGCGCAGCGCAGACGGCTCCTATCTGGCCGGCCCGGACGATATCTACGTCTCCCCGAGCCAGATCCGCCGTTTCAACCTGCGAACCGGCGATACCGTTTCCGGCAAGATCCGGCCACCGAAAGAGGGCGAACGTTATTTCGCGCTGCTCAAGGTCAACGAGGTCAACTACGACCGCCCGGAAAACGTCCGCAACAAGATCCTGTTCGAGAACCTGACTCCGCTGCACGCCAACGAGCGTCTGCGCATGGAGCGTGGCAACGGCTCGACCGAAGACATCACAGCCCGCGTGCTGGACCTGGCTGCCCCCATAGGTAAAGGCCAGCGTGGCCTGATCGTGGCGCCGCCCAAGGCCGGTAAGACAATGCTGCTGCAGAACATCGCCCAGAGCATCGCCTACAACCATCCGGACTGTGAACTGATCGTGCTGCTCATCGACGAGCGTCCCGAAGAAGTGACCGAGATGCAGCGCATGGTGAAGGGTGAAGTGATCGCCTCTACCTTCGACGAACCTGCTTCGCGCCACGTTCAGGTTGCCGACATGGTGATCGAGAAGGCCAAGCGTCTGGTCGAGCACAAGAAGGATGTGGTCATCCTGCTGGACTCCATTACCCGTCTGGCGCGTGCCTACAACACCGTCATCCCCTCATCCGGCAAGGTACTGACCGGTGGTGTGGACGCCAACGCCCTGCACAGGCCCAAGCGCTTCTTCGGTGCTGCCCGCAACGTTGAGGAAGGCGGCAGCCTGACCATCATCGCCACCGCGCTGGTCGACACCGGCTCCAAGATGGATGAAGTCATCTACGAAGAGTTCAAGGGTACCGGCAACATGGAACTGCACCTCTCGCGCAAGATTGCCGAGAAGCGTGTCTACCCGGCCATCGACATCACCCGCTCCGGCACCCGCAAGGAAGAGCTGCTGACTGCGCCGGACGAGCTGCAGAAGATGTGGATACTGCGCAAGATCATTCACCCCATGGGCGAGATCGACAGCATCGAGTTCCTCATCGACAAGCTGGCAGCCACCAAGACCAATGACGAGTTCTTCGACTCCATGAAGCGTCAGCAGAAATAACTGCATCTTGGAATGACAGAACCGCGGCCCAGGTCGCGGTTTTTGTTTATCTATTTCACGGCTGGCTTAGTAGTATGTGAGCCTCGATGTCACAAGGACAGGGACGTCATGAAGCTGGTATTTCTCATAGGGCTCTGCTGGATGCTGGCCGCCCCGGTGCAGGCCGATTCGCTCCCGCCGCAGCGGGCGCCGCTGGTGGCTGACGAGGGGTTGCAAGGTCACAGTGATTATCTGAACGGCCGGCTGGCGCTCGACCAGTTTGACGCCATGGATGCCCTGCTGGAGAGCCTGGCGGTGGGGCAGCGGGAATATTTGCTGCATCAGCTGCTGAGCGGGCTCAAGTCATCGGATGCCCCCAGCCCCGCCCTGCTGGCTTGGGTGCGCAAGCAAGCCGCCAAGGCGCCACAATGGCTGGTGGAGGGGGAGGTGGACGGTTTCCTGGTCCAGCTGCCCGCCTATGATTTTGCCGCCGAGGCCCGGCTGGTGCTCAACCACTGGCAGCAGCTGGCCTGGCAGGACAACTACCGCCAACTGCTGGAGCAGAACCGCTTCGACTACAAGCAGGTCTACTACAGCCGCAACCCTGAGCTGGCCCGGCAGCAACAGGCGCTGCTGAGTGTGCTCGATGAGCAGCCCACCCCGGTGCTGCGGCGCGAGGCCGACCGGCTCGCCTCCCTCAACCTCTTCCTGCCCGACAACCAGTTGCTGCTGCACCTCATCGAGCGGACCGGCGATACCGCGCTCTACCTGAAGCTGTGGCGTCAGCCTGTTGATCACGACAGCCTGACGGCCCTGCACTCCATTCCCCGCTTCCATACCGGCCAGGAGGCGAGCGATCTGCTGATCGCCGCCAGTCGCAACGGGCGGCTGATGATCCCCGCCCTGCAGCAGCTCAGCCGGCTCTCGCCGCTGCCGGACGGTGCCCAGCAATACCTGCTGGCGGAGCTCGGCAAGCACCAGTATGGCGGCCTGGTGGCCGGTCTCTTGCTGCAGATGGACGAGCCCAGGCTGCTGGGCCAGCTGGCGGACAGGCTCACCCGACAGGAGCGACGTCACGCCTCGTCCGTCATGCTGCCCGATACGGGTACACCGGATGCGCGGCCAGGGTTATAATGCGGAACCTCCTGACCCCGCTAGGGTACCTGCATGAAATACAAGGACTTGCGTGATTTCATCGCGCAGCTGGAACAAACCGGACAGCTCAAGCGCATCAGCCGCGAGATAGACCCCTATCTGGAGATGACCGAGATCAGCGACCGCACCCTGCGTGCGGGCGGCCCGGCCCTGCTGTTCGAGAATCCCAAAGGCTACTCCATGCCGGTGCTGACCAACCTGTTCGGCACCCCGGATCGGGTCGCCATGGGCATGGGCCAGCCCAACGTCGGTGCCCTGCGCCAGGTAGGGGTCTGGCTCTCCTACCTGAAAGAGCCCGAGCCGCCCCGTGGTCTCAAGGAGCTGATGGAGAAGCTGCCCATCTTCAAGCAGGTGCTCAACATGCCGACCAAGCGGCTCTCCTCCGCCCCCTGTCAGCAGGTGGTGCTGGAGGGGGATGCGGTGGATCTGGACCAGATCCCCATCCAGCACTGCTGGCCCGGTGATGTGGCGCCCCTGGTGACCTGGGGGCTGACCATCACCCGAGGCCCCTACAAGAAGCGCCAGAACCTCGGCATCTACCGTCAGCAGAAGATCGGCAAGAACAAGCTCATCATGCGCTGGCTGGATCACCGCGGCGGCGCCATCGATTTTCGCGAGTGGCAGGAGGCCCACCCGGGTGAGCGTTTCCCGGTGGCGGTGGCGCTCGGCGCCGATCCTGCGACCATACTCGGCGCTGTGACGCCGGTGCCGGACAGCCTCTCCGAATACGCCTTCGCCGGCCTGCTGCGGGGCAGCCGCACCGAGGTGGTGAAGGCCCTGAGCTGTGATCTGGAGGTGCCCGCCAGCGCCGAAATCGTGCTGGAAGGCTATCTGGAGCCGGGGGAGATGGCACCCGAGGGTCCCTACGGGGATCACACCGGCTACTACAACGAGGTGGACGAGTTCCCGGTGTTCACCATCACCCACATGACAATGCGCCGCGATGCCATCTATCACAGCACCTACACCGGCCGTCCGCCCGATGAGCCGGCTGTGCTCGGGGTGGCGCTGAACGAGGTGTTCGTGCCGCTGCTGCAGAAGCAGTTCCCCGAAATCGTGGACTTCTACCTGCCGCCGGAAGGCTGCTCCTACCGAATGGCGGTGGTGACCATCAAGAAGCGCTATCCCGGCCATGCCAAGCGGGTGATGCTGGGGGTCTGGTCCTTCCTGCGCCAGTTCATGTATACCAAGTTCGTGATCGTCTGCGACGACGACATCAACGCCCGGGACTGGAAGGACGTGATCTGGGCCATCACCACCCGGATGGACCCGGCGCGGGACACCACCCTGATCGAACACACGCCCATCGACTATCTCGACTTCGCCTCGCCGGTCTCGGGGCTCGGCTCCAAGATGGGGCTGGATGCCACCAACAAGTGGCCGGGGGAGAGCAACCGGGAGTGGGGTCAGCCCATAGTCCAGGACGAGGCGGTGAAGCAGAAGATCGACGGGATCTGGGACGAGTTGAAGATCCTCGACTGAGCGACCCGCCCGGGCTGGCGGCCATGTCGACGCAAAAGTGCGGTATTGCCGTGCCGAATTGGGTATGCTCGACTGACTTGACCACAAGCTGGTCGCCAGAAAACAGTGAAACCATGAGCGAAGCGGGCCGGGCAGGCCCCTCACAAGGACAAGAATGCAACGTATCAAGTGCCGCGTAGAGGAACTGCGCGAATATGTCGACACCATCTGGCACGTGGCCCTGACGCCGCAGCAAGCGGTGAGCTTCAAGCCTGGCCAGTATCTGCTGGTGGTGATGAGCGATTCGGACAAGCGCCCCTTCTCCATCGCCAACTCGCCGACCCGCTCCGGTGTGCTGGAGCTGCAGATCGGTGCCACCCCGGAGAACGCCTACGCCGGTCAGGTGCTGGCCCGCATGCGCGAGCAGGGGGAGATCGAGATCGAGCTGGCGGCGGGCAAGGCCTTCCTGCGTGACGAATCGCCGCGCCCCCTGATCCTGATGGCGGGTGGTACCGGCTTCTCCTACGCCCGCGCCATCCTGGAGTATCTGATCGATACCGGCAGCAAGCGCCCGGTGTTCCTCTACTGGGGCGTGCGCCAGGCGCACTGGCTCTATGAACAGGGGCTGATGCAGCAGTGGGAGCGCGACTATGCGCCGCTGACCTTCATCCCCGTGGTGCAGGAGCCACAAGCGGACTGGACCGGCAAGACCGGCCTGGTGCACAAGGCCATCATGGATGACTTCGTCAGCCTGCATGACTACGACATCTATGTGGCCGGTCGCTTCGAGATGGCGGGTGCCGCCCGCGAGGAGTTCAAGGTGCTGGGTGCCGAGCCAGAGCGCATCTTCGGCGACGCCTACGAGTTCATCTGATCACCGTCTACCCGAGGAACGCCGATCCCCTCCCTTCTCCCCTCGCGGGAGAAGGGGTGGGATGAGCAAACTGGTTTGCCAGCCCGTATCGGCTCCCCCTTGGGCATCAGAAACAACAAACCCCAGCCTGGCTGGGGTTTGTTTTATGTGCCGACGGGACGTCGAGCCGTATTACTCGCCCTTGGCGCCGAGCTGCTGTTCCAGCTGAGCCAGCTTGGCCTCGAGAGCGGTCAGCTTCTCCCGGGTGCGCAGCAGCACCTTGGTCTGCACATCAAACTCTTCGCGGCTCACCAGATCCAGCTTGTTCAGCTGGGCCTGCAGCACCTGACGGGTCTTCTTCTCCACCTCTTCACCCATGCTGCGAATGCCGGGCGGCAGGGCGTTGTGTATCTGTTTGGCGATCTCTTCCAGTTTTTTCGGGTCGATCATGGGGTTCTCCTTAAGCAATGGCGCCATTCTACCGACAAATCCCCCCCTTTGCCGAGATCGGGGTGGCTTTTTGCGCCACTGACGCTGAAAGGTTCTGGTCGGGTCTGGTGATAAGGGGAAGGCTGTTACCCTCTGGCGCCGGGGATCAATTCCAATTCCTTGATGTTGTACACAAAAAAATCAGATCAGATGACCGACCAGAGGCTTATTAATTGTTGCGTTGCTGTTAATATGACTCGGTCGGGTTTGGACCCTACCCCGTCAGGCTCATCATGGATAACAACATATAAAGAGATAAGGATATGAAAAAGAAGCTAATTTACGCGGCAGTCGTCAGTGCGCTGCTGAGCGGTTGTGGTGGCAGTGACGAAAACAAAGGCGATACCTCAAGCTATCTCGATTATCTGCTGAGCGGTACCAATGCGGCGCGCCCCAGCGCCCTGGCCGCCCGTGCCAGTGACGGCACCCTGAAGTTCTCGACCGAAACGGCCGATCTCTCCAATCCAGTCTCAGCCCTCTCCACCCTGGATGGCTGGTCCACTACCCAGGCGATCCAGATAGTGCCAGTGACTGCCTCGGGCATCACAGTCAAGGCGCCGTCCGCCGCCGAATTCGGTGCCTCAGTGGCCCCGCTCTACCTGCTGGAGCTGGAGTTCGACAGCGCCGCCCTGCGCCCGAGTGGCGTGAAGAAGGTGCTGACCTACGGGGTGGACTTCGTGGTCGCCGAGTCGGCGGGCAAGCTGAACCTGGTGCCGCTCAAGCCGCTCAATCCCTCTTCCTACTACATGATAGTGGCGACCGATTCGCTCAAGGACAGCAGCGGCAACCCCCTGCGGGCGGGCAGCGACTATAGCAACTACAAGAGCACCACCGGCAGCAATGCCCAGGAGCAGACCATCAGCGGCCTGATCGCGCTGCAGGAAGGGTTGTTCAAGGCGGCCACCGGCATCACCAGCGATCACGTGATCTTCTCCGACTGGTTCGGTACCCAGTCCGGTGCCGATGTGCTGGTGGCGGTGAAGGGCGCGGCCGCTTCCGTGCTCAAGAGCCCGACCCTGGACGCAGCCGCCCTGTGGAAGCAGGATGCCCTGGGCAACACCAGCCTGCCCGGCACCTACACCCTGGCCGTGACCGGTAGCAATACCTTCCTGACCCAGCTGGATGCGGAACAGTTCCTGCCGCAAGAGCAGAAAGATGCCATTGCCGCAGCCTTCGGCACCGGCACCCCGCTTAACGGCCTGGCCAAGGCGGCCACCGTCTACAGCGGTACCGTCAAGCTGCCCTACTTCCTCTCCTCTCCGGCCACCGCCGGCTCCTGGGACAAGGCCAGGACCCAGTCCTGGCATGGTGCCATCCCCAGCCTCTATGCCATCGCCAATGCGCTGAAGGCACAGGATGCCGAGGTGATCGGCGGTCTGGTGGGCGCCGGTGTGGATCCGGCCCTACTGGGCGAGCTCATCGCCGAGCCCAGCCGTCAGGCCGAGCTGCTGGCGGAGGCGAGCAAGCTGATCGGGGTGACCCTCACCTCCGGCGGCAAGGCGCTGGATCCCGAGATGAACATAGGCCGCTTCAACCCGCTGCCCAAGCTGGAAGAGGTGCAGTCCGTGCCGATGCGGATCTTCGCCGCGGCACCGCTGACAGCCATCACGGATGTGATCATCTATCAGCACGGCGTCACCTCGGTGAAGGAGAACGCCTACGCCCTAGCGCTGGGTCAGATCGGTGCCGGTGCCCAGGCGAGCAAGAATGTGGCTGTGGTGGTGATCGATCATCCACTGCATGGGGAGCGTGGCTTCGCCCTGACCGGTGGTCCGGACTCGGTGACCACCTCCGACAACCCGACCCCCTACCTGAACCTGAGCTACCTGACGGTGGCGCGGGACAACCTGAAACAGAGCGTGGCGGATCTGCTGGGCCTGCGTCTGGCGGTGGGTCTGGCCAATGCCAAGGGTGCTATCGGTCAGAAGGGCCTCAAGGTGCACTTCCTGGGTCACTCCCTGGGTGCCATCGCCGGGGCCAACCTGCTGGCGGTGGCCAACCAGCCCATCGGCAACGCCCAGGCGGATGCCCTGTTCAAGTTCACCACCGGCGGCCTGGCCATGCCGGGTGGCGGCATAGCCCCGCTGCTGCTGAACTCGCCGACCTTCGGCCCGACCATCCAGATGAGCGTGCTGACCGGTGGCAGTGCTGCCCTGAAGACGGCTTTCACCGCCTATGCGCCGAACTGCAAGACGGCGGCGCCGACCTGCTTCGTCAACGAGTTCCTGCCGAGCCTGGACGCCGCCACCCAGGCGAGCGCGGCCGGTACCCTGCAGAGCTACAGCTTCGCGGCCCAGTCGGTGCTGGATTCGGCGGATCCGATCAACCTGGGTCGCGGCATAGCGGCGGGCTTCCCGCTGTTTGCCACCGAAGTCGTCGGCGACGGCGCCCTGAGCCTGTCGGATCGGGTTATCCCGAACAGCATTGCCACCGCCCCCCTGGGTGGCACCGAGCCGCTGTTCAAGGTGCTGGCCCTGCAACCCCTGAGCGCGACCGGTGCGGCCAACCACCACGCCACCCGCTTCGTGGCAGGTGGTCACAGCTCGCTGCTGGCACCGGATGAGAACTTCGATCCGACCGGCGCCGTCACCTCAGAGATGCAGACCCAGTTCGGCAGCTTCTTCGCGAGCGGCGGTACTGCGGTCAAGGTGACCGACGCCAGCCTGCTCAAGCAGTAAACCAGCTGGATAATAAAAACGCCGCCCTTAGGGGCGGCGTTTTGTTTTTGGGGTAATAGCGGTGGGCTGACTGTAGCAAACGCCTCACGCCGGTCTGTGATGCCTGTCCAGCCAGCCTTGCAGCAGGCCGCGACCAGCAGACCGACCAGATGCGCCATGTTGGCGGTCGCTCTGGCTGCCGAGCAGGTCGAAAGACTTGCCGACAACCAGGTCTCACGCCGGTCTGTGATGCCTGTCCAGCCAGCCTTGCAGCAGACCGGCCAGCAGACCGACCAGATGGGCCATGTTGGCGGTGGGAGTGCCGAGCATGTCGAAGAAGCCGAGCACCAGCCAGATCAGCATGAAGCCCATCAGGGCCGGCGGCATGGTGAGGCCGCAGGCAGGCTGCAGTCTGGCCCGCATCCAGCTGTAGCCGAGCAGGGCATAGACCACCCCGGAGAGGCCGCCAAAGCGCGGGCCGCTCACGAAGAACTCGGCGATATTGGGTAATGCTGCGCCAACGATGAGCAGGATAAACAGCTTGCCGCTGCCGAGCCGCTGCTCGATCTGGCCGCCGAGATACCACCACCACAGCAGGTTGAACACCAGGTGCAGCACCGAGAAGTGGATAAAGGCCGGGGTGACGTAGCGCCAGGCCTGCCAGTCGGTGAACTGGGCCAGGGTCGGGTGGAACGCCAGCTCGTCGAAGATGGGCAGGCCTATGGCGTCGAGGGCATAGATGGCCAGGCAGGCGATGATGACCACCAGGGTCAGGGGGCCTGCCTGATGGAGGAAGTCGGTGACGGGATCCGTCATCCCCTTGCTGTAGTCGATGCGGGCATCCGCCCGGCCGGACTGCCAGGAGGCTTCCATGTAGCGGGGGTGGTTGGGCTCGGCCAGGAAGCGCTTCACCTCCAGCTGGGCCTGGGCGAGGCGCTGCTCGTTCGCCAGCCAGACGGAGACGCCGAGCTCGGACTGGGTCAGCTCGCACGAGATGCCCAGGGTGGCGAGGTAATCCACCAGCGTCTGGGCCATGCGGGCGTCACCCAGTACCAGCAGCTGGATCATGCCGGCCGGGGAGGAGTGGCCCGCCCCTGTCATGCGTCGCCTGCCTGGATCGGGAACTCCCTGCGCCAGGCCTCGAAGCCGCCGTCCAGGCTGTAGACGGCGTCATAGCCCTGTTGCAGCAGATACTGGGCCGCCCCCTGGCTGCTGTTGCCGTGATAGCACATCACTATGACGGGGGTGTCGAAGTCCACCTCGTTCATGAAGCGAACCAGGGAACCGTTGGTGAGGTGGAAGGCGCCGACCGCGTGGGCCGTCTCGAAGGATTGGGGATCACGAATGTCCACGAGACGGGCCTCACCGGCCTCCAGCTTCTGGTGGGCATCCTGGGCGCTGATATGGGCAAACTGGTCCATTGAGATGTCCTGCAAATAGATGATTGAGGGCCAGTTTACCGCAAGCCGTGGCTAGCGCTAAGCCCGCAATGTGCCTTGCCATGTGCCGCGGGATCGCAATTTCCTTCAATATCGGCCCGGGCGGGCCGGATAGGCTGGTGGCTCAATCCTTTGCGTGAGCATCATCCATGGAAATCAGTCTGTTGTTGTCCATGTCCGGGTTTGCCCTGGCCATGTCCATCTCCCCGGGGCCAGTCAACCTGGTCGCCCTCGGCACAGGTGCCCGCTACGGCTTCCCGGCCAGCCTGCGCCACGTGGTGGGAGCAACCCTCGGCTTCATCCTGCTGCTCCTGCTGATGGGGCTGGGCCTCGGCGGTGCCCTGTCCCGGTGGCCGGTGGCGGCGGGCGCCATCCACTGGGGCGGCGTGCTCTTTCTCTGTTACATGGCCTGGCAGCTGCTGGTGGACAGGGGGCAGCTGGAGCGGGTCGAGGGGGCGCCACCCGCCTTCTGGTACGGGGCCCTGATGCAGTGGCTCAACCCCAAGGCCTGGCTGGCGGCCAGCATGGGGATGGGGGCCTACGGCGTCGCGGGCGGGCTGGGGCAGATAGCCCTGTTTACCTCTGTCTATCTGGTGATCTGCCTCGGCTCAATCGCCTGCTGGGCCTATGCCGGCAGTTGCATGCAGGGGCTGCTGCTGGTGCCTCGCCGACTGCGCTGGTTCAACCGGGCCATGGCACTCTTGCTGCTGCTCAGCGCCGCCTATCTGGTGCGTTCAGCCTGACGGGCGAGCTGGGTCCTGTACTGGCCCGGGGTGGCGGCGACCCGGCGTTTGAACTGGCGCTGGAAGTGGGCCTGATCCGCAAAGCCGCTGGCCAGGGCGACCTCGGCCAGGGGCTGCCCCTGTTTGAGCAGGGTGCGGGCGTGGCGGATGCGCCTGTCCAGCAGATAGGCGTGGGGGGTCATGCCGTAATGCTGGCTGAAGGCGCGCACGAAGTGGGAGGGGGTGAGCCCGGCAACGGCGCTCAGCTGTGACAGGCTGAGGGGGCTGGCGCTGTCGTCCTGCATCAGCTCGGCGGCCCGCTGCAGGTGCTGGGGCGGGCGATCGTCCCAGCGTGCCGGGGTGAGCCTGGCCAGCAACTGGCGACTGAACAGGTGGCAGGCCACCTCGCGGGCCAGGGGATCCGGCGCCTGCACCAACTGGTGATGGAGGTGCTGCAAGCCCTGGTAGAGCAGGGGATCCCGGCTCGCCGTCATGTCGAAGGGCCTAAACTCGCTGCCGAGGCCGGCCTCCTCCTGCTGGCTGCGCAGCCAGTCGGTGTCGAGGTAGAACATCAGATAGGACCAGGGCTGGTCGGCGATGGGGTTGCAGGCGTGCACCTCCTCCGGATTCATCAGCACCAGGGAACCCGGGCCGACCTCCTGAAGGCTCCGCTGGTTGAGGTAGTGGCTGTGGCCGCCGGTGATGGCGCCGATGGAGAAGTGGGCGTGGCTGTGCTTGTCGTAGCAGACGTGGCGGCCATCCTGCACCGCCCGCGCCTCAATGAAGGGCAGGGCAGGGTCGTGCCAGAAGCTGTGTCTGTCCGGCCCTGCCTCTGTCCTGCTCATGATCAGCCGCCGAGATAGGCCTGGCGCACTGCCGGGTTGGCGAGCAGGGCCGCCCCCGTGTCTTGCAGCACCACCCGGCCGTTTTCCAGCACATAGCCCCGATCCGCCAGCTTGAGCGCCTGGTTGGCGTTCTGCTCCACCAGGAAGATGGTCATCCCCTTCTGGCGCAGCTGCTCTATGGTGTCGAAGATCTGCTGGATGATGATGGGGGCCAGCCCCAGGGAGGGTTCGTCCAGCAGCAGCAGGCGCGGCTTGCTCATCAGGGCCCGGCCTATGGCCAGCATCTGCTGTTCGCCGCCGGACATGGTGCCCGCCCGCTGCTCCAGCCGCTCGTGCAGCCGGGGGAACATGGTGAACACCTGATCCAGCAGGGCAGGTTGCTCGGCCTTGTCGACGAAGAAGGCCCCCATCAGCAGGTTCTCCTGCACCGTCAGGCGGGCGAAGATGCGGCGCCCCTCAGGCACCACGGCGATGTCCTTGCGCATGATGCGGGCGGTGCTGAGGGAGTCTATCTGCTCCCCCTCGAACCAGATGCTGCCGCTGCTGGGCTTGGGTTCGCCGCAGAGCGTCATCAGCAGGGTGGTCTTGCCGGCGCCGTTGGCGCCGATCAGGGTGACGATTTCCCCCTCTTTTATCTCGACGCTGACGTCGTGCAGCGCCTGGATCTTGCCGTAGTGGGTCGATACGTTGCGAAGTTCTAACATCTTGATTTCCTTACGACTCGCCCAGATAGGCCTTGATCACGGCCGGGTTGTTGCGGATCTCGTCCGGTTTGCCATGGGCCAGCGGGGTGCCCTGATTCACCACGAAGATACGGTTGGAGATCTCCATTACCAGCTTCATATCGTGCTCTATCAACAATACTGACACGCCAAACTCGTCCCTCAGGTTGGAGATGAGGTCGTTGAGCTCGTCGGTCTCGTGCGGGTTGAGGCCGGCGGCCGGCTCATCCAGCATCAGCAGCTCGGGCCGGGTCGCCATGCAGCGGGCGATCTCGAGCCGGCGTTGCTGACCATAGGCCAGGTTGCCGGCGGGGCGGTTGGCGAGATCCTTGAGACCCACCTTCTCCAGCCAGAAGGCGGACTGCTCCAGCCCCTCTTTCTCGGCGCGGCGGAAGCTCGGGGTCTTGAACAGCCCGGCGATGAAGCCGGTATTGAGATGCCTGTGCTGGGCCACCAGCAGGTTCTCCACCGCCGTCATCTCCTTGAACAGGCGCACGTGCTGGAAGGTGCGCACTATGCCCTTGCGGGCGATGAGGTGGCCGGGCAGCCCCTGGATCTCCTCGCCACGGTAGCGGATGGTACCGCCGGTCGGGCGGTAGAAACCGGTCAGGCAGTTGAAGATGGTGGTCTTGCCCGCCCCGTTGGGGCCAATGATGGAGATCACCTCGCCCTTGTCCACATCCAGCTTGACGCCGTTGACCGCCAGCAGGCCGCCGAAGCGCATAGACAGGTCAGAGACGTCGAGCAATTTGTTGTTGGTATTGTTCAGCTTGCTCATTTGCGCAGCTCCATATGGGGTCGGCTCATGGGCAGCAGTCCCTGCGGCCGCCAGATCATCATGAACACCATCAAGAGGCCGAACATCAGCATGCGGTACTCGTTGAACTCACGGGCCAGCTCCGGCAGTACCGTCATGACGATGGCTGCCAGCACCACCCCGATCTGGGAGCCCATGCCGCCCAGCACCACGATCGCCAGGACTATGGCCGACTCGATGAAGACGAAGGACTCCGGGCTGATGAAGCCCTGGCGCGAGGCGAAGAAGCTGCCGGCGAAGCCCGCGAAGCAGGCGCCTATGGTGAAGGCGGTCAGCTTGATGATGGTGGGGTTGAGCCCCAGGGACTTGCAGGCGATCTCGTCTTCCCGCAGCGCTTCCCAGGCACGGCCCAGCGGCATGCGCAGCAGGCGGTTGATGACGAACAGGGTCGCCACCACCAGCACCAGCGCCATCAGGTAGAGGAAGATCACCTTGTGGTTGGCGTTGTAGGCGATGCCGAAGAAGTCGTGGAAGGTGCCAAAGCCCCCGTCCTTGACGGTGCGGTTGAACTCCAGGCCGCCCAGGGTCGGCTTGGGAATGCCGGAGATCCCGTTCGGGCCGCCGGTCAGAGTGGTCATGTTGTTGAGCAGGATGCGGATGATCTCGCCAAAGCCCAGGGTGACTATGGCCAGATAGTCCCCCCGCAGCCGCAACACAGGGAAGCCGAGCAGGAAGCCGAAGGTGGCCGCCATCAGGCCGGCGATGGGCAGGCACTCCCAGAAGCTCAGGCCGAAGTAGGTGTTGAGCAGGGCGTAGCTGTAGGCGCCGACCGCGTAGAAGCCGACGTAACCGAGATCCAGCAGGCCGGCGAGGCCCACCACCACGTTCAGCCCCAGCCCCAGCATGATGTAGATCAGCGCCAGGGTGGCGAGATCGATGGCACCACGGGACGCCATGAAGGGCCAGCTGACCGCAAACAACAGCACCAGGATGGCGGTGAGGTTGTAGAGCTTTGGCGCCTCCTCCGGGCTCGGCAGCACCAGCTTGGTGAAGCCGACGGAGAAGCCGCTGATGGAGGCCTGGAACAGGCGACTGATCTGGCCGCGCAGCATCTGGAACCAGAAGACGATGGTGGCGCCCCCCAGCAGCCAGGCCAGGGAGACATCGAGCCGGCTCACCACCAGCAGGCGGGAGCCATCGGTCTCCAGCTTGAAGCCGAGCAGCCAGAAGGAGAGCACCAGCAGCATCAGGCTGGCGATGCAGGCATGGATAAATTGACGTTTCATCAGACTTTCTCCACTTCCGGACGGCCGAGAATGCCGGTGGGCATGAAGAGCAACACGAAGATGAGCAGGGCGAAGGCCATCACATCCTTGTACTCGGTGCTGAGGTAACCGGCGGTGAGCGCCTCGACCACGCCGAGCAGCAGGCCGCCGATCACGGCGCCAGGAATGCTGCCGATGCCGCCCAATACCGCTGCCGTAAACGCCTTGAGACCGGCCATAAAGCCGAGATAGGGGTTGATGACACCGTAATACATGCCGAGCAGCACGCCCGCGACGGCGGCCAGGGCGGCCCCCAGCACGAAGGTGATGGAGATGACCACATGGGTATCTATGCCCAGCAGGTTGGCCATCTTGATGTCTTCCGAACAGGCGCGACAGGCGCGGCCCATGCGGGAGCGGTTGATGAACTGGGTCAGCGCCAGCATGGTGATGAAGGTCACCACGAAGATGATGAGCTGCATGTAGGAGAGGCTGGCCTGGAAGCCCTCCTCACCGCCCAGGGTCCAACCCCCGGAGATCAGGGTGGGCATGGCGATATCGCGCGAGCCCTGTGCCATTCGCATCATGTTCTGCAAGAAGATCGACATGCCGATGGCGGAGATGAGGGGGATGAGGCGATTGCCGCCCCGCAGCGGGCGATAGGCGACCCGCTCTATGGTCCAGCCATAGCTGCCTGTGATGAGGATACTGATCAGAAAGGCGCCGCCCAGCAGCAGCACTGTGCTGTCGATGCCCATCATCATGAGCCCGGCCATCACCATGAAGGCGACATAGGAGCCGATCATGTAAACCTCGCCGTGGGCGAAGTTGATCATGCCTATGATGCCGTAGACCATGGTGTAGCCGATGGCGATCAACGCATAGGTGCTACCTATGGTTAACCCGTTCAGCAGCTGCTGAACCAGATAAAGAAGGTGTTCGGACATACTGCGTTCCCTGTACTTGCCCGCAAAGAAAGGAGGGGGTGACGCTTGTCACCCCCGACCGGCAGATTATTTGAGTTGAGTGGAGGTACCGTCGGCGTGCCATTGGAAGACACCGAACTCGAAGCCCTTCAGGTCACCATTCGGTGCCCAGGTCAGGGGACCCATGACGGTGTCGATCGGTGCGGCCTTCATGGCGGCAGCCACGGCAGCGGGATCATCCTCGCCCGCCTTGGCGATACCGGCTGCCAGAGCTTGCATGGCCGCGTAGGTGGTCCAGACGAAGGGGCCCGAGGAGTCCTGACCCTTGGCCTTGAAGGCTTCCACTATGGAGGCGTTGGCAGGCAGCAGGTCGTACTTGTTCGGCAGGGTGACCAGCAGGCCTTCGGAGGCCGGGCCGCCGATGGCGGAGATGTCCTTGTTACCCACACCTTCCGGGCCCATGAACTTGGCTTTCAGACCCTTCTCGCCAGCCTGGCGCAGGATCAGGCCCAGCTCCGGGTGGTAGCCGCCGTAGTAGACGAAGTCCACGTTCTCTTTCTGCAGCTTGGCGATCAGGGCGGAGAAGTCCTTGTCCCCGGCAGTGATGCCTTCGAATGCCACTACCTTGACGCCAGCCTTGTCCAGCGCCGCCTTGACGCTGGAGGCGATGCCTTCACCGTACTGCTTCTTGTCGTGGATGACGGCCACGCGCTGGGGTTTGACCTGCTCGATGATGTACTTGGCGGCGGTCGGGCCCTGGTCGCTGTCCAGGCCAATGGTGCGCATGGTCAGCTGGTAGCCACGCTCGGTGATCTTGGGGTTGGTGGAGGCCGGGGTCACCATCAGCACACCTTCATCTTCATAGATGTCGGAGGCGGGCAGGGTGTTGTCTGAGCAGAGGTGGCCGACCACGAACTTGACGCCGTCGTTGATCACCTTGTTGGCGATGGCCACGGCCTGCTTGGGATCGCAGGCGTCGTCATAGATGACGGCTTCGATCTGTTTGCCCTTGATGCCGCCCGCCTTGTTGATCTGCTCGACCGCCATCTTGCCGCCGGTGAACTGCATGTCACCGTACTGGGCGACCGGGCCGGTCAGGGGGCCGGCGATGCCAATCTTGATGGTATCGGCCGCATTGGCCATGGAGACTGATCCAAACAGAGCCAAAGAAACCGCTGCCCTGACTGCCATTTTGCTCAAGTTATTCATTGATTCGTCCCTTAATCAGTGGATTGTTTCATTTTCCGTGTGTCATTCCGAGCCTGTGTCCCGCCAGCCCGGCAATAGATAAGGTTCTATCATTCCTCGCCGTGCAATAACAAGATGTTAAAGATACTAACCGGAACGGCTTGGGTAGGGCTTTTATGAAACAAATGCCCTGCTTAAGTTTTTATTTTGGAGTTTAATATCGCGAATGTCGATTAACATACTGACAACAAATTGTCACGGTGACAATTTGCAGAGTAAAAAACTGACGATATTTCATTCTGCGTCCGCTCTCATTTTGACCAAATTCCGTTTGCGCAAAAAGAAATGACCGCCTAGATTAGCCAAGATTGACAATTCGCTGGCAGCTCTCGTTAAAACCAAGCCTTTATTCGGGAAATCTGCTACTGTTCCGCCTTTGTTATTCAGGAGACAGAGATGGCCACTATCAAGGATGTCGCCTCCAGGGCAGGCGTATCCATCTCCACCGTCTCACATGTACTCAATCACACCCGTCGGGTCAGCGAAGATGCAACCCAGAAAGTGCTTGAGGCGGTGGCAGAACTCAACTACGCGCCCAATTCGGTAGCGCGCAGCCTCAAGATCAACTCGACCAAGACCATAGGCATGCTGGTCACCACCAGTGCCAACCCCTTCTTTGCGGAAGTGGTGCAAGGGGTGGAAGCCTACTGCTTCGAACAGGGTTACAGCCTGATCCTGTGCAACACCGAGAACCAGCCCCCCCGTCAGCAGCACTATCTGCGCATGCTGATGGAGAAGCGGGTCGATGGCTTGCTGGTGCTGGGGACCGACATCGACACCCCGCTGCGGGACATGCTGCGGATCCACAAGAACGTGCCCCAGGTGGTACTGGACTGGGGAACCGAGTGCGACTTTGCCAACGTGATCAACGACAACGCCCGCATAGGTGCGCGCCTGGCCGTGCGTCATCTGCTGGAGCAGGGTCACACCGAGATCGTCTGCATCACGGGCCAGATCGACAAGCCGACCACCCAGCAGCGGCTGGATGGGGTGCGTGACGCCCTGGGCGAGCATGGCCTGACCCTGAAGGACGAACAGATCTTCGAAGGGGACTACGAGAGCCAGAGCGGCTACGACGCCATGCAGCGGATCCTGGCCCTCAAGCCCCGCCCGACGGCGGTGTTTGCCTTCGACGATCCCATGGCCATAGGTGCCATCTGCGCCGCCTGGGAAGCCGGGGTCAAGGTGCCGGACGACATCTCCATGATCGGCTACGACGACGTGGAGATGGCGCGCTTCTCCAGCCCGCCGCTCACCACCATTCGCCACCCCAAGGCCGAGCTGGGCCTGCTGGCGGTGCAGCATCTGGTGAGCCGGATCCGCAACAAGGCCCTGGAAGTCGAGTCCATGACGGTTCAGCCTGAGCTGATCGTTCGTCGCTCGGTCAAGTCCCTGCGCTGATCGCCACTTCGGTTGTCCCCAAACCCCCTCCCTCGCGAGGGGGTTTTTGTTTTTGGGGCCCTGCGCCGCCCCTCAGGGCTTGAGGCCGAGCCGCCGGGCGAGCCGGTGCAGGTTGCCGCCGTCCAGCGCCAGCGCCCGGGCGGTGGCGGCCCAGTTGCCGTCCTGGGCCGCGAGGGTCTGCTCTATCAGCTGGAGCTGGAAGGCGTCGGTGGCGGCGCGCAGGCCGAGGCCGGTGGCAACGGACGGGGCTGGGGTGGCCGTGCTGGCGGCAGGCGGCGGCGAGACCGCCGCCCCCAGATTGAAGTGGTGGGCGTCCAGGGCCGGGGACTGGCTGCCCTGCTCGGCCCGGGCCAGCACGGCGGCTCTGTGGATGGCGTGCTCGAGTTCGCGCACGTTGCCCGGCCAGTCGTGACCCTCGAGCAGTGCCAGCGCCCCGGGCAGGATGCGCAGCCGCTCCAGCCCCAGGCTGACCCGGCAGCGTTCGCAAAAATAACCGGCCAGCAGGGGAATGTCGCCGGGGCGTTCCCGCAGCGCCGGGGCCAGGATCGGGAAGACGCTCAGCCGGTGGTAGAGATCGCTTCGAAACTGCCCCTCGACCACCGCCTGCTTCAGATCCCGGTTGGTGGCCGCCAGGATGCGCACATTGACCTTGAGGGGGGGGTCGTCACCTATGCGCTGCAGATCCCCGTATTGCAGCACCCGCAGCAGCTTGGCCTGCAGCGCCAGCGACAGCTCGCCAATCTCGTCCAGAAACAGGGTGCCCCTGTCGGCCAGCTCGAACTTGCCCGCCCTGTTGTGGATGGCGCCGGTGAAGGCCCCCTTCACGTGACCGAACAGCTCGCTTTCGGCCACCGACTCCGGCAGGGCGGCGCAGTTGAGATAGACCAGGGGCGCGCCGGCGCGGGGTGAGCCCTGATGCACCGCCTTGGCGATCAGCTCCTTGCCCACCCCCGTCTCCCCCAAAATCAGCACGTTCAGCTCCGAGCTCGCCACCACGTCTATCTCGTGGCGCAGCCGGGCCATGGCGGGGGAGTGGCCTATCATCTCCGGCTGGCCCTCGGCATGGGGGGCTGAGGCGAGGGGCTCGCTGCTCTGGCGGGCGAGCCGTTCCAGCAGCAGGGCGTTGCTGAGGGCGGCGGCGGCCAGGGCCCCCACCAGCCGCAGCTCTTCGTCGCTGATGCCGTCGAACTGGGTCGGGTTCATGCCGTCTATGGTCAGGGCACCGATGAGGGTCTGATCCGAGAAGAGCGGCAGGCCGACGCAGGCGTGCACCTTGAAGTCGTCGTGATCCGGGATCAGGCCGTCATAGGGGTCGGGCAGGTTGCTGTCGGCGGGGAAGCGCACCACGTCGCCAGCCCGGGCTATGGCCTCCATGCGCGGGTGATCCTTGAGGGCGAAGCGGCGGCCCAGCACGTCCTGCATCAGGCCGTCGATGGCCAGCGGGATGAACTGGCCTCCCTCGTAGCGCAGCAGGGCAGAGGCGTCCGAGTGCAGCAGGCTGCGCACGCTCTGGATCAGACGGTGGAACCTGTCCTGATGGGAGATGCCGAGTTGCAGGTCGAGGGCGATGCGCGCCAGGCTGTCGGTCGAGATCACGGTAATTGTCCAAATGACAGTGTGTTTGTGGTTTTGACTATAAAGAGTGATTGTCTAAATGACAATGTTGGATGTGAGTGTCAAGCAAAAACAATAAGTTATAAGTTGGCACGTCAACTGCAATAGTCCGTTCAGTCGCACATTCGCTATTGCCTGCTGAGGAACAACTTGATGAGCATTCACGTCAAAAACAACATTCACTGGGTCGGCCAACGGGACTGGGAGGTGCGCGACTTCCACGGTACCGAGTACAAGACCCACAAGGGCACCAGCTACAACAGCTACCTCATCCGCGAAGGGAAGAACGTGCTGATCGACGCCGTCGATCACAAGTTCAGCCGGGAGTTCGTGCAGAACCTGGCGGCGGAGATAGATCTCGCTTCCATCGATTATGTGGTGATCAACCACGCCGAGGAGGATCACGCCGGCGCCCTGACCGAGCTGATGGCCCGCATCCCCGGCACCCCCATCTACTGCACCCACAACGCCATCGACTCCATCACAGGTCACCATCATCACCCGGAGTGGAACTTCCAGCCGGTCAAGACGGGCGACAGCCTGGATATCGGCAACGGCAAGCAGCTGGTGTTTATCGAGACCCCCATGCTGCACTGGCCCGACAGCATGATGACCTACATGACGGAGGATGCCGTGCTCTTCTCCAACGACGCCTTCGGCCAGCACTACTGCGATGAGCACCTGTTCAACGACGAGGTGGATCAGACCGAGCTGATGGAGCAGTGCCAACGCTACTACGCCAACATACTCACCCCCTTCAGTCCCCTGGTGACCGCCAAGATCAAGGAGGTGCTCGGCTTCAACCTGCCGGTGAGCATGGTGGCCACCTCCCACGGCATCGTCTGGCGCGAGGACCCTACCCAGATCATCCTGAAATACCTGGAGTGGGCCGACCACTATCAGGAGGATCGCATCACCCTCTTCTACGACTCCATGTCCAACAACACCCGCATGATGGCGGACGCCATCGCCCAGGGCATCCACGAGGTGGACCCCGGCGTGGCGGTGAAGATCTACAACGTGGCCCGCCACGACAAGAACGAGATCCTGACCCAGGTGTTCCGCTCCAAGGGGATACTGGTGGGCTCCTCCACCATGAACAACGTCATGATGCCCAAGGTGGCGGGCATGCTGGAGGAGATCACCGGCCTGCGTTTTCGCAACAAGTGGGCTTCTGCCTTCGGCAGCTATGGCTGGACCGGCGGCGCCGTGGACAGGATCCAGACCCGGCTGATGGATGCTGGCTTCGACATCAGCCTCTCCCTCAAGGCCAAGTGGCGCCCGGATGGCTCGGCGCTGGCGGAATGTCGGGAGCATGGTCGCCAACTCGCCCGCCAGTGGGCCCTGCATCCGCTGGAGGCGCCCCGTCCGATCATCACAACTAGCGTCGCAGCGGCTCCGGTAGTTGAGGCAGGAGTTGTGGTTGAGGTGGGTGTCCCCGCTTTTTCTGGTGCGATGGAGCTCCCGGTATCTCGCGGCGTGGCCCCGATCACCTGCGAGCAGGACGATAACCAGCCCATGCTCTGCACCGTCTGCCAGTGGGTCTATGACCCGGCCCAGGGCGAGCCGGATCAGCTGGTGGCGCCGGGCACTCCCTGGGCCCAGGTGCCTGACAGCTTCCTCTGCCCGGGCTGCGGCATCGGCAAGGAGGTATTCGAACCCTGCGCCGTGGAGGCCTGTGTATGAACGCAGCAACCCTGAATGACGCCGGCATCAGCCGGGAAATCGTGGTGATCGGCAGCGGCTTCGCCGCCCAGCAACTGGTCAAGAGCCTGCGCAAGCTGGATGGTGAACAGCCCATCCGCCTCATCACCGCCGACAGCGGCGACGAATACAACAAGCCGGACCTGAGCCACGTGGTGAGCCGGGGCTGCGCCGCCGCAGCCATGACCCGGCTGAGCGGCAGCGACTTCGCCGAGCAACAGCGCATCGCGCTGCTGCCCCACTGCCAGGTTCTCGGTATAGATCCCGCCCGGCGCACCCTGTTGACCTCGCAGGGCAGCTTCCCCTACGGCCAGCTGGTGCTGGCAACCGGCGCCAGCGCGGCGCGCCCCGAGATACCGGGCAGCGAGCATCTGGTGACCCTCAACAGCCAGCAGGAGTATGCCGCCGCCGAGGGGCTGATCCAGCAGTCCAGACGCATCATGATATTGGGGGCCGGGCTGATTGGCTGCGAACTGGCGATGGATATGGCGAGCGCGGGGAAAGTGGTGACGCTGGTGGATCTGACCGACAGCCCGCTCAGCGCTCTGCTGCCTGCCACCCTGATCCAGCCGTTGCAACAGGCGCTGCGCAGTCAGGGAGTCAGCCTGCAGTTCGGGACAGGTATTGCCAGAGTGGACGCCCAGCCCGGCGATGGCTGGCGAGTGACCCTGACCGACGGCCGCACCTGCGAGCAGGATCTGGTGATCGCCGCCATTGGCCTGAAGCCGAATATGGCCCTGGCCCAAGCAGCCGGACTGGAGGTGGAACGCGGCATCCTAGTCGACGACATGTTGCAGACCAGCGATCCCCATATCTTCGCGCTGGGGGATTGCGTGCAGTGGCGGGGTCAGCTGCTCCCCTTCCTGCAACCCATAGTGCTGGGGGCCAATGCGCTGGCCCGCACCCTGCTCGGCACCCCGACTCCGCTGATCCTGCCCCCCATGCTGATAAAGGTGAAGACGCCGCGCTACCCGCTGCAGCTGGCGGGCCGCACCAAGGGCGAGGATCTCGCCTGGCAGTGCCGCTGGAACAGCCACGGCATGGTGGCCGAGGCGCGCGACGAAGCTGGCGAGCTGTGCGGCTTCGTGGTGGGGGGCGATCAGATGAGCGCCGCCTTCCCGCTGCTGCGCCAGCTGCCCCGTTGATTCATCGATAACGCCAGGCCGGGTTGACCCGGCCACCTGAGGAGAATTGATATGTCTATGCAACTGATACCGTCTCACTGGGTGGTGCGTCGTTCCACCCCCTTCTTCACTCGTGACAACGTGCCCCAGGCCCTGCTCAGCCACCACAACACGGCGGCCGGGGTGTTCGGCCAGCTCTGCGTGATGGAGGGCACCGTCACCTATCACGGCTTTGCCGACGAACAGGCCGAGGAGCCGGAGCTGAGCCTGGTGATCCGGGCCGGGGAGTTTGCCACCAGCCCGCCCCGGTACTGGCACAGGGTCGAGCTGTCGGAGGATGCTCGCTTCAATATCCACTTCTGGGCCGAGCAGGGTTCGTCGGATCAGCCCCTGTTCAACAGCCGAAAATAATAAGGTTCAACAGTCGCAAAGGGTGAGCGCCGGTGGGATCCATCCTGATGAATGGCCCCTCTGCCCATGCAGATCAAAATAATCAATTCAGATGTTCGTTATCCTGCCCCCTTATCCGAATGAGTGCTATGAGGGAGATGCATGAGCCTGATTGAAGCCATGACCATGGTGGCTGGCCTGGTCTATCTGGTGCTGCTGGCGTGGCAGGCGCGATCGGGCTGGCAGTGGCGCCTCGCCCTCGGCCTGCAGCTCATGCTCTGGTTGCTGGTGGCGGACAGCCTGCTCTGGTTCGCGCTGGGGCTGGTGGTCGTCCCCCTCGCCCTGTGGCACAGACACCGGCCGCTGCCGGCACTCGGCGGGATCAACAGCCAGTCGCTGCGGGCCTGGACCCGCCAGCTGCTGCTGCTCTGCTGGGGGCTGGTGACTGTGCAGTACGGCATCCATATCTGGCAGCTGGGGCAGGGGATACCCCCCTGGCTGGTGCGCCCGGATGTGGTGGACGGCTTCCTGCCCATCGCCGGCGGGTTGGGGTTGCGGGCCTGGCTAGGCCAGGGGCTGGTGGATCCCCACCATCCGGCGGCCACCATCACTGTGCTGGTGCTCTGCCTGTCGGCCCTGCTGCTGGGGCGGGCCTTTTGCGCCTGGTTCTGCCCGCTGGGGCTGGTGGGGGAGTGGCTACACGGCCTGCGCTCGCGCCTGTTGCCGGGGGAGTGGGTACCGCCCCGCTGGCTGGATTGGCTGCTGCGGGCCCAGAAATTCCTGGTGCTCGGCTTCCTGCTCTTCATCGTATTGCTGGCGGTGCCTGCCGCCGCCCTGCCCGGCTACTTCACCAGCCCCTACCATCAGGCGGCGGACATGAAGATGGGGGCCTTCTTCTTCAACCTGACCCTCATCTCCGGCCTGTGCCTTGGCTGGGTGCTGTTGCTCACCGCCACCTTCCGCCAGGGCTTCTGCCGCTACCTCTGCCCCTACGGCGCCTGGCTCTCTTTACTCGGCCTGCTGACACCGCTGCGCATTCGCCGGGATCTGGCGCGCTGCCTGCGAAGTGCTGGCCACGACTGCGACAGGTGCAGCCGGGCCTGCCCGTCCCGCATCCAGGTGCACCAGCTGATCGCGGTGCAGAGCCTCGAGTGCAGCAACTGCATGAGCTGCGTGGCCGCCTGCCCCAAAAGCGCCGATGCACTGCAGCTGGGCAGCAGGGCACGCAGGCTTGAGCCCCAGTGGCTGCTGGGTCTGCTCTGCCTGTTGCTGCTGGTGTTGCCGCTGCTCGCTTACGGCCTGCTGGAGTTCTGGGTCAGCCAGACGCCGCTCGCCGACCGCTACGAGTTGCTGCAACGGCTGCCCTGGTTGAATCATTGAGCCGTCGGCGGGGGTGTATAAAAATCCCCCGCCAAACTGTTAGCGCCATCCCAAATTGCTCATGTCGCAATTGATCCTTGGGCGGGGCCCCCCATAATGGATTGCGTTATTGGTCGTTGTTAATTTCAACCAGATGAGCAACAACATGAATATCATGATCACCTCACCCAAGTGGTTTACCCTGGATCATAAAATCGCTTTCTTCTTCCCGCTGTAATATCCCCCGCGGCGCTTGTGCATTTATATGGATGCAACGAGTCCGTCTGAATTCCTGATCTGAAATAATCTGCACTGGCGCTCGCCTTATTTATTGGCGAGGCGATGTCGTGCACCCGATCTCATTATTTGCCAGCTGCCAACCATTATTGATGGCGGGTGATGAGACTCATCCTGAATATTTAAAGCTAGGGTGTCTATCCATGGAAAACTTCAAGCATCTTCCCGAACCGTTCCGCATTCGTGTCATCGAGCCGGTCAAGCGCACCACCCGCGCCTACCGGGAGGAGGCCATCATAAGGGCGGGCATGAACCCCTTCCTGCTGGACAGCGAAGACGTCTTCATCGACCTGCTGACCGACAGCGGCACCGGTGCCATCACCCAGGACATGCAGGCCGCCATGCTGCGCGGCGACGAGGCCTACAGCGGCAGCCGCAGCTACTACGCCCTGCAGAAGGCGGTGCAGGAGATCTTCGGCTACTCCCTCACCATCCCCACCCACCAGGGACGCGGCGCCGA
The DNA here is from genome assembly GCF_044336385.1 of Aeromonas mytilicola subsp. aquatica. NCBI lineage: Bacteria > Pseudomonadati > Pseudomonadota > Gammaproteobacteria > Aeromonadales > Aeromonadaceae > Aeromonas > Aeromonas mytilicola. The sequence goes on along the minus strand of NZ_CP172298.1, from coordinate 4,577,091 downwards.
GCAGATCTACATCCCGGTGCTGATCAAGAAGCGGGAGCAGGAGAAGGGGCTGGATCGCAAGAAGATGGTGGCACTCTCCAACTACTTCTTCGACACCACCCAGGGCCATACCCAGATCAACTGCTGCGTGGCGAAGAACGTCTACACCAAGGAGGCGTTCGACACCTCTGTCACCGCCGACTTCAAGGGCAACTTCGATCTGGTCAAGCTGGAGGAGGCCATCCTGGAGGCGGGGCCAGCCAACGTGCCCTACATCGTCAGCACCATCACCTGCAACTCCGCCGGGGGCCAGCCGGTATCGATTGCCAACCTCAAGGCGGTCTACGAGATCGCCAGGAAATACGACATCCCCGTCATCATGGATTCGGCCCGCTTCGCCGAGAACGCCTACTTCATCCAGCAGCGCGAGCCCGGCTATGCCGACTGGAGCATAGAGGCCATCACCATGGAGTCCTACAAGTATGCCGACGGCCTCGCCATGTCGGCGAAGAAGGATGCCATGGTGCAGATGGGGGGCCTGCTCTGCTTCAAGGACGACAGCATGCTGGACGTCTACACCGAGTGCCGCACCCTCTGCGTGGTGCAGGAGGGCTTCCCGACCTACGGCGGTCTGGAGGGGGGCGCCATGGAGCGGCTCGCGGTGGGACTGCGGGACGGCATGCGCCAGGACTGGCTGGCCTACCGCATCGGCCAGGTGCAGTACCTGGTGGACGGCCTGGAGGCCATAGGCGTGGTGTGCCAGCAGGCGGGGGGACATGCGGCCTTCGTGGATGCGGGCAAGCTGTTGCCCCACATCCCGGCGGATCAGTTCCCGGCCCACGCCCTGGCGTGCGAGCTCTACAAGGTGGCCGGCATCCGGGCGGTGGAGATAGGCTCCCTGCTGCTGGGGAGGGATCCCGCCACCGGCAAGCAGCACCCCTGTCCGGCGGAGCTGCTGCGCCTCACCATACCGCGCGCCACCTATACCCAGACCCACATGGACTTTGTCATCGAGGCCTTCGGCGAGGTGAAGAAGAACGCCAGGAACGTGAAGGGGCTCGACTTTATTTATGAGCCGGCTGTGCTGCGCCACTTCACCGCCAGATTGAAGGAGATCGAGCCTCAGGGTCAGGCGGTCAGCAAGAAGAGTGAAAAATTAATAGAAGCATAACGAGTCAGGGGCACTTAATCAGGTGCCCCTTTTTTTTCACAGCTCTGTGAAATTTCGGGAGTGACAACACATGACATCGAAACCATCCGTGACGGGAGGGGCCTGCATTATTGCCAGCGTCTGTGTCGGCGCCGGCATGTTGGGGTTGCCGAGTGCGGGGGCGGGCGCCTGGACCAGCTGGTCCTCGCTGGCCATTATTCTCACCATGATCATCATGACGGTCTCCGGCTGGATGCTGCTGGAAGCCTTCAAGCCCTATGAATTGACCGCCTCCTTCAATTCGGTGACCAAGGATCTGCTCGGTCACAAGATAAATATCTTCAACAATCTGACCGTCTATTTCGTCGGCGGCATTCTGCTGTACGCCTATATCACCTCCTCGGGTCTGATCCTGAGCGGCCTGCTCGGCATCAATAGCCAGCTGGCCTCGGTGCTGTTCGTGCTGGTGTTCTCCTGCTTCGTCTGGCATTCGACCCGGGCTGTGGATCGGATTTCGGTCGTCTTGATCGCCTTTATGGTGCTGAGCTTCGTGTTCGGGGTGTCGGGCCTTGCCGCCAACATAGACGCGACCATGCTGTTCCACTCCCTCACCGAGGAGCTGGGTCAGGCGCCCTATGCCCTGGCCATGCTGCCGGTGGCGCTCACCTCCTTCGGCTACCACCACTCGGTGGCGTCGATGCGTGCCTATTATGGCGAGGAGCAGAAGGCCAAGCAGGCGATCCTGGGAGGTACCCTGATCGCGCTGGCGCTCTACCTGCTGTGGCTGCTGAGCATCTTCGGCAACCTGCCTCGCAATGCCTTCGGCCCCATCATCGCCAAGGGGGGCGACGTCGATGTGCTGCTCGGGGCGCTGGCCTCGGTGATCGAGTCCAAGCGGGTATCCAACGCCATCAACCTCTTCTCCATGGCGGCCATCCTCTCCTCCTTCATCGGGGTGGGACTGGGGGTGTTCGACTATCTGGCGGATCTGTTCAAGTTCGACAACAGCCGCCAGGGCCGTGCCAAGTCCTGGGGCGTCACCTTCCTGCCGCCTCTGGTGTTCTCCTTGCTGTTCCCCTTCGGCTTCGTGGTGGCCATCGGCTATGCCGGGGCGGCGGCGACCGTCTGGGCCTGTATCATCCCCGCCCTGCTGGCGAAAAAATCCCGGGAGCTGGCGCCACAAGGGGGCGGCTTCAAGGCCCCCGGTGGTCAGCCCATGGTGGTGGCCGTCATCCTGTTCGGGGTGCTGACGGCCATCTTCCACCTGATGGCCATGGCGGGTATGTTACCCATCTATACCGGTTGACCTCAGCCCTCCGGCAAGCCGACAGGGGGCGTCTGCGGGCGTCCCCTGTGGTGTCTGGCGCCTGAACCGCCCAAAACTTGGTACTAACGGCCGGATATCGCCCCCATTTCCCATCAATTCGCCCCCGGATTTGATACCCGAAGGCATGAAGGGTAAAGTCCCCCGGCGCCAGCATTGGCGAACGCAGGAGAAGCACGGCGGCGCGCCGTGACCAGTCAACAATCCGTTTGGGGGAGTAATGGAACAGAAACCATCGTTGGTGGGCGGGGCATGCATCATTGCCGGCGTCTGTGTGGGAGCCGGTATGCTGGGACTGCCGAGTGCGGGCGCGGGAGCCTGGAGCCTCTGGTCCATGCTCGCGGTGGCGCTGACCATGGTGGTGATGACGGTCTCTGGCTGGATGCTGCTCGAATCCTACAAGGGCTATCCGCTGCGCGTCTCCTTCGATACCGTGACCCGGGATCTGCTGGGGAACAAGGTCAATGCCCTCAACAACCTCAGCGTCTATTTCGTCGGCGGCATTCTGCTCTACGCCTATATCACCTCGGCCGGTCTCATCATAGATGGCATGACGGGGATGGGCAGCCACTGGGCTTCCGTGCTGTTCACCCTGGTCTTCTCCGTGCTGGTGTGGCACTCCACCCGGGCGGTGGACCGCATCTCCGTGCTGCTGGTGATCCTGATGGGGCTGAGCTTTGCCTTCGGCATCTCTGGTCTGTCGATGAACATCCGTCTCGATCTCTTGCTCGACAGAGTCGGCAGTGAGACCCACTACGCCCCCTATGCCCTGGTGATGCTGCCGGTGGCGCTCACCTCCTTCGGCTATCACCACTCGGTGTCGTCCATGCGGGCCTACTACGGCGAGGAGCGCCGCGCCAGCCGCGCCATCCTGGGGGGGACCGTCATCGCCCTCACCTTCTACCTCATCTGGCTGGTGAGCGTGTTCGGCAACCTGCCCCGCAGCGAGTTTGGCCCGGTGATCGAGCAAGGGGGCAACGTGGATGCCCTGCTCAAGGCCCTGGGCTCGGTGATCGAATCCAAGGCGGTGGCCAATGCCCTCAACGCCTTCTCCATGGCGGCCATTCTCTCCTCCTTCATCGGGGTGGGCCTGGGGGTGTTCGACTATCTGGCGGACCTGTTCAAGTTCGACAACAGTCGCGCCGGTCGCGCCAAGTCCTGGGGCGTCACCTTCCTGCCGCCTCTGGTGCTCTCCCTGCTGTTCCCGTTCGGCTTCCTGGTGGCCATCGGCTATGCGGGTGCCGTAGCCACCCTGTGGACCTGCATCATACCGCCGCTGCTGGCCTGGAAGGTGCGCAAGGCCGCGCCTGCTGGCAGCGCGGGCTTCCGCGCTCCCGGCGGTATCCTGATGATAGGGCTGGTGATCCTGTTCGGGGTGCTGACAGCCGCCTTCCATCTGCTCAACATGGCGGGGCTGCTGCCTGTCTATACCGGCTGATCGGCATCCCTTGCGATCTTATGTAGAAAAAGCGGCGCCTTCGGGCGCCGTTTTGCTTGGGTCGTCACGGGCAGAAGGGGTGGACACTTCGTCCGCCATCGAAGCGTTGCCCCGGCCATGGCATTACTCTGCGGACTCGAGTCACCAAGGAGAAGCAGGGATGTACGATATTCACGTGATGCTGCCCGATAACCCGGGCACACTGGGGCAGTTCGGGAGCTTGATGGGGCGGGCCGGTGTCAGCCTGGAAGGGGGCGGCATGTTCACCCTGGGGGGCGCAGGCCATGCCCACTTTCTGGTGGAAGATGGTGCCGCTGCGGCCCGGGCCGCCGAGCAAGGGGGGCTGGAAGTGGTGGCCGTGCGCGAGGTGCTGGTGCGCCGCCTCAAGCAGGAGGTGCCGGGGCAGCTGGGGGCCATCTGCAGCGCTCTGGGGGATGCCTCTGTCAACATCATCACCCTGTACAGCGACCATGCCAACCAGCTGATCCTGGTGACCGAAGACATCGACAAGGCCCGCAGGGTCACGGCAGAGTGGCAATGACAGGGGCAAGCAGAGAGTAGCGAGATGAGCAAGCAGGAGAGCCTGGAACAAGGTCTGGCGCAGGTGGCGGCCGCCATCGCCGATGGCAGCCGCGCCCGCATGCTGTGCGCCCTGATGGATGGGCGTGCCTGGACGGCGACCGAGCTGAGCCTGATGGCCGAGGTGTCGGCATCAACCGCCAGCCACCACCTGGCCCGGCTCCAGCAGCAGGGGCTGACGGCCTGTGTCCGGCAGGGAAAACATCGCTACTACCGCATCGCGAGCCATGAAGTGGCGCTGGTGGTGGAGCAACTGATGGGGCTGGTGGACATGGGCACGGGGGCGCTCAGGAGCAAGACCCCGGAGCGGCTGCGCTTTGCCCGTAGCTGTTATGACCATCTGGCGGGCGAGCTGGGGGTGAGGCTCCATGACGGTCTGATGAGCCAGGGCTGGCTGGAGGCTGAGGGCCATGGGCTGACCCCGCAGGGGGAGCAGCATCTTGGTCAGCTTGGCATCGACTGCGTGGCGACTGGCAAGCGCCCCTTTGCCTGCCACTGTCTCGACTGGAGCGAGCGGCGCATGCATCTTGGCGGCCAGCTGGGTGCCCGCCTGCTCGGCCATATGCTGAACAAGAGGTGGCTGGTGCGCGGGCTGGAGAGCCGTGAACTGACCCTGACCCCCAAGGGGAAACGGCAGTTGCAACGGCAGCTCGGCATCGTGCTTTGAGGCGCCATGGTCTTGCCGGGGGGGCTGAGAGTCGGGAGCTTGGCCACAGGTTGATTGATTACGGCCTTTCCATTGCTGCCTAAGGATAGAAAGCCCCAAACATGGTCATCATATGGGGCTTTTTATTCTGGGCAGATATTGTTTCAGGCGGTCATAGGGGGTTATTCCATCGGGGTCAGACGGAAGCCTTTGCCTTGCATGCACAGGTTGATCAGCTCTGCCTGCTCTTCATCCTCGATCCTGTTGAGTTTGACCTGATATTGGCACTCGGATAAGGCATCTGTTCTCTGGGCTTCAGAGGCACCCGCTTTCGTATATTCACTGCTGGGAGTGGAGGAGCAAGCACTCAGTACCAGAATGGCGCCAAGAAGAATAAGGTGACGTTTCATGAAAGTGCCCTTTGAAATGATGCATATTGAAAATGCTGCCAATATGTTGCTCTAGCCGTTGGCCCGGCAGCTATCCCGGTCAATCCTATGACAGATATTTCGCCATTATATAGACCCCTGACTTTCAGATATTAACCGGGGCTGAATGAAGGCGCAGAAAGCATGATTGCCTTGCCGTCCAATTCATCTCCTCCAAGACATAACCCCATCGAAAGACACCGACAGGTCAGCATCCTCTCCCCCCTGAATTGGTCTCTTAATTGGGACACCCACTTGATGGGAAATGGCTGATAACCTGAAAGCCCCATTCGTGTGCAGGCTGATTCCGGGGATGGAAGGCATGAAACTGCGGTGGTAGTGCGAGCTGTGAGCTTGAGCGAGCGTCAGTGGCTGCGAGTTGGTAATCAGTGCCCGTACAGCGTCAAAGAGGGCTGCTGTCATCGATGGATTGGTGGTGAACTCGCGAGGTTTGCAGGTATCAAGGACTGGGCTGATAACATCGCGTCTGGCCACAATGGACGGCGTAGCGCTGGCAGCAAAGCTTGTCACCAAACGCTCTGATACCGTGGCGCCGAAACAGGGTGACTTGCCCCAACCATTGCCCCTCTTCTATGCCCAGGCGCTGGAGCACAGGTGCGAGATGGTGCGGGATATGGCCATGCTTATCGAGGCGAATGGCTCGCCCTGTCCAATCCACCAGTGCCAGATAATCGGCAAAATAGCAGGGGAGCGCCTCTAGCTTCCCCTCTCTCGCAAAAGGCAGCAGCAAGGGGGTCTGTGTGGCTAGATCAGCGGTTTGCTCGATACGTTGTTGGATGCTGGTGAAGTCGCTCTCCTCCGGTGTGGTCGCGATGCCAGCTCGAATGGGATTGAGGTCGACATAGGTCATGCAGGCCAGCAGCGCCGACTCGGTGAGCAGAGCCTGGCTTTTGAAGCGCCCCTCCCAGAAGTGGCCCTTGCAGCCGTCTTCCTGATTGGCCTGGCGGGCCAGCGACTCGTTCAGCAAGCGCACCAGCCAGCTGATGGAATGGAGGCGCTCCCGCCACTGGGCGATCAACTGGTGCACAAGGTCCAGCTCGGGTGCTATCAGTTCCTCTCCCTGATACCAGCGCCGCACCAGCAAGGGCCACTGGAACAGGCGGGACCAGCGCTCTGCCACTTCCCGTTCATTCCACTCATGGGCAATGTTGGCCTGCACCTTGAGTACCAGATGATAGTGATTGCTCATCACGGCATAGGCGCAGATGCCGATAGCAAAGACCTGCGACAGCTGGCCCAGCTTGTCGGCAACCCATTGGCGTCTGTGCTCGTAGCTTTGGCCGGAGTGATCATCCTGGCCGCAAAGAAAGGCGCGCCGGACACAGCGGCTGACTACATGGTAATAGGGCGTATCGGCGAGGCTGATCTGACGTGAACGGGCGATGGTCATGGCTGCTCTCTCCTCAGGTCTCACGGTTTAAGGAAAGTGGAGGAGGCGTGAGTTGTCAAAGCTGGGATTAGGTGGGTGTCCCAGTGTAGTGGTCTAATCATCCCGGACACCATTTTAGGTGGTACAGTCGCCACCATGACTTGAGGTGTTCAATGACCAGATTACGTCGCTCATTTACTGCTGAATTCAAACTCGAAGCCGCATCCCTGGTACTCGACCAGGGATACTCTGTCCCCGAAGCCAGCCGTTCACTGGATGTCGGTGAAACCATACTTCGCCGATGGGTTCAGCAGCTCCAATCCGAACGAACCGGCACCACCCCAATCGGCAAAGCGCTGACCCCGGAGCAGCAGAAAATCCAGGAGCTGGAAGCCCGCATCAACCAGCTCGAGCGCGAAAAGGACATTCTAAAAAAGGCTACTGCTCTCTTGATGGCGGACGAGTTCAAACGTACGCGCTGATAGACCGATTAAGGGAGCAAGCCCCCATCACTCTGGTCTGCTGCGCTTTCGATGTGCCAACATCCTGTTTTTACGACTATCTGGCCCGCAAGCGGACGATTAACCGTGAGCGGATGCAGCAACGCAGCGAGTTGCGCCGTTTGTTCAAAGAGAGCCGGAACTCAGCGGGCAGCCGCGCCTTGATGTCGATGATGCGAGCGCTGGGGCATCAGATTGGCCGATTCAAAGTGCGCAGTCTGATGAAGGAGGTCGGTCTGGTATCCAAGCAACCGGGCGCTCATCGCTATCAGGTCGCCCGGTCTGAACGACCGGATATTCCCAATCTGCTGGCCCGTGAATTTGATGTCCAACAACCCAATCAGGTGTGGTGTGGCGATATCACCTACGTCTGGGCAGGTGGTCGTTGGAATTACCTGGCGGTGGTGCTCGACCTTTATGCCCGCCGAGTCGTGGGCTGGGCGATGTCTGACAAGCCTGATGCAGAGCTGGCAATAAAAGCGCTCGAGATGGCCTATCAGCAGCGGGGTTGCCCATCAGGTGTGCTGTTTCACTCAGACCAAGGCAGCCAATATGGCAGCCGGGCATTTCGGCAGCGGCTGTGGCGCCATCGCATGACCCAGAGCATGAGTCGGCGTGGCAACTGTTGGGATAATGCACCGATGGAGCGGTTGTTCAGGAGTCTGAAGACAGAGTGGCTCCCGACAACGGGATATATGAACCTGCGGGAGGCGAAGCGGGATATCAGCTATTACCTGATGGATTACTACAACTGGCGGCGTCCACATCAACACAATGACGGGAGCGCGCCAGCAAAAGCCGAGGATCGGCCTAACCAAGTGTCCGGATTTAGTTGACCACTATACGGCTTCTGTGTTTTTCTCATTAATGATATTTTTATAACTTAAATTATGGTGTTTAGATAGAGCTCTTGATAACTATACATTATTTTCATAATGATTTTTACGAATTAAAAGGATTAGAGGAAGATGGGGACGAGTTGGCAAGATGTTGCATTGGAGTCGGTTAAAATATTAGGCCCTGCTATAATCACAGCATTAGCAGCCTACTTTACAGCAAAGTTTCAATTTAAAATAAAGGTGAAGGAGATTGTTGAAAGTAATAAATTTAGAGCCCATGAACGAATATTTGATTTTCATAAGTCGAAGTATGATTTATTTGACAAGGCAATATTGAATATCAATGAGGGTTTTGGTTTCTTCGCAGGTTTATCCTTGTCAGAACAAAACGAACAAGGCGAGATAAAGCGGTTTGTTGCTAAATATTTAAGTGTGTATATAGAAACAGCTCCGCTTGATTTAAAGCAACTTATAGATGAGTTTTACCACGTCTCTGAATTACACGCATTAGAATTTGAAAGATTAAATAGGCAGTTGCTAATAGCTGAAGGAATATCAACACCTACGAATCAAGAAGAAATTAATGATGTTATTGTAAAGTTGCTGGTGATTTATGGATTTGCTAATTATTGCGGTAAAATACTAACTGAGAGGCAAGTGGTTAGTATTTTTGATAAATACATAGAAAGATAATCTTTTGTAGTGCTAGTTCGTGACTCTAAAATTAAGGAGTTCTGGTTTTACATATTCTTATTGAGTTGGTTGAAACTGATATAAGAGCCATGATTATTTAAATGCTTAGCTAGATTTCAAAAAATAGGCGCCCTTGGGCGCCTATTTTATACCGATCAATCTAACCAACATCACTGCAGCAGCGAGATATCCGCGACTTGCAGGAACAGGTTGCGCAGGTTGTTCAGCAGCGCCAGACGGTTGGCCTTGAGGGCCTCGTCGTCGGCCATCACCATCACCTCGTTGAAGAAGGTGTCGACCGGCTCGCGCAGGGCGGCCAGACGGGTGAGGGCAGCCTGATAGTCACCGGCCGCGAACAGCGGTGCCAGCTCGCTTTGCAGTGCAGCAACCTGGGTGGCCAGCGCCTTCTCGGCGGCATCGACCAGCAGTTCCGGTTTGACGGCAGTCGGCAGCTCGCCTTCCACCTTGGCCAGGATGTTGCTGACGCGCTTGTTGGCGGCAGCCAGTGCCAGTGCGGCATCCAGGCTGCGGAAGTGGCTGACGGCCTTGACGCGACGATCGAAGTCCAGCGGGCGGGTCGGGCGGCGGGCCAGCACGGCCAGCACCACGTCGGCACCTATGCCTTCGTCCTGATAGGCGGCGCGGAAGCGGCCCAGCATAAAGTCGACCACGTCGGTGACGACGGTGTTGTTGGTCAGCTTGTCGCCGTAGACGCGAACGGCTTCTTCCACCAGTTCGACCAGATCCAGGTCCAGCTGCTTCTCGGTCATGATGCGCAGGGCACCGATGGCGGCGCGACGCAGGGCGAAGGGATCCTTGTCACCCTTCGGCAGCATGCCGATGCCGAAGATACCGGCCAGGGTGTCGAGCTTGTCCGCCAGCGCCACGGCGCAGGCTTCCAGCGCGGACGGCAGGGCATCACCGGCGAAGCGCGGCATGTACTGCTCGTTCAGGGCCACGGCCACCACTTCGTCTTCGCCGTCGTGACGGGCGTAGTGCATCCCCATGACACCCTGGGTGCTGGCGAACTCGCCGACCATGTTGGTCATGAGATCGCACTTGGAGAGCAGGCCGGCACGCTTGGCCTGAGCCACGTTGGCACCGATGCGCTCGGCGATAAAGCCGGCGACGGTCTCGATGCGCTCGACCTTGGCCCGGACTGTGCCGAGCTGTTGCTGGAACAGCACGGTTTCGAGGCGCGGCAGGCGGGAGGCCAGGCTCTGCTTGAGGTCGGTCTTGAAGAAGAACTCGGCGTCAGACAGACGGGGGCGCACCACCTTCTCGTTGCCGCTGATGATCTGGCTCGGGTCCTTGGACTCGATGTTGGTGACGAAGATGAACTTCGGCAGCAGCTTGCCGCTCTTGTCGTAGACCGGGAAGTACTTCTGGTCACCCTTCATGGTGTGCACCAGCGCCTCGGCCGGTACCGCCAGGAACTTCTCTTCGAAGTTGGCGGTCAGCACCACAGGCCATTCGACCAGGGCGGTGACTTCTTCCAGCAGGGCGTCGTCCAGATCGGCGACGCCACCGAAGGCGGCGGCGGCCGCTTCGACGTCAGCCTTGATCTTGGCCTTGCGGGCCATAAAGTCGGCCACCACCATGCCGCGCTCCAGCAGGATCTGCGGGTACTGGTCGGCATTGTCGATGGTGAACTCGCTCTCGCCCATGAAGCGGTGACCGCGAATGGTGCGGGCGGAGTCGATACCCAGAATGTGAGCGGGAACTAGATCCCCATCCAGCAGCAGGGTCACGGTGAACACCGGACGCACGAACTGGATGCTCTTGTCGCCCCAGCGCATCATCTTGGGGATGGGCAGCTTGGCCAGCGCTGCGGCAACCAGTTCGCCCAGCAGATCGACGGCCGGACGGCCTTCCACCTTGGCGGTGTGAACCAGCCACTCACCCTTGTCGGTGACCAGACGCTCGGCCTGTTCAACCGTGATGCCGTTGCCACGGGCCCAGCCTTCGGCAGCCTTGGTCGGCTTGCCTTCGGCATCGAACGCCTGGGAGACTGCCGGGCCGCGCTTCTCGACGCTCTTGCTCGGTTGCTCGCCGGCCAGCTCACTCACTTTCAGCGCCAGACGGCGCGGTGAGGCGAACCACTCGACGTCACCGAAGGCCAGATCGGCCTTGGTCAGCTCGGCTTTGAAGTTGTCGGCAAAGGCTTCGGCCAGGGAGCGAAGGGCCTTGGGTGGCAGCTCGGCGGTGCCGATCTCTACCAGAAATGTATGTTGTGCCATGTCCGTTCCTTAACCTTGCTGCTCGTTGTTGCCACGCTTGCACATGGGGAAGCCCAGCGCTTCGCGGGAGGCGTAGTAAGCCTCGGCCACGGCCTTGGTCAGGGTGCGAATGCGCAGTATGTAGCGCTGGCGCTCGGTGACCGAGATGGCCTTGCGGGCATCCAGCAGGTTGAAGGAGTGGGCGGCCTTGAGGATGCGCTCGTAAGCGGGCAGCGGCAGGGGCGTTTCCAGAGCCAGCAGGTGCTGGGCCTCTTTCTCGTACTGCTCGAAGCAGTGGAACAGGAAGTCCACGTCGGCGTGCTCGAAGTTGTAGGTGGATTGCTCCACTTCGTTCTGGTGGAAGACGTCGCCGTAGGTGGTCTTGCCCAGGGGGCCATCGGACCATACCAGGTCATAGACGCTGTCCACGCCCTGGATGTACATGGCCAGACGCTCGAGACCATAGGTGATCTCGCCGGTGACCGGCTTGCATTCGAGGCCGCCAACCTGCTGGAAGTAGGTGAACTGAGTCACTTCCATGCCGTTCAGCCAGACTTCCCAGCCCAGACCCCAGGCACCCAGAGTCGGGTTTTCCCAGTTGTCTTCCACGAAGCGGATGTCGTGGATCTCGGGATCCATGCCCAGCTCCTTCAGGGAGCCGAGGTAGAGTTCCTGAATGTTGTCGGGGGAAGGCTTGATGATCACCTGGAACTGGTAATAGTGCTGCAGGCGGTTCGGGTTCTCACCGTAGCGGCCGTCGGTGGGACGGCGGGACGGTTGCACGTAGGCGCAGGCGATGGGCTCCGGGCCCAGGGCGCGCAGGCAGGTCATGGGGTGGGAGGTACCGGCACCCACTTCCATATCCAGCGGCTGAATGATGGTACAGCCCTGGCGGGACCAATAGTCCTGCAGCTGCAGGATCAGGCCCTGAAAGGTTTTGACATCGAATTTTTGCATAGTGTTTTTCGCGCGAAGTGAAATCAGAGCAAGATTTGCTGAATGTGAACCGAAGGAGTATACCGTCTGGCATGGTCGGATAATAGGCGAAATTGTAGGGGGTTCATGGGGCGGGGCTGCGCCGGGCCTGGTTGGCCCGGGATGAAAGCCCCGTCATGTCGCCGATGAAATCCCCTTGTCGGACAGAGAGTCGGACAGAGAAAATAACAGGAGACGAGGAATGGAACTGCGCTGCGCCTGGGTGACCAGGGACCCGGAATATATCGAATACCATGACAAGCAGTGGGGGCGGCCGGTGCGCGACCCGCGGGAGTTGTTTGCCAAGCTCTGCCTCGATGGCCAGCAGGCGGGGCTCTCCTGGATCACCATTCTCAAGCGCACCGACAGCTACTACCGCGCCTATGCCGACTTCGATCCCACCTTCATCGTCCGGTTCGACGAGCAGGATGTGGAGCGGCTGATGCAGGACAAAGGCATCATCCGCAACCGCCTCAAGGTGCAGTCGATCATCAAAAACGCCCGCGCCTATCTGGCGCTGGAGGCCCAGGGCATCGACTTCGCGGACTATCTGTGGGGCTTCGTCGGCGGCGTCCCCATGGTCAATCGGCGGCAGGGCAACGGCGATATCCCCGCCACCTCGCCAGAGTCTGACGCCATGGCCAAGGCCCTCAAGAAGCTGGGCTTCACGTTCGTCGGCAGCACCATCTGCTACGCCTTCATGCAGGCGGTGGGCATGGTGAACGATCATCTGGTGACCTGCCCCTGCCACGCCGAGTGCCAGCAGTCAGGGACGCCGGAATAAGCGGCCGGAGCAGAGGAAGAAGGGAGGCATGCTGCCTCCCTTCTTCGTTGTGGCGCCGTCATCAATCGGGTTGAAGGGTGTGGCTCAGCGCCTCGCACAGCTCGTCGCTGCTCATCAGCCGCACGAAGGGGCCGGCCAGGGTGGCGTTGTGGTGGGCGATGATCTGGGTTGCAGCAAGCTGCGGGGTATCCATGCAGGTGTGGGCATCGCTCACCAGCACCACGGCGTAGCCGAGATCCGCCGCCGCCCGGCAGGTGGTATCGATGCAGTACTGGGTCTTCATGCCGGTGACTATCAGGGTCTGCACCCCGCCCTCCTTCAGCCAGCCATCGAGGCCGGTGCCATGAAAGGCGCTGGGTCTGTGCTTGTCGAACACCCGATCGGCCTCGTCGACGACCAGCTCAGGGGCAAGTTGCCAGAACGGACTGCCGGCGGCTATGGGGCTACCGGCCGGGCCCGTGTGGCGCACCGCCAGCACGGGGACACCGGCGGCGCGGGCCGCCTGGCTCAGGCGATTGATGTTGGCCAGGGTCTCGGCACCGGCATGGGGCGCCTCCGGGCCGTGAAGAAGGCCGACCTGGAGGTCGATGGCGAGCAGGGCGGGGTGGGGCAGGGATGACATGGGCATGGCTCCGTGAGGAATGTCCCCCACTCTGGGGTCACTGGCCGTCGAGCGGCAACCCCGCATTTGGGGGGAGGCAGGCGCTGCCCCACCTTGCCCGCCCTGCCGCCGCGCCAGCTCCATCCTCCTTGCCCTTATGCCGGCGCCGGGAGTGATGAGCGATCACCTCGTCGGCCGCAGCTGCCAGGCTAGGTGTCAGCGGGGAAGGGGCCCATTTCCGCTGTTCGGTACAGCTGGCATACAGTCACTCCTGCTCAAAATCGGTCCATCAACATTGAGGGTTAATCCATGTCACTGAATTCATCTCGCATTCGCACGGCCGGCAGTCTGATCCTGGCGGCTTGCTCTCTGCTGGCCGTCCTGCCTGCCCATGCGGCCGATCGCCAGGACTCCCGCGATGTGCGTCAGGAGGTGCGTCCCGAGGTCCGCGATGCCAAGCAGGATTGCCGCGAAGCCGACCAGAAGGACAACTACGAGTGCCGTCAGGACAAGCGTGAAGTCAAACAGGACGTCAGAGAGAAAGCCAACGACGTCAAACGCTGATGAACGCGCCCGATTAGCCGGCAAGCGGCATATCGGGCCCTCAGCCGAGCGGGCTCACCGCCCCCAAGGGCCTGCGAGCCTGCTGGCGGGTAACTCGCCAGACACCGCCACCCGTGAATTCATATAAATCAGTTGCCGGATGCCCCGCCATCCCGTCGACCCCGTGGAGTTAATCATGAAGAAATGTGCCTTTATCTTGCTGGCTGCCAGCGCCCTGCTCTCCTCGTTGCCGGCACAGGCAACCGAACAGGCCGCAGAGCGCCGTGATGCTCGTGACGTGCGTCAGGACACCCGGGATGAATCCCGCGATGCCAAGCAGGAGTGCCGTGAAGGCGTGGTCGGCAATGCCGATTGCCGTCAGGATCATCGCGACAGCAAGCAGGAGGGCCGAGACGAGGCCCGCGACGTCAAATATTGATCCTGACAAGCCGCCTCCCTGTCGGGTCGCCATGCTGGCGCCCGTCCCGCGGTTATCTTGACCCCAGTGTATAATTCAGACATCCCAAGCCGGTGTATTTCGTTTAGCCAAGGAGCCACCATGAAGAAGACAGTATTCGCGCTGCTTGCAGCCACAGCCTTGTTGGCTGCCCTGCCTGCACAGGCAACCAAACAGGCCCAGGAGCGTCGCGAAGCCCGCGATGTGCGTCAGGATACCCGTCAGGAATCCCGCGACGCCAAGCAGGAGTGCCGCGAAGGCCTGGTGGGCAATGCCGATTGCCGTCAGGAGCACCGCGACAACAAGCAGGAAGGGCGTGACGAGGCGCGCGACATCAAATATTGATGTCCGGCCTGCCCGGGCAGGCAGCACTCATGCCGTGCACGGCATGACACGGGGGGCTTTGGCCCCCCTGTTCATATCCGCAATGCGCGCGTCACACTCTGGCGCCTCTCTGGGTTAGAATGCGCGGCCATCGGCTAGAGTCGTTCTTTTTCAGAGGTTTTTTCATGCATTTCAAGAAACTGGTTCCTGCACTTGCCCTGACCATCGCCATGACAGGCTGCACCACCAATCCCTATACCGGTGAATCCCAGACCTCCAAGGGCGCCTGGGGCGCACTGGCCGGTGCCGCCACCGGCGCTGCCGTGGGCGCGCTCTCCTCCAGCAAGGGTGATCGCAAGAAGGGCATACTGACCGGTGTGGCCGCTGGCGCCGCCCTGGGTGGTGGCATCGGTTACTACATGGATGTGCAGGAAGCCAAGCTGCGCGAGAAGCTGCAGGGCACAGGTGTCAGCGTGACTCGCAACGGCGATCAGCTGATCCTCAACATGCCGAACAATGTCACCTTCGACAGCTCCAGCGCCCAGCTCAAAGCCGCCGGTGCCAATACCCTGTCCGGCGTGGCCATGGTGGTTGCCGAGTTCGACAAGACCCGCCTGAACGTGGTCGGTCACACCGACAGCACCGGCTCCCGCGAGCTGAACATGAAGCTCTCCGCCCAGCGTGCCGACGCCGTCGCCGCCCAGCTGATCG
Source organism: Aeromonas mytilicola subsp. aquatica (assembly GCF_044336385.1). Taxonomy (NCBI): domain Bacteria; kingdom Pseudomonadati; phylum Pseudomonadota; class Gammaproteobacteria; order Aeromonadales; family Aeromonadaceae; genus Aeromonas; species Aeromonas mytilicola. Next base: position 4,561,511 of record NZ_CP172298.1, on the reverse strand, counting down.
GTCAGGGCGTGACCGGCAGCCGCATCGCCACCAGCGGCGTGGGCCCGGATCAGCCGGTTGCCACCAACAGCACAGCCGCCGGCAAGGCCCAGAACCGTCGTGTGACCATTACCCTGACCCCGACTGCCTAAGTCGCCCGGTTACCGGTAACGAAAAGGCCCCGCCAGTGATGGCGGGGCCTTTTGCTATCCCAGGCTGGGCGGGCGGCTCAGACTGCTGCGGTCAGCTGCACTTCCACCTTGTAGCCTTCGTGGGCCAGGCGGGCCTGCACGCAGGCGCGAACGGGCGCTGTGCCGGCCGGTATCCAGGCATCCCACTGGGCGTTGAAGGCGGCTATGTCGCCAATGTCCTTGAGATAGATGTTGGCCATCAGGATCTTGTCGACCCCGGAACCGTTGGCTTCCAGCAGGCGTTGCAGGCTGGTCAGCACTTCGCGGGTCTGCTGGTGAATGTCGGCCTCGTCGGTGGCGGGGACTTCCACCACATAGAGGGTGCCGTTGTGGATGACAACATCAGACCAGCGGGCCGTGGTGCCGATTCGGGTAATCGTCATGGATTGCTCCGGTACAGGGGCTCATTGACCCTTGCGGATCAGATAGCGATAGGGGGCCTGCTCTGTCTCGCTGGCGATCAGGGTGTGATCCATGAAGCGGCAGAAACTCGGGATGTCGCGGGTGGTGGAAGGGTCGTCGGCACTGACCAGCAGGGTCTCGCCTTCGGCCATCAGCCGCACTTTCTTGCGCACCATCATCACGGGCTCGGGGCAACGAAGCCCGATTGCGTCCAACGCGTGAGTCGCATTGCAGAATAAATTACTCATTAATAATCAACCTTCAGCCGCACCTTCTTGCGCACTATCGTCACGGGCTCGGGGTAACGAAGCCCGATTGCGTCCAACTCATGAGTTGCGTCGCAGAATAAAGCACTCATCAATATTCAACCTTCAACCAATTCAGCTGCCAATGATACTCAAGGCGAAAAAATAATCAAACCTCAGGGTCTTCGAGCAGCATATGTAACCAAAGTGTGATCCAGCTCTATCCAGACCTTGCCCGATGAGTAATATAAAAATTGAACCATATTCAACAAGGAGGTGTGAATATGCAGGTCTCCTACGGCAGATTGCAAGCCTACGCAGGCATGGGGTTCCTGTCGTTCGCCATGATAGTGCTGGGCAGCCCGATCGGAAACACCGGCACCTGGTTCGGGTCCATGGTGATGATAGGGCTGGGGCTCTGGATCGAGCTCAGCGACTACTACGACGAGGATGAGGACGAGAACGATCAATCCTGAATCGGATGACGATTCACCCACAAAGGCGGAGCGATTCCGCCTTTGTCATTTCTGCTCCGCGCCTGAGCGGGTCGAGCGCATGGCCCGCTCCAGCTGCTGCGCCGTCTGCTCCGAGTTGGCCTTGGGATCGTTGAAGAAGCTGCTCAGCACATCCATGATCCCCTGACGCATATTGGTCGGAACGGCCATGCCCTCCGCCATGCTGGGCAGCAGGTTGCCGTCCCGCTCCGCCAGCTGGAAGTCATGGTAGGAGCGGATGGCGCAGCGATCGAACTTGCTCATGTCAGGCTGGGTGAGGGCTGGGATTGAGCCCTTCACCCGGTTGAACTCCTCCTGGAATCTGGGCGTCATCAGCAGGCGGGCCAGCTCGCCCTGGGCTTGCAGCTGGGCGGGATCCCGCTGCTTGAACATGGCGATGGAGTCCAGGTTGTAGCTGAAGAGGCCTTGGCTGCCCGGGCTTGGCAGGCAGTCGATGTCCTCCCCGGGTCTGTAGTTGCCGGCGCTCAGCTCCCCCTTCACCCAGTCCCCCATGAGCTGCATGGCGGCGCCGCCGCTCTCCAGCAGGTTGGTGGCCTGGTGCCACTTCAGGCCGGCGTATTTTTCCGGCACATAGGCGCGCAACTGCTGGAAGCGGGTCAGTACCCGCACCATGTCGGGGCCGGTCAGGGTGGCGCTGTCCTGCTCCAGGAAGGCCTTGCGATAGAAGGCCTTGCCCCCTTCACCGAGTGCTACCGTCTCGAACAGCACCGCCAGCTGCCAGGGCTCGTTGCCGATGGCCAGCGGCGTGACGCCCTGCGCCTTGAGCTGCTCCGCCACCGTCATGAAGTGCTCCCAGTCGGTGGGGGGCGTCAGCCCCAGCCGCTCGAACAACTTGCGGTTGAGCCACAGCCAGTTGACCCTGTGGATGCCGGTGGGCACCGCCATCAGGGCACCGTTCTGGCTGAGGGTGTCACGGACCATGGGGGAGAGCTGCGGGTACCAGCCGAGGTGCTCGGCCATGGGGCTGAGGTCGCGCAGGAAACCCAGGCTGGCCCACTCGTGTAGCTCATAGCCCTTGAGGTGCGCCGCCTCCGGCGGATTGGCCGCCAGCGCCCGGCTTTTCAGCACCGTCATGGCGCTCTTGCCGCCGCCGCCCTGCACCGCGAAGTCGTTCCACTGGTTGCCCTGCTCGGCCCATTCCGATTTGAGCACTTCCACCGCCTTGGCCTCGCCACCGGATGTCCACCAGTGCAACACCTCCACCTGGGAGGCGGCGACGGGCAGGGAGAGCAGGGCGACAATGGCAAACGGGAACAACTTCATACTGTGACTGCCTTGATTGAAGGAGAGTGGCCGGTGCCGACCTCACGCCACCAGTGCAGCACCCCGACGCGCTGGGAGGCGGCGACGGGCAGGGAGAGCAGGGCGACAATGGCAAACAGGAACAACTTCATACTGTGACTGCCTTGATTGAAGGAGAGTGGTCGGTGCCGACCGCACGCCACCAGTGCAGCACCCTGACGGGCAGAGACAACAGGGCGATGACAGAAAACGACAACCACTTCATAAGCTTTACTGCCTTGGTAGGGAGAGGGTGGCCTGCAGGCCGCCCTGGGGGCGATTTTCCAGCACCAGATCGCCGCCGTGGGCGTGGGCTATGTTGCGGGCTATGCCAAGACCCAGTCCGGTTCCGGCGGAATCCGTACTGAGGCGGTAGTAGGGCTCGAAGATGCGCTCGAACTGATCCTCCGGCAGACCGGGGCCCTCGTCCATGATGAAGAGGATCAGCATCTCCTCGTCATCCATCAGGATGACGCGCACCCGGTGGCCGTACTTGATGCCGTTGTCCACCAGGTTGCCGATGCAGCGCTTGAGGGCCAGCAGCTTGCCGCGATAGGGCCACTTGCAGTGCCCCTCTATGGTGAGCAGATCCTCGTGCAGGTTCATGGCCTCCGCCATCTGCTCCAGCAGGGCATTGATATCGATGAGCTCGAGGTTCTCGTGAATGTCGGTCTCTTTCACCGTCTGCAGCGCCCCCTTCACCATCAGCTCCAGCTCGTCCAGATCCTTGTTGAACTTGGCTATCTGGGCTTCGTCGTCGAGCAGTTCGACCCGCAGCCGCAGCCGGGTGATGGGGGTCTTGAGATCGTGGGAGATGGAGCTGAACAGCCGCTCCCTGTCGTCTATGAAGCGGCGGATGCGCTGCTGCATGATGTTGAAGGCGCGGGTCGCCGCCACTATCTCGGAGGCACCCTCCTCCTTGAGGGAGGGCTGATCTATGTCCTTGCCGAGGTTGACCGCCGCCTTGGCCAGCCGGCGCAGGGGCCGGGTCTGCCAGCGCACCAGCATGAAGGTGAAGAAGCAGAGGAAGACAGTCATCAGGGCGATGAAGCGCACCTGGTTGCTCGGCATGACGGTGTCATCCAGCGTCATGTAGGGGGCCGGCAGCAGGGCCGCCAGATAGAGCCACTCACCTGGCTCTATCTCGATCTGGGTCACCAGCACCGGGGGATTGATGGGCTCCAGCGACAGGGTATAGCGGGCCCAGGAGGAGGGCAGGTCTGCCAGCAGGGTGTCGTTGTTGAAGACGTGCAGCTCCTCGGGACGGGAGAAGTCCACCTTGATGGCCATGGCGTCGGAGAGTTTGCGGGTCAGCACCTCCTCCACCTCTTTAAGCACCAGCGTCTTGCGCTCGCTGTCCGGGATGGCGCTGATGTGGATCTCTTCTTCATTCAGGGAGACGAAGAAACGGCTGCCCCCCATGTTGCGCAGCTGATCCAGGGCGATGTGGCGGTACTGCAGCGGTAGGGACTTGAAGAAGTTGACTGTGGAGGCGGCGGAGAGCGCCAGGTTGCGGGTGGTGCTGAGCATGCCCTCCAGCTCCCGCTTCTGGATCTGCTGCATCCAGATGCCGGTGAGTATGGTCTGGGAGAGCAGGATGGCGAGCAGCAACAGCAGCAGCATCCGTGACAGCAGGGAGCGGGGGACCAGTGCCTGCCAGAATCGCCGACCTCTCATGGGATCTCGTGCCTCTTGTCAGTCAGCATGCTGTTGCTACCTTTTTACCCTTCACGGGATCTCGTGCACTTCCGCGATCAGCATGTAGCCGCTGCCGCGTATGGTCTTGATGATGCGCGGGCTCTTGCCGTTATCGCCCAGCTTCTGGCGCAGACGGCTGATCTGCACGTCGATGCCGCGCTCCATGGGCAGGCTCTCGCGGCCCCGAGTGGCATCGGAGATGGTGTCCCTGTCCAGCACCACGCCGGGCTGTTGCAGGAACATGCCGAGCAGCAGGGCGTCGCTGCCGGAGAGATCCAGCAGGCTGCCGTCGTCGTGGGTCAGCTGGTGACTCAGGGTGTCCAGGGTCCAGTCGGCGAAGCGCAGGCGGCGGCTCGGCTCTTTTTCTTTCTCCGGCTGGCGGAATTCGGCACGGCGCAGCAGCGCCTTGATGCGGGCCTGCAGCTCGCGCGGGCTGAACGGCTTGGCGATGTAGTCGTCGGCGCCGAGTTCGAGGCCGATCACCCGATCCGCCTCATCGGAGGCAGCGGTGAGCATGATGATGGGTACCTGGGAGTCGCGACGGATCTGCTGGCACAGGGTAAAGCCGTCGTCGCCTGGCATCATGATATCGAGAATGATGAGGTCCGGGCTGTGCAGGGCGAGTTGCTGGCGCATCTCGTTGCCCTCGGCCGCCGTCAGCACCTGAAAACCCGCCCGGGTCAGGTATTCGTTGAGCAGCTCGCGGATCTCCTGATCGTCGTCGACGATAAGCAGTTGTTTGCTCGTTGACATATGTATGTGCATCCACCCATTTTTTTGTGCAGATTGAACCTGTCGGGGGAGCAAAAAGCAAGCAAGGCCCCCCTCTAATGTGAAGTTATGGGCAATATAGCCCCCGAATCGGCCCTGATCGGGATAACGGAATAAAAAAGGCCGACCCAAACGGGCCGGCCAACACGCAGATTCCGACGGCAGGTGCGCACCCCGTGTGGCGCGCTCCACAGACTCGACAACGGGCCGGACGGGCCGACCCCAAAATGACAATGCAGGCTCACGCTTGGTGTGAGCCGCTTAGATCACACCCGCTCGAACACAGTGGCTATGCCCTGGCCCAGGCCGATACACATGGTGGCGACCCCCAGGGTGGCATCCTTCTCTTCCATCAGGTTGATCAGGGTGGTGGAGATACGGGCACCGGAGCAGCCGAGGGGGTGACCCAGGGCGATGGCGCCGCCGTTCAGGTTCACCTTCTCGTCCACCAGATCCTGCAGGCCGAGATCCTTGACGCAGGGCAGGGACTGGGCGGCGAAGGCCTCGTTCAGCTCGAACAGGTCGATGTCGCCCACGGTCAGACCGGCACGCTTGAGCGCCTTCTGGGTGGCCGGCACAGGGCCGTAACCCATGATGGCGGCGTCACAGCCGGCGATGGCCATGGCGCGCACCCGGGCGCGGGGGGTGAGGCCCAGCGCCTTGGCGCGATCCGCGCTCATCACCAGCATGGCGGCGGCGCCGTCGGACAGGGCCGAAGAGGTGCCGGCGGTCACTGTGCCGTTGACCGGGTCGAACACAGGGCGCAGCTGGCTCAGGGTTTCGACCGTGGTCTCCGGGCGGATAACCTCGTCGTAGTCGTAGAAGAAGCGGGCGCCACTGGCGTCATGGCCTTCCAGCCCGACAATTTCCTTGGCGAAGCGTCCTTCCAGGGTCGCGGCATGGGCGCGGCGGTGGGAGCGGGCGGCAAACTCGTCCTGCTGCGCTCGGCTGATGCCGTGCAGCTTGCCGAGCATCTCGGCGGTCAGCCCCATCATGCCGGAAGCCTTGGCCACGGATTTCGCCATGCCGGGGTGGAAGTCGACGCCGTGGCTCATGGGCACATGGCCCATGTGCTCGACGCCGCCGATGATGAAGATGTCCCCATCACCCACCTGGATGGCGCGGGAAGCGTCATGCAGCGCCTGCATGCTTGATCCGCACAGACGGTTGACGGTGACCGCCCCCACCTGCTTCGGAATACCGGCCAGCAGGGCGGCGTTGCGGGCTATGTTGAAGCCCTGCTCCAGGGTCTGCTGCACGCAGCCCCAGTAGATGTCCTCGATCTCGTTCGGGTCGAGGTTGGGGTTGCGCAGCAGGATGGAGCTCATCAGGTGCGCGGACAGATCTTCTGCACGCACGTTGCGGAAGGCGCCGCCCTTGGACCGGCCCATGGGGGTCCGGATACAGTCGACAATGACTACGTCTTTCATGAATGGATCTCCTTTCCGCAATCAGTAGAAGGTTTTGCCCTGGGCGGCCATCTCGCGCAAGCGGTCGCTGACGCGGTAGAGCGGGCCCAGGTCGGCATACTGGTCGGCCATGGCCACGTAGCGATCCAGACCTATGGTGTCCAGATAGCGGAACACGCCGCCGCGGAAGGGAGGGAAGCCCAGACCGTAGACCAGTGCTATGTCGGCCTCGGCCGGCGTGGCGACTATGCCCTCTTCCAGACAGAGCACCACCTCGTTGATCATGGGGATCATCATGCGGGCTATGATGGCGTCCTTGTCGAACTCCTGCTTCGCCTTGGCGATGGGGGTCAGCAGCTCGTAAGCGGCCACATCGGCCACCTTCTTCGGCTTGCCCTTCTTGTCCTGCTCGTAGGCGTAGAAGCCCTTGCCATTCTTCTGGCCGAAGCGGCTGGCGTCATACATCACGTCGATGGCGGTACGACCTTCCTTGCTCATGCGCGCCGGGAAGCCTTGCGCCATGACGTCACCGGCATGGTGACCGGTGTCTATGCCGACCACGTCCAGCAGATAGGCGGGGCCCATGGGCCAGCCGAACTCCTTCTCCATCACCTTGTCGACGGCCGCAAAGTCGGCGCCATCGGCGACCAGCTTGTTGAAGCCGAAGAAGTAGGGGAAGAGCACGCGGTTGACGAAGAAGCCCGGGCAGTCGTTGACCACCACCGGGGACTTGCCCATGGCGGCGGCATAGGCCACCACGCGGTTGATGGTGTCGTCCGATGTCTGCTCGCCGCGGATGATCTCCACCAGGGGCATGCGGTGCACCGGGTTGAAGAAGTGCATGCCACAGAAGTTCTCGGGGCGCTTCAACCCCTTGGCCAGCAGGGAGATAGGAATGGTGGAGGTGTTGCTGGCGAGCACGGCGTCGTCGCCGATAACGCTTTCCACTTCGCCCAGCACGGCTGCCTTCACCTTGGGATTCTCGACCACGGCTTCGACCACCAGATCCACGTGCTTGACGCTGTCATAGCTCAGGGTCGGGGTGATGGCGGAGAGCACCTGGCCCATCTTGATGCCGTCGATGCGGCCCTTCTCGAGCTGGCCGTTGAGCAGCTTGGTGGCTTCGCCCATGCCAAGCGCCAGCGCCTTCTCGTTGATGTCCTTCATCACCGCCGGAATGCCCTTGCTGGCGGATTGGTAGGCGATGCCGCCCCCCATGATGCCAGCACCCAGTACGGCGGCGTGGCTGGTGGCCTTGGCAGCTTGTTTGGCGGCCTTCTTGGCCAGCGCCTTGATGTGCTGATCGTTGAGGAAGATGCCGACCAGCGCCTTGGCCACGTCGGTCTTGGCCAGTTTGATGAAACCTTGCGCCTCGACGTTGAGCGCCTCGTCGCGGCTCATGCCGGCGGCGGCCTCGACGGTTTTGACTGCTGTCATGGGCGCCGGATAGTGCTTGCCCGCCACGGCGGCAACCATGCCGGCGGCTGTGGTGAAGCTCATCATGGCTTCCAGCTTGGAGAGGCGCAGCGGCGCCTTCTTGGCGGCGCGACGGCTCTGCCAGTCCAGCTTGCCCGCGATGGCGTCTTTCATCATCTGCACCGCAGCGCTGTGCAGCGCGTCGGGGGCGACCACGGCATCGATGGCACCCACCTTGAGGGCGTCATCGGCACGGTAATCCTTGCCGGTGGTGATCCACTCCAGGGCGTTGTCGGCGCCGATCAGGCGCGGCAGACGGACTGTGCCGCCAAAGCCCGGCATGATGCCGAGTTTGGTCTCGGGCAGGCCGATCCTGGCAGTGGTGTCAGCCAGACGGAAATCGGTGGAGAGTATGGTCTCGCAGCCGCCGCCCAGGGCGTGGCCCTTGATGGCGGACAGGGTCGGCACCGGCAGATCTTCGATGGCGCTGAAGATGTCGTTGGCCTTTTTCAGCCAGCCGAGCAGATCTTCTTGCGGCAGATCGAACAGTTCCAGGAATTCGGTGATGTCGGCGCCGACGATAAAGGCGTCTTTGCCGGAGGTGAGGATCAGACCCTTCAAATCGGCTTGTTGCTTTAATGCGGCGATCGCTTCGCTCAGCGAGAGCAGGGTAGCGCGATCCAGCTTGTTGACTGAACCCGGGGCATCAAACCTCAGCTCGGCAATGCCGTGTTCGAGGTAGCTGACCGACAGGGTTTCGCCTTGGTAGATCATGAGAGTGTCTCCTTGTTCCCACGCGGTGGGGGGCTTTGCTCCTTTCTCCCCAGCAGGGGGCGAGGCTCACTATTGATCCAAAAGGAGACATTTTCAACACCTATTTAAAACATTTGTTTAACAGAACTCGAGTAAAAGCTCCTCATCACAAAACGGGCAAAAGAGAGGCGCCTTGCGGCGCCTGCTCTGGATATGAGTCATTTATCAACTGGCCAGCTCGGGCCTGTTGCGATACTGGTTCAGCACCTCGGGGTCGGCGAGGGCATGGGTGTTGTTGACCGGCCTGTTGTGCACCACCTCCCGCACCGCCAGCTCGACTATCTTGCCGGACTTGGTGCGGGGGATGGCATCCACCTGCAGGATGCGGGCGGGCACGTGGCGGGCCGTGCTGTGCTCGCGGATCTGCTGGCGAATGCGCTCGCGCAGTGGCTCGTCCAGTTTCATGCCAGCCTTGAGCTTGACGAACAGCACCACCCGCTCGTCCTGCTGCCACTGCTGGCCGATGACGATGCTCTCCTCCACCTCGTCCAACTGCTCCACGTAGCGGTATATCTCGCTGGTGCCGATGCGCACCCCCCCCGGGTTGAGGGTGGCATCGGAGCGGCCATAGAACAGGATGCCGCCGGTCGGGGTCAGCTCTATCCAGTCGCCGTGGCACCAGATGTTGTCGAACCGCTCGAAGTAGGCGGCGTGGTACTTGTCGCCGTTCTCGTCGCCCCAGAAGTAGATGGGCTGGGCCGGGAAGGGCTTGGTGCAGACCAGCTCCCCCTTCTCCCCCTGTACCGGCTGGCCGGCCTCGTTGAACACCTGTACCGCGAGGCCGAGTCCGCGACCCTGGCTCTCGCCGCGATAGACGGGGCTCAAGGGGTTGCCTATGACGAAGCAGGAGCAGATGTCGGTGCCGCCGGAGATGGAGCTGAGTTGCACATCCTGTTTGATCCCCTGATAGACATAGTCAAACCCCTCCGGCGAGAGCACAGATCCGGTGCTGCAGATAAGCCGCAGTTGTGGCAAGCCGTGGGTGCTGATGGGGGCATAACCCTGCTTGTGCAGGGCATCCAGATACTTGGCGGAGGTGCCAAACAGGCTGACCTGCTCGTCGCGGGCGAGATCCCAGAGCGCGTTGCCATCCGGGTAAAACGGCGAGCCGTCATAGAGCACCAGGGTGGCGCCGGAGGCGAGGGCGCTGACCAGCCAGTTCCACATCATCCAGCCACAGGTGGTGAAGTAGAACACCCGTTCCCCCGGCTTGATGTCGCAGTGCAGCTGGTGCTCTTTCAGATGTTGCAGCAGGGTGCCGCCTATGCCGTGGACTATGCACTTGGGTTTGCCGGTGGTGCCGGAGGAGTAGAGGATGTAGAGCGGATCGTTGAAGGCCATGGACTCGAAGGCGAGCTGGGCCCCGGGCTGGCTCGCCAGCACCTGATGCCAGTCGTGACCGAGCTGCAGGGGGTTGCCGAGCAGGGGGATCATCACAGTCTGCTCTATGCTGTTGATTTGGCTCACTACGCTGGCGACCTTGGCCTGAATGTCGATGGCCTTGCCGCCATAGCGGTAGCCATCCACCGCAAACAGCACCCGGGGCCGGGTCTGGCCGAAGCGCTCCACCACACTGGCTTCACCGAAGTCGGGGCTGGTGGAGGTCCAGATAGCGCCCAGGCTGGTGGTGGCCAGCATGGCTACCACGGTTTCCGAAATATTGGGTAGATAGGCGGCGACCACGTCGCCACGGCCTATGCCCTGGCTGCGCAGCCACTGGGCCAGTCGGGCCACCCGATCGCCGAGCTCGGCCCAGCTCAGGGTCTGGCTCACCCCCCCTTCGAGGCGGGAGATGATGGCCGGGCTCTCGTCCAGGCGGCGCAACAGGTTCTCGGCAAAGTTGAGCCGGCTGTCGGGGAACCAGCGGGCGCGCTGCATCTCCTGGCGGTTCTCCGCCACTATGTCCCCCAGCTCTCCCTTGACGCCGCAGTGCTGCCACACCAGCGGCCAGAAACGGGTGGTCTTCTCCACCGACCACTGATAGAGGTCGGCGTAGCTGCGTAATTGCAGGCCGTGGAAGTGGTTGACCTCGGCCATGAACTGGTGGAGGTTGGAGTGCTGCATCCTGTCCTGATCCGGTTTCCACAGACAAAGGTTTTGCATGAATCGTTCCTGACTGCTGATATCTACTGTCTACCGGCAGTGTATTGAATTGTGTTTGATTTGTTAATGATTGGTTTTCTGTTGATAACAAACACTTTGTAACGCATGCGTTACCTCACGAAGCGGCAGCTTGACGGGTCGAGCCGCCCCGAGCTTGGTGTTATGCTGCTATCACATTCACCTCGGAGCAGGACGCCATGAGCAGCTACAGCCAACTTTTTGCCCAGCACCTAGACACCCTGCAGCAGCGCACCCGCGACATTCTGCAACAACAGGGGCTCAGCGGACTGGCCATCCACTCCGGCCAGACCCACCGCATCTTCCTCGACGATCAGGATTACCCCTTCAAGGTCAATCCGCACTTCAAGGCCTGGTTGCCGGTGCTGGACAATCCCCACTGCTGGCTGCTGGTGGACGGGGTGAGCAAGCCGGTGCTGCTGTTCTACCGGCCGGTGGACTTCTGGCACAAGGTGGCGGACCTGCCCAATGCCTTCTGGGTCGACTTCTTCGACATCCGCTTCCTGACCAAGCCGGAGCAGGTGGCGGATCATCTGCCAGCCGACAAGCAGGAGTGGGCCTATCTGGGCGGTCATCTCGAGGTGGCCCAGCTGGTGGGATTGGGACAGCCCAATCCGGAGGCGGTGCTCAATTACCTGCACTACCACCGTGCCTACAAGACGCCCTATGAGCTGGAGTGTCTGCGGGCGGCGAATCGGCTCGGGGTGCGCGGCCACATTGCGGCCAAGGACTCCTTCATGGCGGGGGCAAGCGAGTTCGAGATCAACCTGGCCTACATGAAGGCGGTCGGGCAGGGGGCCAATGAGGCGCCCTATGGCAACATAGTCGCCATCAACCGCAACGCGGCCATCCTCCATTACACCCATCTGTCGACCCAGCGGGTACCGGATGCGGAGCGCCACTCCTTCCTGATCGATGCCGGGGCGGATTATCACGGCTATGCCTCCGACATCACCCGTACCTGGGCCTGGCGCCGGGGCGAGTTTGCCGATCTGATCGCGGCGCTGGATGCGCAGCAGCAGGAGATCATCGCGGAGATCAAGCCCGGTCGCCGTTACAGCGAGCTGCATCTGCAGATGCACCACAGACTGGCGCGCTTGCTGCAGGCCACCGAGCTGGTGGACATGTCGGTGGACGAGATGATCCACACCGGTGTCACCAATGTGTTCTTCCCCCATGGCCTGGGGCACTTCCTCGGCCTGCAGGTGCACGATGCCGGTGGCTTCATGCAGGACGAGCGGGGTACCCACCTGGCGGCGCCCGAGCAGTTCCCCTATCTGCGCTGCACCCGGGTGATGGAGGTGGGGCAGGTGTTCACCATAGAACCCGGCCTCTACTTCATCGACAGTCTGCTGGAGCCGCTGCGCCAGGGTGAGCAGGGCAAGCGGGTCAACTGGAACAAGGTCGAGGCGCTGCGCCCCTTCGGTGGCATCAGGATCGAGGACAACGTCGTCCTGCATGGGGACGGGGTGGAGAACCTCACCAGGCAAGCAGGGCTCTGATGGCCGCAGACTATGCCATTCCGGCCGCGCCGCTGGAGCTTTGCGAGGAGATCAAGAAGAGTCGCTTCATCACCCTGATTGCCCATGCACCGACGGTCGAGGCCGCCAAGGCCTGGATCGGCGAGGTGAAGCGGCAGCACCCGACGGCCCGGCACCATTGCTGGGCCTTCGTCGCCGGGGCTCCGCAAGACAGCCAGGTCTATGGCTTCAGCGATGACGGTGAACCCTCGGGCACCGCCGGCAAACCCATGCTGGCCCAGCTGATGGGGGCCGGCATCGGCGAGATAGCGGCCGTGGTGGTGCGTTACTACGGTGGCGTCCTGCTCGGGACCGGCGGCCTGGTCAAGGCCTATGGTGGCGGGGTGGGGGCTGCGCTCAAGCGGCTCGAGACCCGCATCAAGCGCCAGCAAACTCCTTCCCTTATCTGCTGCGACTATGGCGACATGGGGGCGGTGGAAGCCCTGATCTCGACCCACCAGGGTCAGTTGCTGGCCGCCGATTATGGTCAGCAGGTTCGCCTGCAGGTGGCTTGGGATGCGGCCATCTGGAGTCAGGTGGATCAGGAAATGACAGACCGAACCCATGGCCGGGTATCTCTTCGCCCCTTAGATGGCTAGAATCCATCGCTCTTTTAGCCTGAAGGGGGAGCCGGAATGCAGATTCTGAGCATCATTCGTATCGTTGGTCTCTTGGTCGCGCTGTTCAGCTCGACCATGCTGCTGCCAGCGATGGTTGCTTTTGGGTATCGCGATGGTGGCGGTGCCGAGTTTGTGAACTCCTTCTTCATCGCCCTCCTGCTCGGTGCCCTGCTCTGGTTCCCCAATCGCCATCAGAAGAAAGACCTCAGATCCAAGGAAGGCTTCCTCATAGTGGTGCTGTTCTGGGTGGTGCTGGGCAGCGTGGGGGCAGTCCCCTTCATCATCAGCGACGTGCCGAACATGTCGGTCTCCGAGGCCTTTTTCGAATCTTTCTCCGGTCTGACGACCACGGGGGCGACTGTGTTGACCGGGCTGGACGATCTGCCCAAGGCCTTTCTGTTCTACCGCCAGCTACTGCAATGGCTGGGGGGCATGGGGATCATAGTGCTGGCCGTGGCCGTTCTGCCGTTGCTGGGGATCGGGGGCATGCAGCTCTATCGTGCCGAGATCCCGGGGCCGGTCAAGGACAACAAGGTAACCCCGCGCATAGCCGAGACGGCCAAGGCGCTCTGGTTCATCTATCTGTTGCTGACGACCCTCTGTGCCCTGGCCTACTGGATGGCGGGGATGACGCTGTTCGATGCCATCTGCCACTCCTTCTCCACCTTGTCGGTGGGCGGCTTCTCGACCCACGATGCCAGCATAGGTTTCTTCAACAGCCCGGCCATCAACCTGATTACCGTGCTGTTTCTGCTGCTGGCCAGCGTCAACTTTGCCCTGCATTTCATGGTATTCGCCCACAAGCCCGTGCGGTTGAGCAGCTATCTGCGGGACTCCGAATTGAAGGTGTTCCTGGGCATCCAGGGCGTGCTGGTGCTGATCTGCTTCGTCTCCCTGCTGTTCCATGGTCACTACGCCACCTGGCAGGAGGCGCTCAACCACGGCCTGTTCCAGGCGGTCTCCCTTGGCACGACCACGGGCTACAGCACGACCAGCTATGCCGACTGGCCCTCTTTTCTGCCCATGTTGC
>NZ_CP172298.1:4337500-4542500 GCF_044336385.1 Aeromonas mytilicola subsp. aquatica | reverse complement strand
CTACGGTGGTGAAGCCATTGATGCCCTGCTTCCAGGAAAAGCCTCTAAGCTTCAGATTACAAGTCATCGTACCCCAAACCGACACAGGTGGTCGGGTAGAGAATACCAAGGCGCTTGAGAGAACTCGGGTGAAGGAACTAGGCAAAATAGAACCGTAACTTCGGGAGAAGGTTCGCTCTTGACAGTGAAGTCCCTTGCGGATGGAGCAGTTGGGAGTCGCAGTGACCAGATGGCTGGGACTGTTTATCAAAAACACAGCACTCTGCAAACACGAAAGTGGACGTATAGGGTGTGACACCTGCCCGGTGCCGGAAGGTTAATTGATGGGGTTAGCGCAAGCGAAGCTCTTGATCGAAGCCCCGGTAAACGGCGGCCGTAACTATAACGGTCCTAAGGTAGCGAAATTCCTTGTCGGGTAAGTTCCGACCTGCACGAATGGTGTAACCATGGCCATGCTGTCTCCACCCGAGACTCAGTGAAATCGAATTCGCCGTGAAGATGCGGTGTACCCGCGGCTAGACGGAAAGACCCCGTGAACCTTTACTACAGCTTGGCACTGAACATTGAACCTACATGTGTAGGATAGGTGGGAGGCTTTGAAGGCGTGACGCCAGTTGCGCTGGAGCCGTCCTTGAAATACCACCCTTGTATGTTTGATGTTCTAACGCAGGGCCCTGAATCGGGCTCGCGGACAGTGCCTGGTGGGTAGTTTGACTGGGGCGGTCTCCTCCCAAAGAGTAACGGAGGAGCACGAAGGTTGGCTAATCCTGGTCGGACATCAGGAGGTTAGTGCAATGGCATAAGCCAGCTTAACTGCGAGACGGACAGGTCGAGCAGGTACGAAAGTAGGTCATAGTGATCCGGTGGTTCTGAATGGAAGGGCCATCGCTCAACGGATAAAAGGTACTCCGGGGATAACAGGCTGATACCGCCCAAGAGTTCATATCGACGGCGGTGTTTGGCACCTCGATGTCGGCTCATCACATCCTGGGGCTGAAGTCGGTCCCAAGGGTATGGCTGTTCGCCATTTAAAGTGGTACGCGAGCTGGGTTCAGAACGTCGTGAGACAGTTCGGTCCCTATCTGCCGTGGGCGTTGGATGATTGAAGGGAGTTGCTCCTAGTACGAGAGGACCGGAGTGAACGAACCTCTGGTGTTCGGGTTGTCACGCCAGTGGCACTGCCCGGTAGCTAAGTTCGGAATCGATAACCGCTGAAAGCATCTAAGCGGGAAGCGAGCCCTGAGATGAGTCATCCCTGACCCCTTGAGGGTCCTAAAGGGCCGTTGGAGACCACAACGTTGATAGGTGGGGTGTGTAAGCGCGGCGACGTGTTGAGCTAACCCATACTAATTACCCGTGAGGCTTAACCATACAACACCCAAGAAGTGTTCTGGGCCTTGTAGCAAGTGTATGAACTACTAACTAATTCAGTGATAGTGATGAAGCCACGAGCGACATCATTACTCACGTCAGCTTTCTAGATTAAGAATTTGCCTGGCGGCCATAGCGCCGTGGAACCACCTGATCCCATGCCGAACTCAGAAGTGAAACGCGGTAGCGCCGATGGTAGTGTGGCATTCGCCATGCGAGAGTAGGACACTGCCAGGCACCCAACACGAAGAACCCCGCTCATCGAGCGGGGTTTTTTATTGCCTGAAATTCACAGCCTGCATCTATATTCGGTTGATTTATAACCGAATCCCACCTTCATCGGCCCTGATCTGCACAGGGCAGCACCATATTGACTACGCCGTCTTCCAGCTGGATGTCGATCTGGAAACCCAGCCGCTTGGCCAGGTTGATCATGCCGCGATTGCTGGGCATGGTCATGCCCGACAGCTGGCCGATGCCGCGCTCTCTGGCGTAGCGCACTATTTTCTCCATCATCAGCGTGCCAAGCCCCAGCCCTTTCATATCCGATCGCACCAGGATGGCGAATTCCGCGTCAGACTGGTCCGGATTGGAGATGGCGCGCACCACTCCCAGGATCTGCTGGTTGAAGGCGCCTTCCTGTCCGACTGCGACGAAGGCCATCTCCCGGTCATAATCTATCTGGGTCATGCGGGCCAGCTCTTCGTGCCCCAGCTCCCCCACGTCGGCGAAGAAGCGTTTGTATCTGTCCTCATCGGAGACCTTGAGCACGAACTGCTTGTGGGCCGGTTCATCCTCCGGCCGGATCGGGCGCAGCAGGACATGGCTCTGATCCTTGAGCCAGGCACCCTCCTCCAGTTCGGTGGGATAGGGGCGAATGGCCAGTGGCAGCATCTGCCGACCCTCTTCCATCAGCACCAACCTGGCATCCAGGATCACCATCTCTTCACCACAGGCCTGCAGCGGGTGCAGATCCAGCTCCTGGATTTCGGGGAAGGCCAGCAGCAGTTCTGAGAGCTGGCACAAGACCTGGCCGAGGGCATCGATATCGAGTCGTACCGGACTGGCCTGTTCGCGGATCTTGCCGTTCTTGAGGGCACCGATGATCTGGTAGCGAGCGAGAGCCTGGTTGAGCGGTGGCAGGGCCGCGACCATTTCGTGGGGTTCGGCGCCTGACTCCCCGAGCAGGATGACGGGGCCGAACACGGGATCCTGCTGCAAGCGGATCCGCAGCTCCAGCCCCCCGCTGCGGCGCGCCATGCGTTGCACCAGCAAGCCTTCTATTCGGGCCCCCGGATCGTGCTGGCGGACCCGGTCCAGGATGGCATCCGCCGCCTGGGCCACTTCCGCCGAGGTGCGCAGATTCAGCATGACACCGTGCACCTCGGACTTGTGGGCTATGTCAGGTGAGCGCAGCTTCACCGCCACCGGATAGCCTATCTGCTCTGCGGTCAGCGCCGCCTCGATGGCATCGGAAACGATCCAGGTCGACAGGGTGGAGAGGCCGGCCGCCTGCATGATGGGTTGTGCCAGGTGGGTATCCAGTACCCGCTGCTTGCGATCCAGCGCCTGGCGGAGCAACTGCTGGCAACGTTCGACATCTAGCCTGTCCCCTTGCAGGGAGGCGGGGGTTTCCATCAACTGCTTCTGGTTGCGGCGATATTCCACCATGTGCATGAAGGCGGTGACTGCACTCTCCGGGGTGCGGTAAGTGGGGATCCCCGCCTCATTGAACAAGCGGCGACCCTCCTGGGCCGAGTATTCTCCCGCCCAGTTGGTCAGGATATTGAAACGCCTTGCCCTGGGGTGCTGCTTGAGGAAATCGATCAGATTGCTGGCCAGGGTTGCACCGCGGGCGGTAAGGGAGGGGGCGTGGATCAGCAGAATGGCATCGGCCCCGTCTCCTTGCAGCAGATCGTCCAGCGCGGTTCTGTAGGCCTCCACATCGGCATCGCTGCCTATGTCCAGGGGAGGCATGGCCATCTTGCCACCGCGCGCCAGCAGCACGTCTGCGGCCATGTTGGCCAGACCGCGCCCGTTGGAGAGGATGGCGAGTCGCTCCCCCTTGAGGGTCAAGGAGTGGCTCAGGGTTTCGACGGTGGCAAACAGCTCATGGGTATCCCGGACCCGCAGCATGCCGGCCCGGCGGATGGCGGCATCATAAACGTTGTCGAGCCCGTTGGCCGGATCGTGGCGGCCGCTCTTGAGTACCAGAATGGGCTTGTTGCGGGAGGCGGCGCGGGCGGCGGAGAGAAAGTGACGGGCATCGTGCAGCTTGTCCATGTAGATCAGGATGGCGCGGGTTGCCCCGTCGCGGGAGAGCTGATCCAGCAGCTGGCCGAAGTCGATATCGCAGTGATCCCCAAGCGAAACGAAGGCCGAGAAGCCGATCTCCCGCTGCTTGGCCCAGTCGAGGATGGTGGTGCTGACCGCCGCCGACTGGGAGAGGAAGGCCACCTGGCCGGGGGTAGCGGCTATGGGGGAGAAGCTGGCATTGATGCCCTGCCCGGGCAATAGCATGCCCATGCTGTTGGGGCCGAGCAGGCGGATGCCGTATTGCTGGCATAGCTGCCTGAGCCGCTGGCGTTCGTCGCCGGAGAACTGGGCGGCCAGTATGATGGCTGCGCCGGTCCCCTTCTTGCCGAGCTCCTCGATGAGCGGCAGTACCCGCTCGCGCCGGGTGCAGACGATGGCAAGATCCGGAGAGAGGGGGAGGCTATCGATATCGGGATAGGCGAGCACGCCGGCCACGGACCGGCAGTGAGGACTGACCGGCAGTATGGGACCCTTGAACTGGCCCGCGAGCAGATGCCGGATGACTACATGCCCGGCCTTCTGGGGGTCACTGGAAGCACCGATGACGGCAATCGATTGGGGTTTGAAGAGCCGATCCAGGCCGCTTGGTTTCATGGGCACTCCTCATGGCGACCCCCGAGGCGAGGGTGACGTATGGTGCCAGTCTAATACGCTTCAGGCGTTCATTCTGTGACCCATTGCGGATCACGACCGGGCCAGGGCATTGGCACGCAGATAAAATCTCAGCTCACCCTGGATGCGCAGCACAGTGGCCAGGTGCCTGTCCTGCACATAGATCTCCTGCTCCCGATCGAGCGAGGTGCGCTGGACTCCGAGGCTCTGCAGGTACTCTGCAAACAGGATGGCACTCTGGATTTCGACAAGATGCTGGCTCACGGCATGGCTCTTTGTGGTGGATGGGTTTGCCGGCCAGTGTCCCCTCTTCTCCTGGGCTTTCATACTGATACATTTGACACTGATGCTGGGGCCATCCCGGGGTCAGCGCAATCCTCCCTGACCGCGGGCCGTGTCCCAGAAGGCGCGGATCAGCGGTTCTTCCAGCCGCTTCTTGAGCACGGCGATGCCGACATCGAACGGCTTGAGGGCCGGCCTGGGGTCGACGATGCGGACCTTGTCCCCCATGGGGCTGTGATCGATCACGGCGGCAGGCACCAGGCCTACGCCGAAACCGAGGGCGACCATGGCGACTATGCCTTCATTACCGGCGACCTCGGCATAGATGTTGGGGGCTATGCCCTTGTTGCGAAACCACTGATCACAGCGTTTGCGGGCCAGCCCCTGCTCCGAGAGGATGAGTGGCAGCCGCTCCCAGTCGGGTTCGCCCTGCTGGAACCACTGGCTTTGCTGGGGGGCATTGCGGGGGGCGATAAACACCAGCGGCACCTGCTGCAGGCTGGCGAACTCCAGCTTGGCAGAGAGCGCATCCGGTCTGGCGGCGATGGCGAGATCGGCCTCGTCCGCCAGGATCTTGTCCACTGCCAGGGCGGGGTCGCCGGTTTCCAGCTTGATCTCGAGCTGGGGATAGCGGCGACGAAAGCGCTCCAGCACCTCGGGCAGCAGGAAGTAGCTGGCGGTGACCGAGCAGAAGACCCGCAGCCGGCCCTGCAACGGCTCGTCGCTGCGCCTGAGTTCCTGCTTGAGCCGCCGCCATTCCTGCAGCAGGCTGCCACCGAACTCCCGCAGCTTCTCTCCCGCCGGGGTGAGCCGCACGCTGCGGTTGTCCCGCTCGAACAGCACGCAGCCGGTTTCCTGCTCCAGTCGCTGGATGGCGCGGCTCAGGGTGGAGGGGCTGACCGCCATGGCATCGGCGCTCTTGCCAAAGTGGAGGGAGTCGGCGAGGTGGAGAAACAGTTCGAGATTGCGAAGGTCCATCTTTGAATTCCTGCAACGGCGCTTGTGCCGACTATATACCTTCAGGCTGCAAGCCCCCGAGATGCACCGGGCGGGAAAAGCGGCCTGAGATTGCCAAGAGTCACATTTCAATTTATGCAACGTACTGTTTCGAATATATCAGTTCAGGCAATAACTGTCCCGCGCTATAGTGGTTTGGACAACGCCGTTACCCGGCATGGAATCAATCGAACGGAGCAATCACCATGGCTAACTATTTCAACACCTTGAACCTGCGTCAGCAGTTGGCCCAGCTGGGCAAGTGTCGTTTCATGCAGCGCGAAGAGTTCGCTGACGGTTGTGCGGCGCTCAAGGGCAAGAAGGTGGTGATTGTGGGCTGTGGCGCCCAGGGTCTGAACCAGGGCCTGAACATGCGCGACTCCGGGCTGGACATCTCCTACGCCCTGCGCAAGGCCGCCATCACCGAGAAACGTGCCTCCTGGCAGAAGGCCACCGACAACGGCTTCGTCGTCGGTACCTACGAAGATCTGATCCCGACCGCGGATCTGGTACTGAACCTGACTCCGGACAAGCAGCACTCCGACGTAGTGAAAACCGTCATGCCGCTGATGAAGCAGGGTGCCGCCCTGGGTTACTCCCACGGTTTCAACGTGGTGGAAGAGGGTCAGCAGATCCGCGCCGACATCACTGTCGTCATGGTGGCGCCCAAGTGCCCGGGTACCGAGGTGCGTGAAGAGTACAAGCGCGGTTTCGGCGTACCGACCCTGATCGCCGTTCACCCGGAGAACGATCCCCAGGGTGAAGGCATGGCCATCGCCAAGGCGTGGGCTTCTGCCACCGGTGGCGACCGTGCCGGGGTGCTGGAGTCCTCCTTCGTGGCGGAAGTGAAATCCGACCTGATGGGCGAGCAGACCATTCTGTGCGGCATGCTGCAGGCAGGTTCCCTGCTCTGCTACGACAAGCTGGTTGCCGAAGGCACTGACCCGGCCTACGCCGGCAAGCTGATCCAGTTCGGCTGGGAGACCATCACAGAGGCACTGAAGCAGGGCGGTATCAGCCTGATGATGGACCGCCTCTCCAACCCGGCCAAGCTGCGCGCCTTCGAGCTGTCCGAGCAACTGCGCACCTTGATGCGTCCGCTGTTCGAGAAGCACATGGATGACATCATCGCCGGCGAGTTCTCCCGCGGCATGATGGCCGACTGGGCTGAAGACGATGCCAAGCTGTTCGGCTGGCGCGAAGAGACCGGCAAGTCCGCCTTCGAGAATGCCCCGGCCTATGCGGGCAAGATCGCCGAGCAGGAGTACTTCGACAACGGCGTGGTCATGGTGGCCATGGTCAAGGCGGGTGTCGAGCTGGCGTTCGAAACCATGGTGGCATCCGGCATCTATGAAGAGTCCGCCTACTACGAATCCCTGCACGAGCTGCCGCTGATCGCCAACACAGTCGCTCGCAAGCGTCTGTACGAGATGAACGTGGTGATCTCCGACACCGCCGAGTACGGCAACTACCTGTTCGCCAACGCCGCCGTGCCGCTGCTGCGTGAGCACTTTATGCCGACCCTTCAGGCTGGTGATTTGGGCAGTGCCCGTGCCGAGAGCAAGGCGGTGGACAATCTGGCGCTGCTGGCCGCGAACGAAGCGACCCGCAACCACCCGATCGAGCAGATCGGCCAGACCCTGCGCGGCTATATGAAAGACATGAAGCGTATCGCCGTCGGCGGTTGATGCTGGCGATGGAAGGGCGGGGGTGACGATCCCCGTCTTCTGGCTGGCTTGGACACCTGGCCAGATCTCCACAGGATGGCAACGCCGACTCCCGGCAATAAAAAGCCCCGCTCTATGAGCGGGGCTTTTGCATTCAGAAAGACTTGGAAAATCAGGCTTTCCAGGATTTCCAGGTGTTGATCAGACCGTTGGTGGAGCTGTCGTGGCTGGTGACGGCGTCATTGCTGCCCAGCTCCGGCAGTATCTTGTTGGCCAGCTGTTTGCCCAGCTCCACGCCCCACTGGTCGAAGCTGAAGATATTCCAGATTGCGCCCTGTACGAAGATCTTGTGCTCGTACATGGCGATCAGGGCACCCAGGGTTTTCGGGGTCAGGCTCTTGAACAGTATGCTGTTGGTCGGGCGGTTGCCTTCGAACACCTTGAACGGCACCAGATCCTTGACCTGTTCCAGGGTTTTACCAGCAGCCAGGAACTCGGCCTCGACCTGTTCCTTGCTCTTGCCGAAGGCCAGTGCCTCGGTCTGGGCGAAGAAGTTGGCCAGCAGTTTCGGATGGTGGTCACCGATCGGGTTGTGGCTGATGGCGGGCGCCAGGAAGTCACAGGGGATGAGCTTGGTGCCCTGGTGGATCAGCTGGTAGAAGGCGTGCTGGCCGTTGGTGCCCGGCTCACCCCAGATGATGGGACCGGTCTGGTAATCAACCGGCTTGCCGTTGCGATCCACGTATTTGCCGTTGGATTCCATGTTGCCTTGCTGGAAGTAGGCTGGGAAGCGGTGCATGTACTGATCGTAGGGCAGAATGGCTTCGGACTCGGCACCATGGAAGTTGTTGTACCAGAGACCGATCAGCGCCAGCAGCACAGGCACGTTCTGCTCATAGGAGGCAGTGGCGAAGTGCATGTCCATCTCGAAGGCGCCTTGCAGCAGAGCTTCGAAGTTGTCGAAACCGACAGACAGGGCGATGGGCATGCCGATGGCAGACCAGGAGGAGTAGCGGCCGCCAACCCAGTCCCAGAACTCGAACATGTTGTTGGTATCGATACCGAACTCGGCCACGGCCTTGCCGTTGGTAGAGAGCGCAGCGAAGTGCTTGGCAACGTGGGCCTTGTCACCGGCGATCTTGATGAACCAGTCGCGAGCGGTCAGGGCGTTGGTCATGGTCTCCTGAGTGGTGAAGGTCTTGGAGGCCACCAGGAACAGGGTGGTTTCCGGATCGATCTTCTTCAGGGTCTCGGCGATGTGGGTGCCATCGACGTTAGAGACGAAGTGCATCTGCAGGTGGTTTTTGTAGGGACGCAGGGCCTCGGTGATCATCACCGGGCCGAGATCAGAGCCACCGATACCGATGTTGACCACGTGCTGGATCGCCTTGCCGGTGTAGCCCTTCCACTCGCCGGAAATGATTTTCTCGCAGAAGCCCTTCATCTTGGCCAGCACGGCCTTCACTTCCGGCATCACGTCCTTGCCGTCGCACTCTATGGGACGGTCGGAGCGGTTGCGCAGGGCCACGTGCAGGACGGAGCGCCCTTCGGTCATGTTGATCTTGTCGCCGTTGAACATGGCGTCGATGGCGCTGCGCAGATCGGTCTCTTTGGCCAGATCGATGAGCAGCTTGAGCGTCTCCTCAGTGATCAGGTTCTTGGAGTAGTCGACCAGGATGTCGCCTTGATAGGTGAGGGAGAACTTGTTGAAACGCTGGGGATCCTGGGCGAACAGATCTTTCAGCCGGGTCTCTTTGTTCGCTGCAAAGTGGGCTTCCAGTGCCTGCCAGGCCTGGGTCTGGGTTGGATTGATATTTTTCATAGGATTACCGATCTTCCAAGTTGTGTTTGAACCTTGCAGGCAAGGCTCCCGCCAAACCTTATTATTCGAGCACTATACCGGGCCCATTATACCGAGCACATGGTGCGGCCCGTGTAACAGAGCTTTACCAATTGTCTGCATCGAAGGAGTTTACAACCAAAACGCTGCGATTATGAGTCAGCAGGGGCCATGAGATCTTGCGTTGGCTCATGCTTCGCCGGTCTCGTCAGGTTGAAAGGGGTTTCAATGTGGCAGGGGGAGGCGGGGCGCACCAGGTGCCGGAGATTGGATGAAGCGGCCGCCTTTGAACGGGTGTCGGGCAGGGGCCAGACCGTCCTGGCGGTGGCCGGCTTTTTCCCTGCCCCGGAAACGACAATGCCAGCCCGGAGGCTGGCATTGTGGCCATCATGACTAGATTCAGGCCTGGGTCTTCTGCATATGCATGACCATCTGGGGGAAGGGGATCTCGACGCCCTCGGCATCGAAGGCCAGCTTCACCTTCTCGTGGAAGTCGAACCAGACACCCCAGTAATCGCCAGTCTTGACCCAGGGGCGCACCACTATGTTGACCGAGGAGTCGGCCAGGGCGGCGACGGCGATGACGGCTTCCGGATCTTTCAGGATGCGCGGGTCCTCGTTCACCAGTCGCTCCAGTATCTGCTTGGCCTTGCGCAGGTCAGAGCCGTAGCCGATGCCGAAGGTCATGTCGACCCGGCGGGTATCCATGCGCGAGTAGTTGACTATGGTGCCGTTGAGGATGGCGGAGTTCGGTACTACCACCATCTTGTTGTCACCGGAGGTGAGGGTGGTGGTGAACAGCTGGACGGACTGCACCACGCCGTTGGTGCCCGCTACTTCAATAAACTCGCCCGCCTTGATGGGGCGGAAGATGATCAGCAGGAAACCGGCGGCGAAGTTGGAGAGGGACCCCTGCAGCGCCAGACCAATGGCCAGACCGGCGGCACCTATGATGGCGACGAAGGAGGCGGTCTGCACCCCGACCCGGCCCAGGGCCGCTATCACCACGAACACCAGAATGGTGTACTTGAGGATGCTGCCGACGAAGTGGGTGACTGTGGCATCCAGCTTGCGGGTCTGCATCACTCTGACCACACCACCGCTGAGAATATTGGCGGCGATGTAACCGACCAGCAGGGTGAGCAGGGCGGCAGCGATGTTGACCGCGTACTCGATGATCAGCCCCTGGTTGTTGACCAGCCAGGTCTGCGCTTCGGTAATGATCTCGGGTTCCATAGGATGTCCTGTTGGTATAAAGGTTTATGGCGCATGAATCTAACACCGGAACGCGACAACCTGGGTCGCATCTGGTGCTTATTTTGTGCCATAGCAAGCTGCCACAAAAAACAAGGGAGGCCAAGGCCTCCCTTTGTGTTCCAGTCCATCTGCGCCGGCATGCTCGCCGACGATTGCACATTCAACTCTGCAATAGCTGGCTGCGCATAAACTGCCATTGATCTTCGAACCCGGCGGTGGGTTTGAGCTTGAACTCGGAACGGACGAACTGGCTGATCCGTCCCTCGGCATAGGCCAGCAACAGGTTGGCCAGCATGGTCTCATCGAGCTGGAAGCCCTGGCCTTCCCGCAGCCGCTTCTCCCTCAGTGCCTGCTTGAGCTGGGTCTCCAGCTTGTCAAACAGGGCGCTGATGCGATCCCGCAGCCGATCGTGCTCGCCCAGCAGGGCATCGCCGTTGAGGATGCGGGTGATGCCGGGATTGCGCTCGGCGAACACCAGCAGCAGCTGCAGTATATGGTGGCAGCGGGCCATGGTGTCCTTCTCTTCGGCCATGATCAGGTTGACCCGTGACAGCAGGGAATCCTCGATAAAGTCGATCAGCCCCTCGAACATCCGCGCCTTGCTCGGAAAGTGCCGATAGAGGGCCGCCTCGGACACACCCACCTCGGCCGCGAGGCGTGCCGTGGTGATGCGCTGGCCCGGACTGGTTTCCAGCATGTGGGCGAGTGCCTGCAGGATCTGATCGCGCCGACTCTGTTTCTGGTTACTGCTTGCCATGGATTCCCCTAAAAAAAACAATGGCTTGATTCTGTTATTAGACACAGACCCCAGGGGCCTGTGTGGTCTTGTTATTGGCGACCAGAAGAACCAAACCCGCCTTCACCCCGTTCACTCTGATTGAATTCGTCGACCAGCTGGAAGCTGGCCTGCACCACGGGCAGGATCACCAGCTGGGCGATGCGCTCCCCTGGCTGCATGGTGAAGCTGTCGTTGCCGCGATTCCAGACCGAGACCATCAGCTGGCCCTGGTAGTCGGAATCGATGAGGCCGACCAGGTTGCCGAGCACTATGCCGTGCTTATGACCCAGGCCGGAGCGGGGCAAGATGGTGGCGCACAGACCCGGATCCTGAATGTGGATGGCGAGCCCGGTCGGCACTAGCGTGGTGTCGCCCGGTGCCAGCGTGATCGGTGCATCCAGCAGGGCGCGCAGATCCATGCCGGCGGAACCCGGAGTGGCGTAGGCAGGCAGCGGGAAGTCGGTGCCGATGCGGGCATCCAGGATTTTCAGTTCAATTTGTGTCGTCATGAATCGTTTTTCAATTGGATCGCCGGGGGGCGATCGAGTGGTTCAGTGGGCGCCCTTGGGTCGACCAGCATGTTGTCAATGCGATGCCGGTCGCCGTGAGTCCGTCGCCAGTGGCAATGGCCCGGGGCTCAGGGTCGATAGTGGCGTGCAATCAGGGCGACAAGATGACGAGCCAGCGTCAGCTTGTCGGCCAGGGGCAGGGCGGCCTGACCCCCTTGCCAGAAGACGGTCAGGGCGTTGTCATCGGCATTGAAGCCTTGACCCGCGCGGGACACGTCGTTGGCGGCGATCATGTCCAGCCGCTTACGTCGCAGTTTGTCGAGGGCGTATTGTTCCACATCCACGGTTTCGGCGGCAAATCCGACGGTGAAGGGCTTGTTCGGTAGCGCCCCCACGGCGGCTATGATGTCGGGATTCTTGACCAGGGTCAGCGCCATCTGGTCGTTGTCACCTGTCTTCTTGATCTTCTGGCTGGCGACCTGGGCCGGGCGATAGTCCGCCACGGCGGCGCAGCCGATGAAGAGATCGCACTCATGAACCCGGCTCATCACCGCCTGATGCATCTGCTCCGCGCTCTCCACGTCGACCCGCTCAATCCCCTGGGGCGTGGCCAGGGCGACCGGGCCACTCACCAGGGTCACCTCGGCACCCGCCTCGCGGGCGGCGCGGGCGATGGCGTAACCCATCTTGCCGGAGCTGTGGTTGCTGATGTAGCGCACAGGATCCAGCGCCTCGCGGGTCGGCCCGGCGGTGAGCAGCAGTTTGACCCCCGCCAGCAGCGGCTCGGCAGCCAGCTGCTGGCAGCAGCGCTCCACCAGTTCGAGGGGATCCAGCATCCGGCCCGGACCCACGTCACCGCAGGCCTGGCTGCCGGAGTCCGGCCCCCACAGCAGGATGCCGCAGCTGGCCAGGGTATCGAGATTGGCCTGGGTGGCGGCGTTGCGATACATCTGCTGGTTCATGGCCGGGGCCAGCGCCACGGTTGACGGAGTGGCCAGGCAGAGGGTGGTCAGCAGCTCGTCCGCCATGCCGGCGGCCATGCGCGCCATCAGATTGGCGCTGGCGGGGGCGATCAGCACCAGATCCGCCCACTTGGCCAGCTCGATGTGGCCCATGCCCGCCTCGGCGGCCGGGTCTAGCAGGCTGTCGGCGACCGGGTGGCCGGAGACGGCCTGCAGGGTCAGGGGAGTGATGAACTCCTTGGCGGAGCGGGTCATCACCACCCGCACCTCGGCCCCCTGATCTTTCAGGCGACGTACCAGCTCGGCACTCTTGTAGGCGGCGATCCCGCCACTGACACCCAACAGGATGCGTTTATCGGCCAATCTCATCTGCTGCTTCTCTTTCGGCTCACTCTGACTGGTCGGCTAAGATAGCACAGGCGATGGACGACGACAGAGGCTGACATGGGGGAGTTGTGGTCGGGCTCCCGCGATTTTTTGCTATGTTTTCTCTCAATAGCCATGAGGGAGAGACAAATGAGCATCAAGGAGTGGCCGGAAGATGAGCGCCCTCGGGAGAAGCTGTTGCGCCGTGGGGCGGGGGTGCTGTCCGATGCGGAATTGCTGGCGATCTTCCTGCGCACCGGGGTCAGCGGCCTGAGTGCGGTGGATCTTTCCCGCCAGCTGTTGCTGCAGTTCGGATCCTTGCGGGCGCTGCTCGGGGCCGAGCAGCAGGCTTTTTGCGGCGCTCACGGGCTGGGACCGGCCAAATATGCCCAGTTGCAGGCGGTGCTGGAGATGGGCAGACGGCATCTTGCCGAGCAGTTGCAACGGGGGGAGGCCCTCACCTCCCCCCAGCTGACCCGGGAGTATCTGCAGGCTCAACTGCGGGACAGGCCGCGGGAGGTGTTTGCGCTGTTATTGCTCGATAACCAGCACAGAGTGATTCAATTTGTTGAACTTTTCTACGGCACCCTGGATTCGGCGAGCGTCTGGCCCAGGGAAATCGTGCAGATCGCGCTCAAACATAATGCAGCCGCCGTGATTCTGGCGCATAATCACCCGTCCGGCGTAGCCGAGCCCAGTCGGGCCGACCGCCAGATCACGGATCGGATCCTGGCCGCCCTGGCCTTGGTCGATATCAGAGTGCTGGATCACTTGGTGATCGGTGACGGCATCACGGTTTCTTTCGCAGAGCGTGGTTGGTTATGACTGGGCTCTGGCACTGTATTAGTTGATCTTTGATCACGGATGCTGTATAAAATGCCGCCTTCTGTTTGCCCCGCAATCGAAGGCCAGCGGGGCAGATATTTGCTCGAGCAATGAAGTAAGATTTGGAGAGACTGACATGTCTAGAGTATGCCAAGTAACCGGCAAGCGCCCGGCAGTTGGTAACAACCGTTCGCACGCTAACAACGCTACCAAGCGTCGTTTCCTGCCGAACCTGCACACTCACCGTTTTTGGGTTGAGAGTGAAAAACGCTTCGTAAGCCTGCGCGTATCCGCAAAAGGCATGCGTATCATCGACAAGCGCGGCGTTGAAGTGGTTCTGGCTGAACTGCGTGCCAGCGGCGTTAAGGTATAAGGAATTAGATCATGGCTAAAGGTATTCGCGATAAGATTCGCCTGAACTCCAGCGCCGGTACTGGTCACTTCTATACCACTACCAAGAACAAGCGCACCATGCCCGAAAAAATGGAGATCAAGAAATTTGATCCCGTTATTCGTCAGCATGTGATCTACAAGGAAGGCAAAATCAAGTAATTACTTGATGCTGCATTCCCAAAAAACCCGGCTTAGTGCCGGGTTTTTTTATGGGTGAAATTCAGTACACTGCCGCTTCAAAGGGAGGCTTGCCATGTTCAAATTGAGCCGTAAAGGCTGGAATAACGTGATCATAGTGGTGGTGCTGATAGTGATCACCCTGCTGCACCGGCTGGAGCAGGCCCAGCAGGAGAACAGCGCCCAGCGGTCGCGTCCCCTGCTGCCCGAAGCTGCCGTGGTGTTGACCTGGCAGGGGCCGAGCTGGCAGATAGAGCGGATCGGCCAGGGCTGGCGCAGCGGGCCGGATCTGGGGCTCAGCAGCGCCCAGCTGGCCGCCCGCATCGAGACATGGCAAGGCTGGCTGTTGCCCCCGGGTGGGGCCGTGCGCGGCACCCCTGTTACCCTCAAGATATGGGTCGCCGGCCAGAGCGATCCGGTTGAAGTGGGGCTCTATCAGGACGACGGCAAGTTTGCCGCCCTGCTACCCCCCTCGACCTGGCTCAGCCTGAGCCAGGAGCAGTACCGCAACCTGCTGCGTCCCACCCCCTGAACCCTGCCGTGAGCGAGAGGCCTGTCTATGCCTGAATTACCGGAAGTCGAAGTCAGCCGCCAGGGGATCTCTCCCTGGCTCACCGGCATCAAGGTGACCCGTGTGGTGGTAAGGGATGGCCGGCTGCGCTGGCCCGTGCCTGGCGAGATCCAGGAGCTGGTGGATCTCGTTATCCACAGGGTCAGCCGCCGCGCCAAGTACCTGCTGCTGGAGACCGATTTTGGCACCGCCATCCTGCACCTTGGCATGTCCGGCAGCCTGCGGGTGCTGGACATAGGCACCCCGGCCGAGAAGCACGATCACGTGGACATCGAGCTCGCCAACGGCAAGCTGCTGCGGCTCAACGATCCGCGCCGTTTCGGCGCCCTGCTGTGGACTCGTGAACCCGCCGAGGCGCACGCCCTGCTCGCCAAGCTGGGGCCCGAGCCGCTCACCGACGCCTTCAGCGCCGATTATCTGCGGGCGCGGGCCAAGGGGCGCAGCACCGCCATCAAGCAGTTCCTGATGGATAACCAGGTGGTGGTCGGGGTGGGCAACATCTACGCCAACGAGGCGCTCTATGCCGCCGGCATTCACCCCAAGCGGGCGGCGGGCAACATCAGTGGCGAGCGGTTGGGGACCCTGGTGGCCGAGATCAAGCGGGTGCTGGCCGAGGCCATTCGCCAGGGGGGCACCACCCTCAAGGACTTCACCAGTGCTGATGGCAAGCCGGGCTATTTCGTGCAGCAGTTGCAGGTCTATGGCCGGGGTGGCCAGCCCTGTTTTCACTGCCATACCCTGCTGACCGAGGTGAGGATGGGCCAGAGAACCACAGTGTTCTGCTCCCACTGCCAACGCTGAATTGCCGTTTTTTGGGCCATATCCGGCCAAGTTGTAAGAGAGTATTGCCAGTCTGTTGATGCCGCTATCGTCCATGACTACTATCTCGCCAGTTCAGGCTGCGAGGTAATAAAAATGACAGCAGAATCAATAGACTGGGATCATTTATCCCGGCAGGGGCACTATTGCGCCCAAAAAATGGCCCGCTTCCTTTATCCCGATGACAGCGCCCGCAAGACCTTCAATCGCGGCAAGTTCGTGCTGCGTAGTCTGCTCTACCGGCCGCAGTTGAACCGGGTGTTCGAGCTGTTTCAGACAGAACCCCTGAGGGCCCTGCCTGCCCACTATCCCGAGCTGCTCGACAAGCCGATGCGACCCTATCGCTTCGCCTGCTCGACCGTGAACCAGCGAGTCAGGATGGTGGAGGATCACTACCGGCTGCTGCTGGCCCGCTATCCTGACCTGATCGACCCGCTCTATCTGGGGGAGGGGATCGAACTCGGCCGCTACCCCGAGGGCGGCTGCCGCCTGGTGTTGCGCCACGACGGTACCTTCCGGCGGGAGGCCGAACTGGCCCTCTCCATCGTCAACGAGCAGGGGGAGCGGCTCTACAGCTGCGCCTTCTCGCTGGCGGGCAGCGAGCACGATCTGGCGCTGGTGATAGGCTCGGTGCAGGGCCCCGAGCCCGGTGTCGAGCAGCCCCAGGAGCAGGTACGGGCACTGACCAAGGCGGGTCATGGTCTGAGACCCAAGTCGCTGGTGGTGATGCTGGTGATGGCGCTGGCCGGGGCCATGGGGGCAAGCCGTGTCTCGGCCGTGCGGATGAAGGCGCACATCTTCCAGGCCAGACGCTACAGCAAGAAGAAAAAAGCCTGCTTGCAGGCGGACTATGACGAGCTGTGGCAGGAGTTCGGTGCCCTGGATCAGGATGCCAACTTCGTGCGGTTGCAGCCCGTGGTGCGCAAGCCGCTGGAAGAGGTGGCCGCCAAGAAGCGGGCCATGTACCGGCGTCGCTACGCCTGGCTGGACGAGCTGACGCTCAATTGTCAGCAGGCGCTGAACCGCGCGCCGGACTGACGGCCGGGGCGGGAGACCGGGGCTGCGCCAGCTGCCCCGACAAACAGGCTACCCGAGGGTAGCCTGTTTGCGTTGTCACTTGCCCTGTTTGGCGGCGATGGCCTGCGCCACCAGGGGATCGACGAACTGGTGGATGTCGCCGCCGTGCAGGGCGACTTCCTTCACCAGGGTGGAGGAGATGAAGGAGTTCTCTTCCGCCGGGGTGAGGAAGACGCTCTCCAGCTCCGGCATCAGGCGGCGGTTCATGTTGGCCAGCTGGAATTCGTACTCGAAGTCGGAGACGGCGCGCAGGCCCCGGATCAGCACGTTGGCCTGCTGCTCCCTGGCAAAATCCACCAGCAGGCCGGAGAAGCCCACCACCTTGACGTTGGGCAGATGGGCGGTCACCTGCTGGGCCAGCAGGACGCGCTCCGCCAGATCGAACAGCGGCCGTTTGCTCGGGCTGTTGGCGACCCCGACCACCACCTCGTCAAACAGCCTGGCAGCCCGGCCAATCAGGTCGGTGTGGCCGTTGGTGATGGGGTCGAAGGTGCCGGGATAGATTACCTTGTTGGTCATGCTGCTGATTCCTGCAACCGGGAAAATTGGTCGCATTATAGGGGCTGTTGGTGGTTTGTCGCGACCGGGATGGCGCGGATTTCTGGCGCTATGCCCCAGGTTTGATCGCCCAAATCAGGGCCCCTCGGCGTCTTCGCTTGAGAATAGCCCGGCATCAGGCAAGAATACCCGCACCGCGCATCAAGCCTCCCTGCATTGGTGACAGGGAGCAAAGGGATTTTTTATGAAACGTATTCTGGTAGTACGCAATGACAAGATTGGTGACTTCATGCTGGCCTGGCCGAGTTTTGCCATGCTCAAGCGCTCCATGGAGTGTCATGTGACTGCCCTGGTTCCCGCCTACACGGCGCCGCTGGCCCGCCTCTGCCCCTGGATCGACGAGATCATTCTGGATCCGGGGGCCCGGGCCGACAAGGAACAGCAACGCGCCTTGCTGGCCCGCATCAAGGCGGCCGCCTTCGATGCCTCCATCTGCCTCTTCTCCAACACCCGTAACGCCAAGCTGGTGTGGAAGGCACACATTCCCTACCGGCTGGCTCCGGCCACCAAGCTGGCCCAGGTGCTCTACAACCAGCGGCTGGTACAGCGCCGTTCCCGCTCCCAGAAACCGGAGTACGAGTACAACCTGGATCTGGTGCGCCGCTTCCTGGCCGACCAGCAACTGAGCGTGGTGGAGCCCCAGGGGCCCTACCTCAGCTTCGATCCCGAGAGCCTGCAACAGGTGCGCGAGCAGATCGCCAGCCGCTTGAAGCTGGATGCGAGCCGCCCCTGGCTGATGGTGCATGCCGGCAGCGGCGGCTCGGCCAACAACCTCTCCATAGAGCAGTACTCTCGCCTCATCATCAAGCTCAACCAGGCCTGTCCTGAACTGCAGTGCGTGCTGACGGCGGGGCCCGGGGAGGAGAGCAAGGCGGAGCAGCTGGCGGCCGAGCTGCTGGCCCACGGCGGCAACGGCTGGATCTACCGATCCGACGAGGGGCTGCCGAAGTTCTGTCAGGTGATGGCCAATGCCGCCCTGTTCGTGGCGGGCAGCACGGGACCGCTGCACATAGCCGCGGCGCTGGACGTGCCGACCATAGGCTTCTTCCCGGCGCACCGCTCCGCCACGCCGCTGCGCTGGCGTCCGCTCAACAGCGAGGGGCGTCATCTGGCCTTCAGCCCGCCGGAAGACAGCGATCACCCGGAAGACATGAGCCAGCTCGATCCCAAGACAATGGCGGCGGCGATCGCCCGCTGGGCTCCGCCGTTCTGGCGGGCAGAGAGCTGAGAATGCAGACAGGGCCCCTCGGGGCCCTGTCTCGTCATGGGAGTGTCGCCATGCCGGCTTACTTTTGTGCCTGGTCCGGCGCCTGTGGCTGCTGGCGGATCCAGAGGTCGGCGTACTTCGCGAAGGTGGAGTGGGCCGAGAGGATGGCCAGCAGCAGCCCCTGCTTGCCGTCGAGGAAGCCGGCCTTGAGCAGGTACATCTTGAGGAAGCAGCCGACGGCGTGCACCAGTCCCTGGCCGAGGGAACCCTTCTTGCCGCGGGCGGTGCGCTGATCGGCCCAGGCCCTGGCGTAGCCGGCGGATTTCACCAGATAGTGCTCCAGATCCCGGTAGGTGAAGTGCAGCAGGTCGCCGTGCAGGTTGACGATCTTCATGTTGGCGCGCACCTCCACCTTCTCGTGCACCAGCGCCTCGTTGTAGCCGGTGAGCGCCCTGGGATAGAGGCGCAGCACCCGATCCGGATACCAGCCGCTGTGGCGGATAAAGCGGCCGAACACCCAGGAGAGGCGCGGGATCGAGTAGATGGTATCGCCCGCCGGGTTGGCCATAACGGTGGCGATGGCTGCTTTCAGTTCCGGAGTGAGCCGCTCGTCCGCATCCAGCCACAGCACCCATTCCGACTGGACATGGGACTGGGCGAGGCGGCGCTGGCGACCGAAACCGGGCCAGGCCGTGTTGACGAAGAAGCGGGCGCCGAATTCGGCGGCGATGGCGGGGGTATCATCCTGACTGCCGGAGTCCAGGATGACGATTTCGTCCACCAGGCCATCGAGGGAGGCGAGGCAGGCGCGCAGGTTGTCGGCTTCGTTCTTGACGATCAGGACGGCCGCCAGGGTCGGTTTTTTCACGGGTTCTGGACTCTTGTTGGCGCCCGGCGGGCGGGTCATGCTCGGATTGGCGCCCATTCTAGCCTAAAACCCCGGCCGGGGCATGGGCCCGCTCCCCCTTGTGCTGTCCCTGAAGACCTCTTGCGCATCAGGCAGGGATCTTCTGTTATTTCTTCGGCCTTTCTTGGGGCATAATCTCGCCCAGTAACGATTAACCGCCGGGCCAGTCCCGAGAGAAGACGCGCGATGAAGATATTGGTGATCGGCCCCTCCTGGGTCGGCGACATGGTGATGTCCCAGAGTCTGTACAAGGCACTCAAGAGCAATCACCCGGACAGCGAGCTGCATGTGATGGCGCCGGCCTGGTGCGTGGCCCTGCTGGAGCGGATGCCCGAGGTGGACAAGGCCATCCCCATGCCGCTCGGCCACGGTGACTTCAAGCTGGGGGCCCGCCGCCGGCTCGGCAAGCAGCTGGCCGCCGAAAAGTACGATCAGGCCATCATCCAGCCCAACTCCATGAAGTCGGCGCTCATCCCCTGGTTTGCCAAGATCCCGGTGCGTACCGGCTGGAAGGGGGAGCACCGCTTCGGCCTGCTCAACGACATGCGCAGCAACAAGCAGGCCTTCCCGCTGATGGTGGAAGCCTATCTGGCGCTGGCCTACCCCAAGGCACAGATGAAGAGCCGGAGCGACATTCCGTCCATTCCCCATCCGTCCCTGCACGTGGATCTCGTCAACCAGGGCAAGGCCCTGGAGCGGCTCGGCCTGAATCGCGCCCGCCCCGTGCTGGTGCTCTGCCCGGGGGCCGAGTTCGGCCCGGCCAAGCGCTGGCCTGAGGGGCACTACGCCGTGGTGGCCCAGAAGCATCTGGATGAAGGCTGGCAGGTGTGGATCTTCGGCTCCGGTAAGGATGTGGAGGTGGCCAACACCATACGGGACCGGATCAACCCCCTGTCCCGTCCCAATTGTCACGTGCTGGCGGGCAAGACCAGCCTGCACGAGGCGATCGATCTCATGGCCCTGGCGGGTCGGGTGATCGCCAATGACTCGGGCCTGATGCACGTCGCCGCCGCCCTCAACCGGCCGCTGATCGGCGTCTATGGCTCCACCTCGCCGCTCTACACGCCGCCCCTGGCGGACAGGGTCGAGATAGTCCACACCGACATCGAATGCCGCCCCTGTTTCAAGCGCACCTGCAAGTTCGGCCACCTCAAGTGCCTGATCGAGCTGATGCCGGAGCAGGTCATAGAGGCGGGCAAACGGCTAGAGCGCAGTGACGGGGCGGACCTGATCATAGCGCTGCAGTCGGTGGCCGGCGGCGAAGGCCAATAGCATGATCTATCGGCTGCTCTACAACCTGCTGATCCACCTGGGCCTGCCGCTGGCGCTGCTGGCGCTCTACAAGCCCAAAAAAGGCAAGCCCGGCTTCGGCAGGCGCTGGGCCGAGCACCTGGGGCTGGCACCTGCCACCGGGCAGGAGGCGCCGCTCTGGATCCATGCGGTGAGCGTGGGGGAGACGCTGGCCATCAGCCCCTTCATCCGCGCCCTCAAGGCGGAGCAGCCCTCCTTGCCCATACTGCTCACCACCACCACCCGCACCGGCGCCGAGCAGGCGGCCAAGCTCGGGGATCTGGTGGTGCATCGCTATGCGCCGCTGGACTACCCCTGGGCGGTCTCGGCATTTCTGGCCACCTTCAAGCCCCGCGCCCTCTGGGTGATGGAGACAGAGCTGTGGCCGAACTGGCTGGCGGCCTGCGAGGCACGCAACTTGCCGGTGACCATCCTCAATGCCCGCCTCTCCGAGCGATCCTGCCAGCGCTATGGCCGCTTCCAGGGCGCCTTCGATGCCCTCAGCCGTCCGCTGACCCATCTGCTGTGCCAGCACCAGGACGACGCGGATCGCTTCCATCGTCTGGGCATAGGCCGCGAGCGGCTGGCGGTGACCGGCTCCATCAAGTTCGACATCCA
Source organism: Aeromonas mytilicola subsp. aquatica (assembly GCF_044336385.1). Classification (NCBI taxonomy): domain Bacteria; kingdom Pseudomonadati; phylum Pseudomonadota; class Gammaproteobacteria; order Aeromonadales; family Aeromonadaceae; genus Aeromonas; species Aeromonas mytilicola. The sequence continues at coordinate 4,521,102 of NZ_CP172298.1, read as the reverse complement.
GTTTGGCGACGAGGTGCAGGCCCGGGGCCGCGCCCTGCGCCAGCAGCTTGGGCAGGAACGGCCGGTCTGGATCGCCGCCAGCACCCATCAGGGTGAGGACGAGCAGGTGCTGGCCGCCTTCGACCGGGTGCTCAGGGCACATCCGTCTGCCCTGCTGATCCTGGTGCCGCGCCATCCCGAACGTTTTGCCAGGGTGGCCGAGCTGTGCGCCCCCTACGGCTGCGTGCTTCGCACGGCGGGCAGTGCGGTCGGCGAGAGCGACAAAATCTACCTGGGCGACACCATGGGCGAGTTGCCGCTGATGCTGGCGGCGGCCGACCTAGCCTTTGTCGGTGGCAGCCTGGTGAAGATTGGTGGCCACAACCTGCTGGAGCCGGCGGCGCTCGGCAAGCCCTGCCTGACCGGCCCCGCCTACTTCAACTTCAGCGACATCACCCGGCAGCTGGTGGCTCAGGGGGGGGCCGCCGTGGTGGCGGATGCCGATGCCCTGGGCGACAAGGTGATTACGCTGCTCGGCGATGCGGGCGCCCGCCGCCAGATGGGGGAGCAGGCTCGTGCCGTGGTGCTGCGCAACCAGGGGGCGCTGGCGCGCACCCTGTCCCACTGCCTCGCCGCACTGGAAAACGACTAGCGCGGGTGGCTCAGGTGGCCACCTTGTGCCTTATCCCGTGTCCGCCCATAGTCCCGCCTGATCCCGGGGCAGGGGCAAACGCCGCAGGCAATCCGGCCTGCTTTCCTTTATGCTCTGCCCTTTGCCTTGACCCTGTGATGCCCCGATGAACCGCGCTCCCCTGCTGTTGATGATACTGGTCACCCTGCTGGCCGCCGCCGGCTGGCTCTTCTCGAAAGAGGCTATTCGCGAGCTGCCCACCGCCGCCTTTATCGGCAGCCGCTTCCTGCTGGCCGCCCTGCTGCTGTTGCCACTCGCCTGGCTGCGGGAGCCGCCCCCCAGCCGTTCGCAACTGCTGCGTGCCGCCGGGTGTGGCACCCTGCTCGGGGCCAGCCTGCTGTTCTGGGTCACCGCCATCAGCCAGAGCGATGCGCTGGGCAGCGGCGCCTTCATCATGAGCGTGGCCACCCTGATGGCACCGCTCGCCGCCTGGGCCGCCTTCAAGGCCAGACCCGGCCGCCACTACTGGCTCACCCTGCCCATCGCCGTGGCCGGCCTGCTGCTGCTCTCCAGCAGCACCCACTGGGGTGTGTCCCTGTCCCTGTTCTGGTTTCTGGCCGCTGCTGCCACCCTGGGGGTTCAGCTCGCGGTGCACCGCCACTTCGCCCAGTCCATTCCCCCTACCTGGCTCACCTGCATCCAGCTGGCGGTGACCGGCCTGATCGGCACCCTGCTCTCCCTGCTGACAGAGCAGTGGCCCGCCAACATCAGCTCTGGTATCTGGGGCTGGTTTGCCGCCAGCGTCCTGATCGCCACCACCCTGCGCTACTGGCTGCTCACCCACGCCCTGAGCCGGATGACCACGGCCCACGCCGCCCTGCTGATGCTGCTGGAACCGGTCTGGACCCTGATCCTGAGCACCCTCTTCTATGACGAGCCGCTGGGCCCTGCCAAGCTGGCTGGCGCCGGTCTGGTGCTGGGCGCCCTGGTGCTCTACCAGCTCCCCCTGCTGCTGCGCAGCCGCAAGTTCAAAGCGTCAAACGGATAAAAAGCCGCACCCCTGGCAAGAACGGGTGGTTATCAGCAAAAGAACGGGCCTGCTCTTGCAGGCCCGTTCTTTTGGGCAGGGCGTCGCCCCATGGCCGCGCCGCCATTGCCTCGATGACAAGGTGGCTCAGATTGCGGTGGATTGCGCGACGAGGCCATGTCTTTGATCACACTGGGGATATGACATAAAAAAGCCCCCGCGTGGCGGGGGCTGGTGCATCGATGAGGGGGTCACTCGATGTTTTGAATTTGCTCGCGCATCTGCTCGATGAGGACCTTCAACTCGACGGCGGACTGGGTCACCTCGGCGTTGATGGATTTGGAGCCGAGCGTGTTCGACTCGCGGTTGAACTCCTGCATCATGAAGTCGAGGCGACGGCCGCAGGCGCCCCCTTTCTTCATGATCTTGATGGTTTCGCTGATGTGCATCTCCAGGCGATCCAGCTCTTCGGCCACGTCGATCTTCTGGGCCAGCATGACGATCTCCTGCTCGATGCGGGCGGGATCCAGCTCCACCTTGGCTTCGGCCAGGCGATCGGTGAGCTTCTGGCGCTGCCACTCGATGATCTGCGGCAGGTGGACGCGCACCTTCTTCACTTCCACCTGGATGCCGTCCAGACGCTGCTGGATCAGCGCCTTGAGGTTGGCCCCTTCGCTGGCGCGGGAGGCGAGGAAATCTTCCATGGTCAGATCGAAACCGCCGAGCAGCTCGGTGGCGACCGCGTCCATGTCCTGCTCGGCGGCAGCCATGACACCCGGCCAGCGCAGCACGTCGACCGGGTTGAGCTGGCCCTGGCCCGCCTCTTTCATTACCCAGTTGGCGCTGTCGATGATGAGCTTGGCCAGCTCTTCATTGATGTGGAGCTGGCTGGCGGCGGCCTGAGCGGCTTCGAAACGCAGGTTGCACTCCACCTTGCCGCGCTGCAGCTTGGCACGGAAACGCTCACGCAGGACCGGCTCCAGGCTGCGCAGTTGCTCCGGCAGGCGGATGTAGGTTTCCAGATAGCGCTGGTTGACCGAACGAATTTCCCAAACGGCTGTGCCCCAGTCGCCCTTGAATTCCTTGCGGGCGTAGGCGGTCATGCTGTGAATCATTGATTGTTCCGGGCTTGATGAAGTGTGCGGCCAGTATACTCAGCCAGGCTTGCCCCGTCAGCCGATGCCGTGGTTTTAGCGGCTGATATTTGGGGCGGGATCACTTATAATCCCCCGCCAATTTGAGCCAGCCCAGAGGTCAGTCCCATGTCCCGTCCCAGCGATCGCAGTGCCGCGCAAGTGCGCCCGGTTACCATCACCCGCAACTTCACCAAGCATGCGGAAGGATCTGTGCTGGTGGAGTTCGGCCACACCCGCGTGCTGTGCACCGCCAGCGTCGACACCAGCGTGCCGCGCTTCCTGAAAGGCAAGGGTCAGGGCTGGGTCACCGCCGAGTACGGCATGCTGCCGCGCTCCACCCATTCGCGTATGAACCGCGAGGCGGCCGCCGGCAAGCAGAGCGGTCGCACCCTGGAAATCTCCCGACTGATCGCCCGCTCCCTGCGTGCCGCCGTGGACTTGACCGCGCTTGGCGAGCACTCCATCACTGTGGATTGTGACGTGCTGCAGGCCGACGGCGGCACCCGCACCGCCGCCATCACAGGCGCCTGCGTGGCCCTGGTGGATGCGCTGAACTGGATGGTCGAGAAGGGCATGCTCAAGCAGAGCCCGCTCAAGCAGATGATCGCCGCCGTCTCCGTCGGCATGTATCAGGGCGAAGCCATCTGCGATCTGGAGTACGTGGAAGATTCCGCCGCCGAGACCGACATGAACGTGGTGATGACCGAAGATGGCCGCATCATAGAGGTGCAGGGCACCGCCGAGGCCGAGCCCTTCACCCACGAGGAGCTGCTGGCGATGCTGGCGCTGGCCAAGGGCGGCATCGACGACATCATAGCGCTGCAGAAGCAGGCGCTCTCCTGAATTTCTGATTCGAAAAACGCGGCATTGACCGCGTTTTTTTATACCCCCACACCAGTAAACGACAAGCCAAGCAAGGAGCCAGAATGAAAGCCTACCAGCGTCAATTTATCGAGTTCGCCCTGGAGAAACAGGTTCTCAAATTCGGTGAGTTCACCCTGAAATCCGGCCGCAAGAGCCCCTACTTCTTCAACGCCGGCCTGTTCAACAGCGGTCGCGATCTGGCCCGCCTCGGCCGCTTCTATGCCGCCGCCCTGATGGATGCCGGCATCGAATTCGATGTGCTGTTTGGCCCGGCCTACAAGGGGATCCCCATCGCCTCCGCCACCGCGGTGCAGCTGGTGGAGCAGCACGACGTGGACGTGCCCTGGTGCTTCAACCGCAAGGAAGCCAAGGATCACGGCGAAGGCGGCAATCTGGTGGGCAGCCCGCTCAAGGGGCGCATCATGCTGGTGGACGACGTCATCACCGCCGGGACCGCCATCCGCGAATCCATGGATCTGATCCAGGCCAACGGCGCCTCCCTGGCCGGGGTGCTGATCGCCCTGGATCGTCAGGAGAAGGGCAAGGGCGAGCTCTCCGCCATTCAGGAAGTGGAGCGTGACTACGGCGCCCACATCATCGCCATCATCCAGATGAGCGACCTGATCAAGTATCTGGAAGAGAAGCAGGCAGAGCAGCCCGCGCTGGCCGTGCAACTGGCGGCCATGAAGGCCTATCGCGCCCAGTACGGCATCTGACGACTAGGTTCCCTCATCCCCGGCTCTTCTCCCGAGAGGGGAGAATAGGGCAGATCGGCATGCTGCCGAACGCATCAACGGCGCCAACAGGCGCCGTTTTTTATTTGCACAAAAAGTCGGTGCGCTCCCTTGAGCTTGCCCTTACAGTAAAGGTTAAGGTTTGCTGGTCTATCCGAGGAGGATTGTCATGACCATGCATATTCAACTTCCCGTCAGCGGCATGAGCTGCGCCAACTGCGCCAGCCGCATCACCGCCGCCCTCAACCAGCTCGACGGCGTGACGGCCAGCGTCAACTTCGCGCTGGAGCAGGCGGCCATCGAACTCGGTGACCCGGCTCGTCTGCCCGAGGTCCTCGACAGCATCACGGGGCAGGGCTATGGCTACGGCCATGAGACGATCTCCTTCCAAATCAGCGGCATGACCTGTGCCGGTTGTTCGGCTCGGCTGAACAAGATGCTGGCAGCACTGCCTGGCGTCATCTCGGCCGAGGTCAATTTCTCCCTCGAGCAGGCCCGCATCCTGCTAGTGCCCGGCACCCAGACCCCGGCTTCCATGCGCACCCATATAGAAGCGCTTGGCTTCGGTGCCCAGCTGGCGCAAGGCTCAGTCAGCCAGCGCCGTCAGCAACTGCTGGCCCGTGAGGAACAGGAAGCCGCCGCCGCCCGCCAGGCGCTGACTCAGGTTGTTATTTCGGCCCTGCTCACCCTGCCGCTGCTGGTGGGCATGGTCGCCATGGCCGGCCTGCTGCCCTGGCATCTGCCCGCCTGGCTGGAGCTGGTGCTCGCCACTCCGGTGCAGTTCTGGATCGGGGCCCGCTTTTATCGCGGCGCCTGGCTTGCCCTCAAGAACCGCGCCGCCAACATGGATGTGCTGGTGGTGACAGGCACCAGTGCCGCCTACTTCTACAGCCTCTATCTGCTGCTGACCTTAGGCGTGGCCGCCAGCGGCAAGCTCTATTTCGAGGCGAGCGCCATCATCATTACCCTGATTTCACTGGGGAAACTGCTGGAGGCGAGGGCCAGACGCAGTACCCAGTCCGCCATTCGCGAACTGATGGCGTTGCGGCCGGACACCGCCACCGTCTGGCGTGGCGAAGCCTGGCAGAGCGTCGCCATCGACGAGGTGCTTCGTGGCGACAGGCTGCGGGTGCTGGTGGGGGAGCGGGTGCCGGTGGACGGCAAGATCCTGAGTGGTGAGAGCGAGCTGGATGAATCCATTCTCACCGGCGAGAGCCTGCCGGTGCCGCGCGCACTGGGGGATGCCGTGCTGGGCGGCGCCATCAACCGCTCCGGCGTGCTGGAGATCGAGGCCACCACGGTCGGGGAAGACTCCAGCCTCAGCAAGATCATCGCCCTGGTGGAGCGTGCCCAGATGGGCAAGGCGCCGCTGCAACAGCTGGTGGACAGGGTCTCCGCCATCTTCGTGCCCGTGGTCATGGCCATAGCCCTGTTCACCCTGCTGGCCTGGTATGCCTACAGTAACGACTTCGGCCAGGCGTTGCTGGCGGCGGTGGCCGTGCTGGTGATCGCCTGCCCCTGCGCCCTGGGGCTGGCGACCCCGGCCGCCATCGTCACCGGCACCGGGGTGGCGGCGCGTCACGGCATCCTGATCAAGGACGTGGATACCCTGCAGAAGGCCCATGCCATCAAGGCGCTCATCTTCGACAAGACAGGTACCCTGACTCAAGGGCGGCCGGTGCTGGCGAGCTGGAGCGGCACCGACGAGCAACTGCGCCTCGCCGCCGCCCTGCAACAGGCGAGCGAGCACCCGCTGGCGCTGGCGATGCGCGAGGCGGTCGGCAAAGAGGTCGTGCTGCCCCAGCCCGAAGCCGTGGAGGTGCGGGTCGGTGCCGGTATCCTCGGTCAGGTGGCGGGGCACAGGGTGGCTATCGGCAACGCCTCCCTGCTGGCTCAGCTCGGCATTGAGCCGCCACAGCAGGATGAAGCGCCCGCCGACGGCGCGACCCGGGTCTGGGTCGCCATCGACGGCGTGGCGGTGGCGATCGCCGCCCTGGCCGATACCCTGCGCCCAGAGAGCCCCGAGGCCATCGCCACCCTGCGCCAGCGCGGCATCGCCAGCTGGCTGGTGAGCGGTGATGCCCCGGCACCGGTGGCCCATATCGCCGCCAAGCTGGGGCTGGACGGCGCCTTTGACTCAGTGCTGCCTGCGGGCAAGGTGGAGAAAGTGGAGGCGCTGCGCGCCCGTACCCAGGGCCTGGTGGCCATGGTGGGGGACGGAGTGAACGACGCCCCGGCGCTGGCGGCGGCGGATGTCGGCATCGCCATGGGCTCAGGCTCGGATGTCGCCATGGAAACCGCCTCCATCACCCTCATGCGATCTGATCCGCGGCTGGTGGCCGATGCCATCGACATCTCGGCGGCCACCTGGCGCACCATACAGCAGAACCTGTTCTGGGCCTTCGTATTCAACATCATCGGCATTCCGCTGGCGGCACTGGGCTATCTCAGCCCCGAGCTGGCAGGGGCGGCCATGGCCCTGAGCAGCATCACGGTATTGAGCAATTCCCTGTTACTGAAACGCTGGCAGCCCAGGGCGGGCGGCCAGCGCCAATCTGAATCGAAAAGGAGTCATCCATGAACATCAGCAAGGTTGCCAAGGCCACTGGGCTGTCTGCCAAGACCATTCGCTACTACGAGAGCATCGGCCTCATCTCGGCACCTGTGCGCAGCGACAACGGCTATCGCAGCTACACAGACGGCGCCCTGCGGGAGCTGCGCTTCGTCAAGCGGGCGCGGGAGACCGGCTTCAACCTGGAGGAGTGTCAGGAGCTGCTGGCGCTCTATCGGGACGAGCACAGGACCAGCGCCCAGGTGAAGAAGCTGGCGCAGGAGAAGATCGTCGATCTGCGGGCCCGGATCGCCGGTCTGCAGGCCATGCTCAGCTCCCTGGAGGAGGTGGTGGGGTGCTGCCACGGGGACGCGAATCCACAATGTCCCATACTCGACGAACTCGAGAAGGGCTGAGGTAGCCCGGGCAGGCCGGGGCGGCCCGGGATCCCGCCTGTGCTGCGCGGCGCACGGCGGATTGGGGGCTGAGTGGCTGCTTAATAGCGGGCGATTGATTGTTGAGCAGGAAAAGGGAGTGCTAAACTGTGCGGCTCTTGTACAGGGAGTACCCAGTTGACCCAGAGTGTGAATCACCAGGTGCGGCGGGCCATCATGGTCCAACTCTATACCCACGCCTCCTTCAGCCTGCCTTGTCTGGCGCTGCTGGCGATCAGCTGGAGCCTGCTGTTCCACGACTACCTGCCTGCCGGGGAGGCCCTCGGCTGGCTTGGCCTGGTCTTCCTGCTGTTGCTGGGTCGCTGGTGGCACCTGCGCTGGCGTCAACCCAGGTTGACGGAGCTCCCGCTGCCGGTGCTGGAGCGGGAGCTCTTCATCGGGGTGACCATCACCTCCATCATATGGGCCCTCGGCGTGCTGCTCTACATGGACAGACTGCCGGACACCTACCGCGCCGCCATGATGATGCTCACCAGCCTGATCCTCACCGGCAGTGCCATCATGCTGTTCGGCAGTCGTCGCACCCTCTACGGCGCCGTGCTGCCGCTCGGATTTGCCATGCTGTTCGAACTCAGCGACGGCAACGAGCAGGAGCGGATCGTCTCCTGCATGCTGGCGGGTTACCTGTTCGTGTTCCTGCCGACCCTGCTGCGCCGGTTGCGCCGGGATCAGGTGGCCTCCCTTTACCACAGTTTCTCCAACGCCGATCTGGTGGCAGAGCTCAAGGCGGTCTCGGAGCATCTCAAGCTCACCTCCCGCCTGGACGGCCTGACCGGCATCGCCAACCGGGCTCACCTGGACGACACCCTGGCGCGAGCCTGGCGCCGCTGTCACAGGGCCAGGGCGCCCCTCTCCCTGGTGCTGGTGGATGTGGACTACTTCAAGCAATTCAACGATCACTATGGCCACCAGCTGGGGGACCAGTGCCTGCAGCAGGTAGCGAGCCTGCTGGCCGAGGTGCTGCGGCGGGAGGACGATCTGGCCGCCCGTTACGGCGGGGAGGAGTTCGCCCTGCTGCTGCCCTGCACCACCTTGCAGGGGGCCATGCAGATCGCCGAACAGGTGCAAGCTGCCCTGCGTACCCTGGGCATTCCCCACCACAAGTCCCGGGTATCCGGCCGGGTCAGCTGCAGCTTCGGGGTGGCGACCCTGGTGCCGGATCAGCACAACTCCATCGCCGAGCTTATCCAAAAAGCGGATGCGGCCCTCTATCAGGCCAAGCATAATGGCCGGGATCGTATCGAAGTAGCCTTGATGGGTAAGGTTGCCTGAGTTTCACATGACAGATTAAAGAGGTCGTCTATGCAATGTCATCGTATCGAAGAGCTGCTGGAGCTGCTGCAGCCCGCCTGGATCAAGGAGCAGGATCTCAGCCTGGTGCAATTCATCGCCAAACTGGCGGCAGAGGCCGGCTATGAGGGCGCCCTGTCCGAGCTGACCGACGACATGCTGATCTACCACCTCAAGATGCGCGAATCCGACAAGCAGGCGATGATTCCGGGCCTGGCCAAGGATCATGTTCCGGACTTCAAGGAAGCCCTGCTCAAGGCCCGCGGCATCAAGTAACCCGACCGCCGGGTTGCCGGAAGAGGAAGGTTTCAAGAGAATCTCTAAAAAGGCCCATAGTCAACTGGCTATGGGCCTTTTTTGTTGCCTGAAATTGCGACGGCACTCGAACTATAGATACATTTAACCCACACAATTAGCAGGCTGTTTAAGATATAATCGCCTTCATAACAATATGAGTGGAGCTATGTGCTGCAATGGCCGACCAGGACAAGATCGATATCAAGGATGTGACCGACAAGAACGTCACCGGGACCTTCAATCCCCACACGTTCAAGGCGGGCGATGACAGGTTCAATCCCGGCAACCGCATCTACGTCAGGTCCCAGACCGGCTACTGGCAGCGAGTGCGCAAGGCCATGGGCTGGTTCTTCGTCGCCCTCTTCGTCACCTTGCCCCTGCTGCGCTACGACGGCCGCCAGGCGGTACTGTTCGATCTGGAGCACCAGCAGTTCCACATCTTCGGCGCCACCATCTGGCCGCAGGATCTGACCCTGCTGGCCTGGGTTTTCATGATCGCCGCCTTCGCCCTCTTCTTCGTCACCACCTTCCTCGGCCGGGTCTGGTGCGGCTATCTCTGCCCCCAGACGGTGTGGACCTTCATGTTCATCTGGTTCGAAGAGAAGCTGGAAGGCGCCGCCAACAAGCGCCGCAAGCTGGATGCCGCCCCCTGGAGTGGCGAGAAGCTGGCGCGCAAGGGCGCCAAGCATCTGGCCTGGATCCTGCTGTCGCTCGGCACCGGCCTCACCTTCGTCGCCTACTTCCAGGATGTGTTCCAGCTGGTGCCTGATTTCTTCACCCTGCAGGCGAGCGGCTGGGTCATCTTCTGGGTGCTGTTCTTCGCCGCCTGCACCTACGGCAACGCCGGCTGGATGCGCGCCATCATGTGCATCCACATGTGCCCCTATGCCCGCTTCCAGTCCGCCATGTTCGACAAGGACACCTACATAGTCGGCTACGACAGCAAGCGCGGCGAGACCCGTGGCGCCCGCAGCCGCAAGGCAGATCCCAAGGCGCTGGGGCTGGGGGACTGCATCGACTGCGATCTCTGCGTGCAGGTCTGCCCGACCGGCATCGACATCCGCGACGGCCTGCAGTACGAGTGCATCAACTGCGGCGCCTGCGTCGATGCCTGCGATCAGACCATGGATCGGATGGGCTATCCGAAGGGGCTGATCAGCTACACCACTGAGCACAAGCTGGCCCACAACCAGACCCATGTGGCCAGGCCCAAGCTGCTCGGCTATGGCCTGGTGATGGTCATCATGCTGGGAGTCTTCGTCTACAACGCCATGTCCATCATGCCCATGGGGCTCGACATACTGCGGGATCGCAACCAGCTGTTCCGGGAGAACAGCGAGGGGCTCATCGAGAACACCTATACCCTGAAGATCCTCAACAAGACCCTGCAATCCCAGACCTATCAACTGGATGTGGAAGGGTTGCCGGAGCACCAGTGGTTCGGCCCGCGGGAAGTGACTCTCAAACCGGGGGAAATCTTCACCCTGCCGGTGAGCCTGGCGGTGGATCCCTTCAACCTGAAGCGGCCGACCCTGGATGTCCAGTTCGTGCTCAAACGGGAAGGGGCCGCACCGGACGACAGCAAGGGCACCCTACGCCAGCCCAGCAAGTTTATCAGCCGGCTCTGAGGGGCCGTCCCGGACAGCTGATCCGGCGTGCCACGGGCGTCCGTGGAATGTTCCGGATCGGGATCATGGGCGGCATTGATTGGCTATCTCGGATAGAATGGGGCGCAACAGCGCCCCTTTCTCATGGTGGATGACATGCGTTTCAACTATTCCGACCTCAATCCCGACCTCATCATGGATGCGATCGATCTCAGCGGCCTGCGCATCGACTCCGGCCTCATCGAGCTCAACAGCTATGAAAACCGGGTCTACCAGTTTCAGGATGAGGAGCGTCGCCGTTACGTGGTGAAGTTCTACCGCCCCGGTCGCTGGAGCCGGGCCCAGATCCTCGAGGAGCACGAGTTTGCCGCTCGCCTGCGTGAGACGGAGATCCCGGTCGCCGCCCCCATCGCCTTTGCCGGCGAGACCCTGCTGGAGTATCAGGGCTACCCCTTCGCCATCTGGCAGAGCGTCGGTGGTCGCCAGTTCGAGGTAGACAACCTGGATCAGCTGGAGTGGGTGGGGCGCTATCTTGGCCGCATCCACAGTGTCGGGGCCAGTCACTCCTTCCACCATCGGGTCCAGCTGGACGTGGAGAGCATGCTGCACGAGCCGCGTCAGTTGCTGGCGGCCGGAGAGTGGGTGCCGAGCGGCCTGGCCAAGCAGTTCTTCGGGGTGCTCGACGAGCTGATCCGACATGTCTGCGACGCCATGACCCTGGACGTGGCCCGGATCTCCCTGCACGGGGATTGTCACCCCGGCAACATACTGTGGCGTGACGGCCCCCTGTTCGTCGATCTCGACGACTGCCGCACCGGCCCCGCCATCCAGGATCTCTGGATGATGCTGAGCGGCGAGCGCCACGAGCAGCAGATCCAGCTCGACACCCTGCTGGCCGGCTACGAGGAGTTCATGGAGTTCGACCCGCGGGAGCTGGCGCTGATCGAACCGCTGCGAGCCATGCGCATAGTCCACTACATGGCCTGGCTGGCCCGGCGCTGGGAGGATCCCGCCTTCCCCCGTCACTTCCCCTGGTTCAATACGGATCACTACTGGCGCCAGCAGATAGCGACCCTGCACGACCAGCTGGAAGCGCTCAAGGCGCCGCCCCTGACGCTGATGCCGAACTGGTAAGGCAGGCGAATCGCGATACCCGGGGCACGGCCAGCTGGAAGCGCTCCAGGTACTGCCCCTGACGCTGATGCCAAACTGGTAAGGTAGGCGAATCGCGATACCCGGGGCACGACCAGCTGGAAGCGCTCCGGGTCGCTGATGCTGGCCGGATAAGCCCCGGCAACCTGGACCTGGATGCCGCGGTGATGGGCTCGCCCACCCGCCTTTGCCATTGACGACGGGAAGGTGACGCAATAGGCTTGGACTGCTTCGGTTCGCCGGGCGTGCCTCACAGTGATCCCTTAACAGGAAACGTCATGAAAAAAGTACTATTTTTCCTCGCTGCCATGCTGATGATCCCCATGGTTCACGCCGCCCCGGAATTCAAGGAAGGCGTCAACTATGACGTGGTCACCCAGACCGGCAGCGCCCAACCTGAAGTGCTGGAGTTCTTCTCCTATTTCTGCCCGCACTGCGCCAAGTTCGAGCCGATCGCCGAAGATCTGAAGAAGAGCCTGCCGGAAGGCGTGCCGATGAAGAAGAACCCGGTGGCCTTCCTGGGCCGTGAGATGGGTCCGGAGATGCAACGCGCCTATGCCGTCGCCAACCTGCTGAACGTCGAAGGCAAGCTGACCCCGGTCATCTTCGACAAGATCCACACCCAGCGTCAGGTGCCGCAGAGCCGTGCCGACGTGAAGCAGATCTTCGTGGACAACGGCGTACCGGCCGAAGAGTTTGACGGTGCCGTCGACAGCTTCGCCGTCTCCGGCATGGTCTCCCAGTTCGATCGCAACACCGAGAGCTACAACATTCGCGGTGTGCCGGCCTTCCTGGTCAATGGCAAGTACCTGGTGAAAATTGAATCCATCACCTCCCAGGAGCAGTTCAACCAGCTGGTGAAATTCCTGCTGGCCAAGAAAGACTGACCTCTCCCGAGTCGATAAAAAAGCCCGCCGGTGCAAACCGGCGGGCTTTTTGTTGTCTGCTGTTCCTGGGGGGTCACACCCCGACGTGGAAGGCCTGCTTGAGGTTGCGGATGAAGTCCGCGTCCCGGCACAGGGTCTTGCCCGGGCTGTCGGAGATCTTGGCGACCGGGCCGCCGTTGCACTCCATCAGCTTGAAGACGATGTTCATCGGGCTGACGCCGGGCAGATCGCAGGTGAGCTTGGTGCCGATGCCGAAGCTGGTGTTGATGCGGCCACGGAAGTGGCGAAATAGCTCGACGGCCTTGTCGAGGTTGAGGCCGTCGGAGAACACCAGCGTCTTGTCTTTGGGATCTATGCCGAGCCGCTGGTAGTGGCTGATGGCCTTCTCGCCCCACACCACGGGGTCACCGGAATCGTGGCGCAGTCCCTGATAGCGGCTGGCCAGCTCGAAATCGAAGTCGCGCAGGAAGGCATCCATGGTGATGCAGTCGGTCAGGGCTATGCCCAGGTGGTTGGTGAACTCGTCAAGCCAGCTGATGAGGGCCGCGCGCTGGCTGTGTTCCAGCGGGAAGCCGAGCTGCTGGTGAGCCTGGAACCACTCGTGGGCCTGGGTGCCCACCGCCGGCAGCCGGTACTTCTGGGCCAGCTGGTAGTTGCTGGTGCCCCGAAATGCCGGCAGGCGCTCCTTGAGGCGGCCCACCACGGCATCCTGCACGGCATGGGAGAAGCGGCGGCGGGTGCCGAAGTCGATGAGGTTGAAATCCTGCATCTCCTCGGGGCTGAGCTCCCGCTCCAGCTTGTCGATCTTCTGATCCAGCCGCGCCAGGGCATGGCTCACCCCGAACTGGGGATAGCGGAAGCGGTTGCGCATCTCACTGATGATGGCGAGCACAGGGATCTCCCACAGGATCACATCCTGCCAGGGCCCCTCGACCCGCACATTGATGCGGCCATCCTGCTCGAACACCTTGAGCAGGGAGGCATCGAGCGGCTTGCGGCGCAGGTGATCGAGGTAATCGGCGGTGAAGAAGGGGCGCTCGGCCAGGAAGTCGAGTTCGGAGCCGGTCAGGCGCAGGGAGCCGGCGAGGCGCAGTTGCTCCTCGATCTCGCCCATCATGGGCAGCAGATCTTCCTCGTTGCGGCTGTGAAACTCGGCCACCACCTCGGCATCCGGGTAGCGATGGAACACCGCCTGCTGCATATGCAGCTTGTAGGCGTCGGTGTCGAGCAGGCTGGTGAGGATAGGGGGCATATCAGGCTCCTCGCAGACGGGTGAGCACGATGACGCGCCCTTGCTGCATAGGTAAGGTGCAGGCGCCGGTATCGAGTTGGCGGGTGAGGATCGGCGACATATCAGGCGTCCAGCAGGCGTTGTACATCGATCAGGGTCTGGGCCAGTTCGGCACCCGCCTCGATCATCTGGGTGTGGGCGCTGGCAACCGTCTCTGGGGCTATGCCACGGCAGGCATCGAGGTGCACTATGACTCGCAGACCGGCACGGCGCAGCTGCAGCACGCTGGTCTTGACGCAGTAGTCGGTGGCGAGGCCGCCGACCAGCACGGTATCGACGCTCCGTGCTTGCAGGAATTCGATAAGCCCTGTGCTGCGCCGCTCGGCCAGGTCATGGTAACAGGCGCCATAGGGATGCAGATCCGGCTCGACCCCCTTCCAGACGAAGAAGTCATAGTCGATGGGGGCGGGCAGGCCATCGAGCAGCTCGAAGCCAGGGGTGCCCGGTACGCAATGGGTCGGCCAGGTGAGATCGGCGTTGGGCAGGTCCAGCGGTTGCAGCATGGCGGCGGGGGTTGTCACCACCCAGGCGGCGTTCGCGGGGTGGGCGTCCTTGCTGCCGATCCGCAGGCTGGCGAGGGCGGCTTGCGCGTTGAGAGCGGCCACTATGTCAGCCCCGCCCGCGACGGGCAGCTCGTTCGGGCAGAGGGGGGTAAAGCCCTTCTGCGCATCTATATCCAGGCTGGCGATGGTTCCCATGGGTGGCTCCTGCACATAATATTCTTGTGATATTATCTACCAAACATTATTAGAAGGCGAGCAGGTCGACCAGGATGCCGAGAATGAGTCTGGATATGGTGGTGCTGCGGTTGAACGAGGAGCGGCTCGAACTGCTCCTCGAGACCCGGGATCGCCCCCCCTTTAGCCACTGCTGGCAGTTGCCGGCCCTGCGCATCGACGAGACCCGGGATAGGGATCTGGATGCCGCCCGCCACCGTCTGCTGGGGGAGTGGGGGCTGGGTCATTGCTACAGCGAGCAGGTCTGTACCCTCGGCAATCTGGAACGGGATCCCCGTGGCTGGTCCACCACCCTGGTCTATCTGTGTCTGGTGGAGCCGGAGGCGGAGGCCGTGCGAGGGCATTGGCACCCGCTCTCGGCCCTGCCGGGTCTCGATCTTGCCTTCGATCACGGCCAGCTGGTCGCCATGGGGCTGGAGCGGCTGCGCATCAAGAGCCGCTACAGCACCCTGCCGCTGCAACTGCTGGGGGCCGAGTTCACCCTCTCCGAGGTGCAGCGGGCCTTCGAGATAGTCCTGCAAACCCCGATGAATACGGCGGCGTTTCGCAAGCGGATCCATCGTGCCGACATCCTGGTGGATACCGGCCGCAAGCGCACCGGCAAGCAGCGTCCCGCCATCCTCTACCGGCTGGAGAGCCCCTGCTGCGTCATGTTCGATCAGGTGATGCATGGAGCGGAAGCATGAATAAAGCGCCGCACCGGGTGCTGGTGAGTGCCTGCCTGCTGGGTCAGCCGGTACGCTACGACGGCCAGAGCAAGGGGATAGTCAGCGACTGGCTGAATGCGCTGGGGGCCGAGGGGAGGGCGCTGGCGTTCTGCCCCGAGGTGGCGGGCGGCCTGCCGACCCCGCGTCCGCCCGCCGAGCGGCAGGGTGAGCTTGTGGTAACCGAGAGCGGGCTGGATGTGACGGCCGAGTTCGATCGCGGCGCCGAGCTGGCGCTCGGGCTCTGCCTGGCGCAGGGCATTCGCTTTGCCCTGCTCAAGGAGGGGAGCCCCTCCTGCGGCAGTGGCCGCATCTACAACGGCCGCTTCGAAGGCGTTTCCCTGGCGGGAGAGGGCAAGACCACGGCCCTGCTGCGCCGTCACGGCATTCAGGTGTTCAGCGAGGATCAGTTGCCAGAGCTGGCTCTGGCACTCTCCCTGGCGGCAACCGCAGCGGGCTCCTGAGCTCGCTGCCACCCTTCCAATACCTCGTCCTTCTCCTGCCAGCGCTGGTTCAGCCACGCCTGAAAACCGCGCTTGAACTGCTTGTCGTTGAAGTAGTCACCCACTAGCGCCTCATCCACCGGCAGCTCCTCGATGCGCACCTGAATGCGCTTCATCCGCCCCATCAGGAAGTCCTTGAACGGCGTTTCGTTGTTGTCCGGGTAGCGGATGGTGACGTTGATCAGGCTGTCGAACTGCTCCCCCATGGCCGCCAGCGTGAAGGCGAGCCCCGCCGCCTTGGGCGGCATCAGGTGGCGGTGGCGGGATCGGGTCGCCTCTCGCTTCGCCTCGGTGAAACGGGTCCCCTCCACGAAGTTGATGACTGTGGTGGGGATGTGGCGAAACTTCTCGCAGGCGTTGCGGGTGGTCTCTATGTCCTTGCCCCTCAGGTGCGGGTTGCGCAGCAAAAACTCCCGTGAGTAGCGACGCATAAAGGGCATGTCTAGCCCCCAGCAGGCGAGCCCCAGCAGCGGTATGTAGATCAGCTCGTGCTTCATGAAGAACTTGGGCACCGGCAGCCTGTCGCGGAACAGGTGGCCCAGCACCACTATGTCGGTCCAGCTCATGTGGTTGCTGATGATGAGGTACCAGCCATCCTTGCGCAGCCGGGTGTCATCCTCGAGCTGCCAGTCGATGCGGGTGGTGAGGCGGATCACCAGGGCGTTGCAACCCAGCCACAGCCTCATGAAGCCATTGTTGAGTCGGCTGCAGACTCGGCCGAAGGCCGGGATGGGCAACAGCAATTTCGCCAGGGAGACCAGCAGGATCAGGCTGGCGCACAGGGCGGTGAACAATATGGTCAGGCCGGCGCTGATGAACAGCACCAGGGGGCCGGGGAGCAGGCTTAGCATGGGCGTCGTTTACTGCGTCTTGTCCGCCAGCAGCTGGTTCAGGGTCTGATCTTTCTCGCGCCAGATCCCGTTCAGCCACTGTTGAAACTCTTGTTGGAACTCGGGGTCATTGAAGTAATCCCCCACCAGATTGCGTTCGATCGGCAGAAAGCGGACCCGAACCTTGAT
Organism: Aeromonas mytilicola subsp. aquatica; assembly: GCF_044336385.1. Lineage (NCBI taxonomy): Bacteria > Pseudomonadati > Pseudomonadota > Gammaproteobacteria > Aeromonadales > Aeromonadaceae > Aeromonas > Aeromonas mytilicola. The sequence goes on along the minus strand of NZ_CP172298.1, from coordinate 4,504,238 downwards.
CTCCTTGACCCGACCGCACATGAAGTCCCAGTAGCTTGGGATGCCGCCCGGATAGGCGATGGTCACATCCACCAGCTTGTGCAGTTGATCCCCCATGGCCGCCAGGGTGAAGGCGATGCCGCCTGCCCTCGGGTGCAGGAGGTGGCGATAGGGGGCACCCTGTTTGTCGTGCTTGTGGGCGGTGAAGCGGGTGCCCTCCACGAAGTTCATCACACTCACCGGAATGTGGCGGAACTTGGCACAGGCCTTGCGCGTCGTTTCTATGTCTTTTCCCTTCAGATGCGGCTTCTTTTCCAGCAAGCTGCGTGAATATCGCCGCATGAAGGGGAAGTCCAGCGCCCACCAGGCCAGACCGAGAAAAGGTACCCAAATCAGTTCTTTCTTGAGGAAAAACTTCAGGAAGGGAATTTTTTGATTAAAAATCCGCTGCAGTACCAGTATGTCGACCCAGGATTGATGGTTGGCAACTACCATATACCACTCATTCCGGCGCCCTTTGTCCACTCCGACCACCTCGAAAGGGGTTCTGATGATGGTTTTCTGGATCAGGTTGTTGAAACCTATCCAGCAGCTGGCACAGCCGTCCAGCAGGGCGTTGCAGAGGGTACGCCAGCCCTTGAGCGGCAGCAGCAGCTTGATGAGGCCGAGCAGCAGTATGGGGACAAACCAGAAGAGGGTGTTGAGGAAATAGAGCAGGGTCGAGAGGCAGCCGCGCAGCCGCTCTATCAGCTTGTTGTGCATGAATCGGATCCGTTTTCGTGTCTGTGGGTGGCAACCAAGTGGTCAGATCTGTGGCCATAATATCAGCCGATCCGGCGCTAGACCATGGATGCACCGCACAGGCGCCGGGATCTCCTGGCCCTCACTGGCCGCTGCGTAGTCGCGACAGCAGCCTGTCCATGGCGCGATAACCGAGCGCTTCGATAAGATGCTCCTTGCCGATGGCGGGCTGTCCCGCCAGATCCGCTATGGTGCGCGACACCCGCAAAATGCGGTGCCAGGCCCGGATGCTGAGCCCCAGCTTCTGGATGGCATTCTCCAAAAACTCGGCATCTTGCGGCGATAGTCGGCAAATATCCTCTATCTCGCGGCTATCCAGCAGGTTGTTGAGCTTGCCGTTACGGCTCAGCATTCGTGCCCGCGCCGCCAGTACCCGGTCGCGGATCTGCTGGCTAGACTCTCCCCGCTCCGCCTTGCCAGTCAGGCTCCCCTTGGGCAGCAGCGGCACCTCCACCGTCAGATCGAAACGGTCGAGGAAGGGGCCTGAGAGTTTGCCGAGGTAGCGCAGTATCTGATCCGGGCTGGAGCGGGTCTGGCCGTCCCCATAGTGGCCGCAGGGGCTGGGGTTCATGGCGCCCACCAGCTGGAAGCGGGCGGGAAAATCCACCTGGCGGGCGGCCCGGCTGATGGTGATGTGACCCGTCTCCAGCGGCTCGCGCAGGGAGTCGAGCACCTTGCGCTCGAACTCGGGCAGCTCGTCGAGAAACAGTACGCCGTTATGGGCCAGGGATATTTCCCCCGGCCGCGGGTGACTGCCACCTCCCACCAGGGCCACCGCCGAGGCGCTGTGGTGGGGCGTGCGATAGGGCCTGTGATGCCAGTGGCCAGCGCGGGGGGTGAGGCCGCCGATGGAGTGGATGGCGGCGGTCTGCTGCGCCTCCTGTTCGCTGAGCGGCGGCAAGATGCCGGGCAAACGGCTGGCCAGCATGCTCTTGCCGGTACCGGGCGGGCCTATGAATAGCAGGTTGTGGCTGCCGGCGGCAGCGATCTCCAGCGCCCGCTTGGCCTGGGACTGGCCGATCACATCCTGCAGATCCGGCACGTCGGGCAGGGTGTGCGTGGTCTGGGGCTCCGGCAGCGGCAGTTCGTACTGACCCGCCAGCCAGGCGGTGACGGCCAGCAGCTGGTGGGCGGTGCGCACCTCGGCATCCTGGATGAGGGAGGCCTCGGGGCCGTTCTCTCGCGGTACCAGCAGGGTGCGACCCGCATCGCGGCAGGCGAGCACGGCGGGCAGTACCCCGAGCACGGGACGGATCTCGCCGGTCAAGGCAAGCTCCCCTAAAAATTCATGATCGAGCAGGTATGTTGCCGGTATCTGCTTGGAAGCGGCGAGAATGCCGATGGCGATGGCCAGATCGAAACGGCCTCCCTCCTTGGGCAGATCGGCGGGGGCCAGATTGACTGTGATGTGCTTGGAGGGGAACTCGAAATTGCCGTTGAGCAGGGCACTGCGCACCCGATCCCGCGACTCCTTCACCGAGGTTTCCGGCAGGCCCACCATGTTGAAGGCGGGCAGCCCGTTGGATAAATGGACTTCCACCGTGACTTGCGGCGCCGCTATTCCCAGGCTGGCACGGCTATAAACCACAGCTAATGACATAAATCCCGTCCTTGGTTTGATGTATGTGCTGGTTAACCGTTTTTTATTAGTTTTTTGTTCCAGAGAGCAGCTTGCTGATCAGTCAAAATCAGAGTCTTGTCAGGTAAAAAATGCTTGCCCAATAAAAATCACCATGCTAGTTCTAATAGCCATTCGCGGTGCAAATCGCCCCCATTTCACAGGATTTCCGGTTGTAACTATGAACATGGCCTCCCGTTTCGTCAGCATTATTGTGGTCCTAGTGGTGATTATTATCTCACCGCTCGGGGCTCGTTTAGCTGCACGGAACAAGGGATAGACCCACCACCGGACAGAACGAAACAAGCGACCCCCGAGCCTCACGGCCCGGGGGTTTTTTTTCGACCAAAGGACAGGATTTCCACATGAACGGCGCGCAGTTTTTGGTACAGGCTCTCAAGAAACAGGGTGTGACCCAGGTGTTTGGTTACCCGGGCGGGGCCATCATGCCGGTCTATGACGCCCTGTATGACGGTGGCCTGGCCCATCAGCTCTGCCGTCACGAGCAGGGGGCCGCCTTGGCCGCCGTGGGTTATGCCCGCGCCTCCGGTCAGGTGGGGGTCTGCATCGCCACCTCGGGCCCGGGGGCCACCAACCTGGTGACCGGCCTGGCGGAGGCGCTGCTCGATTCCGTGCCCCTGGTGGCCATCAGCGGCCAGGTCGCCTGCGCCGCCGTCGGCACCGATGCGTTTCAGGAGGTCGACGTGCTCGGCATGTCCCTTTCCTGCACCAAGCACTCCTTCATGGTCACAGACCCTGCAGACCTGGGGCGGGTGCTGGCGGAAGCCTTCGCCATCGCCACCGAGGGGCGTCCGGGTCCTGTGCTCATCGATTTTCCCAAGGATGTGCAGCTGGCCGCCGTGCCGACCCAGAGCCCGCTGTTTGCGGTGGAGGAGCCAGAGCCCCTCAATCCGGCCGAGCTGACCCTGGCCCGCACCCTGCTGGCCGCCGCCGAGCGCCCCGTGCTCTACGTCGGGGGCGGGGTGGGCATGGCCAATGCGGAGCAGCCACTGCGTGACTTTGCCGCCGCCACCGGCATGCCTGCGGTCACCACCCTCAAGGGGATAGGCGCGCTCGACCCCGACAGCCCCGTCTACCTCGGCATGCTCGGCATGCACGGCACCAAGGCCGCCAACTATGCGGTGCAGCAGTGTGATCTGCTGGTGGTGGTGGGCGCCCGTTTCGATGATCGGGTGACCGGCAAGCTGGAGGAGTTCGCCCCCGAGGCCAGGGTGATCCACCTGGACGTGGATGCCGCCGAGTTCGGCAAACGCCGCGCCGCCGACGTGGGCATCACCACGGATCTCAAGCGGGTGTTGCCCGCCCTGGCCATGGCGCTGGCGATCGACTCCTGGCGTGAGCACTGCGCCGCCATGGCTCGCGAGTATGCCTTCCGCTACGACCATCCCGGCCAGCCCATCTATGCTCCGGCCCTGCTCAAGCAGCTCTCGGCACTGCTGCCCGAGACCAGCGTGGTGGCCTGCGACGTGGGTCAGCACCAGATGTGGGTGGCCCAGCACATGCGCTTCACCAGCCCGCGCAATCACCTCTCCAGCGCAGGTCTCGGCACCATGGGCTTTGGCCTGCCCGCCGCCATCGGCGCCAAGATGTCGCGCCCGGATGACGAGGTGGTGCTGGTGAGCGGTGACGGCTCCTTCATGATGAACGTGCAGGAGCTCGGCACCATACGCCGGGCCCAGCTCAAGGTGAAGATGGTGCTGATCGACAATCAACGTCTCGGCATGGTGCGCCAGTGGCAGGAGCTGTTCTTCGACGGCCGTTACAGCGAGACCATACTCTCCGACAACCCGGATTTCATCGCTTTGGCCGCTGCCTTCGGCATCCCGGGCGAGACCATCACATGCAAGGAGCAGATAGCACCGGCGCTCGATCGCCTGCTGGCAAGCGAGAGTGCCTACCTGCTGCATGTGGCCATTTCAGAGGAAGAAAACGTCTGGCCCCTGGTTCCGCCGGGAGTCGCCAACCACAAGATGATGGAGCAACGCCCATGAAGCAGCACAGCTTTCACCAACCCGGATTTGCGCAGCACACGCTGCATATTCACGCCCAGCCCAGACCCGAAGTGATGGAGCGGGTGCTGCGGGTGGTGCGTCACCGTGGCTTCGCTCTCTGCTCTCTGAACATGGAGCAGGATTGCCAACAGCTGCGGATCACGGTTACTGTCGAGTCGGAGCGTCCCATCCAGCAGTTGTGGAGCCAGCTGGTCAAGCTGGTGGATGTCTCCCGGGTCGATGCACTGGAACAGCAACCCCGGATCAGCGCTTAAGGAGCCAAGCCAATGTCACAGCCTTCCCAATCTGCCACTCAGCCTCAATACATCTGGTTCAATGGCAAGCTGGTGCCCTGGCAAGATGCCCAGGTCCACGTCATGAGCCATGCCCTGCACTACGGCTCCTCCGTGTTCGAGGGGGTGCGCGCCTACGATACCCCCAGGGGGACCTGCATCTTCCGCCTGCAGGAGCACACCCGCCGCCTGTTCGACTCCGCCAAAATCTACTGGATGGACGTGCCCTACAGCGAATTCGAAGTGAATGAAGCCTGCCGCACCGTGGTGCGCGAGAACGGCCTCAAGAGCGGCTATCTGCGCCCGCTGGCCTTTGTCGGCAACGTGGGGCTGGGGCTGCATCCGCCGCTGGATGCCAAGGCGGATCTCATGGTCGCGGCCTTGCCCTGGGGCGCCTATCTGGGGGAAGAGGGGCTGAAAAACGGGGTGGATGTCTGTGTCACCTCCTGGAACCGGCTCGCCCCCAATACCATCCCCACCGGCGCCAAGGCGGGCGGCAACTACCTCTCGTCCCAGCTCATCAGCCGCGAGGCCAAGCGCAACGGCTTCGCCGAGGGGCTGGCGCTGGACGTGAACGGCTACCTGAGCGAAGGTGCGGGGGAGAACCTCTTCCTGGTGAAGAACGGCGTGATCTTCACCCCGCCCGCCACTGCTGCCATCCTGCCCGGCATCACCCGCGACACCATAATGACGCTGGCCCGGGATCTCGGTTACGAGGTGCGCGAGCAGGCGCTGCCTCGGGAGGCGCTCTATGTGGCGGACGAGATATTTATGACCGGCACCGCCGCCGAGGTGACCCCGGTGCGCTCTGTGGATCGGATGACGGTGGGCGCCGGCAGCCGTGGCCCGGTGACCGAGCAGTTGCAGAATGCCTTCTTCGGCCTGTTCAACGGCCAGACCGAGGACAAATGGAACTGGCTGACCCCGGTCAACGACTGATTGAGAACGAGCGGGCGACCCGGTCGCCCGCTCATGTTTGGATTGGAGTCGGCTATGGCAAGGGCCCTATCCCTTGCCACAACCGATTTGAAGCGACAGCTTCGCACCATAAGTTTGCCCAGTCGGGCTCATGTATTCAGGGAGTAGAGACAATGCCGAAGTTGAGATCCGCCACCACCACCCACGGACGTAACATGGCCGGGGCCCGCGCCCTCTGGCGTGCCACCGGCATGACAGATCAGGATTTCGGCAAGCCCATCATCGCCGTGGTCAACTCCTTCACCCAGTTCGTACCCGGTCACGTGCACCTCAAGGATCTCGGCCAGCTGGTAGCCCGGGAGATCGAGGCCGCCGGCGGCGTCGCCAAGGAGTTCAACACCATAGCGGTCGATGACGGCATCGCCATGGGCCATGGCGGCATGCTCTATTCGCTGCCATCCCGCGAGCTTATCGCCGATTCTGTGGAGTACATGGTCAACGCCCACTGCGCCGATGCCATGGTCTGCATCTCCAACTGCGACAAGATCACCCCGGGGATGCTGATGGCCGCCCTGCGCATCAACATACCGGTGATCTTCGTCTCCGGCGGCCCCATGGAGGCGGGCAAGACCAAGCTGTCCGATCAGATCATCAAGCTGGATCTGGTGGACGCCATGATCCAGGGTGCCGATCCCAAGGTCTCAGACGCCCAGAGCGATCAGATAGAGCGCAGCGCCTGCCCTACCTGCGGCTCCTGTTCCGGCATGTTCACCGCCAACTCCATGAACTGTCTGACCGAGGCCCTTGGCCTCTCCCAGCCGGGCAACGGCTCCATGCTGGCGACCCATGCGGACCGCGAGCAGCTGTTCAAGCTGGCAGGTCAGCGCATCGTCGCTTTGGCCAATCGCTACTACCAGCAGGATGACGAGAGCGCCCTGCCGCGCAACATCGCCACCAAGGCGGCGTTCGAGAACGCTATGGCCCTGGACATCGCCATGGGCGGCTCCACCAATACTGTGCTGCACCTGCTGGCGGCGGCCCAGGAGGCCGGGGTGGACTTCACCATGGCCGATATCGACCGCATGTCCCGCAAGGTGCCCCAGCTGTGCAAGGTGGCGCCCTCCACCCAGAAGTACCACATGGAAGACGTGCACCGCGCCGGTGGCGTGGTCGCCATCCTGGGCCAGCTGGAGAAGGCCGGGCTGGTGCACGGGGATACCCGCAACGTGCTCGGCACCTCCCTGAGCGAGTTGCTGGAAGCCTATGACGTCAGCCGCTGTGACGACAAGGCGGTGCACGACTTCTACCGCGCCGGCCCGGCCGGTATTCGCACCACTAAGGCATTCAGCCAGGATTGCCGCTGGCCAGAGCTGGATCTGGACCGGGCAGAAGGCTGCATCCGCTCCCTGGAGAATGCCTACAGCCTGGAAGGGGGCCTGGCCGTGCTCTCCGGCAACCTGGCCCTCAACGGTGCCATCGTCAAGACCGCCGGGGTGGATGACGAGAACCTCTGCTTCCGCGGCCCGGCCCGGGTGTTCGAGAGCCAGGACTCGGCGGTCGCAGGCATCCTGGACGGCACCGTCCAGGCCGGTGAGGTGGTGGTGATCCGCTACGAAGGGCCCAAGGGCGGCCCCGGCATGCAGGAGATGCTCTACCCCACCACCTATCTCAAGTCCATGGGGCTCGGCAAGGCCTGCGCCCTCATCACAGACGGTCGCTTCTCCGGTGGCACCTCTGGCCTCTCCATCGGTCACGTCTCCCCCGAGGCGGCCTCCGGCGGCACCATAGGCCTGGTGGAGGATGGTGACATCATCAACATCAACATCCCGGCCCGCAGCATGGTGCTGGAGGTGGCTGACAGCGTGCTGGCCGCTCGCCGCGCCGCAGTCGAGGCCCGTGGCTGGAAGCCGCTCAACCGCCAGCGTCAGGTCTCCTACGCCCTGCGCGCCTATGCCATGCTCGCCACCAGCGCAGATAAAGGCGCGGTGCGCGATTTAAGCAAGCTGGAGGAGTGATGATGAGCGCGACGACAGATCATTTATGCAAAGTGCTGCTCGCCTCCTCCTGTGCCGACAAAGGTGCGGTACGTGATTTAAGCAAGCTGGAGGAATAGGACATGGTTTCAGCGGCAGATTATCTACGCAAGGTGTTGCTCTCCCCCGTCTATGAGGCGGCGCGGGTGACCCCCTTGCAGAGCCTGAAAAAACTCTCCGAGCGACTCGGCAACCACGTGGCGCTCAAGCGGGAAGACCTGCAGCCGGTGCACTCCTTCAAGCTGCGCGGTGCCTATCACAAGATCGCCACCCTGAGCGCCGAGCAGAAATCCCACGGTGTGGTGGCGGCCTCGGCGGGCAACCATGCCCAGGGGGTGGCGCTGTCGGCGGCCAAGCTCGGCATCAAGGCCATCATAGTGATGCCCAAGACAACGCCGGACATCAAGATCGATGCGGTGCGTCGCCTGGGTGGCAACGTGCTGCTGTTTGGCAACAGCTTCGACGAGGCCTATGCCGAGAGCCGCCGCCTGTCAGAAACCGAGGGCTACACCTTGATACCGCCGTTCGACGACGTCGAGGTGATCGCGGGCCAGGGCACTATAGGCAAGGAGCTGCTGGAGCAGGACACCCACCTGACCCACGTCTTCGTGCCCGTGGGGGGCGGCGGTCTGGCCGCCGGGGTGGCTGTCTACATCAAGCAGCTGCTGCCGGACGTCAAGGTGATAGGGGTGGAAGCCGAGGGCTCCGCCTGCCTCAAGGCCGCCATGGAGGCCGGCGAGCCGGTCAATCTGGAGCGGGTCTCCCTGTTTGCCGACGGGGTGGCGGTCAAGCGCATCGGCACCGAGACCTTCCGCCTGTGCAACCAGTATCTGGACGAGGTGGTGACCGTCTCCAACGACCAGATCTGCGCGGCGCTGAAAGACATCTTCGACGACTGCCGAGCCATCGCCGAGCCGTCGGGCGCCTTGTCGCTGGCCGGTCTCAAGGCTTACAGCGAGCGGGAGCAGGTCAAGGGCGGGCGGATGGCGGCCATACTGTCGGGCGCCAACGTCAACTTCCACAGCCTGCGCTATGTGTCGGAGCGCTGCGAGATCGGCGAGAAGCGCGAGGGCATGCTGGCGGTGACCATACCCGAGCGCAAGGGGGCCTTCCTCGACTTCTGCCGTCAGCTTGGGCCCCGCATGGTGACCGAGTTCAACTACCGCTACGCGGATGCGGCCCAGGCCTCCCTGTTCGTCTCGGTGCGCCTCAGCGGCGGCGACGAGGAGCTCGGCCAGATCATCGATCAGCTCGGTGGCAACGGTTACCCCGTGGTCAACATGACAGAGAGCGAGCTGGCCAAGAACCACGTGCGCTACATGATTGGCGGCCGCCCGGCCCGGCCCCTCGGTGAGCGTCTCTACAGCTTCAAGTTCCCGGAGCAGCCGGGCGCCCTGATGCGCTTCCTCGAGACCCTGGGTTGTCGCTGGAACATCAGCCTGTTCCACTACCGCAACCACGGTGCCGACTATGGCCGGGTGCTCTGTGCCTTCGAGCTGCCGGACGAGGACGTGGCCGCCTTCCACGACTACCTGCGCGAGATTGGCTACGGCTGGAAGGAGGTGAGCGAGGATCCCGCCTACCGCCTGTTCCTGGCGAGTCAGGGCAGTCAGTGACGGCGGCTTGACCATCCCGCCCCGAGATGAAAACGAAGAGCCTGGCTCTTCGTTTTTTTATGGGCGCCCCGGGGTGTGCATCTGCCGATAATGTCGCCAATATCACACTCCTGAGTCCCTGGTCGTTTGAGGCTGGTTGCAGATGGGATAATCTGAGTGCGGGGCTTGGGTTCAGGGCCCCGTCAGGGAAGAGAGGCGCATCCGCGTCATAACAATTCATTGCAGGGGCTCATCCATGAACAGATCTATGCTCGCCGTCCTGATCGGCGCTCTGATGGCAACGGGGACGGTGCAGGCTGCCGCCCAGGACAATACCTGGTATGTCGGCGGCAAGGCCGGCTGGTCCAATTTTTACGGGGTGGATTACGACGCTCAGGTCGAAGAGCTGTTTGATGCGACCAGGGTGAACGAGAACAGCGATGATCTCGGGCTTGGGCTCTTCGCAGGCTACCAGGTCAACAGAAACCTGGCCGTCGAGCTCGGTTATGACTGGCTCGGCAAGTATCAGGTGGACAAGCACTACTCGGGCAATGGCGTTGATTTTGCACTCGATGGCGAGGCCAAGGCCCAGATGGTGCAGGCCACCATGAAGATCATCCTGCCCGCGACCTCAGCTCTGGATATCTACGGCCGCCTCGGGGGAGCCTACGCCTGGACCGAGAGCTCCCTCAACGTCAGGGCCAGCGATGGTACCAGCAGCCTTTCCGAGTCCCATGAGGGCAACAAGTATCACGGTGCCGCCTTTGTGGGGGCATTGGGCATCGAATATGCCATCGACAGGGATTGGGCCGCCCGCCTCGAATACCAGTACACCACCCCTCTCGGCAAGACCTCGCTGGAGGAATCCGGCATTGAGATGGACAACGGCCTGCTGTCGGTGGGCATGCTCTATCGCTTCGGTCAGGTCGGTGACGAGCCGGTGGCGCCGACGCCGGCTCCCGTGCCTGAGCCAGCACCGGCCCCCGTGCTGGTAGAGAAGCAGTTCAGTCTGGACTCGGACGTCTTGTTTGAATTCAACAAGGCGACCCTGAAGCCGGCCGCGAGCCAGGCGCTGGACAGCCTGTTTGCCCAGATCCTGGCGGCCAACCCGAAAGACGGGGTGGCCACGGTGATCGGTCATACCGACCGGCTGGGGTCCGATGCCTACAATCAGGCCCTCTCGGAGCAGCGTGCCCGCACAGTGGCCGACTACCTGATTGCCAAGGGACTGTTTGCCGACAAGGTGCGGGCCGAGGGGCAGGGCGAGTCGTCACCGGTGACGGGGGGCAGCTGCCCGGACGGCGCCAAGGCGCAGATGATCGCCTGTCTGGCCCCGGATCGCCGGGTCGAGGTGCGGTTGACCGGGGTCTCCCAGGTCGCCGAATAAGCCGGAGCAGTCATGGGGTAAAAACAACGAGGGGGCCCAGGCCCCCTCGCTGCGTTCTGGCTCCCCCCTCATCCCCAACCCTTCTCCCGCGAGGGGAGAAGGGAGCAAAGACGCCATGGCGGGTGCGCACTATCGCAAGATCCGTTGATTAGCGAAGCGTAATCGGACCAGCGCAGCGACCCTTAATTCAACTCCGTGGGGTCTATGTCCAGGCTCCAGCGCACCTTCTTGGTCTCCGGCCAGCCGTCCAGCTCCTTCACCGCCCAATCCAGCAGTTGCGCCAGGGGGGCCCGGTTCGGTCCCTGCACCAGCAGCTGCATGCGGAACTTGCCCGCCTTGCGCTCCATGAAGCCGCTGATGGGCCCGAGCACCTGCACCTGGGGATAACGGGCGCTGCGCAGGGTATCGGCGAGACGGGTGAGGAACAGCTGCACCTCGTCCCGGCCGTTGGCCTCGGCCCTGAACAACCCCTGATAGCTGAAGGGCGGCAACCCCAGCAGGCGGCGCTCTTTGAGCGCGGTATCGGCGAAGTGGCCGTAACCGTTCTGGGTCAGGTCCTGCAACAGGGCATGCTCCGGATGGTGGCTCTGCAACACCACCAGCCCGGGTTTGCTGGCGCGACCGGCACGGCCCGCTACCTGGGTGTAGAGCTGGGCCAACTTCTCGGCGGCGCGAAAATCGGCGGAAAACAGGGCGCCATCCACGTCCAGCAGACCCACCAGGGTTACGTCCGGGAAGTGGTGCCCCTTGGCCAGCATCTGGGTGCCGATCAGGATCTTGTACTTGCCCGCCTTGATGTCGCCGAGGTGGGTCTCCAGCTCCCCCTTGCGGCGGGTGTTGTCCCGATCGATGCGCACCACAGGGTATTGAGGGAACACAGTGGTGAGCAGCTGCTCCAGCTGCTCGGTGCCGACCCCTGAGCCAATCAGCTCGCTGCTGCCACACTCCGGGCAGCTATGAGGCAGCGGGCGCACGCTGTCGCAGTGGTGGCAGTGCAGTCGCCGCCCGGCCTGATGCCAGGTGTACCAGGCATCGCAGCGCTCGCAGGCGGCGCTCCAGCCACACTGGTGGCAGATAAGCGAGGGGGCATAGCCGCGCCGGTTGAGGAACAGCATCACCTGGTTGCCAGCCGCCAGATGCGACCCCATCAGCTGCTCCAGCTGGGGAGAGAGCCCGGCCTGCAGCCGCACGCTCTTGATGTCCAGGATCACCTGGCGGGCGGTCTGGGCGTTGCCGGCGCGCCGCGTCAGGCTGAGGTGGTGGTACTTGCCGGTGCGGGCGTTGTGCAGCGTCTCCAGCGAGGGGGTGGCCGAGCCGAGCAGGATGGGGATACATGCGCGATGGGCCCGCATCACCGCCAGATCCCGCGCGTGGTAGCGAAAACCGTCCTGCTGCTTGAAGGAGCCGTCGTGCTCCTCGTCGATGATGATGATGCCGAGGTCCTTGAACGGGGTGAAGACCGCGGAACGAGTGCCGATCAGGATGGCGGCGCCGCCGTCGCGGCAGGCGAGCCAGGCATCGAGCCGTTCCCTGTCGTTCATGGCGGAGTTCATCGCCACCACGGGCACCTTGAAGCGGCGGCGGAAGCGGTTGATGGTCTGGGGGGTGAGGCCGATCTCCGGCACCATCACCAGCGCCTGCTTGCCCGCACAGAGCAGGGGCTCGAGTATGCTCAGGTACACCTCTGTCTTGCCGGATCCCGTGATGCCGTCCAGCAGGAAGGCGCCGAACTTGTCGCTCTGGCTGGTGACGGCGGCCACCGCCAGAGCCTGCTCGCCGTTGAGGCGCAGCCCCTCACCGGCGTCAAAATGGGTTGCCCAGTCGCCGTCGTGGCTCGGCTCCAGGCTGCGCTTCTCCAGCAGCCCCTTCTTCTCCAGGGCGGTGAGGGCGGCGCTCTGAATCTCCTCCTGCTTGAGCGCAGACGGCGTCTGGGGCCCCTTGCGCAGCAGGGCGAGGGCCTGCTGCTGCTTGGCGGCCCGCTTGAGTTCGTTGAGATCGATTGCCATCCCGGCTTCGGTGGCAAACCAGAACTCCAGCTCCCGGTAGGCGGCGGGCTCCCCCTTGCGCACCAGCACAGGCAGGGCGTGAGGCAGCACCTCGCCCAGGGGATGCTGGTAGTAGCTGGCGCTCCAGGCCATCAGCGCCAGTATGTCGGGCCCCAGCACAGGGGCCGTGTCGAGCACCCGCTTCAAGGGCTTTAATTTGGCGCGGGGCACCTGGCTCTCGGTCGGATGCTCCACCACCAGACCGACCAGGGTCTGGGGGCCGAAAGGGATCTCGACCCGGCAACCGGGCTCAGGCAAGGGCAAAGGGGAGAGATAGTCGAAGTGACGGCGTAACGGTACCGGGACAGCGACACGAACCAGATCAAGCGTTTGCGATGAATCCACCAGAGGTTGCCTATTTTTTCTGCGAAGCCACTTGCCTGAACTCAGGCATTTCCTATATTATTCGCAGCCTTTGAAACTGTGTTCAACAATCGTGTGGTGTCCGACAAGAGATCGGATGGCGACACGGCCTGATAATCGAGGTTGTCCATGAAAGCTGGTATCCATCCCGAGTACGTAGCCATCACCTGCAAGTGCTCTTGCGGTAACGTCATCAATACCTTCTCTACCCTGGGTAAAGATCTGAACCTGGACGTGTGCTCCGCATGCCACCCGTTCTATACCGGCAAGCAGAAAGAAGTTTCTAGCGGCGGCCGCGTAGACAAGTTCAACAAGCGTTTCGGTGGTCTGACTGCCAAGAAGTAATCTTACTTCTGAAGAATTCTGAAAAAGGCGCCCATCGGGCGCCTTTTTTATTGGCCGGCGTTCTGTATTGCCTCGCTTTGCCCTATGGTGGTGCGAGTCCATGGGGGATGGCAAGGAGTGTTGGAATGCGAAACTGTCTGGTGATGGGTGCGGCGGGTTACATAGGTTCCTATCTGGTGCCCCATCTGCAAGGGCTGGGCTACCGGGTCATCGCCGGGGCCCGCCGCCCCTGCCGCCTGCCGGAGGGGGTGGAGTTTCGTCTCGCCGACAGCCTAAAACCTATCACCCTGCTGCCGGCCCTTGCCGGGGTGGATACCGTCTTCTATCTGGTGCACGCCATGGGGGCAGGCGCCGGTTTTCACCGGCTGGAGCAGCAGGGGGTGAAGAACTTCGCCGCCGCCGCCCGCGCCGCCGGGGTGCGCCGCATCGTCTATCTGGGGGCCATACAACCGATCCCCTGCAACAGCCGCCATCTCAACTCCCGTCGCCACTGCGGCGAGCTGTTTCGGGAGGCGGGGGTGCCCACGGTGGAGCTGCGGGCCGGCATCATCATAGGGCCCGGCTCCGCCGCCTTCGAGGTGATGCGGGATCTGGTGTTCAACCTGCCCATGATGGTGACGCCCAAGTGGGTGCGCTCCCGCACGCCCCCCATAGCCCTCTCCAACCTGCTGCACTATCTGGGCGGCCTGGTGGAGGCGCAAGGGGTGGATGGCCGCATCTTCAACGCGGCCGGCCCCGAGCTGCTCAGCTATCAGCAGCAGTTGCAGAGGTTTGCGGCCCACATTGGCAAGCGTTGCCCCATCATTCCCATCCCCTTCCTGAGCCCGCGGCTCTCCGCCTGGTGGCTGCAGTTTGCCACCTCTGTGCCCCAACCCATCGCCAAGGCGCTGGTGGGCGGCCTCAAGCACGACATTCCGGCCGACGATGGCCCACTGCGGGCCCTGCTGCCCCAGCACCTGCTCAGCTTCGACGAGGCGCTGACGGAGAGCCTGGCGCTGGAGCAGAAGCTTGGCGCCGAGCAACAGGGGGAGGAGACGCCGCTCGGCCTGCGCTGGCGACATCCCGAGTACGGCTTCTACGATCGCACCGCCAGCGGGGAGGCCGAGTGCCTCGCCTCCCCCGAGGTGGTGTGGCAGGTGCTGCAGCAGCTGGGGGGCGAGCAGCGCTACTTCTACATGAACGAGCTGTGGGTGGTACGCGAATGGATGGATCACCTGATCGGAGGCCCGGCGCTCACCCGGGGTCGTACCAATCCGGATCGCTTCGTGAAGGGGGACATGCTGGACTCCTGGCAGATCCTCGGGGTGGACGAGGGGCGCAGGCTGGATCTCTTGTTCAACATGAAAGCCCCCGGCGTCGGGCGGCTGGAGTTCAACATCCAGCCCCAGGAGTCCGGCCTGACCCGGCTGCGGGTGACCGCCCACTGGCACCCCCAGGGGGCCTGGGGCCTGGCCTACTGGCTCGCCATGCTGCCCTTCCACCTCTTCATCTTCCAGGGGATGACGGAGGCCATCGCCCGCCAGGCGGAGGCGAGGGCCGGTATTCCCGTGATGGACTGAAATCGAATCTATAACTAAATAGGTATTTGTGGACGGCAGGAGATGCTGCTGAGTCAGCTGTCAGTGCGACTTGGCGATATTTTCTGCTGTGAAAGGGGGCGGGTTTTCTTTATGATCCCCAGCCCTCGCCACTGGCGAGCCAATGCACCACTCATTCACTTCCGTATCGGGGTCCCCCATGTCCGATCTGCGTCACGATCTTCGTCAACAAGCGCTCGATTACCACGCCCAGCCCATTCCCGGCAAGATAGCCATAGCCCTCACCAAGCCCGCCGAGACCGCGCGGGATCTGGCCCTGGCCTACAGCCCTGGCGTCGCCGAGCCGGTGCGCGAAATCGCCGCCAACCCGGCCGATGCCTACCGCTACACCGGCAAGGGCAACCTGGTGGCCGTCATCTCCAACGGCACCGCCATCCTGGGGCTGGGCAATCTGGGGCCGCTGGCTTCCAAGCCGGTGATGGAGGGCAAGGCCCTGCTGTTCAAGCGCTTCGCCGGCATCGACGCCATCGACATCGAGGTGAAGCACGAGACCAGCCAGCAGTTCATCGACACTGTCGCCGCCATCGCCGACACCTTCGGCGGCATCAACCTGGAAGACATCAAGGCTCCCGAGTGCTTCGAGATAGAGCAGGCGCTGATCGAGCGCTGCGACATTCCGGTGTTCCACGATGATCAGCACGGCACCGCCATCGTCACCGCCGCCGGTCTGCTCAACGCGCTGGAAGTGCAGGGCAAGCGCATCGAACAGAGCCGCATCGTCTGCATGGGGGCCGGTGCCGCCGCCACCGCCTGCATGGACCTGCTGATCAAGTGCGGCGCCGCGCCACAGAACATCTTTATGCTGGACCGTCAGGGGGTGATCCACAGCGGTCGCACCGATCTGAATCAGTACAAGCAGCGCTTCGCCAACGACACGCCGCTGCGCACCCTGATGGATGTCATCGACGGGGCGGACGTGTTTGTCGGCGTTTCCGGCCCGGACGTGCTGCCTGTCGAGGCGGTGGCCTTGATGGCCCCCAATCCGGTGATCTTCGCCTGCTCCAACCCGGATCCCGAGATCAAGCCCGCCCTGGCGCACTCGGTGCGCGACGATCTCATCATGGGCACGGGTCGCTCCGACTATCCGAACCAGATCAACAACGTCATCTGCTTCCCCTTCATCTTCCGCGGCGCCCTGGACGCGCGCGCCAGCCGCATCAACGATGCCATGAAGGTGGCGGCTGTGGAGGCGATTCGCAGCCTGGTGAAAGAACCCGTACCGGCCGAGGTGCTGACCGCCGCCGGGGTGAGTGCGCTCACCTTCGGCAAGGAGTACGTCATTCCCAAGCCGATGGATGCCCGTCTGCTGCCTCGGGTGGCCCGCGCCGTGGCGCTGGCGGCGGTAGCCTCCGGCGTGGCGCGCATCGCGCTGCCTGAAGATTACATGCAGGATTGAGCCGACTGAGCACGACAAAAGGGGCCCCATGATGGGGCCCCTTTTCATTGGGAGCTTGTGCGCCTGTTACTTGGTCTTGGGGGCCACTTTCACGGCCGGTGCGGCATGGGTCGCCTTGTGATGCTTTTTCACCACCTTGGTCTGGGTGGCCTGGGGTGCGGCAGCCTTGGTCGGGGTGGCAGCCATGGTGAAGCCGGAGGTCAGGGCGAAGACAGCGGCCAGGCTCAGGGGGATCAGCTTTTTCATATTCCAGTTCCTCGTTCGGTTTGATGACATGGAGCGGCTCTCCATGACGTCATCCTAGGGCTGCCGGGTCTGAGGTTCAGTGAGTGGCTGGTGACGGTTTGTATCCAAATGTACGGGCAGCCTGAGGCAGAAGCGGGCCCCCGTCTCGGCGGGCAGCAACTGCACCTCGCCCCCGTGGTGGCGCGCTATGCTGCGCACTATGGCGAGGCCTAAGCCAGTGCCGCCAGTGCGTCTGTCCCGGCTCTGATCCAGCCGCACGAAGGGCTCGAAGATCTGGGGTGCCAGCGCCGGATCTATGCCGGGGCCGTCGTCGGCCACCTCCAGCAGATAGTGATCCTGCTGCCGGCTCATGGTGAGGCTCACCCGGCTGTTGGCGTGGCGCAGGGCGTTGCCGATGAGGTTCTCCAGCGCCCTGTCCAGCAGGCGGATGTCGCCGCGCCAGGGCAGGGGATGGGCGGGAAGCTGGAGGGCGAGTCGTCTGTCCGGGCGCAGCGCCTGCCAGTCCGGGAGCCGCTCCCCGGCCCAGCGGCCCAGCTCGAGATCGCTGCACTGCAGCGGCAGCTCGGGGCGATCCAGCCTGGCATAGGTGAGCATCTCCTCGATGAGGGCGTCCAGCGCGCCGAGATCCCGTTCCAGCCCCTGCTGCTCCTCGGTGGTGGGAGGCTCGGCCAGCATGGCGAGTCGGTAGCGCAGCCGCACCAGGGGGGTGCGCAGCTCGTGGGCGATGGCGTCGGTCAGCTGCTTGCGGCTGGCCAGCATGGCCTGCAACTGCTCGGCCATCTGATCGAAGGTGCGTCCCACCTGGCCCAGGCTGCTGCCGGCGGGCAGGCCGGTGCGGCAGGAGAGATCCCCGTCACCGACCCGGCGCGCCGTCTGTTCGAGCCGTTGCAGGCCGTGCCAGTGGGGGCGCAGCCAGAGCAGGATCGGCAGGCCGAGGGAGAGACCGATGAGCAGCAGCAGGCCCACATCCACCCAGTGCAGCTCGTGCAGGTAGGAGAGATAGGGGACGGGGCCGACGATCAGCACCTGGTCGGTGCCCGGGATGCGCTGCAGGAAGGTGTCATCCTCTTCGACGATGACGATGTTGCCCGCCTCGAGGAAGGCCTGATCCTCCCTGGCCAGCGGCTGGTTGGCCAGGGCGCCGAGTTGCAGCGGCAGGTTGAGCTGCTGGCTCTGCTCCCCCATGCGGGCGGGCCAGCGCGCGGGGGGCAGCCGGGCCAGCTCGCCGGTGAGCAGCCCCAGGGAGCCCTGCATCATGTGCTCGAGATAGCGGTCCCCCGCCCGCTCGGCACTGACCTGATAGACCAGGCCGATGAGCAGGATGGCGAGGCCGAAGCAGCCGATCAGCAGCAGGTAGAACTGGATAAACAGGCGGCGCATGGGGGCTCTCCTCTTGCCTGGATTGCGTCTGGGCGCCCCCCTCATCCCCAACCCTTCTCCCGCAAGGGGAGAAGGGAGCAGAGAGCATCAAGGTCATTCGGTAACTGCTTATTCCCAGGCCTGGGGCACCAGCAGATAGCCTTTCTGGCGTACTGTCTTGATCCGGGTCGGGTTGGTGCTGTCATCCCCGGGCTTCTGGTGTGCAGGCGTGTGAGGCACCAGCTCATTCCCAGGCCTGGGGTACCAGCAGGTAGCCTTTCTGGCGCACCGTCTTGATCCGGGTCGGGTTGGTGCTGTCATCGCCCAGCCGGCGGCGCAGGCGGGAGATGGCCACGTCCATGCTGCGGTCCTGGCCGTCGTAGTCGCGGCCCCGCAGGCTGCGAAACAGGGCCTCCCGTCCCAGGATCTGGCCGGCGTGGCAGGCCAGCTCCCACAGGAGGTCGAAATCGGCGGTGGAGAGGGGCACGCTGTCGCCGTCGAGGCGCACGTCCCGCCCCGGGCCGTCGATCCGCAGGCGACCGAACTGCAGGCGCTGGGGGGGCGTGCTGAGGGCGGCCGGTTGCGGCGCCTGCCCCTGCTGGCGGAACTGGACCCGCAGCCGGGCCAGCAGCACGGGGGGCGGCGTGGTCTTGAGGATGTAGTCGTTGGCCCCGAGTTCCAGGCTGAGGATCTGGTTCATGTCGCTGTCCAGCGAAGTAAGCATGACGATGGGGCCGGCAAAGCGTGGCCGCAGATCCCGGCACAGGGAGAGGCCGTCCTGCCCCGGCAGCATGATGTCGAGCAGCACCAGATCGGGCTGTTCGGCCTCCACCCTGGCCAGCGCGAGATCGCCCCGGGTCTCCAGCAGCACCTCTATGTCGTGGCGACCGAGCCAGTTGCTGATGAGCTGGCCTATCTCGGGATCATCTTCAACAAACAGAACGCGTGGCATGGCGGCGTGGCCCCCGGCTATGGCGCGAATGCGCGTGTCGCCAGCATAACGGCTGCGCCAGCGCTCTGCACCGGGATAACTAATCAAAACAGGGCCCGAGGGCCCTGTTGTCATTCTGCCTGTCGAGGGGGATCGGTGTGTCCCCTGCGGCATCAGCCTGCCTTGCGCTTCAAGTAGACCCCGGCTTCCATGTGGTGGGTCCAGGGGAACTGGTCGAACAGGGCGAAGCGGGCGATCTCGTGGGTCTCGCCCAGCACCGCCATGTTGGCCTGCAGGGTCTCGGGGTTGCAGGAGATGTAGAGGATGTTGTCGTACTCCTGCACCAGCTTGACTGTGGCGTCGTCGAGGCCGGCACGGGGCGGGTCGACGAAGATGGTGTTGCACTGGTAAGCGCCGAGATCGACCCCCTTGAGGCGGTTGAACTCCCGCTCGCCGCGCATCGCCATGGTGAACTCCTCCGCCGACATGCGAAGGATGATCAGGTTGTCCACCCCGTTGGCGGCGATGTTGAACTGGGCAGAATCCACGCTCGGCTTGGCGATCTCGGTGGCCAGCACCTTGCGGAAGTTCTGGGCCAGGGCGATGGAGAAGTTGCCGTTGCCGCAGTAGAGCTCCAGCAGGTCACCCTCGCTGCCGCGGGTCACATCCAGCGCCCAGCCCAGCATCTGCTCGTTGATGGCGGCATTGGGCTGGGTGAAGCTGTTCTCCACCTGCTTGTAGACCAGCTCGCGGCCTTGCACCGTCAACCGCTCGATGACGAACTCCTCCCCCAGGCAGATCTTTTGCTTGTGGGCGCGACCAATCAGTTGCAGATCGAACCCCTGGGCCCGCAGGTCGGCCTGCAGGGCCTCTGCGGCCTGCTGCCACTCCGCCTCCAGCTTGCGGTGGTAGAGCAGGCTGACGCACAGCTGGCCGGACTGGGTGGAGAGGTAGTCTATCTGGAACAGCTTGCGGCGCAGCACTGGGTGCGGGCGCAACCCTGCCAGCAGCACCGGCATCAGCCGGTTGATGAGCTGGCTGGCGGTGGGGAAGCTGTCGACCCGGATGATCTCCTTGGTGGCCTGGGCATACATGCAGTGGAAGAGGTCATCCCCCTCGTGCCAGATGCGGAACTCGGCACGCATCCGGTAGTGCTCGGCGGGGGAGGCATGGACCTCAAGCGCGGGCGGGTTGAAGTCGGCGAACAGCTGGGTGAGGCGATCGCGCTTCTCGTCGAGCTGGGCCTGGTAGTCGGCGGGGGTCCGCTGGGATTGGGTCATAGATACCTCAGATGCACACCGGCAGGGCCGGGCAGAAACCGGGAGAAGGCCGCAGCCAACCAAAGGGTGGGGATTTTAAAAGGCCGCCGCGGATTGTCCAAGTTTTTTGTGGTCAAGAAGTGGCCAGTCGGGCCGATAACCGATCCACCACTATGGCGGGAGAGTGATGATGCAGATCGATGGCATGGGCGCAGCCCAACCCAAGGGAGTGGGCATTGCTCCCAAATCGCCTCAACAGGCAGAGTCGAAACCGGCAGGCAGCGGGGAGGAGGTTTCCCTGAACAAGCCCCCGAAGTGGGCCCAGGTGCTGATCCAGCAGGCGCTGCAATTTGCGCTGGAGATCAATGGTCAGCACTATCAGGCCCCCAGGAGTCAGGAGTTCAAGCTGGATCCTCCAGAGGCTATCACCCCGGAGACGCTGTTCGATTACGAGGCCGTGGCGGACAACGTGCTGCAGTTCGTCACCGGACGGCTGGGGGCGGCCCGTGCCGACGGCAAGTCGGATGAGGATCTGGCCAAGATGATGGAGCAGGCCCGCAAAGGCGTGGAGATGGGCTTCGGCGACGCCAGAAAGCAGCTCGGGGACTGGGCGGACAACGAGGACATCAAGACCGGCATGGATCAGAGCTACAAGCTGATCCAGGAGGGACTGGAGTCCTTCGAGCAAGAGTTCCTTGGCGAGGTCTCGACCACGGATCTCGGGGCGGCCAAGATGGCCAGCCGGCAGCAGGCCTTCCTCGAGATCGAGACCCGGGACGGGGACAAGGTGATGCTGCGCTTCAGCGACAGCTGGCAGTTCAAGTCCCGAAGCGACGGGAGCGGCAACCAGTTCAGCCTCAAGTCGAGCCAGAGTTTCGACTTCTCCCTGGAGGGGGATCTCGACAGTGGCGAGATGGACGCCATCGGCAAGCTGGTCAAGGGGCTGGACGAGCTGGCCGGCCAGTTCTTCGGGGGCGGGGAGGGCAAGACCCTGGCTGACAGGCTGGATGGGCTGCAACTGGACGACAGCCAGCTGGCCTCCTACTCCCTCAAGCTCAAGCAGTCGGCCCGCTTGAGCCAGACCTATCAGGGGGCCCATTCGCTGCAGGAGGGGCTCAAGCCGCTGGCGGACTACCTGCCGAAGCTGAGCCAGCTGCAGCAGCAGGCCGATGCCCTGTTGCCGCCTGCCCAGCAGCAGGCGTTGACCCCTGCGGTGCTGGCGGCGCGAGGCCAGAGCGAGGCGGCCGAGGGCGCCGGTTTCATGGGCTTCAACCAGCGGATGCTGGAGGCCATGAGGCTGCTCGGTCAGCAGATGGCGACGACCTGATCCCGGCTCGTCGCCCCTCTGATGCGGCGTTTGCCAGCCCGGGCCCGGGCTGGCACACTGCCCTTTTCTCCAGCCAGACGATGCCATGAACCCCAAGAAGCCAAGAGACAAGCGCGAGCTCTGCTACCCCTTCATCTTCGAGACCCAGTTCCAGTGCGACTACGAGATCGCCACCGACGAGCTCTGCTGCCAGGTGGGGGCTGTGCTGTCCCACCTGGTGCCGGATGCCGACACCCAGCCCATGCTGGCGGATCTCGCGATCTTGCAGCGACTCATCTACAACCTCAACGGCTCGGTGCGCGGCAGGCTCGGCATCTTCGAGGAGGATCTGGAGTGGCTGAAGGGGCGTTACGATCACTACAACGAGGCGAGCAGCGGCCGGGTCACCGGCTTCGTGCTGCCCCAGGGACCCCAGCCCATTCCCACCCTGCACCTGTGCCGCTGCGGCAGCAAGAAGGTGGTGCGCCTGCTGGTGCGCCTCGAAGAGAGCGGCGTGCGCTTCGACCCCATCCTCTACCGTTTCGCCAACCTGCTGGCCAACTTCTTCTTCGTGCTCACCGTCTACCTCAAGCAGGCCTGGGACGTGCCCGAAGTGCCCTACGTCAGCATCAACTACTGAGGTTGCCACAAGGCTGGCCGAAGCGACATAAAGAAAAACCGGAGCACAGGCTCCGGTTTTGCTTTTCAGCGTGCCAACAGCGCATTCAGCTGGAGAGCAGCACCCTGGCCGAGTTGGCCGGTATGGTGAGCTGCACCTCCCCTTGCACCACCTCGAACTTGTCGCCGTTGAAGGCGTCGGTGAAGCGGCTGGCGGGGCTGGCGGTCTGCCACAGGGGCAGGCTGATGGTGCGCGGCTCGGTCGGGTGGCGGTTGCAGGCCACCACCACCTGATCGCTTTGCAGGGTGCGGGCGAACACATAGCTGTGAGGGCCGGCGTAGAGGGTCTGGATGTCGCCCCGGCGCAGGGCCGGACGCTGGCGGCGCAGCTGGATCAGGCGGCGATAGTGATCGTGCAGCACATGATCCCAGTCTGTGGTGTCCCAGGGGAAGCAGCGACGGCAGTCCGGATCGTTGCCGCCGGAGAGCCCCACCTCGTCGCCGTAGTAGATGGAGGGCACGCCGATATAGGTGATGAGCAGGGTGGCGGCGAGCCGCATGCGCTGCTTGTCCTCCCCCAGCAGGTGGAGGAAGCGGGCTGTGTCGTGACTGTCCAGCAGGTTGAACTGGGCCAGCTGGTTCTTGAACGGGATATGGGCCCGGGCCAGCTTGAGCCATCTGTCCAGCTCCTCGGCGCTGATCCGGATGGGGTGATAGGCGATGTCCTGCCCCGCCAGGAAGGCGCGGATGGGGTGGGCGAAGCCGTAGTAGTTCATGGCGCCGTCCTCCTGATCCCCCTGCAGCCACTGGCTCGCCTCGAAGAAGTGTTCGCCGAGCACGTAAGCGTCCGGGTTCTCCTGCTTGACGGCGCCGCGAATGGCCCGCACATGGCCGCTGTTGCCCATGGCCGAGCCCCGCTCCCCCAGCATGTGGATGACGTCGAAGCGCCAGCCGTCGATCTGGTAGGGGGCGCGCATCCAGTAGCGCAGAATGGCGTTGTCTGCCCGATATACGGCGTCCTGCACCTGCTCGCTGGCGAAGTCCAGTTTGGGCAGGCTGCGAATGCCCTTCCAGCTGACATAATCCCCTTCCTTGTCGAAGGTGTAGAAGCTGCGCCAGGGGGAGTCCGGGTTGCTCTGGGCCCCCAGCGGCGGACAGAACCAGGGGTGGTCGGTGGAGGTGTGGTTGACCACGGCGTCCAGGATGATCTTCATGCCGCGCTGATGCAGGTTGCGGGTCAGCTCGGCAAACTGGGCGTTGGTGCCGAGGTGCGGGTCGACGCTGTAGTAGTCCTGGGTGTCGTACTTGTGGTTGCTCGGCGAATCGAAGATGGGGTTGAGGTAGAGCGCCGTCACCCCGAGGGATTGCAGGTAGTGCAGCTTGGCGTCTATGCCCGCCAGATCCCCGCCGTAGAACTCGCAGGCGCCGTGCCCCTCTTCATGGCGGCTGACCGGCTCCCCCCAGGCCTTGCTGATGACCGCCTTGCCGCGGTACTCGTACTCGTGATGCTTGACGCTCAGCGACGGGTCGCCGTTGCAGAAGCGGTCCGGGAAGATCTGGTAGAAGACCTGATCCTGTACCCAGGTCGGCGGCTGGTGATGGCTGTTGAAGCGGAAATGTTGCTCCCGCGGCGGCATGGCGGCGCTGACGCCCGCCCCGTGCAGCCACCACTGCTCCTGGTCGGTGAGGCACTTGAAGCAGTAGAGGTGGATCTCCTGCCCCTTGGCCAGCGGCAGCTCGACCTGCCAGACCTGCAGTCTGTCCCGGGTCGAGACAGGGCGCATGGCTACCAGATATTCCTCGTTGTCCGGCTCGTGGCGCAGCCACACCTCGCGGATGGGGGCGTCCAGCTCGCTGAACAGGGTGAGCAACAGGGTATCGGCACTCTCTTTGAACCAGGGTGCCACCTGGGGATGAAACAGGAAGGGATGGGTCATGGTATCTACTGCATCAGAGGGTGGCCAGAGGCTACTGGGTCAGGAGGTCGGCGAGGGCATTACCCTGCTCGTGGAGTTGCTCCAGCTGATCCGCCAGGGTGGCGGGATCCAGCCCGAGCTGGTCGGCCAGCGGCTTGGGGAAGCGCGCTATGATGGCCTGGGCCGGTACCCCGGCGTGCCAGGCGAAGGAGACGAAGACGGAGAGCCGGATCAGCACCGCCTCCTTGCTGACCGGATCGTGGGAGAGCGGATCCAGCTGCTGGGCGATGGCATCGACGAAGGAGGCCGACAGGTTCCAGCGCTTCGCAAGCTCGGCGCCGAGCTGGGCATAGTCGTACCCCAGCATCTCCCGCTGGGCCTCGACCCGGCTGCTCCCCTTCTCGATGGCCAGGTTGATGAGCCCGGCCTCCTCCGGCAGGGTGCTCTGGATCAGCAGCTCGCCGATGTTGTGAATGAGGGCGCAGGTGAAGGCGCTCTCCGGATCCACCGCCTTGGTCTGCTGGGCCAGGGTGCGGGCTATGGTGGCGACCTGGAAGGTCTGGGTCCAGAAGCGGTGCTTGTCAAAGCCCGGGGGGGCCTTGAAGCTGCTGATGATGCCGGAGGCGACCACCACGGAGCGCAAGCGGTTGAAGCCGAGGCGGATCACCGCCTGCTCGATGGAGGTCACCTCGTTGCCCCGGCGCAGGGCGGCGGAGTTGGCCATCCGCAGCACCTTGACGCTGATCACCTGGTCCATGGCGATCTTGGCCGCGATCTCGTCGATGCGGGCATTCTCATCGTTGAAACTCTGCATCAGCTCGTGCAGCAGCTGCGGGATTGTGGGCAGTTGTTTGATCTTGCCAAACAGGCGATCCATCGACATGGCTGAGGCAGCCTCCATTGCGAACAGTGCCTCATATTGTGCCACAGCTGGGCCAGTTGTTCCTGTCGGCGAGTGGTTTTGTGAGCCCTAGTACACCCAGTCTCGCAGTCTGTATTCCAAACGGTGCCGTTTTCCGGTCAGGATCAGGGTCTGTGGCGTGCCGCTCAGGGTCGCGCCCTCCATCAGGGTGGCGAGTACCGCCTGTTCGATCTGGTCGAGCCGGGGCGGGCAGGCCATGGCCGTGCTGCCGAGGCTGGTAACCCAGAGTCTGTCATCCTCGAGATGGCCCTGGCCGAAGTAGCGGTTGCACCCGGCGATGCCATTGACGGTGAAGTGCTCCCCTATCTCGATATCGGGGGGATTGACGCGGCTGCTGGGGATGGCCTGGCCATCCAGCTTGTCGAGCACCCAGTGGTGGTGCTGCAGATCTTGCGAGGCGAAGCGGGGAGTACTGCTGCAGGCGCTGAGCAGGAGCAGGGCGAGCAGCAGTAGCAGAAATCTGGGCATGGAAGGGGCTCCGGTGATGGGAGCGACAAGCATACCCGTGCCATGGCCCGGGAGGCAGGGCGAGGGGGGGCCAGCCCGACCGCTTCTGTCGCCCTCAGGGGAAGGGGGGTGTCGGTAAATGGCAACACCCGCCCCGGGCGAGCCTCGTTTCAGGCAGCAGGGGTCGTGGACCCCTGCCGGTACCTCAGCCGGCAAACAGCCGCTCGGCGTAACGGGCCAGGCCCGAGGTTATCAAACCGAAGTCATCCCCTCCTTCCAGAGGGGATGTGGTGGGTAGCCTTTGGCGTGTCGGGGATCAGCCGGCGAACAGCCGTTCGGCGTAGCGGGCAAGGCCCGAAGCCACAGAGCCGAAGTCATCCCCTCCTTCCAGAGGCACTGCGGGCAGCTTCTGGCGAATGAAGGCCTTGATGAGGGGGGAGCGGGCGCTGCCACCTGTGACGAAGACCCGGTCCGGCGACACGCCAGCGGCGGCGATCGCCTCGTCCATCAGCTCGCCAATCTTCTCCAGCAGGGGGGCCGAGGCACTGGCCAGCTGAGGGCGAGTGAGTTCCGCCTCCAACCCCTTCTCCAGCTCGTTCAGGGTCTGGTGATTGAGCTCATGGTCGGACAGGGCGATCTTGCCCTGCTCGGCACGCCACACCAGCTGGTGGCTCAGCTTGTGGGCCCGCAGGCTGGCGAGCCGTGAGAGCTTGCTGCCGGGCTGGCTGTCGAGCTGTAGATCCTGCAGCTGGCGGGCGGTATCCAGGCTGTAGAAGCGGCTCTGGGCGCTGACGTCGTTGATGGCGGCCGCGTCCCAGAACAGCGGGTGGGGCAGGGGCTTACCGGTCTTGAGGGTCTCGTGCATGCCGAGCAGCGGCATCATGCCCTCCACCGTCAGGCGGATGTCGAAGTCGTTGCCGCCGATGCGCTGGCCGCTGTGGCCGAGCAGATCGCCGCTGCGATCGAGCCGGTCGCGGTGGCTGGGGCCCATGCGCAGCATGGAGCAGTCTGTGGTACCGCCGCCTATGTCCACCACCAGTACCACGGCATCCTCGGTGAGGCGCGCCTCGAACTCGAAGCCGGCGGCGACCGGCTCGTAGAGAAACTCCACCCGCTCGAAGCCGGCGAGGCGGGCAGCTTCACCCAGGATGGCGATGGCCTGGCGGTTGCTCTCCTCCCCGGCCAGCCCCTGGAAGTTGACCGGGCGACCTATCACCGCCTGGCGCACGGGGGCACCTGTCTGCTGCTCCGCCTCGTGGCGGACGTGCAGCATCATGGCGCAGACGATGTCCTCGAACAGGGCGATCTGGGGCGCCTTGAGGCCGTAGGCCCCGAGGAAGGATTTCGGCGACTTGATGTAGTAACCGTCATCCGGCTCTTCCAGGTAGCGCTCCAGCGCCGCCCCGCCGAAGCTGAGCTCGTCGATGAGCCCCTCTTCGCGCATCTGGCGACGCACCGCCTGAGCCCGGGTCACCACGGGGCCGCGCAGCTTGAGGTACTCCGCTTGCTGGGTGCTGGCCAGCCGTTCGGCCAGCAGGCCGGCGATGGCGTCCCGGTGCGGGGCGTGCAGGGTGGAGGGGAGGTAGTGGGAACCGGAGAGGGTCAGCAGCCTGGGGCTGCCCTGTTCCATCACGGCGACGGCACAGTTGGAGGTACCGTAATCAAATCCGATAAACATGGCGGCCAGGCTCCTGAGTAAAAAAGGGCTGGTAGCCTACCCGATGGCGCCGGGTCTCACAACCCGGCGCCCGGTTTATTGCGCGGAAAGCTTATTCCACCTCGTTGTCGCTGCGGCCCTGGCTCTCGATGGCCTGGATGTTGCCGAGGGTGGTGTCAGCGATGGCGTGCAGCGCCTCCCGGGTCAGGAAGGCCTGGTGACCGGTGAACAGCACGTTGTGGCAGGCGGAGAGACGGCGGAAGACGTCATCGGTGATCACCTCGTTGGACTTGTCCTCGAAGAAGAGATCTTCCTCCTCCTCGTAGACATCCAGCCCCAGGGCGCCGATGCGGGAGGTCTTGAGGGCCTCGATGGCGGCGTTGGAGTCGAGCAGGCCGCCCCGGCTGGTGTTGATGATCATCACTCCGTCCTTCATTTTGGCGAAGGCCTCCTTGTTCAGCAGGTGGTAGTTCTCCTTGAACAGGGGGCAGTGCAGGCTGATGACGTCGGACTGGCGCAGCAGGGTGTCGATGTCCACGTACTCGGCCCCCAGATCGATGGCCGCCTGGTTCGGGTAGGGGTCGCTCACCAGCAGCCGCATGCCGAAGCCCTTGAGGATGCGCAGGGTGGCGATGCCGATCTTGCCGGTGCCTATGATGCCGGCGGTGCGGCCGTGCATGTTGAAGCCGACCAGACCCTCCAGGGAGAAGTTGGCATCACGGGTGCGCTGGTAGGCCTTATGGATGCGGCGGTTGAGGGTCATCATCAGACCCACAGCGTGTTCGGCGACCGCCTCGGGGGAGTAGGCGGGCACCCGCACCACTTTCAGACCCAGCTCCTTGGCGGCGACCAGATCCACGTTGTTGTAACCAGCGCAGCGCAGGGCGATCACCTTGGTGCCGTTGGCGGCCAGCTCGGTCAGCACCTCCCGGTCGGCGTCATCGTTGACGAACAGGCAGACCACGGGGAAGTGATGGGCGAGGCGGGCTGTCTTGGCCTCCAGCCGCACGTCGAAGAACTCCAGCTCGAAGCCGTACTGGCTGTTGGCCTGATTGAAGTGTTCCTTGTCGTAGCTCTTGGTACTGAAAACGGCGACTCTCATGGTGCGCTCTCCGCAGAAAATGATGTGGTTAAATTACAACAAATAGTGACCGTCATCACGGGATAAATGGTGGGGATTCAGCCCCAGGGCATGATGGGGATGGCGCTCACTGCGCTCTTGTACGAACCATCCACCAACTTGGTGCTGTAAGTCAGATAGACAAGGGCATTGCGCTTCTCGTCGTAAAAACGCACCACCTTCTGCTCCTTGAACACCAGTGAGGTGCTGACGTCGAACACCTCTTCCCCGGCTTTGAGCTTTGCGGGCAGGGTGATGGGACCTATCTGGTGGCACGACAGTGAGGCGTGGGAGGGATCTTCCGCCAGCCCGAGACCGCCCTTGACGCCCCCGGTCTTGGGGCGCGCCAGATAGCAGGCGACGCCGGCTATCTTGGGGTCGTCGAACGCCTCCACCAGGATCTTGTGATTGGGGCCGACCAGCTTGAAGGCGGTGCTCACCTCGCCGACGGGATCGGCCTTGTCAGCCAGCGCCGGACCGGCAAACAGCATGCCCAGCAGCAGAGGCAGGGCGCGGGTGAGGGGGAAATAGTGTGTCATGGTTTCTCCTTTGGACTCCCTCAGTAGGGGATACCCAAGCGACGATAGAGGCTGGCCAGCACCCAGGCGGGGCCGACCAGCAGAAATTGCAGGTCGGCGAGGAAGGAGGGGCGCTTCCCCTCTATCCGGTGGCCGACGAACTGGGCTACCCAGAGCAGCGCGAAGCCGGACAGGGCGTGCCACAGCAAGGGGCCTTGCCAGCTGTGGCAGAAGGCCAATCCCAGCGCGGTCAGCGCCGCCATCCCCACGAACAGGGCAAACGACAGCTGCAGGTAGAAGGCCAGCACCGGAATGGCAACCAGCGCCGCCCAGTTGAGGGAGGGCGGCAAGGGCCCGGCCGGCAGGCACCAGAGCAGGGCCAGGGTACAGAGGTAGATACCAGGCACCGCCACCTTGTGGATGGCTACATTGACCGGGTGCTGGTGGCTCTGGCCGTAGTCGCTGAACCAGTCGTCGAGTCGTTTCATGGCACCTCCCTGGTGCTGCGGTTGAAACCGGCCCGCTTATTCCCTGCGAGCCGGTGGTCAGGGACTACTGCCCTAGCCTGGGGGATAGTCACAACAAATAGAGATCCGGAATCCCGGCGTTACTGCCCCTGCCTGGGCGGATAGTCCCAATACTGGGCTGGAATGCTCCTGAGCAAGGGGGTCATGTCCGGGTTGGGCAGGGATATGGTGACCCGCTGCTCCAGGTTCGCGCTGGCCAGGGCCTCGCGGATCCTGGGATTCTCGTGGAAGAAGGTCATGAAGCTGCCGTCGGCATAGGCCCGCTCCAGTCCGGACTGGAGCGCCTTGGCCAGCTTGGGGGCCTCGGGGCTGACGAAGAAGAACTCGGCGAAGGGGTAGCGGATCAGCAGGTGCTGCTCTATGGCGAGATTGGGGTACTGGGCCGCCAGCTCACGGCGTTCCGCGAAGATCTCCACCAGACCGCGGGGGAAGAAGTCGAGCTTGTCGCCGTCGTTGATGAGGCGGAACAGGTTGCTGTAGCGCCCCGCATAGGTCGCTATGCCCGCCTGCTCCAGGATCTTGTTGTCGGCCCAGCCGACCCCCTGGGCCGCTTTCAGCTGCTTGAGATCCGCCAGTGTGTTGACCTGATTGAACTTCTCCTGGGCATCGCTGTGAATGAACGACAGCCGCAGCCCTTCCAGACCGCGGAACAGCGGAATGGGGACGGGGATAAGGGCGGATTCGAGGGCGCTGGAGGTACCCATCCAGAACACATTGATGGTTTTGCCCTTGCGCAGCTCCTGCTGCAGGGTGAACTGATTGAGATTGAGGTCGACCCGCTCCAGCTTGTAGGGCTGTCCGGCACGGTCGAGTGCCAGCTCCAGCAGCTTGAGCTGGTATTCGCTGTCGAGGTCATTGATCGGTCGGCTGGGGACCTTGACGGTGAGAGTCTGCGCCTGTGCCAGCAGCGGTAGGCACAAACACAGCTTGATGAGCCATTTCACGCTCTGATCTCCTGTAGAGTCCGGGACTTGCCCGGAGTCTAACAGAAGTTGTCACGCTCTTGCTGTGAAGCCGCAAACAAGGTTCATGTGCAGCCCGGCATGCTCGTCTATCTACACGGGCGCCGGTGCCTGCACACTGCCTTGCCAGCGGCCCGGTGCGACAAGGTGGTGACGGTTCACTGGCGCATCAGGCGACGCGGCGGAACACGTGGGTATCGTTGAATTCCTTGGTGCTCTGGCACTCGACGCAGAAGCGGGACTCAGGACGAGCCTGCAGCCGCTTGAGGGAGATCTCGTCACCGCAGGATTCGCAGTAACCAAAGTCCCCTTCATTGATGCGTCTCAGCGCCCCTTTCAGCTTGCGCAGATGCAGCTTGTCATGCTCGATGCGGTTCAGCTCCAGACGGCGGGCCTCCTCGATGCTGGCACGATCAATTTCATCGGCCATCTCGTTGGTATCGGTGGCGATGGCCTGGCTGGCTTGGGAGTTGAGACGCTCTTCGAGCTCGAGGATTTGTCGCTCGATCTGACCCTTGTAAAAGGCCAGTTGGTCTTCAGTCATGAAATCACACATAGGGTTTGCTACCAGTCAGTTTCCCAATTTTTCCCATTTATGGGGGCTTTAGGCCCGCAGACCAAGCCCCTGTAGTCCGATTTGCACCAAATCCATGCAGGAGAGTGCAAATCAGGGCGGGCCTTGTACCAAAAAAATGCAGGTATGCAAAGAGAATTGGATAAGGATTGTGCGCCCTTGCAAAGAAATGGGCCCGCTCCGACAGGGGCTGACTGAGTATCGAGCAGCTTCTGTCCAGCCTTGGCATCGTGCTTGCAGTGGGCTGATCGTGACACAGAGTGTTTAGTATTTGGTGCCGCATTGGTCATTATATCGGCCATTGTTTATAGTTTTTTAAACACCACTGCTTGACAAAGGCCTTTATCACGGGCTTTTATGGTGATGTCGATTACATTTTCTTAACAAGGGTGTTCCTTATATTAGACACCCTTGCCAATGACAACCGTAGAGTCGGGGTTTAACATGGACAGTATCAAGGGCTGGATGGAGAGCAATCGCATCACGGAAGTGGAGTGCCTGTTCCCGGATTTCACCGGCAATGCCCGAGGCAAGATCATTCCAGCCAACAAGTTTCTGCGCGAAGGGGGCATGCGGCTGCCCGAGGTCATCTTCACCCAGACGGTGACCGGCGAGTACCCGGATGACGACAGCATGATAGACCCGCTGGAGCGGGACATGCAGCTCTATCCCGATCCCAACACCATTCGTTTCGTGCCCTGGGCACTGGAGCCCACGGCTCAGGTGATCCACGACTGTTTCGACATCAATGGCAAGCTGATCGACATAGCGCCGCGCTCCGTGCTGCGCCGGGTCCTGTCATTTTACGAGAAGCAGGGCTGGAAGCCGGTGGTGGCTCCCGAGCTCGAATTCTATCTGGTCAAGCGCAACGAAGACCCCGACTATCCGCTGGTACCGCCGGTGGGCCGCAACGGCCGCCCCGAGACGGCTCGCCAGTCGTTCAGCATAGATGCGGTCAACGAATTCGATCCCATCTTCGAGGACATGTACGACTACTGCGAGGCCCAGGAGCTGGAGGTAGACACCCTGATCCACGAGTCCGGCGCCGCCCAGATGGAGATCAACTTCCTGCACGGTGACGCCATCGATCTCGCCGACCAGGTGTTCCTGTTCAAGCGCACCATGCGGGAAGCGGCCCACCGTCACGGCATCTATGCCACCTTCATGGCCAAGCCCATGAGCGATGAGCCGGGCTCCGCCATGCACATCCACCAGAGCCTGGAAGACGCCGAAGGGCGCAACCTGTTTGGCACCAGCGAAGGGGGCAACTCCGAGCAGTTCATGCACTTCATCGCCGGCCTGCAGAAGTACACCCCGGCGGTGACCGCCCTGCTGGCGCCGAACGTCAACTCCTACCGCCGCCTCACCTTCGGCGAGAGCGCGCCGCGCAACGTGCAGTGGGGCGTGGAAAACCGCACCTGCGGCCTGCGGGTGCCCTTCTCCGAGCCGAGCGCGCGCCGGGTCGAGAACCGCTTCGCCGGTGCCGACGCCAACCCCTATCTGGCGCTGGCCGCCACCCTGGCCTGCGGCTACCTCGGCATGCTGGAGAAGCTGGAGCCCATGCAGGAGATGAAGGCGAGTGCCTATGACCTGCCCTACAGCCTGCCCCGTTCCCTGGAGGAGTCGCTCAGCCATCTGGAGCAGTGCGAGCCCATCAAGGACATGCTGGGGGAACGCTTCATTCGCGCCTTCGTCGCGGTCAAGCGCAAGGAGTACGAGACCTACTTCGGGGTGATCAGCCGCTGGGAACGGGAATTCCTGCTGCTGAACGTCTGACCCGTCTCGGGAGGGGCGCAGATCCCTCCCGTCACTCTCAAAGCAAGATGGCACTGGCTCGTGAGGGGCGGCTGATGGCGCCCGCTCGCGGCCGTACCGTGCCCGTGGGCCAGCCGCCCTCAGCAATTGACGAACAAACATCGCTTACATCGAAGGAACCGAGGAGCAAGCAACGCAGCATTCCGCCCGTGAGTAGCAGTGACCGGGAGAGTGCCAGCCGCCCTCGACATTGACGAACAAACATCGCTTAAATCGAAGGAACCGAGGAGCAAGCAATGAAGCAGACCACCCGCGAGTGGCAGCAACTGGATGCCAGCCACCACCTGCATCCCTTTACCGACTTTCAGGCCCTGAACAAGAAGGGCAGCCGCATCATCACCAAGGCCGAGGGGGTCTATCTGGAAGACTCCGACGGGCGCCGCATCCTGGACGGGATGGCGGGCCTGTGGTGCGTCAACCTGGGTTATGGCCGCCAGGAGCTGGTGGATGCCGCCACCCGCCAGATGCAGCAACTGCCCTATTACAACCTCTTCTTCCAGACCAGCCATCCCCCCGCCGCCGAGCTGGCGACCCTGCTGGCCGAGATCACGCCGCCTCATCTCAACCACGTCTTCTTCACCGGCTCGGGCTCGGAGTGCAACGACACTGTGCTGCGCATGGTGCGTCACTACTGGGCCAGCAAGGGGCAGCCCGACAAGCAGGTGATCATCAGCCGCCACAACGCCTATCACGGCTCCACGGTGGCTGGCGCCAGTCTGGGGGGCATGAAGGGCATGCACGCCCAGGGTGGCCTGCCCATTCCCGGCATAGTCCACATCGATCAGCCCTATCACTTCGGTGAGGGGGAGGGCATGAGCGCCCACGAGTTCGGCCTGGCCCGTGCCCGCCAGCTGGAAGAGAAGATTCTGGAGCTGGGGGTGGACAAGGTGGCCGCCTTCATCGGCGAGCCAATCCAGGGTGCCGGCGGCGTCATCATTCCCCCCGACAGCTACTGGCCCGAGATCCAGCGCATTTGTGACAAGTACGGCATCCTGCTCATCGCCGACGAGGTGATCTGCGGTTTCGGTCGCACCGGCCACTGGTTCGCCAGCGAAGGCTTCGGCATCAAGCCTGACCTCATGTGTCTGGCCAAGGGCATCACCTCTGGCTACCTGCCGATGGGGGCCTTGATGGTGGGGGACAGGGTCGCCAGGGTGCTGGTGGAAGAGGGGGGCGAGTTCAACCACGGCTTCACCTATTCCGGTCATCCGGTGGCCTGCGCCGTGGCCATTGCCAACATCCAGCTTATGCAAAGTGAGAGCATAGTTAAGCGCGTTCATGATAGTATCGGCCCCTATTTGCAGCGCCGCTGGAGCGAGCTTGCCGATCACCCGCTGGTGGGAGAAACCCGGGGTAAAGGCCTGGTCGCCGCGTTGGAAATAGTCCAGGACAAACAGACGAAACGTCGTTTCCCGGCCGAACTGCACGCCGGGATGACCTGTCGGGAGTTCTGTTTTAACAATGGCTTGGTGATGAGGGCTGTCGGCGATACCATGATCATATCGCCCCCCTTGGTGATCACCGAGGAACAGGTGGATGAATTGGTCAAACTGGCCAGGCTCAGTCTGGATCTGACGGCTGCAAAGCTGCAGGAATAGGCTGAAACCGGGCAGATTGGCTTACGCATACAATTTGCTTAGGAGACAAGGACTATGTCTTTTAAAAAGGGAATGATGGCTGCTTCCGTGGCGCTGGTCATGATGAGTACCGGGGCGATGGCCGACGAGAAGGTGCTGCACGTCTATAACTGGAGCGATTACATCGCGCCGGATACGCTGGAAAACTTCCAGAAGGAGACGGGCATCAAGGTGGTGTATGACGTGTTCGACAGCAACGAGGTGCTGGAAGCCAAGTTGCTGGCGGGCAGTTCGGGTTATGACATCGTCGTCCCGTCCAACCCCTTCCTGGCCAAGCAGATCAAGGCAGGCGTCTTCCAGAAGCTGGACAAGTCCAAACTCTCCAACTGGCAGAACATGGATGTCGATCTGCTCAAGGCGCTCGAACCGAGCGATCCGGGCAACCAGTACTCCATCCCTTACCTGTGGGGCACCATTGGCTACGCCTACAACGCCGAGAAGGTGAAGGCCGTGCTGGGTGCCGATGCGCCGGTCAACTCCTGGGATCTGGTGTTCAAGCCGGAGAACATGGCCAAGTTGAAGGAGTGCGGTGTCTCCTTCCTCGACTCGCCGACCGAAATGCTGCCGGCTGCCCTGCAATACCTGGGCTTCAAGCCGGATAGCCAGAAGCCGGACGAGTTGAAGAAGGCTGAGGAGCTGTTCCTCTCCATCCGCCCCTATACCGCCTACTTCCACTCCTCCAAGTACATTTCGGATCTGGCCAACGGCAACCTGTGCGTGGCGGTGGGTTACTCAGGTGACCTGCAGCAGTCCAAGGCACGTGCCGCCGAAGCCAAGAACGGTGTCAGTCTGACTTACACCATTCCGAAAGAGGGGGCTGGCAGCTTCTTCGACATGATCGCCATCCCGGCGGATGCCAAGAACGTCGAGGCAGCCCACATCTTCATCAACTATCTGATGAAGCCGGAAGTGATCGCGAACATCACCAACGTGGTGCAGTTCCCGAACGGCAACAAGGCAGCCACTCCGCTGGTGGACGAGGCGATCCGCACCGATCCGGGCATCTACCCGACGGCGGACACCCTCAAGAAGATCTACACCTTCCCGGATCTGCCGGCCAAGGTGCAGCGTCTGATGACCCGCAGCTGGACCAAGATCAAATCAGGTAAGTAAGTGACGAGTACCCCTCCCGGTCCGCAGTTCGGCCGGGAGGGTGGTGACCACCCGACAGGTTGGACGGCGCGTATGGATGCGCGACTGGCAAAATCACACAAACGAGGACTGATAAGTGCACATGACCAAGATGGCAACGCTGGCCCTGACCCTGGGGTTTGCAAATCTGACCCAGGCAGCCCCTGTGGTTCATTTTTACAACTGGTCCGATTATATCGGCGAGACCACCCTCAGTGACTTTCAGCAGAAGACCGGGATCAAGACCGTCTACGACGTGTTTGACTCCAACGAGACGCTGGAGGGCAAGCTGCTGACCGGACGCACCGGTTACGATCTGGTCGTGCCCTCCAACAATTTCCTGGCCAAGCAGATCCAGGCGGGGGCCTTCCAGAAGCTGGATCCCGCTCTGCTGCCCAATCTGGCCAATCTGGATCCCCTGCTGCTCAAGCAGCTCGACAAGGTGGATCCGGGTCATCAGTACGCCGTGCCCTATCTGTGGGGCACCAACGGCATCGGCTACAACGTCGACAAGGTCAAGGCGGCGCTCGGGGTCGACAAGATTGACTCCTGGGCCATCATCTTCGAACCGGAAAACATGAAGAAGCTCTCCCATTGCGGGGTGGCTTTCCTCGACTCGGCGGACGAGATGATCCCGGCAGCCCTGAACTACCTCGGCCTCAACCCCAACAGCCACGATCCTGCGGATCTCAAGCGTGCCGAAGAGCAGTTGCTCAAGGTGCGCCCCTATGTGACCTACTTCCACTCCTCCAAGTACATAGGGGATCTCGCCAATGGCGACATCTGTGTCGCGGCGGGGTTCTCCGGTGACATACTGCAGGCGTCGGCCCGGGCCGACGAGGCAGGCAAGGGAATAAAGATTGCCTACAGCATCCCCAAGGAGGGGGGCAATCTGTGGTTCGACATGATGGCGATCCCCTCCGATGCCACCAACGTCAAAGAGGCTCACGCCCTGATCAACTACATTCTCGAGCCGCAAGTGATCGCCAAGGTGAGCGACTACGTGGGCTACGCGAACCCGAACATCAAGGCGGGAGAGTTCATGGACAAGGCCGTGCGCGATGACGAGTCAGTCTATCCCCCCCAGGCGGTGCTGGAGCGTCTGTATGTGCAGGAAGCACATCCCCGCTCGGTGCAGCGCCTGATCACCCGGAGTTGGACCAAGATCAAGTCCGGAACCTAACCTTGGCGCCCATCCCGGGGCGCCAGATTGTATTGATGGATCGGCCCCGGCCGGTATCACCTTTGGGAGTTTGGTAATGGCGATAGCCTCCAGTGCCTACAAGAAAGCCCTCGAGGGCAGCCAGCAGCGTAAAGAAGTGCTGGTCAAAATAGACAGGGTAAGCAAGCAGTTCGACGAAACGCTGGCGGTCGATAACGTGTCTCTCAACATCCACAAGGGCGAGATCTTCGCCCTGCTGGGTGGTTCAGGCTCCGGCAAGTCCACCTTGCTGCGGATGCTGGCCGGGTTCGAGCGCCCCACCGAGGGGCGGCTGTTCCTGGATGGGGTCGACATTACCGACATGCCGCCCTATGAACGACCCATCAACATGATGTTCCAGTCCTACGCCCTGTTTCCTCATATGACGGTGGCGCAGAACATCGCCTTCGGCCTCAAGCAGGATGGCCTGCCCAAGGCGGAGGTCGACGCCCGGGTGGAGGAGATGCTCAAACTGGTGCAGATGACCCAGTATGCCCGTCGCAAGCCGCACCAGCTCTCCGGCGGTCAGCGCCAGCGGGTCGCCCTGGCCCGCTCTCTGGCCAAGCGCCCCAAGCTGCTGCTGCTGGATGAGCCCATGGGGGCGCTGGACAAGAAGCTGCGCTCCAAGATGCAGCTGGAGCTGGTGGAGATCATCGAGCGAGTCGGCGTAACCTGCGTCATGGTGACCCACGATCAGGAAGAGGCCATGACCATGGCGGAACGGATCGCCATCATGCACCTGGGTTGCATCGAGCAGATCGGCAGCCCGATGGACATCTACGAAACCCCGGCCAGCCGACTGGTGTGCGAGTTCATCGGCAACGTCAACCTGTTTGACGGCCTGCTGGTGGAAGATGAGCAGGACCACGCCACCATCGCCTGCGCGGATCTGGAGCAGCCCATCTACGTGGGCCACGGCATCAGCTCCCGTGCCGAGAACAAGAAGGTGACCTAC
This sequence comes from Aeromonas mytilicola subsp. aquatica, assembly GCF_044336385.1. Lineage (NCBI taxonomy): Bacteria > Pseudomonadati > Pseudomonadota > Gammaproteobacteria > Aeromonadales > Aeromonadaceae > Aeromonas > Aeromonas mytilicola. Next base: position 4,466,754 of record NZ_CP172298.1, on the reverse strand, counting down.
GCCCTGCGGCCGGAAAAATTGCTGATGAGTCTGCACAAACCGGAGGAGATCGAGCATCCGGACTTCAACTGGACCAAGGGTGAGGTCTATGACATCGCCTATCTGGGCGGCCACTCGGTTTATCACATCCAGCTGCCCTCGGGCAAAATCGTTCAGGCTTTCATCGCCAATGCCGAACGCCACGGCAAGCGGCCAACCTGGGATGACCAGGTGTTCCTCTATTGGGAAGATGACAGCGGCGTGGTGCTGCAATCATGAAGGCATTGAGACGACTCAAGCAGTTGGGGGGACGCCAGCTGGTGATCGGCATCCCCTTCTTCTGGCTGTTCCTCTTCTTCCTGCTGCCCTTCATCATAGTGGTGAAGATCAGCTTCGCCGAAGCGGATGTGGCTATCCCGCCCTACACCGACGTGGTGAGCTGGGCAGACAATCAGCTCACCATCTTGCTCCACATGGGCAACTACCTGCTGCTGCAGGAGGATGAGCTCTACATAGCGGCCTACCTGGGCTCCCTCAAGATGGCCTTCATCAGCACCCTGCTGTGCCTGCTGATCGGCTATCCCATGGCCTACTCCATAGCGCGGGCCAACAAGGAGACCCAGACCGTCCTGCTGCTGCTCATCATGATGCCGACCTGGACCGCCATCCTGATCCGGGTCTACGCCTGGATGGGTATCCTCAGCAACAACGGTCTGCTCAACAGCTTCTTGCTGGGGATAGGGGTGATCGACGAGCCCTTGCAGATCCTCAACACCAACCTGGCGGTCTACATCGGTATCGTCTACTCCTACCTGCCGTTCATGGTGCTGCCGCTCTACGCCAACCTGGTCAAACACGATCAGAGCCTGCTGGAGGCGGCATCCGATCTCGGCGCCCGCAACCTGACCCGGTTCTGGCAGATCACTGTGCCACTCTCCAAGAACGGCATCATCGCCGGTTGCATGCTGGTCTTCATCCCCGTGGTGGGCGAGTTCGTCATCCCCGAGATGCTGGGCGGCCCCGAGACTCTGATGATAGGCAAGGTGCTGTGGCAGGAGTTCTTCAACAACCGCGACTGGCCGGTGGCGTCCGCCCTGGCGGTGGTGATGCTGGCGGTGCTGATAGTCCCCATCATCCTGTTCAACCGCAACCAGGCGAAAGAACTGGAGGGCAAGGTATGAAGAAGGCGTTGCTGATAGTCCCTGCATCCATCCTGTTCAACTGCAACCAGACAAGCGTATTGGAGGGTCAGGCATGAGACGTCTCGGTTTTTCCAAGCTGATGCTGTGGCTGGGGCTGCTGTTTATCTACCTGCCCATGGTTATCATGGTCATCTACTCCTTCAACGCCTCCAAGCTGGTGACGGTATGGGGGGGCTGGTCGCTCAAGTGGTACTTCGGCCTGCTCGACAACAAACAGTTGATTGGGTCCGTGTTCCGCTCCCTGGAGATCGCCTTCTACACCGCCATAGCCGCGGTGGCGCTGGGGACTGTGGCCGCCTTCGTGCTGACCCGGATCCCTCACTTCCGTGGTCGCACCCTGTTCGGCGGCATGGTCACGGCGCCCCTGGTCATGCCCGAGGTGATCACAGGTCTGTCGCTGCTGCTGCTGTTCGTGGCCATGGCCCAGCTGGTGGGCTGGCCCGCCGAGCGGGGCATGCTGACTATCTGGATCGCCCACACCACCTTCTGTACCGCCTATGTGGCGATAGTGGTGTCGGCGCGGCTGCGGGAGCTGGATCTCTCCATCGAGGAGGCGGCCATGGATCTCGGCGCCAAGCCCTGGAAGGTGTTCTTCCTCATCACCATCCCGATGATAGCCCCGTCGCTGGCGGCGGGCGGCATGATGTCGTTCGCCTTGTCGCTTGATGATTTGGTGCTGGCGAGCTTCGTCTCAGGCCCGGGTTCCACTACCTTGCCGATGGAGGTGTTCTCGGCGGTGCGGCTCGGGGTGAAACCCGAGATCAACGCGGTGGCCAGCCTGATCCTGCTGTCGGTGTCGTTGTTCACCTTCAGCAGCTGGTACCTGATGGCGAGGGCGGAGAAACGCCGCCGCGCCGAGATTGCCATGACCACCCAGATGCAGGCCGTCGCCTGACCCCGGGGCTGTTGACGCAGTCACGCGGCTTGCGCCGACGGCTCAACAGCCCCTAAGATCCGCATTCTCTCATCCGTCAGGAGCATGGAATGCGGATCTCCCTCTTTATCGGCCAGAGCGCCGAGATGAATGCCGAACTCGCCCCCGGACTTGTCAGTGCCATCGACAAGCATGTGGCAGGCAGTCCCCTGTGGTGCAGCTTCTCGGGCCTGGAGGGCGATGAGCAGAGCGACAAACGCCATCACGGCGGCCCGGATCGAGTCCTGCACTACTATCCTGCGGATCACTACCCCTGGTGGAAGACCTGGCAAACCGCGCTGGGTCTGCCTGCCCCTCGTGTTCCCTGGCAGCCGGCGGCCTTTGGCGAAAACCTCTCCGGCCTCGGCTTGACCGAAGCCCAGGCCTGCATCGGCGATGTCTATCGCCTCGGCGAGGCACTCATCCAGATCAGCCAGCCGAGATCTCCATGCTTCAAGCTCAATCAACGCTTTGGCTACCCGCATATCTCCCAGGTGATGCAGCTCAACGGCCGCTGCGGCTGGTTGCTGCGGGTGCTGGAGGAGGGGCGCGTGGCCCCGGTGGATGAGCTGCTGCTGATGGACAGGCCCTATCCCGAGCTGACGGTGAAGCGCACCGCCGACATCCTGTTCAACCAGACCCGCCACGAAGGGGACCTGCAACTGCTGCTGGAGAACCCGGCGCTCTCTCCCAACTGGCGCCAGCATGCGGCCCACTGGCTGGAGCACGGGGTCGTTGCCGATTGGAGTCGGCGTCTGCTGGGACCGGCCGAGTTTCAGCTGCCGCCAAAGGTGTAACTGAGCACCGGGACGAGCCCGGCGCCCCTTATCGCCATGAAACGCTGGATTATTGAGCGTAAAGCCCTTTTTTTGTGGCGAAAGCAAAAAAAGGCTTGTGTCATGTCGGGGCTTTCGGTAAATTCTCGCCCCGCAGACATCGGTGTGTAGCGCAGCTTGGTAGCGCACTTCGTTCGGGACGAAGGGGTCGGAGGTTCGAATCCTCTCACACCGACCACATTAGAAAAGGCCGCTCATTGAGCGGCCTTTTCGCATTTGGATTTTGCCTTTGCCGTTCTCGGCAGACGGGGCAGGAGCGGTATACGGGGTTGATTGCCTGGTGCTGAATGCCGCCCATTAAAAGGGCCACCGCTCGGTGGCCCCACAGGTGGAGTCTGATCCTGACTCCGGCACTCTAGATTGTGGCAATCTCGTTGTGGGTCTTGTCTATGGTGCCCTCCTTGCGCTCTGGGCGCATGATCAGATATGCCAGTGTTGATGCCGCAATGCCTTGAAGCCGTGCTGAGTTTGCAGAGCCGCATGCTTGGGGTACTCACTAATGAAATGTGCTATTCCCTCCATCAGTTGTGACCGCAGAGAAGACACGGGCTCGTGCCAGGCCTGCAGGCAGAGATGGCCGGGGATCAACTGCTCTCGATACGCTTCCAGCAGCTGTTCTGGCCAGGGCTCGATATGGGAATCATGACGCAGTAAATAGTGGGCGGCGGGTTCACGGGCATAGATGAACTGAACTTGGGCCAGGTCGCGTTGGCTGAGCGTTTGGCTGCCGATGTGGCAAGTCAAATATTTCCCCGTCTTCAGATTCAGGAAATGACCGCGTTGCCGACAGGCAATGATGCGATACCAAGGCAGGGGTGAACAGAGAGAATACCCCTTCAGCTCCTGTTCCAACCAGTGACGGCACTCGGGCGTCTGCACCTCTTCGCGCATGGACTCGAGCTGTGTCAACAAGGCTCTGGATGGTTGGGTAGCCAGCATCGCGCTCATCGTCTGCAATCCTCCCTCTGCACACAATCCCGACTTCCAGTATGGACCCTGGCCGTTGGCGGGGGTAACAATTCTAATGATTAAAATCAGCTTAGAAGCGCACTTTTTATGCAATAAAGACCATTAGCCGACCAGGTAGGTGCCGGTGCCAAAGGCGATATGAGTCCCTTCTTCGTTGTGCAGTTCCATACGGGCGACGGCGACCTTGCTGCCGGCGCGGATGATGTGGGCGGTGGCGATGAACTCGTTGCCGCGACCGGGCCGCAGATAGTCGACCCTCAGGTCTATGGTGCCGAGGCGGGAGAAGCGCTCCTTGAGGTAGCTGGGGGAGAAGTCCTCCAGCTCGTCGATGCAGGAGGCGGCGACTATCATGCCGCCCGCCACGTCCAGCAGGCTGGCGGTGACACCGCCGTGCAGTATGTTGTGAAAGGGGTTGCCGATCAGCTTGTCATCCATCTTGATGCGCAGCTCCACCTTCTCGAAGTCATAGTGGGTCACCTGCATGCCGATGAGCTTGTTGAACGGCATCTTCTCGGCGAACAGATTGGCAATGCCACTGAGCGCCATCTTCTTCAACATCTGTTTCATTCTCTGATACCGATCCCTGTCATCAAAGCCGAGTAAAAACTCCAGCCAGTCTGCAACACTTCCTTAACAGTCGCAATGGCAGGTTTATTGTGGGCGGCGGCTGCTTTAGAATGGCGACCCCAAAGGAGAGCCCATGACCGCCATTGCCGACACCTTGCCCGATACCCCCCTTGCCCTGCTGCAGGCGGTCTTCGGCTACCAGCAATTTCGGCCTGGCCAGCTCGAGATCATCGAACAGATAGTGGCGGGGCGCGATGCCCTGGTGCTCAAGCCCACAGGTGGCGGCAAGTCGCTCTGTTACCAGATCCCGGCGCTGCTGCGGCCCGGGCTCGGGGTGGTGGTCTCCCCCCTCATTTCGCTGATGAAGGATCAGGTGGACAGCCTGCGCGCCAACGGCGTGGCGGCTGTCTACATCAACTCGGCCCTGAGCCGGGAAGAGATGATCCAGAACTTTGCCGCCATGCGTCGCGGCGAGATCAAGCTGGTCTATGTCTCCCCCGAGCGACTGCTGCAGCACGAGTTTCTGGATCGGCTGGCAGAACTGCCCCTCGGGCTGTTCGCCATCGACGAGGCCCACTGCGTTTCCCAGTGGGGCCACGATTTTCGCCCCGAATACGCGGCGCTGGGGCGGCTCAAGCAGTGGTTCCCCCTGGTGCCCGTGGTGGCGCTCACCGCCACCGCAGACGAGGCGACCCGCAGCGACATGCTGCATCGCCTCGAGCTCAATGACCCCTTCATTCACACCGCCAGCTTCGACAGACCCAACATCCGCTACAGCCTGGTGGAGAAGTTCAAGGGGGCGGAGCAGTTGCTGCGCTACGTGCAGAGCCAGAAGGGCAACTGTGGCATCGTCTACTGCTCCAGCCGTAACCGGGTGGAAGAGGTCGCAGAGCGGCTCTCCCGCCACGGCTGCAAGGCGGCGCCCTATCATGCGGGCCTGCCGCTGGATCAGCGGCTGCGCACCCAGGATGCCTTCCTCAAGGACGACGTCGAGATAGTGGTGGCGACGGTGGCGTTCGGCATGGGCATCGACAAGCCCAACGTGCGCTTCGTGGTGCACTACGACATTCCGAAGAACATCGAGTCCTACTATCAGGAGACGGGCCGGGCCGGCCGTGATGGCACCCCCGCCGAGGCGCTGCTGCTCTACGATCCCGCCGACATCGGCCGGGTGCGGCGCCTGCTCGACAACATAGAGAACCCCCAGCAGCTGCAGGTGGAGCAGTACAAGCTCAACGTGATGGCGGCCTTCGCCGAGGCGCAGACCTGCCGCCGTCAGGTGCTGCTCAACTACTTCGGCGAGTACAACGACAAGCCGTGCGGCAACTGCGACATCTGCCTGGATCCCCCCAAGAGCTATGACGGCACTGAAGATGCCCAGAAGGCGCTCTCCTGCGTCTGGCGGGTGGGTCAGAACTTCGGGGTGGGTTATGTGGTGGAGGTGCTCAGGGGCTCGCTCAACCAGCGCATCAAGGATCACGGCCACGACAAACTGTCGACCTACGGCATCGGCAAGGATCAGAGCCACGAATACTGGATGAGCGTGATCCGCCAGCTGATCCACAAGGGACTGCTGACCCAGAACATCACCCGCAACCTGGTGTTGCAGCTGACCGAGGCGGCCCGCCCCGTGCTGCGCGGCGAGGTACCGCTGGCCCTGGCGGTGCCGCGGCTGCAGCCCATCTCCAGTCGCAAGGAGAAGCGCAGCGGCCTGCTCGACAACGCCAACTACGACAAGCGGCTGTTCAAGGAGCTGCGGGCCCTGCGCAAGCAGATCGCCGAGGATGAAGAGGTGCCGCCCTATGTGGTGTTCAACGACGCTACCCTGGTGGAGATGGCCCAGCTGATGCCGATGACCGAGGACGAGATGCTGGCCATCAACGGTGTCGGCCACCGCAAGCTGGAGCGCTTCGGTGAAGCCTTTATGGACCTTATCATCGAGTATTGCCGCCGGTAGGGTCGATTAGCGCAGCGTAATCGACCGCAAAAGTTCCGGGCCTGATTGACGTGGCGGCAGGGATGAGGCGCCCGTCTACCGGGCGCACAAGGTCACTTCAGGCTGGCGTAATAGGCCGCCAGGTTCTCCATGTCCGCCTCGGTCAGCATCGCCATGAAGGGGGCCATCAGCGGCTCTGTGCGGCTGCCCTCCTTGAAGGCTTTCATCTGTTTGAGCAGATAGGCAGAGTGCTGGCCGGCCAGATGGGGATAGACGGGGACGGTCGCCTTGCCATCCACCCCATGACAGGCGGCGCAGACCGCCGCCTTGGCCTTGCCCGCTTCGATGTCGGCGGCCTTGGCCTGATGTCCCCAGGCCAGTGCCAGCAGGGGCAGGGCATATATCCATTTTTGCATTGTTTTCTCCGTGAAATGAAATAGCGCGATCGCCTGTTAGCCTGTGCGGGCAGACGGCGGTATAAAGAGTGACACGAGCATACGCAGGGACGAATCACGCCACCATGAAGTTGATCAACACTTTCGCCACCGAACTGCCCTGGGCCTGCGAGCCTGTGGCCCCTCAGCCCCTGCGTGAGCCCAGGCTGCTGCACCTCAATCAGGGGCTGCTGCGGGAGCTGGGGCTGGACGGGGTCGGTGAGGCTGACTGGCTCGCCTGCTGCGGGCTGGGGCAGCCGTTGCCGGGCATGCAACCGGTGGCCCAGGTCTATGCGGGGCATCAGTTCGGTGGCTACAGCCCCCGGCTCGGCGATGGTCGTGCCCTGCTGCTGGGGGAGCAGCAGGCGCCGGACGGCCAGCGCTGGGATCTGCACCTGAAGGGGGCGGGCAAGACGCCCTTCTCCCGCTTCGGTGACGGCCGCGCCGTGCTGCGCTCCAGCATCCGCGAGTATCTCGCCTCCGAGGCGCTCCATGCCCTCGGCATCCCGACCACCCGGGCCCTGGTGCTGGTGGGCAGTGACGAGCCCGTCTACCGGGAGCAGGTCGAGAGCGGGGCGACGGTGCTTCGCACAGCGCCGAGCCACCTGCGCTTCGGCCACTTCGAGTATTTCGCCTGGAGCGGCCAGGGGGAGAAGATCCCCGCCCTCATCGACTATGCGCTGCGCCACCATTTCCCCGAATTGGCAAACGGCGCAGAGCTGTTTACCGAGGTGGTGCGCCGCACCGCGCGCCTCATCGCCAAGTGGCAGGCGGCGGGTTTCTGCCACGGGGTGATGAACACAGACAACATGTCCCTGCTCGGGCTGACCCTGGATTACGGCCCCTACGGCTTCATCGACGCCTATGTGCCCGACTTTGTCTGCAACCACTCGGATCCGGGTGGTCGCTACGCCCTGGATCAGCAGCCGGCGGTGGGTTACTGGAACTTGCAGAAGCTGGCCCAGGCGCTGGCGGATCAGGTGGATGGCGAGGCCCTGGCGGCGGCCCTGGCCCAGTACGAGCATCAGCTGATGTTGCACTACTCCGAACTGATGCGGGCCCGACTCGGCCTGGAAACCTGGGAGGATGAAGACCCGGCCCTGTTCCGCCAGCTGTTCCAGCTGCTGGCGGCACATCGGGTGGACTATCACCTCTTCCTGCGCCGCCTGGGTGAGCTGACGTCTCAGGGAGAGTGGCCCGCCTCCCTGCTGGCGCTGCTGCCGGATCCCGCCCCCTGGCAGGGATGGCTCGACGCCTATCGGGCCCGGCTGGCCCGGGAAGGGAGCCAGGATGCGGCACGCAAGGCGCGGATGGACGCCGTCAATCCCAAGTACGTGCTGCGCAATGCCCTGGCCCAGCAGGTCATCGACGCCGCCGAGACGGGGAACATGGTGCCGTTCGAGCGGCTGTTTGCGGCCCTGCAGCACCCCTATGACGAGCAGCCGGAATACGAGGATCTGGCGACCCCGGTTCCCCAGTGGTATTGCGGTGGCGAGCTCTCTTGCAGCAGTTGAGGAGTGAAGGATGAACTGGCGGGTAACGCAGGTGGATGCCGAGTCGGCTGTGCTGCTGCTGACCTGTCCCGGGCTCTGCTGGGACAACTTCCCGGCCCTGGCCGACGCCTTGCTGCAGGAGTGGGAGCTCGATGTGCTGGAGCGGGAGTGGGGGGCGGATCGCCACAGCTGGCTGCTGGCATTTGAGGGAAGCCAGCTCAGGCTGGAGTTCGATCACCACGGCGGCTGCTGGTTGGAGGCGCTGCGCCCGGATGATCGAGAAGTGGTGCTCTGGCTGGGTCGGCAATATGGGGCATGAGTCCCGATGGTGGTTGCCGGGTCCGTCGCACAAGCATTGAATGACCGGCCTGGGGGTCTGTGGCGTCGCCCTTCGACCATGATTGCCGCAGGCTGAACCAGCAGCATAAGGATTGAACTATCCGTGTCGGGGCGTATAATCTCGCCCCTCAATTATCGCCATGGTGGCGGTATGGGTTCCCTAACCCCATTAACCAAAAAGGTCACAATATGAATCTGACCCCTGCTCAGCACCAGACGGCGCTGGTGCGTCTCTCGTTGTTCCACATCCTGATCATCGCCAGCAGCAACTACCTGGTGCAGCTGCCGATCACCATCTTTGGCTTCCACACCACCTGGGGTGCCTTCAGCTTCCCGTTTATCTTCCTGGCCACCGATCTGACGGTGCGGATCTTCGGCGCCGGACTGGCCCGCAAGATCATCCAGACCGTGATGCTGCCGGCCCTGGCCGTTTCCTATGTGCTTTCTGTGCTCTTCTTTGAAGGCAGTTATCAGGGCATGGGCAATCTGGCGGAGTTCAACCTCTTCGTGGCGCGCATCGCCCTGGCCAGCTTTATGGCCTATCTGGTGGGCCAGTTCATGGATGTGGTGGTGTTCAACCGCCTGCGGCTGCTCAGGGCCTGGTGGGTGGCGCCGGCCGCCTCGACCCTGTTCGGCAACCTGGTGGATACCATCGCCTTCTTCAGCATCGCCTTCTGGCGCAGCACGGATCCCTTCATGGCAGAGCACTGGGTCGAGATAGCTACCGTGGACTATGTGTTCAAGCTACTGATAAGTTTGGGATTGTTCGTGCCGCTCTACGGTGTGCTGCTGCGCTACCTCAGCCGCAAGCTGGTGGGGGAGGCCGGCCTTGCCGGTCTGCAAACGGCCACACGACAAGCCTGACGAGAATGACCACCCGCGCGGTGGTCATTTTTTTGCACTTTTTATAAATAAGGCTTGCACAGTTAAATGAGAATGATTATTGTTAACTTGTTTTCCGGGAAAGACTTCATTCGTTCCAACGTGATGGACTTCTTGTGAAGGCACGACATTGCTCACATTGCTTCCAGTTAAGGGGCCAGTTGTTTACTGGCCCTCTTTTTTTGTCTTTTTTCAGCAAGTTGCAGCCATAAAAAATGGGAGCCAAGGCTCCCATCTTCAGTCTGTGTCGGCTCATTCTATGTCGAGCGCATCGGGGGAGAGGATCACCCCTGTGGTATCGGCGTAGAGGTGATCATCCGGCAGGAAGGTGACACCGCCGAAGTTGACCGGCAGATCCGTCTCTCCCACATCCTTGTGGTCGGCACCGACCGGGATGGCGGCCAGGGCCTGAATGCCGATATCCAGATCCTCCAGGATGTCGACCTCGCGCACGCAGCCGTAGCAGACGATGCCTTCCCACTCGTTCTCCGCCGCCGTGGTGGCGATCTCGCTGTCGATCAGGGCCCGGCGCATGGAGCCGCCGCCGTCGATCAGCAGCACGCGGCCGACGCCGTTCTCCTTGACGACTTCACGGATGAGACCGTTCGATTCGAAGCATTTGACCGTGGTGATGACGCCGCCGAAAGAGGCACGGCCGCCGAAGGAGCAGAGCATGGGTTCGAGTACATCCACCATGTCCTGATAGATGTCGCACAGTTCTGAAGTGTTGTATTCCATTGAGTCAAATCCACCGCTGGAAACAGGTGGATCCAGTATAAGGAGTGGGACTGGCATTTCAATGAATATTCCTTGAACAAGCATGGGGATAAGAGACTGCACATGGATTCCCTGCAGCCCATCGCCGGGTCGTCGAGAGGCTCAGAGCATCGAGCTGCATAGGGGACTTTCATCACCCGCCTTGCGGGTCAGGGGCATGTGCTCGTCCTCCCGGCTGAAAAGCAAAGGGGCCATCAGGCCCCTTCATATTGGCGCCGATCCGGTACTAGAGCAGGAACAGGGTCGCGAGACCGAGGAAGATAAAGAAGCCGCCGGTGTCGGTGATGGCGGTGATCATCACGCTGGCCCCCACCGCCGGATCCCGCCCCAGCCGACTCATGGTCATGGGAATGATGACCCCCATCAGGGCCGCCACCAGCAGGTTCAGCACCATGGCGAGCGTCATGACGGCGCCCAGGGCCGCATCCTGATAGAGGAAGTAGGTAGCGACCCCCATGGTGCCACCCCACACCAGGCCGTTGATCAGCGCCACCCCCAGCTCCCGCCACAGCAGGAAGGAGACGTTGCCCGGCTGGATGTGCTGCAGCGCCAGGGCCCGCACTATCATGGTGATGGTCTGGTTGCCTGTATTGCCGCCAATCCCTGCGACTATGGGCATCAGGGCCGCCAGCGCCACCAGCTGCGAGATGCTGTGCTCGAACAGACCTATGACCCGCGAGGCCACGAAGGCGGTGCAGAGGTTGAGGGCTAGCCAGGCCCAGCGGGTCTTGACCGCCTTGGCGACAGGGGCGAACACGTCTTCTTCCTCGCTGATCCCCCCCATGCGGCGCAGATCGGTGTCGCTCTCCTCATAGACCAGGTCCACCACCTCGGCGACGGTGAGCCGTCCCATCAGCTTGCCCTTGCCATCCACCACGGCGGCGGAGACGAGATCGTCCCGCTCGAAGGTACGAGCCGCCGCCTCGTCGTTGTCTTCCGGATCGAAGGTGACGGGGTTCTTCTCCATCACGTCTTCCACCTTGGTCTCCGGCTTGTGCAGCAGCACTGTGGTGAGGGGCAGCTCTCCCTGCAGCCGGTTGCGTCTGTCGGTGACGAACAGCTTGTCGGTGTTGGCGGGGATCTTGCCGAGCTGGCGCAGATAGCGCTGCACAGTCGCCAGGCTTATGTCCGCCCGCACCGTGATCAGCTCGAAGTCCATCATGGCGCCGACCGTGTGCTTGCCGTAGCGGATCACCTCCCGCACCCGGTCGCGCTGGTCGGGGGCCATGGAGGTGAGCAGCCGACCCATCAGATTGCGGGGCAGGTATTGGCCCAGATAGATCTGATCGTCGATGTCGAGGGTGCGCAGGGCGTGCAGCAGTGCCTTGTCGCTCATGCCGCTGATGAGGCTGTCCCACACCGTCTCAGACGCCTCCACCAGGATCTGGCCGTGGCGCTCCGGGTCTACCTGCTGCCACAGCACATGGCGCTCGTCCGGCGGCAGGGATTCCAAGGCATCGGCGACGTCGGCGGCCGGCAGGCTGTTGACCAGGCGCGTCAGCTCGCTGGTCTGATCCCGCAGCTCGGCGTCCTGCACCCCTTGGGGATCGAGCAGGCTGTCGGTGAGGGCATCGTCGGCCAGCAGCAGGGTGAGGATGCGGGCTCTGTCGTGTTCACGCTGTTTGGCGCTGTTCTTGGGGGGGAGAGACATGCAGCAAGATTCCTGAATTCGGTTGGCCGGATGGCCTTGCTCCATAGGATACCAAATTCAAAACAAGAGGTTATGACAGTAAATGCAGGATAAAGAAACGCCACCCCAAGGTGGCGCTTTCAATACTGGCGTTGGGCCTAGTCTCAGGCCGATGCCGTGATCCGCGCTGCGTCATTGCCCTGGCCGAACCAGGCGAGCTTGTCCGCCAGCGTCACCACTGAACCCACCATGATGAGGGCTGGGCTCTCGACGCCGATGGCCAGCTCCGGCAACTGGTCCAGGGTGCCACGGATGACCCGCTGGCTCGGCTGGGTGCCGCGCTCGATCAGCGCCACCGGGGTGTCGCCCCCCTTGCCGTGGGCCAGCAGTTGCTCGCGGATCACGGCGCAGGATGAAAGCCCCATATAGAACACCAGGGTCTGTTTGTCCTTGGCCAGCAGGGGCCAGTCGAGATCCTGGGCGCCCCCTTTGCCGTGGGCGGTGACGAAGCGCACGCTCTGGGCGTGATCCCTGTGAGTCAGCGGAATGCCGGCGTAGGCGGCGCAGCCACTCGCCGCAGTGATCCCCGGCACCACCTGAAAGCCCACGCCGCTGCCGACCAGCGTCTCCAGCTCCTCGCCGCCGCGGCCGAAGATGAAGGGGTCGCCCCCCTTCAGCCGCACCACCCGCTGTCCCTTCTTCGCCTCGTCCAGCAAGAGTTGGTTGATGCCCTCCTGGGGCACGCAGTGGTTGCCGGCCTGTTTGCCGACGAAGATGCGTCTGGCATCCCGTCGCACCAGCGCCATCACCTCGTCCGACACCAGACGGTCATAGACCACCACATCCGCCTGCTGCATCTGGCGCAGGGCGTGCAGGGTGAGCAGGCCGGGATCCCCCGGGCCTGCGCCCACCAGGATCACCTCGCCCTTGGCAGCGGCATCCTCGGCAAAGAGCGCGTCGGCCAGCTGGTTGGCGGCGGCCTTGTCGCCGCGCGCCAGCGCCTGACCGAGGCGGTCGGCGCCGAGCAACCGCTCCCAGAACTGGCGCCGCTCCCCCATGCTGGCAAAGCGGGCCTTGACCCTGTCTCTCAGGCCGCCGGCAAAGGCCGCCACCGCGCCGAGATGCTGGGGCAGCAGGGCTTCGAGTTTTTCCCGCAGCAGCCGGGCCAGCACAGGGGCCTTGCCGCCGGAGGAGATGGCCACCATCAGGGGTGAGCGGTCGATGATGGACGGCATGATGAAGCTGGAGCGCTTGGGGTCATCCACCACGTTGGCGAAGATCCTCGCCAGGTTCGCGCTCTGGTAGACCAGGGCGTTGACCTCGCGCCGATCGGTTGCGGCCACCACCAGCCACTTGCCCGCCAGCTGCTCCGGCGCAAATTCACCGGCCAGCCATTCGATTTCACCGGTTGCGGCAAGGGCTGCCAGCTCGGGATCGAGCTCGGGCGCGACTAGGGTCAGCCGGGCACCGGCATCCAGCAGCAGGCGCGCCTTGCGCGCCGCCACCTCACCGCCACCCACCAGCAGCACGGGTTTGTTGTCGAGTCGGCAAAAGATGGGCAAGTAGTCCATGGGGCCTCCGGATCAGGCGGTTTGGGTCTGGCTGGTGGTGGCGCTGGCGTCTATAGCCGCGACCGGGCGCTCAGCTTTCGGGGTGGCATACCAGTAGCCCAGGCCCATGAAGATCGCGCCGGAGACTGTGTTGCCCAGGGTCACCCACAGCAGGTTGTGGCCTATGCCACCCAGGGTGTAGGCATCCGAGTGGGCGCCGAACCAGGAGAGGGCGAACAGCGTCATGTTGGCGACCGAGTGCTCGTAGCCGGAGGCGATGAAGGCCAGCAGGCACCACCAGATGGCGATGAACTTGGCCGCGCCCTCGGTGCGCAGCGCCATCCAGATGGCGAGGCAGACCAGCCAGTTGCAGAGGATCCCCTTCATGAACAGGGTCAGGGCCGGAGCCTGGGTCTTGGCCAGCGCCACCTTATGGGCCAGGCTGCCTGCATCCGGCAGCAGGCTGCCGCCGTAGGAGTAGATCAGCGCGACGAAGATGGAGCCGAGCAGGTTGCCGGCCCAGGTCTGGGGCAGGATGCGCAGCAGGTCGGCCATGGAGATCCTGCCCGTTTTCACTCCGAAGGTGAGGAACATGGTGTGGCCGGTGAACAGCTCGGAGCCGGCGATGATGACCAGGGTCAGGGCTATGCCGAATGTGGCCCCCATCACCAGCGGCCGGATGGCGGGATCCACCAGGTTGCCCAGGGTGAAGATGAGTATGATGCCGAGGCCCACATAGGCCCCCGCCATGGCGGAGCTGAGCCAGAAGCCGAGCTTGTCGCTGCGCTCGAAGCGGTTGATGCGGGCCGCGTTGGCGGCGCACTTGTTGATGGTGTCGGTATACATGCTGGTTCTCTCTAAACGGGCCGCCCGCAGGCAGCCCTGACAATGTGTTACCCCCTCCCTGCCTCCCCCTTGTCAAGGGGGAGGTGCTTTTTGTTCCCTCCCCTTGCGAAGGGGAGGGCCGGGGTGGGGTCTTATGTTAGACGGCGACCCAGACCTGCTGGTCGCGCACTTCAACGGGATAGCTCCGTACCGACATGGCGGCATTTTCGAGGCAGTGGCCGTCGCTCAGGCGAAAGCGCTGCTTCTTGAGCGGGCTGGCGACCCAGAGCTCACCCTCGTGTTCACCTACGATGCCGCGCGACAGCACGTTGGCGGCGAAGAAGGGGTCCCGGTTGTCGATGGCGAACACCTCGGCGGCCGCGCTCGGGCGGAACAGGGCGATCTGGCGCCCCTCGATCAGAGCGCAGACACCGGTTCCCGGCAGGATGTCGTTGAGTTGGCAGGCAAGTTTCATTATTTGGTCTCCACCTCGATCTGGTAGACGGGGATGCGCTCGGCCGGGGTCGCCGGTCTGTGCTGGTCGCGCTCGCTGACGAACTGGACGTCTGGGTCGCGCTTGTCGCTGTTGATGAAGTGGCTGAAGCGCTTGAGCGCTTCCTCTTCATTCAGGGTGCGCGACCACTCGCACTCGTAGCTGTCGATAAGTACCTGGATGTCGCGCTCCAGGGTCTCGGCCAGCCCCAGCTTGTCGTGGACTATCACCTCGCGCAGGTAGTCGACGCCCCCTTCCAGATTGCCGAGCCAGACAGAGGTGCGCTGCAGTTTGTCGGCGCTGGTGACGTAGAACATCATGAAACGGTCGATCAGTTTGATGAGGCTCTCGCGATCGAGATCGGAGGCCAGCAGGTCGGCGTGGCGCGGTTTCATGCCGCCGTTGCCGCCCACATAGAGGTTCCAGCCCGCGTCCGTGGCTATGATGCCGACGTCCTTGCCCTGGGCTTCCGCACATTCGCGGGTACAGCCGGAGACACCGAACTTCATCTTGTGGGGGGTGCGGATGCCCTTGTAGCGGTTCTCGAGGAAGACCCCGAGGCCGACGCTGTCCTGCACCCCGAAGCGGCACCAGGTGCTGCCGACGCAGGTCTTGGCCATGCGCAGCGCCTTGGCGTAGGCCTGACCTGTCTCGAATCCCGCCGCCAGCAATTTCCGCCAGATGGCGGGCAGATCGTCTTTCTGGGCGCCGAACAGGCCGATGCGCTGGGCACCGGTGATCTTGGTGTAGAGCTGGTAGTCGCGGGCCACTTCGGCCACCGCCAGCAGCCCTTCCGGTGTCACCTCGCCACCGGCCATGCGCGGGATGACGGAGTAGCTGCCGTCTTTTTGCATGTTGCCGAGGAAGATGTCGTTGGTGTCCTGCAGCTGGGTATTGAGCGGGCTCAGCACATGCTCGTTCCAGCAGGAGGCGAGGATGGAGCCGACCGTGGGCTTGCACACCTCGCAGCCATAGCCCTGACCATGCTTGGCCAGCAGCTCGTCGAAGCTCTTGATCCCTTCCACCTTGACCAGGTGGAACAGCTCCTGGCGGGAGTGGGGGAAGTGAGCGCAGAGGTGGTTGTTGACCTCTATGCCCTGCTTCACCAGTTCGGCGTTGAGCACCTGGCTGATGAGCGGCACGCAGCCGCCACAGCCGGTACCGGCCTTGGTGTGCTGCTTGATGGCGGCGAGCGTGGTGTGGCCCTCGGCCACCGCCTGGGCTATGTCGCCCTTGGAGACGTCGAAGCAGGAGCAGATCTGGGCGGTGGACGGCAGGGCATCCACCCCCAGGGTCGGCTTGGCACCGGCGTAGGCGGGCAGGATCAGGGTATCCGGGTGGCTCGGCAGCGGCATGGCGTTGAGCATCAGCTGCAGCAGGTTGCCGTAGTCATCCACGTCACCCACCAGCACGGCGCCAAGCAGACGGCTGTTGTCTTCGCTCACCACTATCTTCTTGTAGACGCCGGCCTGGTCATCCTGGAATACATAGCTGTGGCTGCCAGGGGTGCGGCCATGGGCATCGCCGATGGAGCCGACAGAGACGCCTAGCAGCTTGAGCTTGGCGCTCATGTCCGCCCCCTCGAAGCGGTTGTCGCCGCCGAGCAGGTGATCGACGGTGACCTGGGCCATCTTGTAGCCCGGTGCCACTAGGCCGAAGAAGCGACCCTGCCAGGCGGCGCACTCGCCGATGGCATAGATGTCGGGGTCTGAGGTGAGGCAGTGATCGTCGATCAGCACACCGCCGCGCTCGGCGATGGCCAGCTCAGAGTAACGGCCCAGGGTGTCCTGCGGGCGTATGCCGGTGGAGAAGACCACCACATCCACGTCAAGGGCGCTGCCGTCGGCGAAGGCGAGGCGGTGTTTCGCCTGCTCACCGCCGTGCATCAGGATCTCGCTGGTGCTCTTGCTGGTGTGCACCTGCACCCCCATGGACTCGATCTTGCGGCGCAGCAGCTGGCCGCCCTGGCCGTCGAGCTGCTCCGCCATCAATACCGGGGCAAACTCCACCACATGGGTCTCGAGGCCCAGCGCCTTGAGGGCACCGGCCGCCTCCAGGCCAAGCAGGCCGCCCCCGATCACAACACCACTCTTGCCGCTCTTGGCGGCGCTGCGGATGGCTTTCAGATCTTCGATGGTGCGATAGACGAAGCACTCGTGGTGCTGACTGCCCTGGATGGGCGGCACCCAGGGGTAGGAGCCGGTGGCCAGCACCAGCTTGTCGTAGCCGACCACAGTGCCCTTGTTGGAGTACACCTCGCGGGTTGCCCTGTCGATTTTTTTCACCGCTTCGCCGAGCAGCAGGCGGATGCCGTGCTTCTCGTAGAAACCGGGTTTGACGAGGGAGAGATCTTCGCTGGTGTGGTGGGAGAAGTAGGAGGAGAGATGGACACGATCGTAGGCGGGACGCGGTTCTGCACCGAAGACGGTGATCTCGAACCGGTCCGGATCGGATCGCTCGATCAACTCTTCGATGAAGCGGTGCCCCACCATGCCGTTGCCGATGACGGCCAGCCTGACTTTGCTCATGATTGCCTCTGATTTGGAGTAATAAAACATCATTCTGAAGCTAGGCTACCCAGTCGGCGGGGGCGGTCGATTGATGCAAATCAAGTGTCTATTTATATATCTCCTCAGGGGTAATTCGAGGGAATTCAAACTTATACATAAATGGGTATACCAGTTGACGATTTCCGTACCCGGCGTGGCTGCTGGCCCCGGTCGAGTGCCGGTATGGCGGGCAAGGGCCCGACCCCTGGCAGGGGCCGGGTCATCAGGCGATATGGCGGCGGAACATGGCCAGCGCCAGGGAGAGGGAGACACCGGCGATGGCGAGCAGGGGCCAGAGCAGGGGCCAGGCCGCCGACCAGCCGAGATCCTTGAGGAAGACCCCCTTGAGCAGCAGGATGAAGTGACTGAGGGGATCCACGGCCGCCAGCCACTGCAACAACAGCGGCATGTTCTCGATGGGGGAAACATAGCCCGAGAGGATCACCGCCGGCACCATGAAGGAGAAGACCCCGAGAAACGCCTGCTGCTGGGTCGAACAGAGGGACGAGACGAAGAGCCCTATCCCCGCCAGCGCCAGGCCGTAGCAGACCATGCCCGCCATCAGCAGCGTGGTGCTGCCGCCAAACGGCACCTGATAGAGGAAGCGGGCCGCCAACGCGACTATGGTGCCCTGGCCCACCGCCACCAGAATGCCGGGTACTGCCTTGCCCGCCATGATCCAGCCCGCGGTGAGGGGGGAGACCAGCAGCTGGTCGAAGGTGCCCTCTTCCCGCTCCCGCGCCACCGACAGGGCGGTGACGATGAGGCAGCCAATGGTGGTGATGATGGCCACCAGGGAGGGCAGTATGTGCCAGCTGAACTCTATGTTGGGGTTGTAGAGGTGGCGCACCGTGAGCTCCGGCAGCCCCTTGCCCTCGCTCTGCCAGCGGGCGATCACCTGATTGATGTAGCCTGCCGCCACCTGACCCCCGTTGGAGCGGCGCCCGTCGATGATCAGCTGCACCTTGGCAGTGTCGCCGCGCGCCAGGCGGCGGGAGAAATCCTGCGGGATGATGAGGCCGATCAGGGCCTGCTGCCCCGTGATGGCATCTGTCATCCCAGCCTCGCCCGCCACCGGCATCACAGTGGTGAAGGCGGGCATGTGGGTGAGGCGCTCGATGAGCTCCCGGCTCTGCGCCCCCCCATCCTGGTCGTAGATGGCCAGGGTGTTGCCGGTCACCTCCAGGGTGGCGGCGAAGGGGAAGAGTGCCGTTTGCAGCAGCACCGGCATGATGAGCAGGAAGCGCCCCTGGGTATTACCCATCAGGGCCTGCAACTCTTTTCGGATCAGCCACCAGAGTCGGATCAGCATGTTTACTCCAGGGTGCGCCGCGTCTTGCGGGCGGTGAGGGCCAGCCAGAAGGCGGCCAGCAGCAACAGGCAGACGCCGTTGACCAGCAGGATGGAGAGCACGTTGCCCGCCTGGTAGAGGGTCTGCAACGAGCTCGCGAAGTAGCGGGCCGGGATCAGGTGGGTGATGGCCCGCAACAGGGGCGGCATGCTGGCGATTTCGAACACGAAGCCCGAGAGCATCATGGCCGGCAGAAACGCTGCCGTCAGCGCGGCCTGGGCGGCGTTGAACTGGCTGCGCATCACGGTAGAGAGAAAGAGCCCGAGCCCGAGGGCGCTGCCGAGAAACAGGGTGGTGAGCACGAACAGGGAGATCAGCGAGCCGCGCCAGGGCACCCCCATCACGGCCACCGAGAAGAGCAGGCAGATGAGCATGGCGGCGATGCCGAGCCCGTAGTAGGGCAACAGCTTGGAGAGCAGCAGCTCTGTCTTGGTCACCGGGGTGGCGAGCAGCGCCTCCATGGTGCCGCGCTCCCACTCCCGGGCCACCACCAGGGAGGTGAGCAGGGCGCCTATGATGGTCATCACCACGGCGATAGACCCGGGCACCAGGAAGTTGCGGCTCACCAGCGCCGGGTTGAACCAGGCGCGGCTCTCCACCGCCACCGGCAGGGAGACTCCCTCCCTGACGAGCCACCCCTGCCAGATCCCCTGCACGTAGTTGGTGACGAAGTTCGCCGTGTTGGGCTCGGAGCCGTCGGTGAGCAGCAAGACCCTGGGGGTGCCGCCGCCCTGGCCCGCCATGGCACGGGAGAACCCCTCGTCGATCACCAGCAGGCCGCGGATCTCGCCGCGCTCAAGGCTGCCGAGCAGCGCCTCCTTGCTCGGACCGCCCTGCACCTCAAGGGCGTTCGAGCCGCGAAGGGCCTGTTCGAGGCGGATGGCCGGGGCGCCGCCGTCGGTGCGCCAGATGCCGAGTCGCAGGTGGTCCACGTCCAGGTTGATGGCGTAACCCATCACCACCAGCAGCACCACGGGCATGATGAAGGCGATGAGGATGCTGCTGGGGTCGCGCACTATTTGCAGGGACTCCTTGTGGCACAGGGCCAGCAGACGGCGGCGGTTGATGCTCATGAGTCCTCCTCGCTGGCCTGCTCGACCAGCGTGATGAAGGCCTCTTCCATCGTTGGTAATGAAGAGGTTGGCAAGGAGAGGGTGGCCCCTCCGGCGGCACTGGCCTTGAGTTCGTCCGGGGTGCCGAGCGCCAGCAGGCGACCGCGGTAGATGAGGGCGATGCGGTCGCAATACTCCGCCTCGTCCATGAAGTGGGTGGTGACCAGCACTGTGACCCCGTGATCGGCCAAGGCGTTGATGTGGGACCAGAACTCCCGCCGGGTCACAGGATCGACCCCTGAGGTAGGCTCGTCGAGGAACAGCAGCGGCGGTTCGTGGAGCAGGGCGCAGGCGAGGGACAGGCGCTGGCGCAGGCCAAGAGGCAGGGATTCCGTCTGCTGGCCGAGCCAGGGGCCGAGGGCGAACGCCTTCACCATGGCGTCGATGCGCGTCTGCTGCTGGCGACCGAACAGGCCGTAGATACCGGCGAAGAACGACAGGTTCTGGGCCACGGTGAGCTGCTTATAGAGGGAGAATTTCTGGGCCATGTAGCCGAGGTGCTGACGCGCCGCCGAGGGGCTGCGGGCCAGATCGATGCCGGTCACCAGCGCCTGTCCGCTGCTTGGGCGCAGCAGGCCGCACTCCATCTTGAAGGTGGTGGACTTGCCCGCGCCGTTGGGGCCGAGCAGGCCGAAGATCTCCCCCCGGCGCACCGCGAAGCTGACGTCGTCGGTGGCGGTGAAATCGCCGAAACGCTTGGTAAGGCGGCGCGCCTCGATCACCGCCTCCGGGGAGACCCCCTCGGGCAGGCTGGCCTCGCGCATCAGCTGCGCCAGGCTGGATTCCCCACCCGGGCCGCCCCCCAGCAGATCGATAAAGGCATCCTCGAGCCGGGCAGGGGTCGGTACGAAGCCACCCTCCGAGAGGCCGAGCTCCGCCAGGGGAGGCGGCATCTGGCCCGAATGCAGCAGCAGGCGCACCCGCTCCCCCGCCACAGTGCCGTCCATCACCGCCGGGTGGGCCAGGGCGCGGCGTAGCAGGGCGCGCCGCTCACGGCCGTCCAGTTCTCCGGCTTCCAGCAGCCAGCAGCGGCTCGCCATGGCTCCCATGAGTGTCGCCGGGGTGCCGCTGGTGCGCACCTCGCCGTCCGCCATCAGCAGCACGTGGTCGCACAGCTCGGCCTCATCGAGGTAGGCTGTGCTCCAGAGCACCGTCATGCCTCCCTGGGCCAGCTCGCGCACCATCTTCCAGAGGGCGCGGCGGGAGATGGGATCGACCCCGACACCGGGCTCGTCGAGCAGCAGCACGTCCGGGGTGCCGAGCAGGGCGCAGGCCAGCCCCAGCTTCTGCTTCATTCCCCCCGACAGCTTGCCCGCCGGCCGTGCGGTGAAGCGGGCGAGATCGGTGAAGGCGAGCAGGCGCTCGAAGGTGGGGCTGCGCTCTGGCTCCAGCACGCCGCGCAAGTCAGCATAAAGGTTGAGGTTCTCCTGCACGCTGAGATCCTCGTAGAGCCCGAACTGCTGGGGCATGTAACCCAGCCGCTGGCGCAGGGCATCCCCCTCGCGGACCGGATCCAGCCCCAGCACCCGGATTTCCCCGGCCTCCGGTACCAGCAGACCGGCCAGCAGGCGCAGCAGTGTGCTCTTGCCCGCGCCGTCCGGCCCCACCAGGCCCGTGATGCCGCCGGTCGGAATGGTGGCCGAGATGGCGTTGAGGGCCACCCGTTCGCCGAAGCACTTGGTGACCCCGGCGAGCTGGATGGCGGCGTTCATGGCTGCAGCCTGACGGTGACCGGCATCCCCTGGCGCAGGGCAGAGTCAGGATCCTGCACCACTATGCGCAGCCGGTAGACCAGGTGGGTGCGAAGATCCGGCGTCTCCACGGATTTGGGGGTGAACTCGGCGGTGGGGGAGACAAAGCCCACCACCCCCTGATAGGGCTGGTCCGGCCTTGAGTCGGTAGTAAGGATCACCTTGGCGCCGCTCGGGAAGTGGCCGAGCCAGGGCTCCTCCACATAGGCGCGCACCCAGACAGGCGCAGTCAGTGAGAGGTTGAAGGCGGTGGCCCCCGGCTGCACCATGCTGCCGGTCTCTATGGCGCGGGTGAGGAGGATGCCGTCGCTCGGGGCTGTCAGCACGGCGTCGGCGAGCGCCAGTTCGGCGCTGGCCAGCGCCGCTTTGGCCCCTTCCAGCTGGGCATCTGACTGGGCAATTTCTTCGGGGCGGTAGCCGGTCTCGAGCTGGCCGAGCTGCTCGCGGGCGGAGCGCACCTGGGCCTGGGCCTGATCCCGCTGGGAGCGGGCGCTGTCGAGCTGGCCACGGGAGATGGCGCCGGTCGCCGCCAGTGCACGCTGGCGACGCCACTGCTGCTCTGCCTCGAGGGCGGCCGCCTCGGCGGCGGCCAGCTCGGCCCGAGCACGGTCTGTCTCTTCGCTGCGATACCCCTTGTGGATCAAGGTGTTGGCCGCTTCGATCGCGGCCAGATTGGCGCGGGCGCTGTCGCGCTGGTGGGCGAGGGGCACGGGATCGAGGCGGGCCAGCAATTGGCCTGCTTTTACGCTATCCCCCTCATCGACCAGCACCTCGCTGACCCTACCGCCGACCCTGAACGCCAGGTTCACATCGCGGATGTCGACGTTGCCGTAGAGGATGGAGCCGTCGGCCGGACGGCCCTGCCACCAGAGGTAGCCACCGATGACGGATAGCAGCAGGACCAGGATGGCGATGCGTTGTTTCATGTCGGATCTCCTTGGGGGCGGCCCTGCCACCCGAGGTAGCCACTGAGCAGGGCCAGCAGCACGGCCAGGATGGCGATGCGTTGTTTCATGCGGGATCTCCTTCGGAGCGGCACAGGCCGCGCAGGGCCCACGTCAGGCGTTGCCGGGCGGCCTCGGGATTGTCTATCTGGGACAAAAACGGCGCCGCCTCCGGGGGCAGCCAACCGAGCTGGCGGCCGCCACCGGCTATCACCAGGGGCAGACCGACGGAGCCCATGATGAAGATCATCAGCTGCAACGGGTTGCCTGCCACCAGGGAGCCCTCCGCCTGCGCGTTGCGCACCTGCTCGAGCAGCAGCAGGGGGTGGCGGCGCGGCAGGCTCAGCAGAAAGCGCTGGGCCGCGCGCTCGCCGGACAGGGCATCGCCAAACAGGTGATTGATGAAGCTGCGCTGGCGCGCCACCAGGGCGATCACCGCCACCATGGTGGCCTCGAAGGTCGCCAGGGCAGAGGGGTAGATGCCGCGGGCAGCCACCGCCTTGAGCTCATCAAAGAGGGGGGCGTACCAGAGCTCCACCAGCTCGTCGATATAGCTGTCGCGGTTGCCGAAGTGGTAGACGAAGGTGCCGAGATTGACCTCGGCCGCCGCCGCCAGCTCGCGCACAGTGAGGCCGCGCAATCCCTTGTCGGTGGCGATCGCAAGGCCCGTATCGAGCAGTTTTTGACGAGTGGGGTGCATCGAACAAGGCTCCTGTCGCACAGATTTTGATCTGAATTATACGCTCGTATAAAATCGAAGGAAGGGGCGGGCCGATCTTTTTTTGAACAAGTGTGAGCGGCGCCTCGCAGCTCTGTGTGACGGAGGGAAAAGGCGGGTGCAGCGGGCCGGAGCCCTCGGGATTCCGGGCAGCCGCGCCGTGCTCCCCGGGCGGCCAGGAGGTGGATTTGCCTGCCGCCGGGGGGATCAGCTGTCTCTGGTGTCCCCTCCATAGGGGGCCCGGGCGCAGGTCTCGCGGATGAGGGTGCGCAGCCAGCGGTGAGCCGGGTCGGCGTCCTGACTGGGGTGCCAGATCAGGGCGACCCTGATCCCTGCCAGCGGGAAGGGCAGGGGCAGGGTCACCAGATCGGTGTACAGGGCGGCGCAGTGCCGCTCGGGCACCGTCGCCACCAGGTCGCTGCCTCGCACCAGCGCCAGGGCAGTGGCAAAGCCGGGGACCAGGGTCGCCACCTCGCGGGCCAGCCCGAGGTGTGTCAGGGCCTCGTCTATGGGGCCCTGCTCCAGCCCGCGCCGCGACACCATGATGTGGCGGGCGGCGGCATAGCGGGGGGCGGTCAGGGGGCCCTCGCACAGGGGGTGGCCCGGACGCACCACGGCGACGAAGTGGTCCTGAAACAGCGCCTGGGTACGCAGCTCGGGCGCCGTCTCTGCACCTATGACGCCGGTTTCGAAATCCAGCTCGCCGCTGCGCAGGGGGCGGCTCCCCTTGTCGGGCTTGGCCAGAAAGTGCAGCCTGACCCCAGGGGCCTCGGCGGCGAGCCGGGCCAGCAGGGCAGGGCCGACCGCCTCCACGAAGCCGTCGCTGGATCTCAGGCGGAAGGTGCGCACCAGCCGTGCCGGGTCTATCTCCTGCTGGGGGCGCAGCACGGCGTGCGCCTCCTGCACCAGCTGGCTGACCTGGGCGCGCAGGGCCAGGGCACGCGGCGTGGGCACCAGACCCCGGCCCGCCCTGACCAGCAGGGGGTCACCCGTGGTCTCCCGCAGCCTGGCCAGGGCCCGGCTCATGGCTGAGGGGCTCAAGGAGAGTCGCCTGGCGGCACCGGCCACGCTGCCCTCGTCCAGCAGGGCATCCAGGGTCAGCAGCAGATTGAAGTCGGGGGTATTCATGGCATTGCCCTCGCCGAGCCGGGGATCCCGGGTGATGACCCATGACGGTCGGTTGGCTTCATCATACGCGAGAACCCTGATCTTCATATGGCGTCTCGTGCAGCTATAAGCTGCAAGTCGTGCGCCTTCCGCCGGCTCATGCCCCCCGCTAGCCTTGTGGCATCATCCTCTGCCGGAGACAGTGCCATGTCACAACCCAAGCCCCTTCCGACCCCTGCCGCTCGCCGTCTCGGCCTGCTGGCACTCGGCCTAGCCACCCTGCTGCCCATGTTGGGGGGTAGCCTGGCCAACATGGTGCTGCCCGCCCTGGGGCAGGCCTTTGCGGTGTCCTTTGCCAGCCTGCAGTGGGTGCTGGTGGCCTATCTGCTGGGGATCACCTGCCTGACTGTGGTGGCCGGCCGACTGGGGGACAGGTTCGGTCGGCGTCGCCTGCTGCTCCTGGGGCTGGGGCTCTTTGCGCTGGCCTCGTTGCTGTGCGCCCTGGCGCCGACCATGGGCTGGCTGATCGCGGCCCGTGCCCTGCAGGGAGTAGCTGCAGCCTGCATGCTCTCCCTGGCGCTGGCCATGGTGGGCCAGCTGGTGCCACCGGCGCGGCGGGGCTGGGGCATGGGGCTGCTCGGTACCCTGTCGGCCTGCGGCACTGCGCTCGGCCCCTCCTTTGGCGGCCTGCTGACGGCCGGGTTTGGCTGGCAGGCCCCCTTCCTGCTGCTGGTGCCCCTCAGCCTGCTGGCGCTGGGCTGTGCCCGGCTCGGTCTGCCCCGGGACGGCTCCTCGCCACAACAAGAGGGGACGAACCTCGCGAGCCTGTCACTGCTGGTGGCGGCCCTGCTCTGCTACGGCCTGGCGCTGACTCTGGGGGGCGCCCTGGCCCTCTGGTGGGGGGCGGGGGCCCTGCTGGTCACGGCCTCGTTCGTTCGCCGCGAGCGCCGCGCTCCTGTGCCCCTGTTGCCGCTGGCGCTGCTGGGGGCCCCGGGGCTTGGCAACGGCCTTGTCGCCAGCGCCCTGGTGGCCAGCGTCATGGTGCTGACCCTGCTCATAGGCCCCTTCTACCTGAGGGGGGTCTTCGACCTAGATCTCGGGACTGTCGGCCTGATGATATCGGGCGGGCCCCTGCTGGCGGCCCTGACGGGCATGCCCGCCGGCTGGCTGGTGGACAGGCTGGGGGCGCGGCAGGTGGTCCGGCTGGGGCTGGCAGTCATGGGGGCTGCGGCCCTAGGCCTGGCCGGGGCGGCGGGGCAGTTCGGCCCGCTCGGCTACCTGCTGCCCATACTGCTGCTGACCGCCGGCTATGCCCTGTTCCAGACCGCCAACAACAGTGCCGTGGTGGGTGGGGCGAGTGAGCAGACCCGGGGCGCCGTGGCCGGTCTGCTGACCCTGTCGCGCAATCTGGGCCAGTTGACCGGGGTGGCCGGGCTCGGCGGCCTGTTCGCCGCCCTGGTGGGAGAGCAGGGCCTGACCCTGGCCAGCGAGCTGCTGTTTGGCACCCGGGCCCTCTTCGCCCTGAGCGCCCTGCTGATTGGCCTGGCGCTCTGGCTGGTGGGTCGCCGCCGGGATGGGGTGCTGGTCAGCGCCTGAGCGGGAGCAGAAACGCATACAAAAACGCCTCCGCGAAGGGAGACGTTTTTTATCGGGAGGGGGGCGCTTACAGAATATAGCGGCTCAGATCCTCGTCCTCGATCAGGGCGCCGAGGTGGGCGTTGACGTAGTCGGTGTCGATGACGAAGGTCTCGCCGGACTTCTCGGAGGCGTCGTAGGAGATGTCTTCCATCAGGCGCTCCATCACTGTGTGCAGGCGGCGGGCACCTATGTTCTCGGTGCGCTCGTTGACCTGCCAGGCCGCCTCGGCCAGACGGCGGATGCCGTCCTGGGTGAACTCGATCTTGACCCCTTCGGTGGCCATCAGCGCCTGGTACTGATCGGTCAGGGAGGCGTTCGGCTCGGTCAGGATCCGCTCGAAGTCATGGGTAGTCAGTGCGGTCAGCTCGACCCGGATCGGCAGGCGACCCTGCAGCTCGGGGATGAGGTCCGACGGACGGGCCACCTGGAAGGCGCCGGAGGCGACGAACAGTATGTGGTCTGTCTTGACCATGCCGTGCTTGGTGTTGACGGTGCAACCTTCCACCAGCGGCAGCAGGTCGCGCTGCACCCCTTCACGGGAGACATCGGGGCCCGAGCTCTCGCCGCGCTTGCAGATCTTGTCGATCTCGTCGAGGAAGACGATGCCGTTGTTTTCGACCGCGGCAATGGCCTTCTGCTTCAGCTCTTCCGGGTTGACCAGGCGGGCCGCTTCCTCTTCGATCAGCGCCTTCATGGCCTCTTTGACCTTGATCTTGCGCTTCTTCTTCTGCTGCTGGCCCAGGTTCTGGAACAGCCCCTGCAGCTGGTTGGCCATCTCTTCCATGCCCGGAGGGGTCATGATGTCGACGCCCATGGGGGTGGCGGCCAGATCCAGCTCTATCTCCTTGTCATCCAGCTGACCTTCCCGCAGTTTCTTGCGGAAGATCTGGCGGGTGTTGGAGTTGTCGGCCTTCTCCTCCTCGCCCCAGCTGTTGCGCGGGTTCGGCAGCAGGGCGTCGAGGATGCGCTCCTCGGCGGCTTCCTCGGCGCGGTATTTCATCTTCTCCATCTCGGTTTCGCGCACCAGCTTGATGGCGACATCGGTGAGATCGCGGATGATGCTGTCCACTTCCTTGCCCACATAGCCCACTTCGGTGAACTTGGTCGCTTCCACCTTGATGAAGGGGGCGTTGGCGAGCTTGGCCAGACGACGGGCGATCTCGGTTTTGCCGACCCCGGTCGGGCCTATCATCAGGATGTTTTTCGGGGTCACTTCATGGCGCATCTCTTCGCTGAGCTGCATCCGGCGCCAGCGGTTGCGCAGGGCCACGGCCACCGCACGCTTGGCATCGGCCTGACCGATGATGTGTCTGTCCAGCTCGTGGACGATTTCTCTCGGGGTCATCTCGGACATGATGGAGTTCCTGTATCCGGGGCGGGCAGGGCCCACCCCTTGGAGAATGAGTTGGCTGACGGGCGCCCTTACTTGGCGCTGTAGTCCAGCACTTCGATGGTGTGGTTGCCGTTGGTGAAGACGCAGATGTCGCCCGCAATCTTGAGGGACTTCTCGACTATGGTCCTGGCATCCAGCTCGGTGTTTTCCAGCAGGGCGATGGCGGCGGACTGGGCGAAGTTGCCGCCGCTGCCGATGGCGATCAGGTCGTGCTCCGGCTGCACCACGTCACCGTTGCCGGTGATGATGAAGGATTTGTGCTCGTCGGCCACGGCCAGCAGGGCCTCGAGGCGGCGCAGGGCGCGATCGGTGCGCCAGTCCTTGGCCAGCGCCACGGCGGCGCGTTCCAGGTTGCCCTGATGGGCCTGCAGTTTGGCTTCGAAGCGCTCGAGCAGGGTGAAGGCGTCGGCGGTGCCGCCGGCAAAACCTGCCAGCACCTTGCCGTTGTAGAGACGATGAACCTTGCGGGCGTTGCCCTTCATGACGGTGTTGCCGAGGGAGACCTGGCCATCACCGCCGATCACGACCTGGCCGTTGCGGCGGACGGAAACTATGGTAGTCACTTTACTTACCTCGCTTGAGCCGAATGACGGCCGGACTGTGCATGGCAAGAAAGATGGGGATGGCAAACCGGCTTTTCAAGCCTACCTGTTGTCGGGATAAAGGGGGAGGCCATGCCGGCGAGGGAGAGGGGAGTCGAAAGGAGAAGGGCCGGGGTTGTCCCCCCGGCCCTTCTTGATTGGCTGTGCGGCTAGCCTTTCTTGGGAATGCAGCCGCTGATGCCTGAGCTCTGCAGCTTGCGGTTGGCCGCATCGACGGCCGCCTTGCCGCTGAAGGGGCCCACCATCACCTTGTAGACGGTGCCATTGGCGCCATTGACCACCTGCAGGCTGGAGGAGAGGCCGGCGCCGAAGGCGATGCGTGCCTTGAGCGATTCGGCGGAATCCTGCGAGCGCAGGGCGGCGCACTGCATCATGTAGCGACCGCCGTCGGCTGCCGCCGTCTGGGTCGCCGCCTTGGCCTTGGCGGCTTCGGCGCGTTCCCGCTCCAGTTCGGCACGGATCTCCCGCTCCATCCGCTCACGCTCGGCCTTCTGGTCGATCACCTGCTCTTGCGCGCTGGCGACCGGGGCACCGGTGGCCGGCTTGGTCGGTTGCACCGGTTGCGGCTGGAAGGGCTTCACCTGACCGAGGGGGGTCCCGGGTTGGGGGATCTCGGTCGGTACCGGCTGCGGCAGCTTCTCGGGTTGCAGGGTGAGGGTCTCGGCAGGCGGTGGCGGCAGCACGCCCGGCTGGGGCGGCGGCTCTATGATGTCCACCTGCTTGTTCTCCAGCCGCTCTATGTAGCTCCACTTCTCCTGGGGCAGGGTGTGACCCTGTGCCTTGGGTTTGTTGGCCTTCACCTGCTCTTCTATGGTGGGGGCATCCGCCCCCTTGCCGTTGATCAGGTAAAGGAAGGCGCCAAAGCCGACGACCAGGGCCCCGGCCAGCAGTGCCGGGATAACAGGAAAGCGGCGAGGTGCCGCTTTCTTGATGTTACGACCACCGGCCCGTCGTCTCGGGCTGTTGCCGACGTAATCCCGGGTCGCCATCTATTACATGCGCTCCAGGGTGTGGATGCCCAGCACGCCCAGGCCCAGCTTGAGCACCTTGGCGGTGGCGGCGCACAGCAGCAGGCGGCTGTTGCGGGTCGCTTCGTCCACGCCGTCCTTGTTGATCGGGCAGGCTTCGTAGAAGGTCATGAAGTTGCCGGACAGCTCGTACAGATAGGTGCACAGCAGGTGCGGCATGCCCTTGTCCGCCACGCCGTTGACCGCGTCGGAGAACTGGATCAGCTTCTGGGCCAGCACCTCTTCGGCCTCTTCGTTCAGGGTCACGTGGCCGGTCAGGGCCTCGGCATCTATGTTCGCCTTGCGGAAGATGGACTGGATGCGGGTGTAGGCGTACTGCAGGTAAGGGGCCGTGTTGCCTTCAAACGACAGCATCATGTCCCAGTCGAAGATGTAGTCTGTGGTGCGGTTCTTGGAGAGATCCGCATACTTGACCGCGCCCATGGCGATGGCGTGCACCACCTTGGCCTTGTCTTCGGCGCTGAGATCGCTGTTGCGGCTCTCCAGCAGAGCGCTCGCGCGCTCTTCGGCCTCGTTCAGCAGATCGACCAGCTTGACGGTGCCACCGGAGCGGGTCTTGTAGGGGCGGCCGTCCTTGCCCAGCATCATGCCGAAGGCGTGGTGCTCGAGGGGCACGGATTCCGGCACATAGCCCGCCTTGCGGGTGATGGTCCAGGCCTGCATCAGGTGCTGGTGCTGACGGGAGTCGATGAAGTACATGACACGGTCGGCGCCCAGGCTCTCATAACGGTACTTGGCACAGGCGATGTCGGTGGTGGTGTAGAGGAAGCCGCCATCGCTCTTCTGGATGATGACGCCCATGGGCTCGCCATCCTTGTTTTTGAACTCGTCGAGGAAGACCACGGTCGCGCCTTCGCTCTCGACCGCCAGGCCACGGGCCTTCAGGTCGGCCACTATCTGGGGCAGCATGTCGTTGTACATGGACTCGCCCATGATGTCCTTGTTGGACAGGGAGATGTTCAGGCGGTCGTAGTTGCGCTGGTTCTGCTCCATGGTCATGTCGACCAGCTTCTTCCACATGGTGCGGCAGTACTCATCGCCACCCTGCAGCTTGACCACGTAGTTGCGGGCGCGCTCGGCGAAGGCTTCGTCTTCGTCGTAGTGACGCTTGGCCTGGGTGTAGAAGGCTTCCAGGTCCTTGAGCTCCATGTCGGAGGCGTGCTCGTTGGCCATCTTCTCCAGGTAGGCGATCAGCATGCCGAACTGGGTGCCCCAGTCGCCGATGTGGTTGGCACGCACCACCTTGTGGCCGAGGAACTCCAGGGCGCGGGCGGCGACGTCACCGAGGACTGTGCTGCGGATGTGGTGCACCGCCATCTCCTTGGCCACGTTCGGGGCGGAGTAGTCCACCACAACGGTTTGCGGGGTCGGCAGCTTCACGTTGGCGTTGGCACTGGTCACCATGGCTTCCACCTGACCGGCCAGCCAGCTCGGGTCGAAGAAGAAGTTGATGAAGCCGGGACCGGCGATCTCGACCTTGGCGATCAGATCGGAGGCGGGCAGGTGCTCTATGATGGCAGCGGCCAGCTCACGGGGGTTCTTGCGGGCCGGTTTGGCCAGCAGCATGGCCAGGTTGGTGGCCAGGTCGCCGTGAGCCTTCTCCTTGCATCGGTCTACTTGCACCCGGGCTTCCAGGTCGGCCGGCAAGACGCCCGCGGACTTGAGATTGGCTACCGTTTGTTCAAGTAGATGATGAATATGCTCTTTCATAACTGACCACCGAGGTTGCGCGTCGAAAAATGACTGACTGGATAAGGGCGTGAATTTTACCCGCATCGGGCCGAGAAAACTATAGGAATGGCCCGACCCCCTTGGGGTGGCGGATATTTCACTGCGTTTTTCACCACATTGCAGAATATTGATTTGAATAAGTGGTGGTTATCCATTTCTACTGCATATCGAAGCGGCTTGTCCAGGCTATTTTCCCCTGATTGTTAAGGGGTTATTTATTCCAATTTGGTCTGAATGATCCCGCGCCGTCTGGCGGTCGTATCCTTAGAGGAAGTCGCTAGAGGACGATCCCGATGACACTGGTGCTGTTTCCACTCTCCGCCCACCTGCTGCCCGGCGGCATAATGCCGCTGCGCATCTTCGAGCCCAGGTATCAGCGCATGATAGCCGAGGTGCGGGAGCGGGAGTTTGCGCTCTGCATGCTGGACCCCCGCCAGCCCGACGCCATGCGCAACATGTATCCCATCGCCACCCGGGTGCGGATCATCGATTTCGATCTGCTGCCGGACGGCCTGCTCGGCATCACAGTGCTCGGGGTGGAGCGGGTCAGGATAGTCGATCTGTGGCAGGAGCCTGACGGCCTGCGGGTGGGTGAGGTGGAGCCGCTGCCCCCCTGGCAGAGCGGCCGGCTCAAGGCCGACCAGCACACCCTGGCCAAGGCGCTGCAGGATGTGTTCAACGACTACCCGGAATACGCGGCCCTCTACCCCGAGCCCGACTGGGACGACGCCAGCTGGGTAGCCCAGCGCTGGCTGGAGGTGCTGCCCATCCCGGTGGAGCAGAAGCAGTGGCTGGTCGCGGCCAAGGATAACCAGCCCGCCCTCTCCCTGCTGAGCGGCCTGCTGGTCGCGAGCCACTGAATTCCCGTCCCCGGTGATCCTTTCGCCCCGCCAGCCGTAATGGTGATGACAGCAACACTCAAGGGATGGCGCAATGGCATATACTGGCCAATCACAATCGGCTCCAAGCAGGATATCGCCCCCCATGGACAACCCAGATGGCGATCTGACGTCTCTTCTCATTCGGGTGGCCGAACATGGCGACAAGGTCGCCTTCGCCACCCTGTTCCACCACTTCGCGCCGCGCATCCGCAGCTATGGGATGCGCCACCTCGGCAGCGAGGCCAACGCCCTCGAGCTGGTGCAGGAGACCATGCTGCTGGTGTGGCAGAAGGCTCGCCTCTATCACCCCGAGAAGGGGGCGCCGACCACCTGGATCTATACCGTCATGCGCAACCAGAGTTTCGACATGCTGCGGCGCCGTCGCGCCAGCAAGGAGGATCTCTGCGCCGAGGAGCTGTGGCCCCTGCTGGAGTTCAGGGCGGAAGAGGAGCACCTGAGCGGCGGGGAGGACGCCGTGCTGACCCGCCAGATGGCAGATTACCTCGCCACTCTGCCGGAGCCGCAACAACAGGTGGTACGCGGCATCTATCTGCAGGAGTTTTCCCAGCAGGAGCTGGCCGACAGGCTGGGCGTCCCGCTCGGGACCATCAAGTCCCGCCTCCGGCTGGCATTACAGAAACTGAAAGAGCAAGTGGAGCAAGGCCATGATTAAGACCCATCCGACCGAACTCATGTTGCGGGCCTTCGCCGCCGACGAGTTGCCCCTGCCGCTGGCCGTCGGTGTCTCTGCCCATTGCGAGCTCTGCCCCGAGTGTGCCGCCCAGGTGCAGACCCTTGAGGCCGAGCTGGCGAACCAGCTCCTGGCGCCGGCCGCGCCGGACCAGGGGCTGCCGGCCGGGCTCGACGCCATGCTGGCGGAGATACTGCAACAACCCGTGGCGGCCGTGGCCGAGCTAGCGCAGCAGGTGCGGCCGGCCCCCGAGTTGCGGGTCGCGGGCCAATCCTACCGGCTGCCACGGGTGCTGGCCCGCCACCATGCGCCCAAGTGGCGCCATGTGGGCGCCATTCGCCAGTACAGCCTGCCGCTCGACGAGATGGGGGCTCGCGCCAGCCTGCTCCATATCGAGGCCGGTGGCCGCATCCCCGAGCATACCCACAAGGGCTATGAGCTGACCCTGCTGCTGGCGGGCAACATGCAGGAGGGGGACATCTGCTATCAGGCGGGGGACTTCATCTGGCGCGACGCCAGTCACGCCCACAGCCCGCACACCCCGGACGGCTGCCTCTGCTACACGGTGCAGGACGCACCCGTCCACTTCACCAAGGGACTGTCTCGGCTGCTCAACGGCATCAGCCATCGCCTCTATTGAGTGCGGGCAGCAATAGAAAAAGGGACCTTAACGGTCCCTTTTTTCATCAGGCAATCCCTCGGGATCAGGCCACAAATACCAGGTAGACGGCGAAGGCCACCACGAAGCGGTAGATGGCGAACGGGATGAAGTCGAGGCGACGGATCAGCGCCAGGAAGGTCTTGATGGCGACCATGGCGACCGCGAAGGCGGTGACGAAGCCCACCGCAAACATGGGGAAGTCGGCCATGGAGAGGAAGTCGCGGCTCTTGTAGAGGTCCAGTCCGCTGGCCGCCATCATCATGGGCACCGCCATGATGAAGGAGAATTCGGCCGCCGCATGGCGGCTGATGCCCATCAGCATGCCGCCGCTGATGGTGGCGCCGGAGCGGGAGAAACCGGGCCAGAGCGCCAGGCACTGGAACAGACCTATGCCGAACGCCTGCTTGTAGCTGATGTCGTCCAGGGTCTCGGCGGTGACGGCTGGGCGGAACTTCTCGGCGATGATGAGCAGTATGCCGCCGGCCACCAGGGCATACATCACGGTTTCAGGGCCAAACAGATGGGCCTTGATCCAGCTGTGGATGGCCAGCCCGATGAGCACGGCGGGCAACATGCCGAGGATGATGTGCACCAGGGAGAGGGTGGCATGCCCAGGTGCCGGTTTCTGACCGAAATGGATGCCGATGAGGCCGAACAGCCGGCGCCAGAACATGACGACCACAGCCAGGATGGAGCCCAGCTGGATCACCACCTCGAAGGTGGCGGCCTTGGGGCCTTCGAAACCGAGCAGGTGGCCGACGATGATCATGTGGCCGGTGGAGGAAACGGGCAGAAACTCGGTCAGGCCTTCCACTATGCCCAGCACGAAGGCCACAAACAGGGCGTAGGATTCGGTCATGGTACAGATCTCTTGGTTGATGGGTCCGGATAAAATCAGCCCCGATCAGGGTCGGGGCGGCCAATGATGGCGGAAAATCACGCGGGCAACCAGAGATTATTGGAAGGGACAGTCGAACCCGCTAGGTGCCGCGCGGCCGGTGTCGTTTGTCTGCGGGTGGCGCGGGGCAGGGGCCGACAGTCCCCTGGTTCCGTCATCTTCTGACATGGTCAGCGGTATAGGCCCGTCATGCCAGCACCGCCAGGATCTGCTGCTGCAGCGCCTCTTCCAGCGGCGGCAGGGCCAGGGCTTCGACCGCGCTTACTATCTGCTGCGGGCTGCTGGCGCCGATCAGGGCGCAGCTCACCACGGGATCGCGAAGCACCCACTGCAATGCCAGCTGTGACAGGGGCTGCCCTCGTTGCTGCGCCAGGGCATGGAGGGCGCGGATGCGGGCCAGCTTGTCCGGGGTGATCTGGTCTGGCTGGAGGAAGGGGCTGGCGCTGGCGGCGCGGGAGTCCGCCGGGATCCCCTCCAGGTAGCGATCGCTCAGCAGGCCCCCCGCCAGGGGCGAGAAGGCGACCACCCCCACTCCCTGCTCGCGGCAGACCGGCAGCGTCTCGGCCTCGATGTCGCGCTGGAACAGGGAGTACTTGAGCTGGTTGACCAGGCAGGGGGTGCCGAGTTCGGCCAGCCGGGTCGCCGCCCTGGCGGCAAGCTCGGCCGGGTAGTTGGAGAGGCCGACGTAGAGCGCCTTGCCCTGACGCACCATGAGCGCCAGCGCCTGACAGGTCTCCTCCAGCGGGGTGCGGGGATCCGGCCTGTGGTGATAGAAGATGTCCACATAGTCGAGCCCGAGCCGGCGCAGGCTCTGGTGCAGGCTGGCAAAGAGGTACTTGGCGCTGCCGCCATCGCCGTAGGGGCCGTCCCACATCACATAACCCGCCTTGCTGGCGATGATCAGCTCGTCTCTGTAGGGGGCCAGACTGCGTTTGAGCACGCCGCCGAAGGTGGTCTCGGCGGAGCCCGGCGGCGGCCCGTAGTTGTTGGCGAGATCGAAGTGGGTGATCCCCAGATCGAAGGCCTGATGCACCATGGCCTTCACCCTGGCGGGATCGCTCCCGGCGCCGAAGTTGTGCCAGAGCCCGAGGCCTATGCCGGGCAGGCGCAGGCCGTGGCGACCGGCGGCTCTGTAGGGCTGGCGCTGGTAACGATCCGGCGCGGCGAGGTAGTGATCATCCATGTTCATCAAGACTCCTGAGTTGGCTCGGTGGACTGTCGTCAGCAAGAGAGGGTGAAGAATCCCACCTCTCCCCTTCATAAGAGGCGTCATAGCGCCTCCCCCTTTCGAAGGGGGAGATCGGTAGGGGGTCTTAGCCTGCGGGGATCAGGCGGTAACGGGTCTGGTGGTGATACAGCTGGCCCGGCAGCAGCCAGGGGTCGCCGAGCTCGGGCCGGTTCGGGCTGTCCGGCAGCTGTTGCGCCTCCAGGCAGAAACCGTCGTAATCCCGGTATGGTCGACCGCGGCGGTCCGGCGTGCTGGCCAGCCAGTTGCCGGTGTAGAACTGCAGGGAGGGTTGATTGGTATGGACCTCCATCACCAGCTGCTTATCCCCTGAGACCACCCTTGCCGCCAAGGCCTGTTCGGAGCCGTTCAGCAGAAAGGCGTGATCAAAGCCCTTGGCCTGCTGCTGTTGGGGGTGGCTCAGCCAATCCTGGCCTATGGGGCGTTCGGTACGCAGATCGAAGGGGCCCTCCACCGGCGTGATGGCGAGCGGCAAACCGCTCTGGTCGGTGGGCAGGAAGCGATCGGCATTGATACTGATGGCATGACTGCGAATATCAGAGTGCAGATCGCTGCCGCTTTGGTGGCCATCGAGATTGAAATAGGCGTGGCTGGTGAGGCTGACCGGGGTCGGCGCGTCCGTGCTGGCCCTGAAGTCGACCACCAGATCCTGCTGCTCCAGCCGATACTCCAGGGTCACCCGAAGGTTGCCGGGGAAGCCCTGATCTCCCGCCCTTGAGAGCAGGGCCAGCCTGACCCTGTCCGCCTCCCGTTCCTTTATCTGCCAGGGCTGACGATGGAATCCGGCTCGTCCGCCGTGCAGGCAATGGGGGGCCTGATTGGCGTCCAGGGACCAGCGTTCGTCCCCTCGCACCAGCTCGGCGCCGCCGATGCGGTTGGCAAAGCGCCCCGCCACCGCCCCCAGCCACACCTGCTGGGTGGCATAGGCTTCATCGGCGCAGCCCAGCAACACTTCACGGCGCACGCCGGCCACCGGCAGGCTGAGGGAGGTGAGGGTGGCGCCAAATTCGAGGCCGCGCAGGCGCAGCCCCTCCTCGTTTTCCAGTTCGAATGTCTTCATGGTTTGCCCGTTTCGATGGTCAGTGGCCTGTCACTCATGTGCTTCCCGTTAGAGCCTGCCGGCCCCGGCGCTGGCGCGGCAGACATAGCAGTCCGCCTTGAGGCCAAACCTGGCCGGATACTGGGCCTCGACCACGGCGATCACCTCGTCCACCTGCGCCGGGCGCAACAGGGCCACCACGCAGCCGCCGAAGCCACCCCCTGTCATGCGCACGCCGCCCTGGGTACCGATCTCTGCCTTGATGATCTCCACCAGGCCGTCGATGGCGGGCACGGTGATCTCGAAGTCATCCCGCATGGCGGCATGGGACTGGCCCATCAGCTCGCCGAGGCGCACCAGATCGCCAGAGGCCAGCGCCTCGGCGGCGGCCAGGGTGCGGGCGTTTTCCCCCACCACGTGGCGGGCACGGCGGTAGCAGGCTTCGTCCAGCCCGGCCTTGCCCGCTTCCAGCGCGGCCAGATCCAGGTCGCGCAGGGCCTTGACCCCGTAGTGACGGGCGGCGGTCTCGCACTGCTGGCGACGGGTGTTGTATTCGCTGTCCACCAGGCCGCGGCGCACGTTGGAGTTGACGATCAGCACCGCCAGATCTTCGGGCATGGGGATGAGGCGGGTCTCCAGGGAGCGGCAGTCCAGCAGCAGGGCGTGATCCCGTTCGCCGCTGGCGGAGATCATCTGATCCATGATGCCGCAGTTGCAGCCGACGAACTGGTTCTCCGCCTGCTGGCCGTTGAGGGCGATCTCGGCCTGGCTGATGTGAAGCCCCAGGGCCTCCTTGAAGGCCTGGCCTATGGCCACCTCAAGAGACGCGGACGACGACAGGCCTGTCCCCTGGGGCACGTTGCCTGAGACCACCAGATTGAGGCCGCGCAGGGCATGGCCACGGGCCTGCAGATGCTTGACCACGCCGCGAATGTAGTCGCTCCAGCGCTGATCCGGATGATGGGTGATGGGCTTGTCCAGGTCGAATAGATCCCGCTGGTTGCCGTAGTCGGCGGCGATCACGTGCACCAGGTTGTCGCTGCGCAGGCCGATGGCGACGCAGGTCTCGTAGTCGATGGCGCAGGGCAGCACGAAGCCGTCGTTGTAGTCGGTGTGCTCGCCGATGAGGTTGACGCGACCGGGGGCGCGCACCAGCAGGTCGGGTTGTTGCTCAAACTGCTCGGCAAACACGGCGCTGACGCGTTGGCTCGGGGTCATGGGGTCACCTCATTGGCTTTGTAATGAACGGGGGAGAGGGAGCGCAGGCGCTCGGCGGCCTGTTCCGGGGTCAGGTCTCGCTGGGTTTCGGCCAGCATCTCGAAGCCCACCATGAACTTGCGTACCGTGGCGGAGCGCAGCAGGGGCGGATAGAAGTGGGCGTGCAGTTGCCAGGCCTCGGGGCAATCCGACTTGGGCGGCGCGAAGTGCCAGCCCATGGAGTAGGGGAAGCTGCACTCGAACAGATTGTCGTAGCGGCTGGTGAGCTCCTTGAGCGCCACCGCCAGATCCTCCTGCTGCTCCTGGGTGAGACCCAGCAGGGAGGGCACATGGGCCTTGGGCAGCAGCAGGGTCTCGAACGGCCAGGCCGCCCAGAAGGGCACCACTGCCAGCCAATGTGTCGTCTCCACCACTATGCGGGATCTGTCCGCCAGCTCCCGCTCCACATAGTCCAGCAGCAGCGGGCGGCCGTGTTCGGCCAGCCAGTTGCGCTGGTGCTGCTCTTCGCGGGCGATCTCGTTGGGCAGGAAGTCGCTGCCCCACAGTTGGCCGTGGGGGTGGGGGTTGGAGCAGCCCATGACGGCGCCCTTGTTTTCAAAGACCTGCACCCAGTCCCACTGGCTCGACAGCTCGGCCACCTGGCTCATCCAGGTGCTGATCACCGCCTCTATGGCGGGCAGCGCCAGCTCGGGGAGTGTCTTGCCGTGATCTGGCGAGAAGCAGATGACCCGGCTGGTGCCGCGGGCGGCCTCCAGCTTGAGCAGGGGATCCTGCTGGCCGTCGGCGGCCGGGGTGTCCTGCATCAGGGCGGCGAAGTCGTTGGTGAAGACGAAGGTCTCCTGATAGTCGGGATTCTGGTCGCCGGTGACGCGCTTGTTGCCCGCACAGAGGAAGCAGTCCGGATCGTGGGACTGGCTCGGTGCCTGGCTTATTTTTTCGACCTGACCCTGCCAGGGGCGCTTGGCCCTGTGGGGGGAGACCAGTACATACTGGCCGGTCAGCGGGTTGAAACGGCGGTGGGGGTGATCAACAGGGTTGAACATCATCACTCCAATCAATGAGTTGAGAAAATCGTAACGGGCAGGCCGTCAGGCCTACTCCTCGTAACCGTTCGGGTTGGCGAACTGCCAGCGCCAGCTGTCGGCGCACATGGCCGCGAGATCCCGGGTGGCATGCCAGCCCAGCTCGCGCTCGGCCTTGGCGGGATCGGCCCAGCATTCGGCGATGTCACCCGGGCGTCTGGGTTCGATGCGACAGGGCAGGGGGCGGCCGCATGCCGCCTCGAACGCCGCCACCATCTGCAGCACGCTCTGGCCCTGGCCCGTACCCAGGTTGTAAGGGTGGACGCCGCCTCGCCCCGCACAGTGGGGCAGCGCCTTGACGTGCCCCTCGGCGAGATCCATCACATGGATATAGTCGCGCACCCCTGTGCCGTCCACGGTGTTGTAATCGTTTCCAAAGACCGAGAGGCAGTCACGACGGCCAATGGCCACCTGAGTGATATAGGGCATGAGATTGTTGGGCATGCCCTGGGGATCCTCCCCCAGGGTGCCGGACTCGTGGGCGCCGACCGGGTTGAAGTAGCGCAGCAGCGTCATGCTCCAGTGGGGTTCGGCGGCCTGTAGATCCTCGAGGATCTCCTCGATGATCAGCTTGGATCGGCCATAGGGATTGGTGGCGCTGCGCGGGAAGTCCTCCCGGATGGGGGTGCTGGCCGGGTCGCCGTAGACGGTGGCCGAGGAGCTGAACACCAGGTTGTGAACCCCGGCCCGCTTCATCGCCTGCAGCAGCACCAGGGTGCCGCTCAGGTTGTTCTCATAATATTCGAGGGGGATCCGGGTCGATTCGCCGACCGCTTTCAGGGCGGCGAAGTGGATCACTGCGTCTATCTGCTGCTCGGCGAAGATGCTGTCCAGCAGGGCAGGATCACGGATATCCCCCTGATAGAACTTGGGCATCTGCCCGCTGATGGCGGCGACCCGTGTCAGCACGGCGGCCTTGCTGTTGCAGAGGTTGTCCACCACCACGGGCTCCATGCCTGCCGCCTGCAAGGCCAGACAGGTGTGGCTGCCGATATAGCCGCAACCGCCGGTCACCAGTACTCTCATCCTCTTCTCCACCGTTCGTGCCTCACGCAAGGAAAGCCTGAGCAGGAGTCTAGCCGAGGGGCTGACGGACAAACTGTGAACTGGTTAACAAATATGTGGAAACGATTACACTTGTTTGTGTGGTTATAAATGCATCGACATGGCTTTTCCCCCTGTTATCAGTGACATTGCCCGGTATAATGGCGCCATATCGAACCGTGAAATAAGTGAAAACAGCATGAGCACCATCAAGGATGTCGCCCGTTTGGCCAATGTATCGGTGGCAACGGTTTCACGGGTGATGAACAACTCACCCAAGGCCAGCGCCGCCTCCCGCGAGGTAGTGCAGAAGGCCATGGCCGAGCTGGGCTACACCCCCAACGCCAACGCCCGGGCCCTGGTCAGCCAGACCTGCGACACCATGGGGGTGGTGGTCGGTGACGTGGCGGATCCCTTCTTCGGAGCCCTGGTCAAGGGGGTCGCCGCCGTGGCGGTGGAACAGGGGTTGCACCTGCTGATGGGTAATGGTTTTCACCGCGCCCAGCAGGAGCGGGAAGCCATAGATCTGCTGATCGGCAAGCGCTGCGAGGCGCTGGTGGTGCACAGCAAGGCGCTCAGCGACGAGGAGCTCATCGACTACGCCCTGCGAGCCCCCGGCATGGTGCTGATCAACCGCGACATCCCCAGCCTGAGGGGCCGCTGCATCGCCCTCAACAACCGGCAGGGGGCCGCCACCGCGACCCGCCATCTGCTGGAGCTGGGGCACCGTCACATCGCCTTCCTCAGTTCGGATCACGCCATCGAGGATGCCCTGCTGCGCCATCAGGGTTATCAGGATGCCCTGGCCGAGGCGGGTTTGAGCGCAGATCCCGAGCTGGTGGAGAGCGGCATGCCCAATGAGGAAGGGGGGGAGCGCGCCATGCTCAACCTGCTGGCCAAGGGGCTGCCCATCACGGCCGTGGTGGCCTACAACGACGCCATGGCGGCAGGGGCCATCTCGGTGCTGGCGGACAACGGCCTCAAGGTGCCGGAAGAGGTCTCTGTGGTGGGCTTCGATGACATCATCTATGCCAGATACTTGCGGCCCAAGCTATCCACCATGCGCTATCCCATCGAGCTCATGGCCGCCCAGGCCGCCAAGCTGGCGTTGCAACTCGCCGCCGGGGAGAGCGAGACGGTGCAGAGCCGGATCTACACCCCGACCCTGATCAACCGCCACTCGGTCGCGCCCGTCAGGCTCTGATCGCTGCGTCTTCTCGCCGCCGTCATGGCGGTGGGGTGAAGGCGGTAGAGGCGTGTTTACAGGCTCACGCTCTGCCCCCCCTTGCCGCTGTCATGGCGCTGGCGTGAAGGCGGCAGAGGCGTGTTTACAGACTTGCGCCTCTGCTAAGCGCCCTGGTCTCTGCTCAACCGCCACTCGGTCACGCCCGTCGGGCTCTGAGCGCTCTGCCCTCCTTGCCGTTATCATGGCGCTGGCGTGAAGGTGGCAGAGGCGTGTCTACAGACTTGCGCCACTGCTAAGCGCCCTGGTCTCTGCTCAACCGCCACTCGGTGGCGCCCGTCAGGCTCTGATCGCCGCATCTTCTCGCCGCCGTCATGGCGCTGGCGTGATGGCGGCAGAGGCGTGTTTACAGACTTGCGCCTCTGCTAAGCGCCCTGGTCTCTGCTCAACCGCACTCGGTCGCGCTCGTCGGGCTCTGAGCGCTCTTCCCATTTGCCGTTGTCATAGCGCTGGAGTGGGGGGCAGAGGCGCCGCTACACGCCCAGGTCCCTGTTCAATTGCCGCTTGATGGCGCCCGCCAGTCTCTGAACAATCGCATCCGGTGGTCCCCACAGCTCGGAAGGCTGTGTCTCCTTGCCGTCTTCTGACGGTGGATTGGAGGTAGTTGAGTGGCCGCCTCTGATAACACGCCTAAAGAGTACCTGTTCGAGGCCATCCATCTCTCTTTTTCCCCGATTTCCACGTCTGGATCGCCCTGTTTCAGCCTGCCTATCCGGCAGGGTGATCTTTTACTTTCATTTATCTTATTTTTACCCTGTTTTACTTAACAAAATCAGTGTAATCGTTTACATCTGTGTGAGCGAGATCGCCGATCACCGGGCAAAACTCCCCTACACTGCATGCGTTATCTGTTTCATGCAGGGAGAGAGAAGAATGCTCAGGGAGATAGTGGCCCGTCAGGACTGGCAGACCCAGGCGATTACATCGGTGAATCGTCTGCCTGCCCATACCCCCTTGTTCAGCTGGCGCAGCGAGGCCGATGCCCGTGCCGGGCTCCCTTCGCCCTCCCGCATGCTGCTCGATGGCGACTGGCGTTTCTCCTTCTTCGAAGCCCCTGAGCTGGTGCCAGAGGAGTGGCTGAGCGGGGATCTGCCCGGCGCGACCCCCATCCGGGTGCCCGGCAACTGGCAACTGCAGGGGTTTGATCGCCCCATCTACACCAACATCAAGTACCCCTTCCCCTGCGATCCGCCCCGGGTGCCGGCCGAGAACCCCACCGGCTGCTATTCCCGCGAGTTTGAACTGCCCGCCGACTGGCTGGCCAGCGGCCAGACCCGCATCATCTTCGATGGGGTGGACAGCGCCTTCCATCTGTTCTGCAACGGCCGCTGGGTCGGTTACTCCCAGGACAGCAGGCTGCCCGCAGAATTTGATCTCGGCGACTTCCTGCAGGCCGGTGCGAACCGGCTGGCCGTGCTGGTGCTGCGCTGGTCCGATGGCTCCTATCTGGAGGATCAGGACATGTGGCGCATGAGCGGCATCTTCCGCTCCGTCAGCCTGCTGCACAAACCCGAGCGCCGGCTGCTGGACGTGCGGCTGACCCCTGTGCTGGACGCCTGTTACCGGGACGCCCGCCTCAAGGTGGCGCTGCAGGTCAATGAGGGCGCCGGGCTGGCGGTGGAGGCCAGGCTCTATTTCGGCGAGACGCTGATCGCCGATCGGCGCCAGCCGCTCGGCACAGGCGCCATCGACGAGAAGGGCGCCTACCCAGACAGGGCCGAGCTGTGGCTGGAGGTAGCGGCGCCGCACAAGTGGAGCGCCGAGACGCCGCACCTCTATCGACTGACCCTGACCCTGCTGGATGAGCAGGGCGAGCCCATCGAGAGCGAGGCCCATGACGTGGGTTTTCGGGCGGTGGAGATCAAGGGCGGCCTGCTGAGGGTCAACGGCCAGCCGCTGCTGATCCGCGGCGCCAATCGCCACGAACACGATCCCGCCCTGGGCCATGTGGTGACCCCTGCCGCCATGGAGCAGGATCTGCGGCTGATGAAGCAGCACAACTTCAACGCGGTGCGCTGCTCCCACTACCCCAACCATCCCGAGTTCTATCGACTGTGTGACCGGCTCGGCCTCTACGTGGTGGACGAGGCGAACCTGGAGACCCACGGCATGACCCCCATGGGGCGGCTGGCGCAGGATCCCGCCTGGAGCAACGCCTTCCTGGAGCGGGTCACCCGCATGGTGGCGCGGGACTTCAACCACCCCAGCATCATCATCTGGTCGCTGGGCAACGAATCCGGTTATGGCCCGGCCCACGACGCCATGTATCAGTGGGTCAAACGGGCCGATCCGAGCCGGCCGGTTCAGTACGAAGGGGGCGGGGCCGATACCCCGGCCACCGACATCATCTGCCCCATGTATGCCCGCACTCATCAGGATCAATCCTTCCCGGCGGTGCCCAAGTGGGCGCTGGCCAAGTGGATAGGACTGCCGGACGAGACCCGACCGCTGATCCTCTGCGAGTACGCACACGCCATGGGCAACAGCCTGGGGGGTTATGCCCACTACTGGCAGGCGTTTCGCGATCATCCCCGCCTGCAGGGCGGTTTCGTGTGGGATTGGGTGGATCAGGGGCTCGACAAGCAGACCGACGATGGCCGCCATTTCTGGGCCTATGGCGGTGACTTCGGCGATATTCCCAACGATCGCCAGTTCTGCTGCAACGGCCTGCTGTTCCCGGACCGGACGCCGCATCCCGCTCTGTTCGAGGCGAAGCGGGCCCAGCAGCCCTTCGTGCTGACCCTGCAAAGCCGGCAGCCGCTCCGGGTCGAGATCCGCAGCGAATACCTGTTCCGCCCCACGGACAACGAGGTGTTGCGCTGGCAATTGCTGGAGGACGGTGTGGTGCTGAGCCAGGGTGAGTGCCCGCTCGAGCTGGCGCCCCAGGGCTGCGTGACGCTGACCCTGCTGGAGCGGCTGCCGGGCTTTGCCGCAGGCACCCTGGCCTGGCTGGATCTGACCATAGTGCAGCCCACCGCCACGGCATGGGCCGGGGCGGATCACGAGGTGGCGCGCCAGCAATGCATGCTGCCGACCCCTCTGGCCC
Organism: Aeromonas mytilicola subsp. aquatica; assembly: GCF_044336385.1. Taxonomy (NCBI): domain Bacteria; kingdom Pseudomonadati; phylum Pseudomonadota; class Gammaproteobacteria; order Aeromonadales; family Aeromonadaceae; genus Aeromonas; species Aeromonas mytilicola. The sequence goes on along the minus strand of NZ_CP172298.1, from coordinate 4,422,956 downwards.
TGCCTGTTACCCGGGCGCCCGCCTCATTGAGCGAGCAGCCGGACCACTGGCTGGTGCGTGCCGCAGGCAGCGAGTGGCGGCTGGACAAGGCCAGCGGCCGCATCAGTAGCTGGCAGAAACAGGGTCATGAGCGGCTGCGGGATGCCATCGCCGATCACTTCTACCGGGCACCGCTCGACAACGACATCGGCACCAGCGAGGCGGATCACGCGGATCCCAACGCCTGGATTGCCCGCTGGCAGGAGGCCGGGCTCAATGATCTGCAGCACCGCTGCCTCGGCCTGGAGGCTAACCCCGATAAGGGGACGCTGGTCGTATCCCACGGTTACTTCGTCGGGGAGTCGCTGCGGCTGCTGACCCGCTGGCATCACAGCTTCGGTGCCGACGGCGCCATGGCGCTGCGCATAGAGGTGGAGGTTGCCGCCGACATGCCGTCCCTGCCCCGCATCGGGGCCAGGCTCTGGCTGGCCGACGAGGTCGACGAGGTGAGCTGGCTGGGACGCGGTCCCCACGAGAACTATCCGGATCGTCAGCTTGCCGCCGACCTCCATCGCTGGCAATTGCCGATCTCGGCCCTGCACACCCCCTATGTGTTCCCGACCGACAACGGTTTGCGTTGCGATACCCGTCAGCTGCGCCTCGCAGAGGTGAGCATGGAGGGCAAGTTCCATTTCAGCGTCAGCCGCTACAGCCAGCAGCAGCTGGCCCAGGCCCGCCACCAGACCGATCTGGTGGCCCTGGGGGGATTGCACCTCTGCCTGGATGGTTTCCACATGGGTGTAGGGGGCGATGACTCCTGGAGCCAGAGCGTGCGACCCGAATTCTGGTTGCCGCCTGGAAGTTACAGTTGGAACTGTGTTCTACACTGAATCTGACGCCGATGACGAAAATGGATTCGTAAAGGTCTTTTAATTAGTTATCTTATTGATTTTAAAATGTTTTATGTCTATGTAACAGAGTGTAAACGTTTTCATTTTGTTGCCATGATCACAGACCGCCATACAACAAACTGATTACATTAGGCTGGCGCCAGTTCAAACGGTGTACAGCATTCCCTACAAAAACAGATATTAGAGATCGGAGCATAACAATGAAAAAACTCACGACAGTTGCCACCTTGCTGATGGGACTGATGGCGGGAGCCCAAGCCCAGGCCGATACCCGTATCGGTGTCACCGTCTACAAGTATGACGACAACTTCATGGCGGTAGTGCGCAAGGCCATCGAGAAGGAAGCGGCAGCCAATCCCGGTGTGGAGCTGCTGATGAATGACTCCCAGAATGACCAGTCCAAGCAGAACGACCAGATCGACGTGCTGCTGGCCAAGGGCGTGAAGGCGCTGGCCATCAACCTGGTTGACCCGGCGGCGGCCCCTGTCGTGATCGAGAAGGCCCGTGCGGACGAGATCCCCGTGGTGTTCTACAACAAGGAACCGAGCGCGGCCGACCTGGCCAGCTATGACAAGGCCTACTACGTGGGTACCGACTCCAAGGAGTCAGGCATCATCCAGGGCCAGCTGATCGCCAAGCACTGGAAGGCACACCCTGAGTGGGATCTGAACAAGGACGGCGTCATCCAGTTCGTACTGCTGAAGGGCGAGCCGGGCCACCCGGATGCGGAAGCCCGCACCACCTACGTCGTCAAGACCCTGAATGACGGCGGCGTCAAGACAGAGCAGCTGCACATGGATACCGGTATGTGGGATACCGCTATGGCGAAAGACAAGATGGACGCCTGGATCTCCGGCCCCAACGCCAACAAGATCGAAGTGGTCATCGCCAACAACGACGGCATGGCAATGGGTGCTGTTGAATCCCTGAAAGCCCAGGGCAAGAGCGCCATCCCGGTATTCGGCGTCGATGCCCTGCCGGAAGCCCTGGCCATGGTCAAGAGCGGTGCCATGGCGGGTACAGTGCTGAACGATGCGGCCAACCAGGCCAAGGCCACCTACGAGCTGACCAAGAACCTGGCTGAAGGCAAGCCGGCCGGTGAAGGCACCAACTGGAAGATCGACAACAAGGTCGTGCGTGTTGCCTACGTGGGCGTTGATAAAGACAACCTGTCCCAATTCGAGTAATTCCCCCCTCCAGGGCAAGGGAGATCCCCTTGCCCTTTTTTCAACCAGATGTGATGGCTGATATGACAACACGGCAACAATCAGAATGGCTGTTGGAGATGATTGACGTCAGTAAGAGCTTTCCTGGCGTCAAGGCACTCGATAATGTCAATTTACGGGTCCGTCCTCATTCTGTGCATGCGTTGATGGGCGAGAATGGCGCAGGAAAGTCCACGCTGCTCAAGTGCCTGTTCGGCATCTACGAGAAGGATCAGGGCAAGATCTTCTTCAAGGGCGAGGAGGTCAACTTCACCTCTTCCAAAGAGGCGCTGGAAAATGGCGTATCCATGGTGCACCAGGAGCTGAACCTGGTATTGCAACGCACCGTGATGGACAACATGTGGCTAGGTCGCTATCCCACCAAGGGCTGGTTCATCGACCACGGCAAGATGTATGACGACACCAAGCGCATCTTCGACGAGCTGGACATCGACATAGACCCCCGGGTCAAGGTCGGCACCCTCTCCGTCTCCCAGATGCAGATGATCGAGATTGCCAAGGCATTCTCCTATGACGCCAAGATCGTCATCATGGACGAACCCACCTCCTCCCTGACCGAGAAAGAGGTCAACCACCTCTTCAAGATCATCAACAAGTTGAAGGACAAGGGGTGCGGCATCGTCTACATCTCCCACAAGATGGAAGAGATCTTCCAGCTCTGTGACGAGATCACCATATTGCGGGATGGCCAGTGGGTGGCGACCCAGCCGCTCGAGGGCATGACCATGGATCAGATCATCGGCATGATGGTCGGTCGTGAGTTGACCCAGCGCTTCCCGGAGAAAACCAACCAGCCGAAAGAGGTGATCCTCGAAGTCGAGCACCTGACGGCCAAGAACCAGCCTTCCATCAAGGACGTGAGCTTCAACCTGCACAAGGGGGAGATCCTCGGCATCGCCGGTCTGGTGGGGGCAAAGCGCACCGACATAGTCGAGACCCTGTTCGGCATCCGCGATCACAGCGACGGTGTCATCAAGCTGCACGGCAAGGAGGTCGCCAATCGCAACGCCCATGAGGCGATCCAGAACGGCTTCGCCCTGGTGACGGAGGAGCGCCGCTCCACCGGGATCTACTCCCGTCTCGATATCGCCTTCAACTCCCTGATCGCCAACATGGACAGCTACAAGGGATCCATGGGGCTGCTCAGCGACAACAAGATGAAGAGCGATACCCAGTGGGTCATCGACTCCATGCGGGTCAAGACACCGACCCAGCAGACACAGATTGGCTCCCTCTCCGGTGGCAACCAGCAGAAGGTCATCATAGGCCGCTGGCTGCTGACCCAGCCGGAGATCCTGATGCTGGATGAACCGACCCGCGGCATAGACGTGGGCGCCAAGTTCGAGATCTATCAGCTCATTCTTGAGCTGGCGAAGAAGGACAAGGGCATCATCATTATCTCGTCCGAGATGCCGGAACTGCTGGGGATCACGGATCGCATCATGGTCATGAGCAATGGCCGGGTCGCGGGGATCGTCAACACCAAAGAAACTGACCAGAGCGAGATCCTGCGCCTGGCATCTCTGTACCTATAAAGACAGGAAGACATTATGGAGTCGGCTAAAAATTTCAATCTGATGCAGGCGCTCAAAGAGAACGCCATCTACTTGGTGCTGCTGGTGTTGCTCATGGTCATCGTGATCCAGGAGCCCTCCTTCCTCAGCCTCACCAACCTCAGCAACATCCTGACCCAGTCCTCGGTGCGGGTCATCATAGCCCTCGGGGTGGCGGGCATCATCATCACCCAGGGGACGGATCTCTCGGCCGGTCGTCAGGTCGGTCTGGCGGCGCTGATCGCGGCCACCATGTTGCAGGCGCTGACCAACGTCAACAAGGTGTTCCCCAGCCTGGGTGAAGTGCCCATTCCCGTGGTGATCCTGCTGGTGTGCGCTGTGGGAGCCCTGATCGGTCTGGTCAACGGCCTGATCGTTGCCTACCTGAACGTGACGCCCTTCATCACCACTCTGGGCACCATGATCATCGTCTACGGCATCAACTCCCTCTACTTTGACTCTGTAGGTGCCTCCCCGGTGGCCGGCTTCGACCCCCGCTTCTCCAGCTTCGCGCAGGGCTTTATCCGGATAGGGGGGTTCAAGCTTTCGTATCTCACCTTCTACGCGGCCATCGCCAGCGTCTTCGTCTGGGTGCTGTGGAACAAGACCCGCTTCGGCAAGAACATCTTCGCCATCGGCGGCAACCCGGAAGCCGCCAAGGTCTCCGGCGTCAACGTCGCCGTCAACCTGGTGATGATCTATGCCCTGGCCGGTGTCTTCTACGCCTTCGGCGGCATGCTGGAAGCGGGCCGGATCGGCAGCGCCACCAACAACCTCGGCTTCATGTATGAACTCGATGCCATCGCGGCCTGCGTGGTGGGCGGTGTCTCCTTTGCCGGTGGTGTGGGAACTGTCGCCGGTGTCATCACCGGGGTGCTCATCTTCACCCTGATCAACTACGGCTTGACCTACATCGGGGTCAGCCCTTACTGGCAGTTCATCATCAAGGGCGGCATCATCATTCTTGCCGTGGCCCTGGACTCCATGAAGTACGCCAAGAAGAAGTAAGCATTGGCAGAAAGGGCCGGGCATGTTCCGGCCCTTTCTATTTGGAGGGACCCACCCCATGCCATTCAAAGTCAAGATTAACGTCCTGCTGCTGCTCGCCATCCTGGTCACCATCGGCACCGCCTGGTTCAGCGTCAATCACTTCATCAGTGGCTACATCCGCACCCAGGCGACCCAGAACATCAACGAGCAGATCACCCTGGTCAAGGAGAAGCTGGCCGGTGACATCAACCAGAAGGTGCTGCTGGCGGCGAACCTCAACCTGGGGGTAACCAGCGTCAAGAAGGCGCTGCAGGAGACCGGCTTTCACAACATCGTCAAGCTGATCGGCGACATGGCGTTCGACGTGAACGGGGTCATCGACGACAAGGCCAGGGTTGAGGCTCTGCGCCAGCTGATCCCCGCCGCCAACAACCAGATCACCGTCAGCTCGCTGGAGCAGCTGGACGGCAAGCCGGTCATCTCCATTCTGGTGCCCCGGGGTGCCGATTCCGCCTACCTCTATTACCTCGACATGAGCGAGTTCAAGGAGTTGCTGGCAAAGGTGAGCGGGGAGGGGCGCTATTTCTCCCTGGCGGACAGTCAGGGCCAGGTGCTTTACAGCAGCAAACCACAGGGGGAGAGCGAGTCTCGCCCCAATCCGCTGGATATCCGTGGCAGCCAGTGGACCCTTACCGGCTATATCGATCTCGACTACATCCAGTCCATGACCCAGGCGCTCAACGGCAAGATAACCCTGGCCCTGCTCGGGGTGGCGGCCCTGGTGCTGGTGGTCTCCATGGTGGCCCTCAATCTGGCCTACCGCCCCATCCTCTCCCTGCGCGATCTGGTGCAGGAGTTGTCTCGGGGCAGCGGCGATCTGACTCGTCGGCTCGCGGTGACCAGCAAGGATGATCTCGGCCAGATCTCGGCCGGCATCAACCGCTTCATCGAGCGGCTGCAGGAGATGATGGGAGAGGTACGGGAAGCCAGCGGCCAGCTCAACGAAGGGATCTCGGGTCTGGCCAGGCAGACTGGCTCGGCCCAGGGGCTGCTGGCCGAGCATGTGCGGGAGACGGAGCAGGTGGTCACCGCCATCAACGAGATGAGCCGCACCGCCGTCTCGGTGTCGGAAAGCGCCGCCAGCACGGCCCAGCTGACCGGCCAGAGCCAGCAGCTCGCGAGCCAGTCGCGCCGGGTGGTGGATCAGGCCATGGCCAGCGTCACCGCCCTGGTGACGGAGGTGGAAACCACGGCCCATTCCATCGCCGCCATGCAGCAGGATGTGCAGCAGATTGGCTCCATCCTCGGGGTCATCGGCAGCATCGCCGAGCAGACCAACCTGCTGGCCCTCAACGCCGCCATCGAGGCTGCCCGTGCCGGTGAGCAGGGGCGCGGCTTTGCCGTGGTCGCCGACGAGGTGCGCTCCCTGGCGGGCCGTACCCAGCAGAGCACGGCCGAGATCCAGACCATGCTGACCCGGTTGCAGCGGGGGACCCAGACTGTGGTGGCCGCCATGGGCAACACCCGGCAGAGCTGTCAGGATGCGGCAGAGAACACCAGCAAGGTGAATGCGTCGCTGGATCTGATGGCGGGGGAGGTGGTGGAGATCAACGATCTCATCAGCCATATCGCCACAGCGGCGGAGCAGCAGAGTGCGGTCGCCGAAGAGATCAACCGCAACATGAGCGCCATCGCCGAGGTGATCACCCAGCTAAAGGGCAATGGCGAGCGGACGGTTGAGAGTTCGACTTCAATGCAGCACACCTATGACAGGCTGCGGGAGATAGTGGGACACTTCCGGCTGGAGTAAGGTCGGTTGGACTGGTCGTGGGCACCCTGGCCGCTGGCGCCAGGGTGGCAGCTCACAGGGAAAGCGTGAAAAATTCCCAAAAAAAGATGGGGGCGACTTGCGTCGCCCCCGATAGTCTTATCGCTCATATCCTTGAACGAAGTTGCTCCCTGCAATCCCTGACTATACCTCTTCCTTTAGGTTTCCCCTTCCCAATCCTTTGGGGTGTCCTTTAGCCATCATGGCCTGACGAGTCATCCGTTCCCGTCGCACTTTCTCCGTCCTGGGAGGTGTCCTTTACCACATCCTGTGGTGAGTCCATTTGCCCAACCCTGGCAGCCAGTCTTCCTGACCGACTTCATTGCGTCCGTGCAGGAGTAACTATAAGGATTTCCCGGGGGACGACAATGGCATGTTGAAAAACGTTTTTTCGAAACTCGTTTCTCGAGAAATGATAATGATGTTATTTCGTTGTAAATCATATCGTTGTTGTTTTTAAGTGCGCTTTTTTGCTCCAATCTTCCGACTATGGCGAGAATTTTTGAGGCGCTTGGCTTACGCCTGCTATGGCGAATATCTTACAGCTCGTTTAACTGAGGTTCAGAAAAGTCACCAGGGTCAGAGTCGATCGCAGATAGGCGAGCCGGGGCCGCCAGCATCCAGGGTCAGAGGCACCTGTGCCAGGACGGGTTGAGGGGGAACACAGAGGGTCGCATGGGGTTGCTGGCCGGAAGCGGCTAAAAGGAGCGGGCTTATCGGGGGAGGGGTATGCCGGTGTGGGGAACTGACAACCCAGGAGGAGGCGTCCTCCCCCTGGGGACAGTATCAATGGTGCTGCTGGCCGCCATGCTGTTGGCACAGGTAGGCGGGGAGCAGCTTCTGGGGGGCCTGGTCAACATGGCACACCACCAGCGGTATGGCGGGAGCACCCTGGGCCTGAACCAGGGTCGGGGTCATGGGCAGAACCAGGGCGACCAGCAGAAACAGCGATTTGATCTTCATGGTTATCTCCTTGGTGATAGAAAATAGCGTGATCCTGATCACTTTCTGAGTTAAGGCGAACCCGGGAGTGGCGCAAGGTGGCGCAATAAATTCAACTAATGAAAAAACTTTAAAACCGGGATGCAATGGCGCTGGTGAGAAAAGCATCGCCAGGATGCGCCCAGAATGCATATCCATATAAAGGAGATGCGATGAGCACCCTGATACGGAGGGCTGCCCGTGCGGGTTGGCGCCGATGCCATGATCTGGGACAAGAGATGGATTATTCAGGCGAAGGGATGAAGATGACTATTTATGTGGTGAGTGGCGGGCGTATTTATGAGGATAAATGCATGGATGAACGTATAAAATTCAAACAAAAAATAAAAACCAGACATGCTCATGATTTTATTGGTTATTTTTAATTGATCATATCCATTTGTAGATATCCGTCATGAATGAAAACGGTATCCCGGTGAAATAAAACCTGCCCTTATTGCGTCGTTATGCGGCAGGCGTTAATGAGTAAATGTCATTTATGTAAACTCCATCATAAATTAACTCCTGATTTTATTCAGTCTCGAGTGAATGTGATCAATGTCTAAGTTTGTGGTGATTGCTAGTCCTAACCTCTGTCACGAAAGGCAAGGGCAGGATAGAACACAAGCCGAGTACCCTACATAAAGAATATCCCGCCTTAGCCACGAGCCAGAATAGAAGGAATCTATTCAATCACTCGCAGGGACCACTGCTAGACGGAATATAATCATGAGCAAATTTTATGTAGGTTCTGAAGTTGGCCAATTGCGCCGCGTCATGCTGCACCGCCCCAACCTCAGTCTGAAGCGCCTGACCCCTTCCAACTGCCAGGATCTGCTGTTCGATGACGTCCTGTCCGTTGAACGTGCCGGTCAGGAGCACGACAAATTCGCTCAGGTACTGCGCGATCAGAATGTCGAAGTCTTCCTGCTGACCAACCTGCTGGCCGAAACCCTGGATGTGCCGGAAGCCAAAGCCTGGCTGCTGCAACACCAGGTCTCCGATTATCGCCTCGGCACCGCACTGGCCAATGACGTGCGCTGCTTCCTGGCTGACATGCCGCACCGCGAGCTGGCCCGCATCCTCTCCGGTGGCCTGACCTACTCAGAGATGCCCTTCAGCGGCGTCAACATGGTAGTGGGCATGCACGCTCCGACCGACTTCATCATAGAGCCGCTGCCCAACCACCTCTTCACCCGTGACACCTCCTGCTGGGTTTACGGTGGCGTCTCCATCAACCCCATGGCCAAGGCCGCCCGTCGCCGCGAGACCAACCATGTGAAGGCCATCTACCGCTGGCACCCGCAGTTCGCCGGTCAGGACTTCATCAAGTATTTCGGTGACGAGGATCGTGACTACGACAACTCCACCATCGAAGGGGGTGACGTCCTGGTCATCGGCCGTGGCGCCGTGCTCATCGGCATGTCCGAGCGCACCACGCCGCAAGGGGTGGAACACCTGGCCCGCGGCCTGTTCAAGCACGGTCAGGCCAAGCAGGTCATCGCCATGCAACTGCCGAAACACCGCAGCTGCATGCACCTGGACACCGTCATGACCCACATGGACATAGACACCTTCTCCGTCTATCCGGAAGTCATCCGCAAGGATGTGAACTGCTGGAGCCTGACTCCGGGCGGCGCCACCGGCATGAACATCAAGGAAGAGGGTTACTTCGTCACCGCCATCGAGAAGGCGCTGGGCGTGGATCAGCTCAAGCTCATCACCACAGGTGGTGACAGCTTCGAGGCCGAGCGCGAGCAGTGGAACGATGCCAACAACGTGCTGACAGTGCGTCCCGGCGTGGTGGTGGGTTACGAGCGCAACACCTACACCAACGAGAAGTACGACAAGGCCGGCATCACAGTGCTGCCCATCCCGGGTGAAGAGCTGGGACGTGGTCGCGGCGGCGCCCGCTGCATGAGCTGCCCGATGGAACGTGACGGCATCTGACAAGACGGCGTGGCGCCGGCAGAGGCTGGCGCCACACACACCAAGACTCGAGAGTAACACTCATGAAAAAACCAACTGTCGTCGTCGCCCTGGGTGGCAATGCCCTGCTCCGTCGTGGCGAGCCCCTTGAAGCCGACATCCAGCGCAAGAACATAGCGACCGCCGCCAAGACCATCGCCCGGATCGCCGAGGAGTACAACGTGGTGCTGGTGCACGGCAACGGCCCGCAAGTCGGCCTGCTGGCCCTGCAGAACAGCGCCTATACCAAGGTCTCTCCCTATCCCCTGGATGTGCTGGGCGCCGAGTCTCAGGGCATGATCGGCTACATGCTGATCCAGGAGCTGAAAAACCTGATGCCGAGCCGCAACGTCACCGCGCTGCTGACCCAGGTGCAGGTCGATCCTGAGGATCCCGCCTTCGCCAATCCGACCAAGTTCATCGGCCCCGTCTATGAGGAAGCCGAAGCCCGCGCCCTGGCGGCCGAGAAGCAGTGGAGCGTCAAGGCCGACGGCAAGTTCTTCCGCCGCGTGGTGCCGTCCCCGCTGCCCCAGCGCATCGTCGAAGGCGACGCCATCGAAACCCTGATCGCCCAGGGCCACCTCATCATCTGTACCGGTGGTGGCGGCATTCCGGTGACCTGGGATGGCCAGTGCCTGACCGGCATCGAAGCGGTGATCGACAAAGACATGTCCGCCGCCTACCTGGCCAGACAGATCAAGGCCGACGCCCTGCTGATCCTGACCGATGCCGATGCCGTCTACCTGGATTGGGGCAAGCCGACCCAGCACCCGCTGCGGGTCACCAGCCCGGATGAGCTGGCTGGCGTCAAGTTCGATGCCGGCTCCATGGGGCCCAAGGTCGAAGCCTCCTGCGAATTCGTCAAGGCAACCGGCGGCATGGTCGGGATCGGTTCCCTGGAAGATGGCCTCGCCATCCTCAAGGGGGAAGCTGGCACCAATATAGTCGCCACCCATACCGTGAATGCTTGAGTCGTTGAATCACTGCGTAGTTAACAACACTGCCCGAATTGGTCTGACACAAATATAGAGAGAACTCATCATGGCTTTTAATCTGCGTAACCGTAACTTCCTGAAACTGTTGGACTTCACCCCACGCGAAATCCAATACATGATCGACTTGGCCATCGACCTGAAAAAAGCCAAATACGGTGGCTATGAGCGCAAACACCTGACCGGCAAGAACATCGCCCTGATTTTCGAGAAGACTTCCACCCGTACCCGCTGTGCCTTTGAAGTGGCGGCCTTCGACCAGGGCGCCCAGGTCTCCTACCTCGGCCCAAGCGGTTCCCAGATCGGTCACAAGGAGTCCATGAAGGACACCGCCCGTGTACTGGGTCGTATGTATGACGGCATCGAATACCGTGGCTTCGGTCAGGAGATAGTCGAAGAGCTGGGCGCCCATGCCGGTGTACCGGTCTGGAACGGTCTGACCAACGAATTCCACCCGACCCAGATCCTGGCGGACTTCATGACCATGCTGGAGCACGGCAAGGGCAAGCGTCTGGATCAGATCAAGTTCGCCTACCTGGGTGATGCCCGCAACAACATGGGCAACTCCCTGATGGTCGGCGCCGCCAAGATGGGCATGGACATCCGCCTGGTTGCCCCCAAGGCCTTCTGGCCGGAAGAAGAGCTGGTCGCCAAGTGCCGCCAGATCGCCGAAGAAACCGGTGCGCGCATTCACCTGACCGAAGACGTGAAAGAGGGCGTGCTGGGTACCGACTTCCTCTACACCGACGTCTGGGTTTCCATGGGTGAAGCGAAGGAAGCCTGGGATCAACGGGTGAAACTGATGACCCCCTATCAGATCAACATGGACGTCATCAACGCCACCAAGAACCCGGATGTGAAGTTCATGCACTGCCTGCCGGCGTTCCACAACGATGAGACCACCATGGGCAAGGAAGTGGCTGACAAATATGGCATGAAGGGTCTGGAAGTGACCGAGGACGTGTTCGAATCCGAGCACAGCATAGTCTTCGACGAGGCCGAAAACCGGATGCACACCATCAAGGCAGTGATGGTGGCTACGCTGGGCGACTAAGGTCGCAGTAGTGGTGCCGGGGGGTGACCCCCGGCTTTTCGACCATGTGACGGCGGCATAACACCTCTAACCCTACGACCCGCAGATACATGGATACCGCACCACAGAAGGAAGCTGGACCATGACCAAATTCAAGTTCCCGTCAGCCTACACCATATTGTTTGTGCTGATCGCCCTGGTGGCCGCCCTGAGCTGGATAGTGCCGGCCGGCAAATACGACATGGTAATGAATGAAGCCCTCGGCAAGGAAGTGCCGGTGGCTGGCACCTACAAGCTGGTAGAGGCCAATCCCCAGGGCATCGTCGACGTGCTGCTGGCACCCATCGACGGTCTCTACAACCACGACACCTATGAGGCAGGCGCCATCGACGTCTCCCTCTTCATCCTGATCATCGGCGGCTTCCTTGGCATTGTGACCAAGACCGGCGCCATCGATGCCGGTATCGAGCGCGTCACCGATCGTCTGCGTGGCCGCGAGGAGTGGATGATCCCGATCCTGATGGCGCTGTTCGCCGCAGGGGGCACCATCTACGGCATGGCGGAAGAGTCGCTGCCCTTCTACACCCTGCTGGTGCCCGTGATGATGGCCGCCCGCTTCGACCCCGTGGTCGCCGCCGCGACAGTGTTGCTCGGCGCCGGTATAGGGACGCTGGGCTCCACCATCAACCCGTTCGCCACCGTGATTGCCGCCAACGCGGCCGGCATCTCCTTCACCGACGGCATCTGGCTGCGGGTCGCCATGCTGGTGGCCGGCTGGCTGCTGTGCGTGGCCTATGTGATGCGTTACGCCAAGATGGTGCGCAACGACCCCAGCAAGTCCCTGGTGGCCGACAAGTGGGATGAGAACCGTGCCCACTTCCTCGGCAACAAGAGCGACCAGATGCTGGAGTTCACCCTGACCCGCAAGATAGTGCTGGGTATCTTCGTCGCCGCCTTCGCCGTGATGATCTACGGGGTGGCCGTGCTCGGCTGGTGGATGGCGCAGATCTCCGGTGTCTTCCTGGCCGCCGCCATCATAGTCGGCGTTATCTCCCGCATGAGCGAGGAGGAGCTGACCTCCAACTTCATCGACGGTGCCCGTGACCTGCTCGGCGTGGCCCTCATCATAGGTATCGCCCGCGGTATAGTGGTGGTGATGGACAACGGCATGATCACCCACACCATATTGAACAGCGCGGAAGGCATAGTGACCGGCCTCTCCACAGTGGTGTTCATCAACGTGATGTTCGTGCTGGAAGTGGTGCTCTCCTTCCTGGTGCCGTCCTCCTCCGGTCTGGCGGTGCTGACCATGCCGATCATGGCGCCCCTTGCCGACTTCGCCAACGTGGGCCGCGAGCTGGTGGTGACCGCTTACCAATCCGCCTCCGGTCTGGTGAACCTGGTGACCCCGACCTCAGCCGTGGTCATGGGTGGCCTGGCCATCGCCAAGGTGCCTTATGTGCGCTGGCTGAAGTGGGTGGCACCGCTGCTTGGCATACTGACTGTGCTGATCGTGGTCTGCCTGAGCCTGGGGGCCCTGCTCTCATAAGGGATGACCAGCAAGACACAACGGGAGCCTGCGGGCTCCCGTTTTTTTATGGCTGTGCATGATGGCACGGGCAGATCGCAGGCAACAAAAAGGCGACCCAGGGGTCGCCTTGCTGCATTCGGGGCTGGCTTAGCGCGCCTGCTCCAGGGTACGCACCACGGCGGCATGGGCCTGGCGGGTGCGACTGATGTGGCGCGGGGCTATCAGCACCACATCGTTGCCGGCGACGGCCCCCAGGATCTCGGGATCGGCGTGGCGATCCAGCAGGCGGGCCACCACGGTCGCGGCCCCCGGGGTGGTGTGTACCAGCACCATCTGCTGGTTGTGCACCACTGCGCGCACCATGTCGTGCACGGAGCGAGTGCTGCCGGCGGGTTCCAGCTGATCGTCCACTAGCGTGTAGACCTTCTTGCCATTGGCATTCTGGGCCTTGGCGACGCCGAGGCGGCGCAGCAGACGGGAGATGGTGGACTGGCTGATGTCGGCGAAGCCGCGCTCCGCCAGCTCGCGGCGGATCTCTTCCTGGGTGCTGTAGCAGTGCTGGCCGATGATCTGGCGGCAGGCATCGAGCTGGGCCAGGTCGGACTCCTGTTCCGGGGGGCGACTGAGGGTCTTGACCATGGCGACTTCCTTTGACGATGACAGATGGCTATGGCGCTCAGTCTGTCACGCCTGTTTTTCATAGCGAAAAACACTGATGACGAGCATTTCGGTAGGTGATGAGCGATGTCTAGCCGTTGCGAGATGGCAAATTATAACCAAAGGGGGAATTAGTGATGTGACAGGGGTCAAAAATGGGCCCCGCAGGGCCCGACAGAGTATCAATAGCGCTCGCTGACGATGTCCTGGGTGAAGGATTTCTCGCAGTATTTGCACTTCATGCGCACAGCGCCCTTCACTTCGCGCACCCGGAAGTAGCTGTCCACCGGCTCGTTGTGGGAGATGCAGTTGGAGTTGGGGCAGTGGAACACCCCGGCGATGAACTCCGGCAGCTTCAGCTGGTGCTTCTTCACCACGGCGAAGTCTTCGATGATGTTGACGGTCGCGGTCGGAGCAAACAGCGCCAGCTGGTTGGCCTGCTGTTCGGTCAGGCAGGTGTTCTCGATCTTGATGAGATCCTTCTTGCCCAGGGCGCCGGATTTGAGGTTGAAGCCGACAGTGATCCGCTCCTGGGTCTCGATCAGCTGGAACAGCTTGAGGATCTTGATGCCCTGGCCGGCGGGGACGTGGTCGATGACGGAGCCGTGACGGATGGCTTCGACTTGCAGTTGGTTCTTCTCGGACATGATGTTCCCCTTTTCCCTTAGACGGTTTCGTTCAGTACCAGTGCCAGCAGCGCCTGGCGTGCATAGACCCCGTTTTCCGCCTGCTGGAAGTAGTAGGCGTGGGGGGTCTTGTCGACGGCGACCTCGATCTCGTCGACCCGGGGCAGGGGATGCAGGATCTTCATGGTGGGCTTGGCCCCTTCCAGAGTCGCCAGCTCCAGCACGAACTTGGCGGCCATGTGCCTGTACTCGGTCTCGTCGAAGCGCTCTTTCTGAACCCGGGTCATGTAGAGGATGTCGAGCTCCGGCATCACCTCTTCCATGGTCTCGTGGACGCTGAACTGAATGCCCTTCTCCTCCAGCTCTTCGCAGAGGTAGTCCGGCATCGCCAGGGCTTCCGGTGAGATGAAGAAGAAGCGGCAGTTGAACAGGCTCAAGGCCTGGGCCAGGGAGTGGACGGTGCGGCCGTACTTGAGGTCACCGACGAAGGCCACGTTGAGGCCGTCCAGCTTGCCCTGGGTCTCGTGGATGGAGAAGAGGTCGAGCAGGGTCTGGGTCGGATGCTGGTTGGAGCCGTCACCGCCGTTGATGACAGGCACCCGGGAGAACTCTGAAGCCAGACGGGCGGCGCCCTCTTTCGGGTGGCGCATCACCACGGCATCGGCATAGGAGCCGATGATCTTGATGGAGTCGGCCAGGGTCTCGCCCTTCTTGGCGCTGGTGTTGCCGCCGTCGGCGAAGCCGATGATGTTGCCGCCGAGGCGCTGTACCGCGGTCTCGAAGGAGAGACGGGTGCGGGTGGAGGCCTCGAAGAAGCAGCTGGCGACCAGCTTGTCTTTCAGCAGGCGGGTGTCGGGTTCGGCCTTCAACCGCTGAGCGGTGGCGACCACCAGTTCCATGTCGGACCGGGTCAGGTCCGAGATGGAGATGACGTGTTTGTTATAGAGTGGATTGGTCATCGTCTGCATTCCCTTTGACATCAATGAAGGTTTTTCTGGCACAAAAAAAAGCCCCTGAAACAGGGGCTCTTTTTAAAAATAACTGGGGATCTGTGGGTCGGAAACCGGAAACAACGGGGCCGCTCTGGTGCGCTCCACCCGTCTGCAAGGCTGCTTTTTTCATCAAAAACGGCATCGTCCTGTCCCGACCTTTTTCAAAACCGGACAGATTATAGGGCTGGTTTTTGAATTGTCAAAAATTTATTTCAGAGGCAGGATTTGCCGGTAAAAACGTTTGAGTGTCGCGAACGGGTCGACAAATCCAGACCTGGTGCTCACTCTGCAACGGCAGACCATCTTCGGCCATGCTGCGCAGATAGCCGAGCCTGTGGTGCCCCTCCAGCAGGCAATATGGCTGCGGCAGGGGTTGGCCGTCCGGATAGTGGCCGCCGGGCTCGGGGGCGAGCACTATGATGGGCTCTGACCAGGTGCCCCGGCTCAGCATGTCCTCGCCGAGCCAGGAGCGGCGCACATAGCGGTTGCTGCGCAGCATCTCGCCCCAGCGCTCGATCACCTCCATGTGGCGGGAGCCTATCTGGCTCACGATCTGGGCCGTGTCCCAGGCCTCGCACTCGAAGTGGTGGCGGGCGAGGTCGATAAAGCTCCAGTTGGACTCAAAACCGCGCCAATGGCGGTAAATCCATTGCGTCAGCACATTTTGGGGAATGAAGGGCACCAGGGGAGAGACCCGCTCGAGATAGTCTGGCAGGGACTCGGTTTTGCGCTCATCCCGGAAGTTGAGGGGCGCAAGTTGTTGAAGCAGGCGGTAATTGAGCATGAACGACCTCCCTGTAGCTGGTTTCACCCTACCCCCATTTATGCCCCATTCCTACCCCGGCGGGACTGCAAATACAGCAAGTTACCCCGGCTGGTTGCGGGAATTACCGCGATTTGCTCGTGAATTGTTCGATCGCATCGAAAGTGAGAAAAAAAGCCTTTACCTTTGATCCCGGCTTTGTATAATTCGCCTCGTTTGTTGCAGGGGCGTAGTTCCAATTGGTAGAACAGCGGTCTCCAAAACCGATGGTTGCGGGTTCGAGTCCTGCCGCCCCTGCCATTTTCAGAAAGGCCAGCTCATTGAGCTGGCCTTTCGCATTTCTGCGATCCCTGAACCTTTCTGCTGCGCCGCTCGCCTGCGATCCCTGACGCGCTTCGCGCGACTCACTTCTCTTGTCCTTGCCGATCCGCCTCTTGGGTTCGCTCACCCTAGCTGGTCGCCCTGGCGCCATGTCGTTGCTGATACTGGTGCCGCCAGCGGGCGGCCTCTGGATGTCGGTGCCCGGCGGCTGAGGTCGCGGCGACATGCACAGCATCTTCAGCTGTTGATAAAGAAGAAATTAAAAGGATTCACTAAAGTCCAGTGGGGCTGCCGCCGATATCACCTACCAATATGGGGGTATTCCTGGCCTCCTGTCACCACAAGGATTTGTAGTCATGACACTCTCGTTGCGCGGCAAGCTGCTCGCGACCAGCCTGGGGGTAGTGCTGCTGATGGCTGCCCTGCTCGGCATAGTCGCCTTTCACACCCTCAAATCACGAACCCTGAGCGCCATTCAGAGCGAGGCGGTCAACTATGGTCACGCCCACTCGGTGGCCATCGGCAACTGGATGGCGGATCGCAAGCACGCGGTCGATGCCCTGGCCGCCGTCATTGCCGACAATCCCGAGGCGACCCTGGTGCCGCACCTGCTGCAGACCCGCACCTCCGGCGGCTTCGGCCTCACCTATTTCGGCTCGGCGCAAGGGGCCATGACCCGCCACGATCCCTCCCTCAACACCGCCAACTACGATCCCCGGGTGCGCCCCTGGTATCAGAGCGCCAGCAAGGCGGGCAAGCTGATCGTCACCCCGCCCTACGTCAGCGTGACCATGCAGCAGATGGTGGTGACTCTGGCGGAGCCGGTGAGTCATCAGGGCCAGGTGATCGGGGTGGCCGGGGCGGATCTCTCCCTGGATGCCCTGATCGACGAGGTGCTGGCCATGAAGGTGCAGGGGGAGGGCTATGCCATGCTGCTGGACAGCTCCGGCCTCATCGTCGGTCACCCGCAGAAGGAGCTGGCCCTCAAGCAGGTGGCCGAGCTGGCCCCCGGCCTCACGGGGACGACCCTGGAGGGCTGGAGCCGGGACGGCGAGCTGCATGTCGCCACCATAGCGGGGCGTGAGGTGCTGCTGTCGGTGCAGGGGGTGCCAGGCACCGACTGGCTGCTCGCCATGGTGATGTACAAGGACGTGCTGGAGGCGCCCTTCGCCAGCCTGCTGTGGCAGCTGGTGGGGCTGACCCTGGTGCTGCTGCTGGTGTTCAGCGCCCTGCTCATCGCCATGTTCAACTACCTCTTTGCCGATCTTGGCCGGGTCTCCAAGGCGCTGGCCGACATCGCCCACGGCGAGGGGGATCTCACCGTGCAGATCGCGGCCCACAGCAAGGACGAGGTGGGGCTGCTGGCCCAGAACTTCAACCTGTTCGTGGCCCGGCTGCACGGCATCGTCAGCCGGTTGCGGGACGTCACCGTCGAACTGGCGGCCCAGTCGCGGACCCAGGCGGCGGGGGCCGAGGCCCGTAGCCAGCGGGTGCGCGAGCAGCAGGACGAGATCGTCATGGTGGCGACCGCGGTGACCGAGATGGCGTCCGCCACCCAGGAGATCGCCGGCAACGCCGAGTTTGCCGCCACCACCTCCGGCGATGCGGTCAGGCTGGCCGTGGCCGGTCAGTCCCAGGTCGGTCAGAGCCAGCGCAGCATCAGCGGCCTGGCAGGGGAGGTGGCCGACGCCAGCCAGACCATTCATGAGCTGGATGGCCATGCCCAGAAGATCAGCGGCATCCTGGCCACCATCAGCGGCATCGCCGAGCAGACCAACCTGCTGGCACTGAACGCCGCCATCGAGGCGGCCCGGGCCGGGGAGCAGGGGCGCGGCTTCGCCGTGGTGGCGGACGAAGTGAGAGTGCTGTCGCGCCGCACCCACGACTCCACCGCCGAGATCCAGCAGATGATAGAGGCGCTGCAGCAGACTACGCGTCGCGCCGTGGGGGGCATGGAGACCAGCCGCCAGCTGGCGGGCACCAGCGTGGAGGATGCGGAGGCCGCCAACCAGAGCCTGGCGCGGATCAACGAGGCCATAGGCGCCATCAGTGACATGGCGACCCAGATAGCGGCGGCGGCGGAGGAGCAGACCTCGGTCACCGGCGAGATCAGCCGCAACACCGAGAACATCCGCCATGTCTCCCAGACGCTGGCGGCGCAGGCGAAGGAGGAGGCCGCCCAGGCCGCCGAGCTCAAGTCCCTGACCGAACGGCTGGAGCAGGAGATAGGCCGCTTCCGGCTCTAGGGGCAGACCCTGATGTGACAAAGGCGACCCGGGGTCGCCTTTATTCATGCTGTGTATGGATATTTTGTTGCCATGCACCCGCTGAATAATGCCGGGGTCAGGCCTTGCAATCGGCCCGGTCAAGGGCCCAGAGCGGCTTGATCTAGCTGTAGGAGTCGATGTCCCGCTGGTCGCCGTGCCCCTCGTAGAGGGCCTGGGCCTGCCGATTGTCGGTGGCAGTGCTCAGCATCAGGGGGCGACCCGGGGAATGTCCGGCGGGGTGGCCTGGAAGATCTTCAAGGCGTGTTCCCGGCCGGCTCCTGGCTGACCCAGATAAGCTGGTCGGTGGCAAAGCCCAGCCCCCTCGCCTTGGCGATCAGCGCATCCACTTTGGCCTTTGGCGGCTGGGGGGAGCGGGAGAGGATCCACAGATAGTCGTGGTTGTAGCTGGTCACCAGGGAGAGTTGGTAGTCGGGGTCCAGATCGATGACGTTGTAGCCGCCGTAGAAGGGGCCGAAGAAGCTCACCTTGAGCCGCGCCTCGTCAGGACTACCGACGAAATAGGCTTTGCCTTCGGCCTCGCGCCAGCTGCCATCGCTCTGAAGGCCGCGGTTGAGCACCTTGACGCCGCCATCGTCACGCAGGCTGTAGGTGGCGCTCACCCGCTCCAGCCCCCGCTCGAAGCTGTGGTCGAGACGGGCGATTTCATACCAGGTGCCGAGGTAGCGATCGAGCTGGAAGCCGGTGACGGGGCGGATGCCGTCGGCGAGGCCGGTGCAGGCCGTCAGTAGCCAGGCGGTGAGCAGACAAAGCAGTGAACGCATGGGGGATCCCTCTCTTTTAGCCTTCGATGATGTGCAACTGGCCTTCCCGGAAGCGGGAGGCCTGATCCGTCGGCGTGCTGCCGAAGAAGCGCTTGTACTCCCGGCTGAACTGGGAGTTGCTCTCGTAGCCTACCCTGGCCGCCGCCGCCCCCGCCTTGATGCCGTCGTGCAGCATCATCATGCGCGCCTTGTGCAGGCGAAACGACTTGATGTACTGCAGGGGCGAGGTGGCGGTGACCGCTTTGAAGTGGTGGTGGAAGGCGGAGACGCTCATGTTCACCTCCCGGGCCAGCTCCTCCATGGTCAGGGTGTCGGCGTAGCGCGCCTCTATCATACGCAGCACCCGGGCTATCTGGCCCACATGGTTGTGACGATTGGCCAGCGCCTGCAGCGCCGGGCCGCCCCCCTCGTGCAGGGCGTAGAACAGCATCTCCCGCACCGTCTGCGGCCCCAGCACCCGGGCGTGGTGGGGCTTGTCCATCAGATCGATCAATCGCTCGGCGGCACAGAACATTTCTTCGGACAGGGGGACAGAGTGCACACCGCTCTTTTGCACAGCCGGGGCGGGCAGGGCATCCCCCAGTTCCAGCAGCAGTTCCTGCAGGGTGGCGACGTTGATCTCCAGGGAGAAGCCGATGAGGGGCTGCTCGGGGGAGGCGAAGCACTCGCACTCGCAGGGCAGCGGCAGTGTCATCAGCAGGTAGTGGCTGGGGTCGTAGCGAAACACCTGATCCGCCAGATAGCCCACCTTGTGTCCCTGCAGTATGACGATCATCCGGGGCTGGTAGAGCACGGGCGTGCGGCCGTGATACTCGGTGGTGTAGATGAGGTTCACCTGATCCACCGGGGAGGGGGTGATGCCCGGGGTGGTGACGTGGCGGGCCAGCCTGGCGGCGAGATCGGCGTAACGGTTGGACATGGTCGCTCCGGGTGGATTCTGATGATTTGTAGAAATAGGCAAACAATGTGCAGAATGTTGCCTTGATGGTAGAGGTTGCCTGTAGAAAAATGCAATCAACATTTTGCGGCCAGGCCGCCGGACTATCAGAAGAAGGCAATGTCGATGAACAATTTTACTCTCCATACCCCCACCAAGGTGCTGTTCGGCAAGGGCCAGGTGGCCCAGCTGCGCGGCCAGATCCCGGCCGACGCCCGTGTCCTCATCACCTACGGTGGCGGCAGCGTGGTGCGTAGCGGCCTGCTGGCGCAGATCCGCAGCGAGCTGGCGGGCCTGACCCTGTTCGAGTTCGGCGGTATAGAGCCCAACCCGGCGTACGAGACCCTGATGGGCGCCGTCGAGCTGGCCCGCGCCGAGCAGATCGACTTCCTGCTCGCCGTCGGCGGCGGCTCCGTGCTGGACGGCACCAAGTTCATCGCCGCTGCCGCCCACTACGATCTGGCCAGGGAGCCCTGGCACATCCTCGAGACCGTCGGCGGTGAAGTGGCTTCCGCCATTCCCCTCGGTGCCGTGCTGACCCTGCCGGCCACCGGCTCCGAGATGAACATGGGGGCCGTCATCACCCGCAGGAGCACAGGGGACAAGCAGCACTTCTTCTCCCCCTTCGTGATGCCGCGCTTCGCCGTGCTGGATCCCGTGCTCACCTACACCCTGCCGGCCCGTCAGGTCGCCAATGGCGTGGTGGATGCCTTCATCCACACCCTGGAGCAGTACCTCACCTACCCGGTGGACGCCAAGGTGCAGGATCGCTTCGCCGAAGGGCTGCTGCTGACCCTGGCTGAGGAGGGCCCCAAGGCGCTGGTGGAGCCGGAAAATTACGACGTGCGCGCCAACATCATGTGGAGTGCCACCCTGGCGCTCAACGGCCTGATCGGGGCCGGCGTGCCCCAGGACTGGGCCACCCACATGCTGGGCCACGAGCTGACAGCCCTGCACGGCCTCGACCACGCCCAGACCCTGGCGGTGGTGCTGCCCGCCCTGCTGCAGGCCAAGCGTGAGCAGAAACACGCCAAGCTGCTGCAATACGCCGAGCGGGTCTGGGATCTGCGCAGCGGCAGCGAGGACGATCGCATCGACGGCGCCATCGCCGCCACCCGCGACTTCTTCGAGCGGATGGGGGTCAAGACCCGGCTGCGGGACTACGGCCTGGCCGACGCCAATATCGACACCCTGCTGGCCAAGCTCGAAGAGCACGGCATGACGGCGCTCGGGGAACACGGCGACATCGACCTGGTGCAGAGCCGGCATATTTATGAAGCCGCCTGGTAAGGGGCGAGAGACCAGCTCCGGCCTTGTCCGGGGTTGAATCAGGGGGTCCGCTCCCGCCTTATGGCGGCGGCGCGGCCCCCGAGTCGTTACAAAACGGTTACTTTTTCCCCTTTCATCTCATCAGATGAGCCAACGGCAGATTTCATAAGAACAAAAAACGCTAAGGTAGAGGCTCGGCAAAACATTTTTTTTGACTGGTTGGATCACTTTTTTCAGCGCATTTTGCTGGTATAAGCCCCTAATTTGGTTTGTTTTTTTTAATCATGGTCCGGGATGGGCTGAATTCTGTACCCGCCCGCTCGGGGTCGTGGTTGTAATAAAACTCCAAAATTTGATACTAATCACCTTCGCGCCTGAAAAGCGGGGGCCTGACCATGACAGGAGGTTGAGGTAAAGCCTGCTGATTTTCATAACAAAGGGCCCGTGACCTGCACTTTGATCATGCCTTGTCCCCTCAGACATGAGAGACTGGGCAATGATTGTTTATTAACCATCAGGGAATAGTCATGCAGATTGGAATACCGAGAGAGAGTCTCGCCGGTGAGACCCGGGTCGCAGCGACCCCGGCCACCGTCGAGCAGCTGAAAAAGCTCGGCTTCGAGGTCGCCATCGAGGCCGGTGCCGGCCAGCTGGCCAGCTTCGATGATGCCGCCTTCGAGGCTGCCGGTGCCAGCGTGGTGCCGAGCGTCTGGCAAGCCGACCTTATCTTCAAGGTCAACGCGCCGACCGATGCCGAGATCGCACAAATTAAGGATGGTGCCACCCTGGTGAGCTTCATCTGGCCTGCCCAGAACCCCGAGCTGGTCAAGAAGCTGTCCGAGCGCAACATCAATGTGATGGCGATGGACATGGTGCCGCGGATCTCCCGTGCCCAGTCCCTCGATGCCCTCTCCTCCATGGCCAACATCGGCGGCTATCGCGCCGTGGTCGAAGCCGCCCACCAGTTCGGTCGCTTCTTCACCGGTCAGATCACCGCAGCCGGCAAGGTACCGCCCGCCAAGGTATTGGTGATAGGTGCCGGTGTGGCCGGTCTGGCCGCCATCGGGACCGCCGGTTCCCTCGGCGCCATAGTGCGTGCATTCGACACCCGTCTGGAAGTCGCCGAGCAGATCGAATCCATGGGGGGGGAATTCCTCAAGCTGGACTTCGGTAGCGAGGACGGTGCCTCCAGCGACGGTTATGCCAAGGTCATGTCCGATGAGTTCATCAAGGCCGAGATGGAGCTGTTTGCCCAGCAGGCCAAGGAAGTGGACATCATCATCACCACCGCCCTGATCCCCGGTCGTCCGGCACCCAAGCTGATCACCAAGGAGATGGTCGACAGCATGAAGCCGGGTTCCGTCATCGTGGATCTGGCTGCCGCCACCGGTGGCAACTGTGAATACACCAAGCCGACCGAGCTGTTCGTCACCCCGAACGGCGTCAAGGTGATCGGTTACACCGATCTGCCGGGTCGTCTGCCCGCCCAATCCTCCCAGCTCTACGGTACCAACCTGGTCAACCTGATGAAGCTGATGTGCAAGGAGAAGGACGGCAACGTCGCCATCGACTTCGAAGACGTGGTTCAGCGCAACATGACGGTGATCCAGGCCGGTGAAGTGACCTTCCCGCCCCCCGCCATCTCCGTCTCTGCCGCGCCGCAAAAGCCGGCCGCCGCCAAACCGGCAGCCAAGAAAGAAGAGGCCAAGCCCTCCAACAAGAAGTTCGTGTTCGGTGCCCTCGGCATCGCCGCCTTCGGTTGGGTGGCTGCGGTGGCACCTGCCGCCTTCCTCTCCCACTTCACCGTCTTCATCCTGGCCTGCGTGGTCGGTTACTACGTGGTGTGGAACGTCTCTCACGCCCTGCACACGCCGCTGATGTCGGTCACCAATGCCATCTCCGGCATTATCGTGGTCGGTGCCCTGCTGCAGATTGGGCAAGGGTCGACCCTGGTCACCGTATTGGCCTTTATCGCCGTGCTGATTGCCAGTATCAACATCTTCGGTGGCTTCACCGTCACTCAGCGCATGCTGAAGATGTTCCGTAAGGATTAAGGGGGTTTAACGTGTCTCAAGGACTGGTAACAGCATCCTATATCGTTGCCGCCGTGCTCTTCATCCTCAGTCTCGCGGGACTGTCGAAGCAAGAAACGGCCAAGCATGGCAACCTGTTCGGTATCGCGGGGATGGCCATCGCCCTGCTCGCCACCGTCTTCAACCCGGAAACCAGTGGCGTGCACTGGATAGTCCTGGCCATGGTCATCGGTGGCGCCATCGGCGTGCGCCTGGCGCTCAAGGTCGAGATGACAGAGATGCCCGAGCTGGTGGCCGTGCTGCACAGCTTCGTGGGCATGGCGGCGGTGCTGGTGGGCTTCAACAGCTTCATCGACTTGCACCCCTCCGCACCCGCGGAGGTAGTCGTCTCCGTCGGCTCCAACCTCGATGCGACCCTGGCTGCTGCCCGGGCGGCGTTCGAGCAGGCGGCCAGCGTCGCCCAGGTCGAGCACCTCTCCGGCGCCATGCTGAACATCCACCTGGTGGAAGTCTTCCTGGGCGTCTTCATCGGTGCCGTGACCTTCACCGGTTCCGTAGTGGCGTTCGGCAAGCTGCGTGGCCTGATCTCTTCCAAGCCGCTGCAACTGCCCCATCGCCACAAGCTGAACCTGCTGGCCGTGGTGGTTTCGCTGGCGCTGATGATCCACTTCGTCAACGCCGGTGGCTCCACCTTCGCCCTGCTGGTGATGACCCTGATCGCCTTCGCCTTCGGCTGGCACCTGGTGGCCTCCATCGGCGGCGCCGACATGCCGGTCGTGGTCTCCATGCTGAATTCCTACTCCGGTTGGGCAGCGGCGGCGGCGGGCTTCATGCTCTCCAACGACTTGCTGATCGTGGTGGGTGCCCTGGTGGGTTCCTCCGGTGCCATCCTCTCTTACATCATGTGTAAGGCGATGAACCGCTCCTTCATCTCCGTCATCGCCGGTGGCTTCGGCTCCGACGGTGTGGCCTCCACGGCCGATCAGGAGATGGGCGAATACCGCGAGACCAACGCCGAAGATGTGGCCGACATGCTGAAGAACGCCAGCTCCGTCATCATCACCCCGGGCTACGGCATGGCGGTGGCGCAGGCCCAGTACCCGGTTGCCGAGATCACCCACAAGCTGCGCGAGCGCGGCGTCAAGGTGCGCTTCGGTATCCACCCGGTTGCCGGTCGTCTGCCTGGTCACATGAACGTGCTGCTGGCGGAAGCCAAGGTCCCGTATGACATAGTTCTGGAAATGGACGAGATCAACGAGGACTTCAGCGATACCGACGTGGTGCTGGTGATTGGTGCGAACGACACCGTCAACCCGGCCGCCATGGAAGATCCGGGCAGCCCCATCGCCGGCATGCCGGTGCTGGAAGTGTGGAAGGCGCAGAACGTCATCGGCTTCAAGCGCTCCATGAACACTGGTTACGCCGGTGTCCAGAACCCGCTGTTCTTCAAGGAGAACACCCAGATGCTGTTTGGCGATGCCAAGGCCAGCGTCGAGGCCATCCTGAAGGCGCTCTAAGCGTCGATGGGATGAGACAAGAGGAGGCTTCGGCCTCCTTTTTTATTGCCCGCTTTTCACGAGGCGCGGGCAAGACATTGATGGCAAAGGGCCCTGGCCGGGAGGGGAGATCCATTGCCCGTGGCAGGTCAGCAATCCGGTGACGTTGCCCTCGCTGGAAGGCATAATGGCGGCAAAAAGCGAGGGGGCTCAATTTTATTTGAGACTCGCGCCACTAGAATCAAATTAAGTGACATGGACGGGGTGGCCCTCCAGATAGCACCCTTATCCTCATACGATGCCTGCGGCACAGTGAACCAGAGAAACCACAGATGAAAGCACAATGGACCGACTTTATTACTCTGCTCAAGCGTGAAGTGGTGCCGGCCCTGGGCTGCACCGAACCCATGTCGGTGGCGCTGGCCGCCGCCAACTGCCGCAAGCTGCTGGGGCAGGATCCGACCCGCATCAGCGTCTGGGTCAGCGGCAACCTGTTCAAGAATGGCATGGGGGTCGGGGTACCCGGCACCGGCATGATAGGTCTGCCGGTCGCCGCCGCCGTCGGCATCACGGGGGGCAACCCGGATGCGGGGCTGGAGGTGCTCAAGACCCTGACCCCGGAGCAGGTGGACGCCGCCAAGGCGCTGCTGCCCATCATCAAGGTGGACGTGAAGGATGTGCCTGATGTGCTCTACGCCGAGGTGCTTGCCGAGGCCGACGGTCACAGCGCCCGTGTGGTGATCTGCACGGATCACACCCGCATAGTGCTGCTGGAGAAGGATGGCGAGGTGCTGATGGAGCAGGACAGTGCCCCCGGTGTGCAGATCCAGCCCGCGAAATCCGACAAGCCCGCCATGACGCTGCGGGAGATAGTGGCCTTCGCCCTGGAGGCGCCACTGGCCGAGCTCGACTTCATCCGCGAGGCCGCCACCATGAACCAGGCGCTGGCGGATGAGGGGCTGCAGGGCTATGGCCTGCGCATCGGCAAGATCCTCACCGAGCAGGTGGAGCGCAAGCTGCTCTCGGACGATCTGATGACCTTGGCCATGCGCCTCTCTTCTGCCGCGTCGGACGCGCGGATGGACGGCGCCATGCTGCCCGCCATGTCCAACTCGGGCTCGGGCAACCAGGGCATAGCCGCCACCATGCCGGTGGTCGCCGCCGCCCGCTTCCTCAAGGCCGATGACGAGCAGCTGACCCGGGCACTGGTGATGAGCCACCTGGTGGCCATCTACATCAAGGCCTACCAGAACAAGCTGTCGGCCCTGTGCGCCGCCAGTACCGCCGCCATGGGCTCGGGCGCCGCCATCACCTGGCTGCTGGGCGGCCAGTTCGAGCAGATCAGCCACTGCATCAACAACATGATTGGCGACGTCTCCGGCATCATCTGCGACGGTGCCGGCAGCGCCTGCTCCATGAAGGTGTCGACCTCCACCTCGGCGGCGGTCAAGTCGTCGCTGATGGCCATCAACAACCTGCACGTGCCCCAGAGCGAGGGCATAGTCTCCGACGACGTGGACCAGACCATAGCGAACCTGGGCCGCCTCTCGAAACAGGGGATGCTGGACACCGACATAGAGATCATCAACATCATGCGGGCCAAGCAACAAGGCAAGGCTGGCTGATGAGGGGGGCGGCACTGGCCGCCCCCGGTTTTTGCAGAGATTGACGTCACCCCGAACGGGGGGCGTGCCGCCACGATGCGGCCAGTTTCGGGGCGAGGCGCAGGGTGCGCCCGTCCATCCATCTCGGGCCTCGCCCGTTTATTTTTGGGGAATATCATGACTCTTAGCGTTATCGGTAATCTGGCCATCCTGGTCATGTTGCTGCTGTTTCTCTACCGCTTGCAGCAGACCCATGTCAGCTTCACCCGCCGGGTCTTCTCGGGGCTGGGGCTCGGGGTCCTGTTCGGCTGGGCCTTGCAACTGCTGTACGGCGTCGGCTCCGAGGTGCTGGTCCAGACCGGCGACTACCTGGATCTGGTCGGCAGCGGCTACGTGAAGCTGCTGCAGATGATCATCATCCCGCTCATCATGGTCTCCATCATAGGCGCCATCCTCAAGCTGAGCGGCGGCACGGCGCTCGGCAAGATCAGCGCCCTGACCATAGGGGTGCTGATCTTCACCACCATGATCGCCGCCGGGGCGGGCATACTGATGTCCAACCTGTTCGGCCTGAGTGCCGAGGGGCTGGTTGCCGGCGCCGCCGAGACGGCCCGTGGCGCGGCCCTGCAGACCAGCCTCGGCAGCGTCGAGAGCATGT
Source organism: Aeromonas mytilicola subsp. aquatica (assembly GCF_044336385.1). Lineage (NCBI taxonomy): Bacteria > Pseudomonadati > Pseudomonadota > Gammaproteobacteria > Aeromonadales > Aeromonadaceae > Aeromonas > Aeromonas mytilicola. The sequence continues at coordinate 4,395,559 of NZ_CP172298.1, read as the reverse complement.
CCCTCCCCAAGATGGTGCTGGAGTTCATCCCGGCCAACCCCTTTCTCGACATGACGGGGGCACGCAAGACCTCCACCATAGCCGTGGTGATCTTCTCCATCTTCATCGGCCTGTCCGCCACCGGCATCGCACGCAAGCAGCCCGAGATCTTCGCCAGATTCGAGCGCTTCATGCAGGTCGCCCACGCCATCGTCATGCGGATGGTGACCCTGGTGCTGCGCCTCACCCCCTATGGCGTGCTGGCGCTGATGGCCAAGGTGGTGTCCGGCTCCAACTACGCGGACATTATCAACCTGCTGAACTTCGTGCTGGCCTCTTACGGCGCCATCGCCATCATGTTCCTGGTGCACCTGCTGCTGGTGAGCCTGGTGGGCATCAACCCGCTGCGCTTCCTCAAGAAGATCATGCCGGTGCTTGCCTTCGCCTTCACCTCGCGCACCAGTGCGGGATCCATCCCGATGAACGTGCAGACCCAGACCCGGGCGCTCGGCATCCCGGCGGGCATAGCCAACTTCGCCGCCTCCTTCGGCGCCACCATAGGCCAGAACGGCTGCGCCGGCATCTACCCGGCCATGCTGGCGGTGATGATAGCCCCGACCGTGGGGGTCGATCCCCTGGATCCCGGCTTCATCATGACGCTCATCGCCATCATCACAGTCAGCTCCTTCGGGGTGGCCGGTGTGGGGGGCGGCGCTACCTTCGCGGCGCTGATCGTGCTCTCCGCCCTGGACTTCCCGGTGGCCCTGGCGGGGCTGCTCATCTCCATCGAGCCCCTCATCGACATGGGCCGCACCGCCCTCAACGTCTCCGGCTCCATCACGGCCGGCACCCTCACCAGCCGGCTGATGGGGCAGACCGACATGGAGGTCTTCAACGGCGATGCCGAGGTAAGCCTGGACGGGGAAGAGTCCGCGGTCTGACCGGATCTTATCTTCTGATTTGTTTATGAAAAGGGGAGGCGAGGCCTCCCCTGTCGTGACTGGAGTCAAGCTATGCGTATTGTGATCATCGGTGGCGAAGCCGCCGGCATGAGTGCGGCGGCCAAGGCGCGCCGTCTGGCCAAGGATGCCGAGATTGTGGTCTATGAGGCCTCAGAGGTGATCTCCTTCGGGGCCTGCGGTCTGCCCTATTTCGTCGGCGACGATTTTCAGGAGCCGGGCTACATGGCCGAGTTCACCCCGGAGCAGTTCGCCGCCAAGGGGATAGAGGTGAAGATTGGCCACAGGGTGCTGAGCCTGGACGCGGCTGCCCAGACCCTGCGGGTGGAGCACAAGGGGGACAGCTTCACCGATAGCTACGATCGGCTGATGATCGCCACCGGCGCCCGCGAACAGATGCCCCCCATCCCCGGCTTGCAGCTGCAAGGGGTGTTCGGCCTGCGCCGCATGAGCGATGGACTGGCGCTCAAGGCAGCGGTGCAGGATCCGCGCAACAAGAAGGCGGTGGTGATCGGCTCCGGCTTTATCGGGCTGGAGGTGGTCGAGGCCCTGGTCCATCAGGGCAAGGAGGTGCGCCTCATCGAGCTGGCGGACAGGGTCATCCCCGATGCCTTCGACTCGGAGATAACCCAGCACATCGAGGCCGAGCTGCGCGAGCAGGGGGTCTATCTGCATCTGGGGGAGCGCGTCCAAGCCTTGCTGGGGGATGGCCGGGTGACCGGCGTGCGTACCGACCAGGGTGAGTACCAGGCAGATATAGTGGTGGTCTGCACCGGGGTCAGGCCCAACACCGAGTTCCTGGCCGACACCGGCATAGAGCGGCTCGGCAATGGCGCCATCAAGGTCGACCGTCAGGGCCGCAGCTCGCTGGCCAATGTCTGGTCGGCGGGGGATTGCGCCAGCGTCTGGCACAGCGTCAAGCAGCAGCAGGTCTATGTGCCGCTCGCCACCATAGCCAACAAGCTGGGGCGCATGGTGGGGGAGAACTTGGCCGGCGCCGGCCAGGAGTTTCCGGGCACGCTGGGCTCCGCGGCGCTCAAGGTGCTGGGGCTGGAGGCGGGTCGTACCGGACTTTCTGAGAAAGAGGCCCAACAATTGGGCATCGACTACCGCACCGTGGTGATCAAGGACAAGTGCCACACCAACTACTGCCCGGGTCAGTCAGACATTCACGTCAAGCTGGTCTATGAGGCGGGCAGCAAGCGGCTGCTGGGGGGCCAGATCCTGGGTCACAAGGGGGCGGTACACCGCATCGATGCCCTGGCGGTGGCCATCACCATGGGGGTGACCACGGATCAGCTCGGCATGCTGGACTTCGCCTATGCACCGCCCTTCTCCCGCACCTGGGACGTGCTCAACGTGGCGGGCAACGTAGCCAAGTAGGGCAGGCATCCCGGGGCGTCAGTCATGGCGCCCGGATAGTGCCCATAAAAAAACCGATGCCTTGGCATCGGTTTTTTTGTTCCCGTCATGCTCAGCCGCGGCCGAGGCGATTGTCCGGGTAGTTCTTGGCCAGCACTTCGCGGGCGTGGCGGGCCAGGGTCGGCATCTTCAGGGTATCGTAGGCGTTGACCATGATCTCCAGTGCCTTCTCTGTCTCGACTGTGTCGGGATAGGTTTCGACCACCAGCTTGGCGCGGTTGGCGGCGGCGATCAGGGCATCACGCTTCACGTAATACTCGGCCACCCCCAGATCGTAGCGGGCGAGGCGGGTCTTCAGACCGACCATGCGGGCACGGGCATCGGCCGCGTAGCTGCTGTTGGGGTAGCTCTGCAGCAGGGTCTTGAAGTCCTGGAAGGCCTGACGGGCGTAGGAGGGGTCCTTGTCGTCCCGATCTATGCCCAGGAAGTCCTGGAAGAAGTTGTAATCCGCCGCCATGTTGGTCAGACCGCGCATGTAGAACACGTAATCGATGTTCTTGTGCGCCGGGTTGAGGCGGATGAAGCGGTCGATATTGGCGATCGCCTGTGCGGTATCATCCTGCTTGTAGTAGGCGTAGATGAGATCGAGCTGCACCTGGTTGGAGTAGGCGCCGAACGGGTAACGAGAGTCCAGCGCTTCCAGCAACTCGATGGCATTCAGGTAGTTGCCTGTGTCCAGTTTGAGACGGGCTTTCTGGTACAGAACTTCCGGCGGTTCGTCGGGAACCTTGGGTTTGGTGCTGGAACAGCCAGTGATCAGCGTAGCGACCAAGGCGAGCGACATCAGCAGGCGAGACTTCTTTCCCATCAACAACATCCGGTCCATTTCCACGAAATTGGCAAAGTATCCGTTATGCTTGGCTAAAAGAAAAGCTAGAATACCCGGATTATTTCGAATTGATACCCCCGCTCAAGAGACCATACATGAGCCAGCATATTGAACTGACAGGCGAATTCCAGGATCACCAATTCGGGCAGCGACTCGACCAGGCCCTGGCCGAATTGTTTCCAGACTACTCCCGCACCCGCATCAAGGAGTGGATTTTACAGGACAGAGTGACCCTGGACGGTCAGGTTGCCAATACCCCGCGCGAGAAAGTGGTGGCCGGGCAGCAGGTACATGTAGATGTCGAGTTGGAAGATGACACCCGCTGGGATGCCCAGAACATCGACCTCAACATCGTCTATGAAGATGAACACATTCTGGTGATCGACAAGCCGGCCGGCCTGGTGGTTCACCCGGGCGCCGGCACGCCGGATGGCACCATACTCAACGCCCTGCTGCACCGTTACCCCGGCATCGCCGAGGTACCCCGTGCCGGCATAGTGCACCGTCTGGATAAGGACACCACTGGTCTGATGGTGGTTGCCAAGACGATTCCGGCCCAGACCCATCTGGTGGAGGCGCTGCAGGCGCGTCAGATCACCCGTGAGTACGAAGCCGTCGCCATCGGTCACATGACCGCAGGCGGTACCGTGGATGCCCCCATCGGTCGTCACCCGACCCAGCGTACCCACATGGCTGTGGTGCCCAACGGTCGTCCGTCCGTGACCCACTACCGGGTGCACGAGAAGTTCCGTGGCCACACCCGTCTGCGTCTGCGTCTGGAGACCGGTCGTACTCACCAGATCCGTGTCCACATGGCTCACATCAAGCACCCGCTGGTAGGGGATCCCGCTTACGGTGGCCGTCTGCGCCTGCTGCGAAATGCGACTCCGGAGCTGACCCTGGCCCTGCGCAACTTCAACCGCCAGGCGCTGCACGCCACCATGCTGAAGCTGGCTCACCCCATCACCGGCGAAGTCATGGAGTGGCACTCTGCCACGCCGCAAGACATGCTGGATCTGATGGAAGTGCTGCGGGCTGATACGCTCGCTAACCCGGACGATTTGGTCTGGAGCTGATGCAATAGGGCTTGCGTCGGTTTCTGCCGCCGTCCGGCCCTAAGAGATACCAAACGGGGTTCCCTTTCAGGAGCCCCGTTTTTATATCCGTGAATGGAAGGAGTCACAGATGAACTGGATTGAACCCGACTGGCCCGCTCCTGGCAATGTCAGGGCCCTGTCGACCACCCGGGATGGTGGCCTGAGCGAAGGGGTCTTCGCCGGTCTCAACCTGGGGGCCCATGTGGGGGACGAGCCGGCACGGGTCGAGGCCAACCGTGCCCGCCTGCAGCAGGCGGCGCAGATCCCCGGGCCCCTCAACTGGCTCAACCAGGTGCACGGCATCGCCGTCCACCCCGTCAGCAACGAATACGACGGGGCACCGGATGCCGATGCGGCCTGCACCCAGCAAGCCGGGCAGGCCTGCATAGTGATGACAGCCGACTGCCTGCCTGTGTTGTTCTGCGACCGGGCTGGCACAGTGGTGGCAGCCGCTCATGCCGGTTGGCGTGGGCTGAAGGAGGGAGTACTGGAAGCCAGTATCGCCGCCATGGGCTGCGAGCCGGGGGAGATCCTGGCCTGGCTCGGCCCGGCCATAGGCCCCACGGCGTTCGAAGTGGGTGGCGAGGTGCGCGAGGCCTTTATGGCGGAGCAGGCCGAAGCCGAATCCGCTTTCGTACCTTCAGTCAACGAGGGGAAATGGCTGGCGGATATCTACCGGCTGGCCCTGCTGCGACTGGCCCGCGCCGGCGTGAGCGCCGTTTATGGCGGCGAATTCTGCACCTTCAGCGACGGCGATCAGTTCTACTCTTATCGCCGCGACGGCCAGACCGGCCGCATGGCCTCCATCATCTGGTTGGCCCGCTAAGTAATCACCCGCCCCTCTCAAGACCAAATCCGCGTGGGAGGGGCGGGGATCCGGCCTCCTCCCCGTTTTGCAGAAAAAATAACCAGCCTCAACCCTTGAAATAACCCGTACGGGCCTCATCTACCTTGTCAGAAGATCATGTTGTTTGCCGCGCAAGCGGCGTGTCTGTTTCAAAGGGGGAGTGCAATGCGCCTCGATCGCCTGACCAGCAAATTCCAAGTCGCTATTTCCGATGCCCAGTCTCTCGCACTGGGTCGTGACCACCAATTCATCGAACCCGTCCACCTGATGACAGCCCTGCTCAATCAGGATGGCGGCTCCATCCGCCCGCTGCTGACCCTGACCGGGATGGACATCAATGCCCTGCGCTCCCGTCTCGGCGAGGAGCTCGACCGCCTGCCCAAGGTGAGCGGCGTCGAAGGGGACGTGCAACTTTCCAACGGCCTCGGTCGTCTGCTCAACGTCTGCGACAAGCTGGCCCAGCAGCGCAAGGATCAGTTCATCTCGTCCGAGCTGTTCGTGCTGGCGGCTCTCGACGAGAAGGGCAACCTGGGGGAGCTGCTGCGCGCCCAGGGCCTGACCAAGGAAAAACTCGAGCAGGCCATCGACAAGGTCCGTGGCGGCAAGAAGATCGATGATGCCAACGCCGAGGAGAACCGCCAGGCGCTGGAGAAGTACACCATAGACCTCACCGAGCGGGCCGAACTCGGCAAGCTCGACCCTGTGATCGGCCGGGATGAAGAGATCCGCCGCACCATACAGGTGCTGCAACGCCGCACCAAGAACAACCCCGTGCTGATCGGTGCCCCCGGTGTGGGCAAGACAGCCATCGTCGAGGGGTTGGCCCAGCGCATCATCAACGGCGAGGTGCCGGAAGGGCTCAAGAACAAGCGGGTGTTGTCCCTCGACATGGGGGCCCTGGTGGCCGGTGCCAAGTATCGCGGCGAGTTCGAGGAGCGGCTCAAGGCGGTGCTAAGCGATCTCGCCAAGGAGGAGGGCAATGTCATCCTCTTCGTGGACGAGTTGCACACCATGGTCGGCGCCGGCAAGGGCGAGGGGGCCATGGACGCGGGCAACATGCTCAAACCGGCCTTGGCGCGCGGTGAGCTGCACTGCGTCGGTGCCACCACCCTCGACGAATATCGCCAGTACGTGGAGAAAGACGCCGCCCTTGAGCGCCGCTTCCAGAAGGTGCTGGTGGAGGAGCCCTCGGTGGAGGACACCATCGCCATACTGCGCGGCCTTAAAGAACGCTATGAGCTGCACCACCATGTGCAGATCACAGACCCTGCCATAGTCGCGGCGGCCCAGCTGTCCCACCGCTACATCGCGGATCGCCAGCTGCCTGACAAGGCCATCGATCTCATCGACGAGGCGGCGGCCAGCATCCGGCTGCAGATAGACTCCAAGCCCGAGTCTCTGGACCGGCTGGAGCGGCGCATTATCCAGCTCAAGCTGGAGCAGCAGGCGCTGATGAAGGAGGACGACGATGCCAGCCGCAAGCGCCTCGATCTGCTCAACCAGGAGCTGACCGAGAAGGAGCGGGAATACAACGAGCTGGAAGAGGTGTGGAAGGCCGAGAAGGCCGCCCTTGCCGGTACCCAGCACATCAAGGCGGCGCTGGAGCAGGCCCGTCAGGATCTCGAAGTGGCCCGCCGGGCCGGGGATCTTGGCCGCATGTCCGAGCTGCAATACGGCCGCATCCCCGAGCTGGAGAAACAGCTGGATCTCGCCACTCAGGCCGAGATGCAGGAGACCAGCCTGCTGCGCAACCGTGTCACCGACGTGGAGATCGCAGACGTCCTGGCGCGCTGGACCGGCATTCCGGTGGCGCGGATGCTGGAAGGGGAGCGGGACAAGCTGCTGCGGATGGAAGAGCAACTGCACAGCCGGGTGATCGGCCAGGAAGAGGCGGTGGACGCCGTCTCCAACGCCATCCGTCGCTCCCGGGCCGGACTGTCCGATCCGAACCGCCCCATCGGCTCCTTCCTGTTCCTCGGGCCGACCGGGGTGGGCAAGACAGAGCTGTGCAAGGCGCTGGCGGAGTTCCTGTTCGATACCCAGGATGCCATGGTGCGCATCGACATGTCCGAGTTCATGGAGAAGCACAGCGTGGCGCGGCTGGTGGGGGCACCTCCGGGATACGTGGGCTACGAGGAGGGGGGTTATCTCACCGAGGCGGTACGCCGTCGCCCCTACTCGGTGATCCTGCTGGACGAGGTGGAGAAGGCGCACCCGGATGTGTTCAATATACTGCTGCAGGTGCTGGACGATGGCCGCTTGACCGATGGTCAGGGCCGCACCGTCGATTTCCGCAATACCGTGGTGATCATGACCTCCAACCTCGGCTCGGATCTGATCCAGGAGCACTACGCCGAGAAGGACTATGAGGAGATGAAGGCCCTGCTGATGGAGCTTCTGACCCGCAGCTTCCGCCCGGAGTTCATCAACCGGATCGACGAGACTGTGGTGTTCCACCCGCTGGACGAGGATCACATCAAGTCCATCGCCCGGATCCAGCTCAAGAGCCTGATGGGCCGTCTGGAGTCCCAGGGCTTCGAGGTGGAGGTGAGCGAGGAACTGCTGACCAAGCTGGTCCACGCCGGTTTCGATCCCGTCTACGGGGCGCGACCCCTCAAGCGGGCAATCCAGCAGAAGGTGGAGAACCCGCTGGCCCAGGCGCTGCTCAGCGGCCGGGTCATCCCCGGCAAGAAGTTGCTGCTGGGTGCCGACAGCAACGGGCTCACCATGAGCCAGCCATGATGGTGTCATCGATGAAAAACGCAGGCCTTGTGCCTGCGTTTTGTTTTCAGGGTGATTGAGATGCTGAAGTTTTCCGTCTTGGTGGATGATGATGTTCATCTACCCGGCTGCCTGCCTGAAAAGGGACTGTCGTTGCTGTTGGAGTGCGATGGCCTCAGGGTGCTGTTCGACAGCGGTCGGGGCCGGGCGCTGCGCCACAATGCCGAGGTGATGGGGGTCGATCTCGGTTCTCTCACCCATGTGGTGCTGTCCCACGGTCATTACGACCATGTGAGCGGCATCGGCTCCCTGCCCGTATATTCCGATCCTATCCCGTTGATCGCCTGTCCGGATGTGTTCAATGAGCGGGGCTACTTCCTGCCGTTGCTGCCCCGACGCTACAACCTCTACCGCCTCTCGGGCGACCTGGATCCGCGACAACTGGCGACGAGAGGGCTGATCCCTCACTGTTCGGCCGAGCCGGTCTGGCTGTCCGAGCGACTGGTGTTTCTCGGGAGCATCGCGCGGCGCGACAAGGCGGCTCCTTCCCTGCTTGGCTACATATTGCGAGGTGGTCGAGTGGAGAAGGATCTTATCAGCGACGACTCGGCGCTGGCCTACAAGAGCGAGCAGGGTCTGATTGTCTTCATCGGCTGCGGCCACTCCGGGGTCGAAAACATCGTCCAGTGGGCCAAAGAGGTGTGTGGCGACGAGCGGGTGCATGCCGTCATAGGTGGCTTGCACCTGAAGTTTTCCGGCCCGCAACGGGCAGAGGCGCTGGGAACCTATCTGCAGGAGGAAGCGGTGGAGAAGCTGTTTGCCTGCCACTGTACCGGCAAGAGGAAGGTGGGGCTGCCTAGGCAAACCCAGATAGGGGCGGGTTTTGAACATGTGTTCCCGTGAGCCTGAGCGAGGTGGGAAGCTAGCCCAACCAGCACTGCGGCGGTGACGATGAGGCCATCGGCCAGAACCACGCCAGCCCTCGGGCTGGCGTTTTTTATTGTCGCAGCATGTTGGCGTTAACATGGCGATAACTATTGGTCATCGAATTGTAGTGATAGGCTTCATACCATTAATGACGCTATTGTCATTGTCAGGAGAGGGAGCCTTTGCCGATGAGAACACGATTTTCGCTCATGTTGCTGTGCAGCAGCCTGGTGCCCCTGGCGGTGCAGGGGGAGCAAGCAACCCAGGATGTGCCCCAGATCTGCGCCACCTGCCACGGGATGAACGGCGTGCCCAAGGAGTCGAACATCCCCAATCTCTGGGGACAGTCGGAGGCCTACCTGACCGAGCAACTGCGTGCCTTTCGCAGCGGCAAACGGGTCAGCGATTTCATGAATCCCATCATCTACCAGTTGAGCGACGAGCAGATAGCCCGGGCGGCCAGCCATTTTGCCGGCCAGGCTGCCGCCAGGGAGGTGAGCCTGCACTGGAGCGGCGACAAGTGGCCCGGGGACATGGAGACGGGGGAGCGGCTGGCCCTGGCCGGCAAACCTGAGCGTAATCTGCCAGCCTGCGTGGCTTGCCATGGCCCGAGTGGCGTCGGCGTCATGCCCCTGTTTCCCCGTCTCGCCGGTCAGGATCCCGCCTACCTCAAGCGGCAGTTGATCTACTGGAAGGCCGACAAGCGCCCGCTCGGCGCCATGGGCTCCATGCCTGCCATCGCCAAGTCGCTCAGCGAGGCGGAAATGGACGCCGTGGCCAACTACTTCGCGGCGCAGGGGGTGGCGAAATGAAGCATGCATATCTGATGGCCTGCCTGCTGGCCGGTCTGGCTCATGGCGCAGCGTTCGAGGATCAGTTCAGCGTCCCGCTCGGGGAGAAGGCACCCGATGGCAACTATCACAAGGTGCCCGACTGGTCTGCCGTGCCGGAGGGGGAGATGGGCGCGGCCATCAAGCGTGGCTACAGCCTGTTCGTCAACACCCAGCAGCTCAAGGGGCAGGGCCAGCCGGGGAACGGCTTGCAGTGCAGCAACTGCCACCTGGGGGCCGGCATCATTGCCGGTGCCAGTCCGATGTGGGGGGCCTATCCGGCCTACCCCGCCTATCGCAAGAAGAACAACAAGGTGAACACCTATGAGGATCGGCTGCAAGGCTGCTTCCTCTACTCGATGAATGCCAGAGAGGGCCAGCCCCCCGCCTATGACAGTCAGGCGATCCGGGATCTGGTGGCCTACTCCTACTGGCTGGCGAGCGGTGCCCCCATCAGCGACAAGCTGCCCGGGCGCAACTTCTTCACCATCGCCACCCCTCCCCAGGCCCCCGATTTCAAGCGGGGCCAGAGCGTCTATGCCGAGCGCTGTGCCGATTGCCACGGCGGTGAGGGGGAGGGCAAGAAGGTGGCGGATCGCTACGTCTTCCCGCCCCTGTGGGGCAAGGAGAGCTACAACTGGGGCGCGGGCATGCACGGCATCGACAAGGCGGCCGCCTTCATCAAGAGCAACATGCCGCTCTCCCAGGGGGGGAGCCTGAGCGATCAGCAGGCCTGGGATGTCTCCCTTTACATCAACAGCCATGAGCGCCCTCAGGATCCCAGGTTCAAGGGGGATCTCGGCCAGACCACCAAGGCGTTCCATGGCACCTACTCCCAGTACGGCTTGCCTTCCCCGGTGGATGGCCACCTGCTGGGCAGCAAGGCGTATTGAGGGCCGAGGCAGGACTGCAGAGGGGCTCAGGCCCCTTTTTTCATGGGCCGCTCGGGTGCAGGCAAAAAAAACGGCAATCCAAAGATTGCCGGGAGGAATGTATTCGATGCGACCTTGCGTGGGTTGAACGGGTCGCAGGGGCAAGCCCCGGTTTCGCAGCGGATCATCCAGGATGACCGTCCTGCTTACAGCCTGTCCGGACTGCGCTCTTTCAGTCCGCACCGCCACACACCTTCGGCATTCGGCATGGGTTGCCGGATGCCATCAATCTGCTTACAGCATGCCCGCAATGGCAGCCTTCATCTCGGATGGCCAGACACCGACTTGTACCTGACCTATGTGCTCTTTTTGCAGCAACAGCATGGCCAGACGGGATTGGCCAATACCGCCGCCTATGGTCTGCGGCATCCGCTCGGCCAGCAGATCCTGGTGCCAGTCGTACTGCAGGCGATCCTCGTCCCCTGTGATGGCGAGCTGGCGGCGCAGGGCCTCGGCGTCCACCCGTATCCCCATGGAGGAGATCTCGAAGCTGTCTTCCAGCACAGGGTTCCACACCAGGATGTCGCCGTTCAGACCCGCCAGACCCAGTTCGCTCTCGCTGCTCCAGTCGTCATAGTCAGGGGCGCGCACGTCGTGGCGCTCGCCGTGGGAGAGGGCACCGCCGATGCCGATGAGGAAAACGGCTCCCAACTCCTTGGCGATGGCCCGCTCGCGCCCCTTGGCATCGAGGTCCGGGTAACGGGTCAGCAGCTCTTCGCTGTGCAGGAACTGGATCTCGCTTGGCAGGAAGGGGGTCAGCTCGTGTTCGGCGCAGACCGCGCGCTCTGTGGCCTTGATGGCGGCCCAGATGCCGCGCACCGTCTCCTGCAGATAGGTGAGATCCCGGCGCTCGCTTGGCATCACCTTCTCCCAGTCCCACTGATCTACGTAGACGGAGTGGATGGGGGTGAGTCTGTCTTCGTCCGGGCGCAGGGCCTTCATGTGGGTGTAGATGCCTTCACCCGGGCCGAAGCCGAAGCGACCCAGGGTATGGCGCTTCCACTTGGCCAGGGAGTGCACCACCTCGTAGCTGTGTTCGGGTAGTGTCTTCACCTTCACTTGCACCGCATTCTCGTGGCCGGAGAGGTTGTCCTGAGTGCCATCACCGACCCGGCTCAGAATGGGGGCTTGCACCTCCATCAGACCCAGTTGCTGGGCGAGCTGGCGGGAGAACATCTCTTTGACGAAGCTGATCTGTTGTTGGCTGCGAATGTAGTGCTGTTTCATGGGAAATACCTGTTTCAAACCCGTTGGATGTGGCGATTCTTCAACAGATTGCGCACTAAATTCAATATTCGATAATAGAAATAGGCTTTACGCATTTTTTTGTTCAAAATATCCGGGTTTTTACTGAGACATCGTCAACGGGAGTGCAAAAAAGTGTCGGAAAATTATCGGATCGATAATCTCGATCAGGCCATCCTCACCGCCCTGATGGAGAATGCGCGCATTCCTTATGCCGAGCTGGCCAAACAGCTGGCGGTCAGCCCGGGCACCATTCATGTGCGGGTGGAGAAGATGAAGCAGGCGGGGATCATAGAGGGGACCCGGGTGCAGGTGAACGCGAAGAAGCTGGGTTACGACGTCTGCTGCTTTATCGGCATCAACCTCAAGAGCGCCAAGGATTATCCCTCGGCCCTGGCCAAGTTGCAGGCGCTGGACGAGGTGGTGGAGGCCTACTACACCACGGGCCACTACAGCATCTTCATGAAGGTGATGACCCGCTCCATCGACGAGTTGCAGACTGTGCTTATCCACAAGATCCAGACCATAGACGAGATCCAGTCCACCGAAACGCTCATTTCGTTGCAGAACCCGATATTGAGAGATGTGAAACCCTGAGGGGGCAGTGCATGGAGGGCAGTGCGAGATCCATGCCCCATGCGAAACCCTGATCTCGCTGCAAAATCCCATCCTGAGAGACGTGAAGCCCTGAGGGGGCAGTGCATGGAGGGCAGTACGAGATCCATGCCCCATGCGAAACGCACATTTCGTTGCAGAACCCGATATTGAGAGACGTGGAGCCCTGACTTCGAGATCAGGGCTCGAGATAGGGGATGCCGTATTTGTCGTAGAGGGCCTTGAGGCGGCCGTCATGCTTCATGTGCAGCAGTTCGGCGTCATAGGCCGCCATCAGGGCCGGGGTGTCGGCATCGGCCCGGGAGCGGGTCCAGACATTGAAGTAGGGACTGGTCTTGAGGGGTTTTGGCAGGTAGCCGAGCCTGCCCTCCAGCCCCTCTTCCCTTATCTGGGTGAAGGCGGTGACCAGGGACATGGGGACCAGATCGATGCGCCCGGCGATCAGCTTGCGCAGTTGCAACTGGTTGATGGGGATCGCCTGGAAGCGATAGGCAGGATCGGCCATGGCCGCCGTCAATTCTGGGGTGTAGGAGAAGTCCTTGGTGACACCTATGCGCCAGGGCTTGAGATCGGCCAGGGTCTGGTAGTGGATCTTGCTCATGTCGGCCTTGCGCACGAAGAAGTGCCAGCTGTGGCGGATATGGGCCTGTTTGGGGTAGAGCAGGTATCGCGTTCGCTCCGGCTTGTAGGAGTGGCTCAGCAGCAGGTCATAGACACCGCCCTCGGCGTTGCGGGTGAGTCTGGCACCGGAATCGAGCAGCTCTATTTTGATGGGGATCTGGAGGACGCCAAAGATGGTGGTGACCAGATCCACATCCAGCCCCCGTGGCTGTCCTGTCTCATCCAGCCACTTCAGGGGGGGCTCAAGAAGGCCGCCAATGACCAGCTCCCTGGCCGACAGCCAGCAGGGCAGCAGCAAGCAGAGCACGAGCAAGATTCGCAAATCACATCTCCTGAACACTCGGGGCTGGTTTATGCGCAACGGGGTATAGTGACCGGCAGATACCTCAATAGAGACGACCCCGGATGGCAAACCCTGAAGTAGAAAGCGAACTGGATGGCATCGACAGGCTCTCTGTCTGTCTCTATCGTCTCGGTCTGAGTCTGACAGCTTTGCTGCTGTTGTGTCGAGGGGTTGGCTTGCTGGGAGGACCGGTGCCCTTGTCCCCCGCCGTCTGGCTGACCATGCTGGTGGTGGCCAGCGGCCTGTGTGGGTTCTGCCTGCACATTTATGACAAACGGGTCCGGTTTCTCCTGCAGGGGCTGGCCTGGGGCGGATTGATGCTGGCCGCCTGCGGCGCTCCTGCCCTTCTGGTGCTGGGGGCGGCCCTGGCCACCCTCAGTGGCCTGGCGTTCAAGGAGCAGTTCTGCTTCGCCATCCCGGGTATCAGGCTCTTGCCTCTGTTGTTACCCCTGCTATGGCTGCTGGAGTGGACCCGCTTCGCCTGGGCCACGGCCCTGGTTGCCCTGGTGAGCGGCTTGCTGCTCGGCCTGCTCAGTCTGGCCAAGTGGCGCATGCCCCTGCATTTCGATATCGGCGATCGGAGACGCTACCAGCTCTAGGTGGCCTGGCACTGCTTCATCTGCGCGTTGAGGGCCTGCATCACCTGCCGGCGGTTGATGATGCCGACCACCTTGCCCCCTTCCAGCACCGGATAGACCTTGGGCCTGGCCCCCGTCATCTGGCGGGCGAGATCCAGGATGCTGTCGTCCGGGCTGACGAACAGCGGGGTGCGGCTCATCAGATCCTCCACCCGGGTGCGGCTGTCGCAGTGATAGCTGCCGGTGAGCAGGCTGGGGATGCAGTCCTGCTCGGAGAGAAATCCGATCAGCCGTTTCTGATCGTCCAGCACCGGCAGGCCGCTCGCATCGGCCTGATGGAGTCTGTCGAGGGCCTCGGCCAGGCCGAGTTGCGGGCTGAGGGAGTGGGTCAGGCGGCTCATGTGATTGCGGATCTGCAGCATCTGGGTGGCTCCAAAAGGGTTAAAGTGGTGTCACTATGTCCCCTGGACGGCGGACGGGGCCAATGGCTTGTGCCGTGGAGATTGATAGGCAGGTCCCCGGGTCGGCAAGCACTGACAAAAGGAGAGGTTATGCGTGCATTGGTAACGGGCTGCGGCCGTCGGCTGGGATTCTACCTGTGCGAACAGCTGGTGGCCGCGGGTTGGCAGGTGACGGGCAGCTATCGCAGCGAGCGGCCCGAGCTGGCCCGCTTGCGAGCACTGGGGGTAGAGCTGGTGCAGGCGGATTTCGCCGTGGAAGAGGATGTGGCCCGCCTTGTCACTGTGCTGGGAGCCCATGACGATCTGGCATTGATCATCCACAACGCCTCCGCCTTCGAGCCACAGGCGGCGGATCCTGCGGTGCAGCTGGCCCAATTCGAACAGTTCTACCGGGTACATATGGCGGCGCCATTTCAGCTGAACCGCGCGCTGGCCCCCAAGCTGGCAGGCAATCCCAACGCCAGCATCATCCACATCACCGACATCTACATTCATGCCCCGGCGCCCCAGTTCGCCGCCTATGTGGCCACCAAAGCCGGGGCGCATTCGCTGGCCATGAGCTTTGCCCGGGAGCTGGCACCCGCAGTGCGGGTCAACACCATAGAGCCCGGCCCCATACTGTTCCTCGACGAGCATGGGGACGCCTGGCGCCAGCAGGTGCTGGCCCGGACGCCGCTGGCGAGGGAGGGGGGGCTGGAGCCCATCTGGCAGGCAGTCAGGCTCTTGATGACAAACGACTATATGACGGGGGCCAGCATCCGGGTGGACGGTGGCCGGGCCCTCGCCGTCATCTAGGCGTCATGAGGGGCTATGGAGCTGGAGCTGGCGAAAGCTTGCTCGGGCGTACGCCGCCCTGTGCCGGGCGCCTAGTTGGGCCGAATGGTTGCCTGATGGGCAGGCAGGTCCGGGTGCATGGCGGGCAACTCCTGACGCTGTTCGGCAGCTTGGCGCAGGGCGACGGGCTGCTGGCCGAAGCTCTGCTGCGCAAACACCTTGCTGGTCTGCAGACGCAGCGCCACCTTGTGGGCGCCGACCCGTCCCCCCTCATACATCTCGGCCAGCAGATCCCTGAGATAGGCATCTACCCCGACCCCGGCGAAGGCATCCCTCTCATGGCTGGCCAGGATGTCGATGTCGAGGGGCCTGTCTGTCACCTTGCACAGGGGATTGCTGCGATCCCGCCCATGGGCCAGCTCCATGGTGACGAATTCGGCCTTCAGCTGGGCGGCGGAGAGCTCGCTCTGGACGACGAACAGGCAGTTGAGAAAGTCATGGCGCGACTGCATCCCCACCGGTTTGGTCTGGATCACCGAACTCAGACGCAGCTGGCCGAAGCGCGCCAGCAGCTCTTCCACGGCCTGGCTGACATGCTGGGTGGGGTCGAGATTGGATCCAATGCTGCAGAGGTAAAACATGGTTGCCATTCCTTGGGTTGGGCTCGTCTGAAATATATACGCAGCTCACGGTTATCGGATTCACTATGAATTAACATGCCGTTATCTGTTGTGATCCAACTCTGATTGGCAGAAAGGAGGTTCATATGAGTGTAGAGATGAAGTGGGCGCTGTTGACCGCCTCAGGTGCCCTGGCAGTGATCCTGATAATCTGCCTGGCGTCCGTCGGTCTGGCGTGAATCCTGACCCCGAGTGCAACCAAACCGGCCCCCTGGCCGGTTTTGCTTTTTCATGGAGTGCGGATATGCTGGCCCACCCATGAAGAATCGAGACAGCAGAAGATGACCAAGGTTCGGCCCCGTTCCCTGCTCCAGGTGGTATTGATGGGCTTCGTGCTGGTGCTGATGCCCCTGGGGGGCATGATCTGGCACGACAGCCAGGCGCTCTCCCATCTGGGCCAGCTGACCAGCGACGAGATGGAGCGGGCGGTGCGGGATACCCGCCGGGCGACCCTGCTCACCACCCAGGCCATCGATCTGGAGCGCACCTTGCGCCGCTATGCGGTGCTGGGGGACGAACGCATCCTCGGCAGTTATCAGCAGCAGCTGGCCCGCTATCGCGAGCTGCTCGCCACTCACCGGCAATCCATCCCGGATGCCGCCGCCTACACAGATCTCGAGGCCATCCTGGCCTGGCTGGATGGCTTGCAGGATCTGCGCAAGGCCAGACAGGAAGCGACCAGCCCCAACTTCACCCAGTTCAACGAGCTCAACCAGCAACTGGAAGTGGTCACCCGCAGCCAGGTCGATGAGCATGTGGCGGGAATGCGGGCGGCCATCGCCGAACTGCGGAAGGAGATCTGGTGGGTGAGCGGCTTCGTGGCGGGGCTCAGCCTGTTGCTGGTGCTGCTGTTTACCTACCTTATCATCCACCCCGTGCGTCAGATTGAGTCGCGGATCCTGAGCCTGGGAGCCGGTGTCGAGCCGGACAAACGCCCGGTGGATGGCCCCGCCGAACTGGTGCTGCTGGGAGAGCGGATCGGCTGGCTGCACGACAAGCTAAAGGAGCTGGAACAGCAGAAGTATCAGTTCCTGCGCCATGTATCCCACGAGCTGAAGACACCCCTCGCCGTGCTGCGGGAGGGGGCGGATCTGCTCTCCGAACAGCTGGTGGGGCCGCTCAACGGGGATCAGCAGGAGATCTGCCAGATGCTGGAGGAGAACAGCCGTCGGTTGCAGACCCTGATCGAGCGCCTGCTCGACTTCAACCGTCTCAGCCAGCAGGAGGTGTTCAGCCTGACGGCGGTGCCGCTGGCTCCCTTGTTGTCAGAATTGTCTGCGGAGTACCGGCTGGCGCTGGAATCCAAACAAATCAGTGTACACTTGCCGCCCGAGCCCATCAGCCTGCAGGCCGAGCCTTATCGTCTGCGACTCATCCTCGACAACCTGTTTTCCAACGCGGTCAGTTATGGCGCCAAGGGTGGCCAGATCTGGATCCGTGCCGGCCAGGATGCCAACGGCAGCTGGCTGGAAGTGGCCAACGAAGGGCCCGTCATCCCGCCAAACGAGCGGGAGCGGATCTTCGAGCCCTTCGAGCAGGGCAGCATAGTGCGCCAGGGGTTGTTGAAAGGATCCGGGATGGGCCTCTCCATTGCCCGCGAGTCGGCGATGAGTCTGGGGGGCGAGCTTAAATTAATTGAGGATAAACAGGCTGATGTCTGTTTCCGGTTGGATCTTAAGTGAAATTCAAGATGAAACGATTCGTTGTACCCGTATTGATGATAAGCCTGCTCTCAGGCTGCTCCCTGCTGCCATCGCGCAGCCTGACCGAGCCCTCGGAGCAGGTCCTCGCCAAGCGGATGGAGTTTGCCAATAAAGAGATGCAGGTGCGCCTGCAATACTCGGACTGGCTGCTGGCCAGCCGCCCCCAGCAGCGGGCGCAGGAGCGCGAGCGGCTGGCCGGTGCCACCGATCTCGAGAGCCGGGTCAGCCTGGCCATGGTCAACACCCATCCGTCCGAGTCGGTGGCGAGCCGCCGGGCCGGGCTGGATCGGCTCAAGGCCCTGCTGCCCGAGCTCGGCCTGGATGCCCAGGCCTTCCTGCGCAGCTGGATAGCCCTCGGTGAGGAGCTGCTGGCCCGTGACAGTCGCCGCGACGATCAGAGCCAGGAGGTGCAGCGTCTGCGCCGCCAGATAGAGCAGCTCTCCGCCATCGACGAACAGCTCAACCAGCGCAAGCTCAATGGGGGCGCCCAGCCATGACATGCCGAGGGCGTGCAAGGCGGGGAACCACAACAGATCTTCAGGGTAAAGGGGTGAGAGCATGAGTCGCATTCTGCTGGTGGACGACGATGCCAGCCTGCTCAAGCTGATGAGCATGCGCCTGCGCAGTCAGGGTTACGAGGTGGATACAGCCGACAGCGCCGAGGGGGCGCTGGACAGGTTGCGTCAGCAGCGGGCCGATCTGGTGCTGAGCGACCTGCGGATGGGGGGCATGGACGGACTGGCGTTGTTCGAGCGGATCCAGGCCCAGTGGCTCGGCATGCCGGTCATCATCATGACCGCCCACGGCACCATCCCGGACGCCATCCAGGCGACCCGTTCCGGGGTGTTCAGCTTTCTCACCAAGCCCATCGACAAGGACGAGCTGCTGGTCACCATAGAGCACGCCTTAAGTCTGACCCGCCCGAAACAGCAGCATGAGTGGCAGTCCCTCATCCAGACCCGCAACCCCCAGATGGAGCAGTTGCTTATCCAGGCGAGCAGCGTGGCCACCATGGAGGTGCCCGTGCTGATCCTGGGGCCTTCGGGCTCCGGCAAGGGGGTGATGACCCAGGCGCTGCATCAGGCAAGTCGTCGTCGTGACCAGCCGCTGCACACCATCAATTGTGCCGCGCTGCCCTGGCCTGTGCTGGACTTGCAGCTGTTTGGCGAGGATGGACAGTCCGGCCTGTTCGAGCAGGCCAAGGGGGCGACCCTCTTCCTCGACGAGATAGGGAATCTGTCGGAGTCGTTGCAGGCCAAGTTGCTGCAGGTGCTGGCGGAATATGGTCAGGGCACCCCCGAGGTGCGGGTCATCAGCTCCAGCCATCAGGATCTGGTCACCGCCATGGAGGAGGGGCGTTTTCGGGAGGATCTCTTCTACCGCCTCAACGTGGCCAACATCACCTTGCCGCCCCTCAGCGCCCGCAGCGAAGACATCCCCCTGCTGGCGCGCCAGGCGCTGGACGACTATCGCAGTCGCCACGACAACTGCGCCGCCCTCGGCTTCTCGCCGGAGGCGCTGGCCCTGCTGGCTGCGGCGGCCTGGCCCGGCAACGTCCGTCAGCTCTACGGAGTGGTGGAACAGCTCGCCAGCCTATGCTGCAGCCCGGTAATCGGCGCCGCCATGGTGGAGTCGGCCCTGAGCGGTGGTGTCGGCGGCATTCCCTCGTTCAACGAGGCGCGCGCCGAGTTCGAGAAGGAGTATCTGATCCGCCTGCTGCGCACCACCGAAGGGAATGTGACCCTGGCGGCCAACATGGCGGGAAGAAACCGTACCGATTTCTACAAGTTATTGAATCGGCACGGTATCGAGGCGGCAAACTTCAAATCGAAGGGATAAGCGAGGCGGGAGCGGCCGGTCAGCGACGGGCCGTTCCCCTTGTTCAGGCCGGATCGACCGCGCTGTTCGCGGCCTGGGCCTTCCGGGTTTTGTCGGAGAGCCAGAGGCCGCTCGCCTTCATCAGGTAGCCAAAGAGTGCGCCTATCACCAAGGATGGCAGGATCAGCCGCCACTCCCCCGCCGCCCCGAAGGTGGCGCAGCAACCGGCGAAGGTGCCGGGAATGTAGCCAAGCCACTGCTGCTTGGCCTGCACGCACATCAGGGTCGCCACCACACCCGTCATCAGATAGCCCGCCATGCCAGCCCCCCACCAGCCTTCGCCGTGGATCAGCAGTAGTGCCCACAGCATGCCGGTGGCATTGCACAGCAGGGTCTGCAGCAGCGCCCTGTAACCGCCGCTCGAGGCGAAATAGCTGGTACAACCGAGGAAGCCGACCCAGGAGATGAGGCCGAGGGCGGCGGCCAGTCCGCCCCAGACGGCGGAGAGGATCCCGGTCGTGATGGCGATGGCGATCAATGGGCTCATGACATGACTCTCAGTGGTTGGATTCGGAAAAGGAGGCAGCCTACCCTTAGGCGAGGGGGCGGCAAGCAGGGGCCGGATTGTGTGTGATCTCCGTCACTCTTTTCAACTCGGGAATACGCTTGCGCTCGCGAAAAAAATTCATTGGAGGCGTTCTTGGCCTTCGACCATAGTTAGAGGCCCTGTCCTGCTCATGGAGTGAGTCTGATGGCGCCAAACGTGATAGTCCCCCTGCTGGTATTCATTCTGCTGTTCCTGGTCGGCACCATGGCCAAGGCGCTGCCGCTTTACCAGCCCATGTAAATTTGTGTGAAATAAAACTCGGCCGGGGCGGGTCTTATGGTTGTCAGCCTCATCGCCCCGGGAGTTTTCCATGTTGATCAAGCGCCGTTCCTCTCATCACCTCACCGAACAGGATGTCACGCCGGAAGCCGTCTATCAGGATCGCCGACTCATTCTGAAAGGGCTGGGACTGAGTGCCGCCACCCTGGCATTTCCCACCCAGGCCAGCCTGCTGGATCTCTTCTCCGCCGAGGAGTCGACCCCGGCACCTGCCACCAAACCACTCAATTACAAGGCTGCGACCCGGCAGGACGGATTGACCCTGACGCCGCTGGAGAAGGCCACCAGTCACAACAACTTCTACGAGCTCGGCACCGACAAGGGGGATCCGGCCCGCAACGCCCACTACCTCAAACCCGAGCCCTGGACGCTCAAGGTAGAGGGGGAGGTGGCCAAACCCTTCACCCTGGATGTGTGGGATCTTATCAACAAGAGCACCCTGGAGGAGCGGATCTACCGGTTGCGCTGCGTGGAGGCCTGGTCCATGGTGCTGCCCTGGAGCGGCATCCCGCTGGCGGATCTGATCCGCCGGGCCGAGCCCAACAGTCGCGCCAAGTTCGTGGCGTTCGAGACCCTCTATGATCCCGAGCAGTTGCCGGGACAGGCCTCCCGCTCCCTCGGCGGCGGCATCGATTACCCCTATGTGGAGGGCTTGCGCCTCGACGAGGCGATGAACTCGCTCTCCTTCCTGGCGATGGGGCTCTACGGCAAGACGCTGCCCGCCCAGAACGGGGCACCCATCCGGCTGGTGGTGCCCTGGAAGTACGGCTTCAAGAGCATCAAGAGCATAGTCTCCATCCGCCTGGTGGAGGAGATGCCGCCCACCACCTGGAACCTGCTGGCACCGAACGAATATGGTTTCTATGCCAACGTCAATCCCGAAGTGGATCACCCGCGCTGGAGCCAGGCCAGCGAGCGCTTCATCGGCGAGGGGGGCATCTTCGGCGCCAAGCGCCAGCCGACCCTGATGTTCAACGGCTATGGCGACGAGGTGGCCTCCCTCTATCAGGGGATGGATCTGCGCAAATGGTATTGAAACTGACGCTCTGCCCGAACGGTGTCTTGCCCCCTTCTCCCCTTGTGGGAGAAGGGTTGGGGATGAGGGGTGGGAACAACATAACGGGAACTGCGATATGACGCCGAGACTGAAAACAGCCCATATCAACGGCTTGCGCCTGCTGGTACACCTGGCCTCGCTGGGCTTTTTGCTCTGGCTTGGCTATGCGGTGCCGGCCGGGTTGCTGGGGGGCGATCCGGTACAGGGGCTGACCCACTACCTCGGCAAGGGTGCCCTGCACCTGCTGCTGCTCACCCTGCTGGTGTCGCCGCTGGCCAAACGCTGGCGTCAGGGTCAGCTCATCAAGCTGCGCCGCCCCCTCGGGCTCTGGTGCGCGGCCTGGGCCGGGTTGCACTTTATGGTTTGGCTGGGGCTGGATCTGCAGTTTGACTGGGGTCTGATCGGCGGCGAGCTGGTGAAGCGCAGCTACATAGTGGTCGGGGCGCTGGCCTTGCTGCTGTTGCTGGCGCTGAGCATCACCTCGATCCCGGCCCTGCTGCGGCGCATGGGGCCAGCCTGGCAGAAGCTGCACAACTGGATCTATGCGGTGGCCCTGCTGGTGCCTGTGCACTACTGGTGGTCGGTCAAGAGTGGCTGGCAGGAGCCCCTCATCTACCTGTTGCTGGCGATGGCTCTGCTGTGGCCGCGGCGAGAGAAGCTACTGCGTCCCTGGCGCCAGCGCCGGCAGCAACGCCAGAAACTGAAAGAGGCCTAATCGGCCTCTTTTTTGGTGATCTCTCCGCTGTAGGCATCGACCTGCAGTTGCACCCGCCGATCGTCGGCATCCAGGGTTTCCACCTCGAATTTGTCCCCTTCCAGCTCGACTTCCCGAATGTCGTGGTACCCTTGGGCCAGCAACAGCTTGACCAGGGCCGGCATGTCGAGACGCGTCTGAGCCGCCCAGCCAAGGGTGGAAAAAAGGCAGAGGATCAGCAGGATACTGCGTGGGATCATATTCATTCCGGATTCATGGCTGGCACACTATAAACGGCATTATGTTAGGTTTTGAGAGATGAATCACCCATGAATAGCGCGCTGCCCCTGCTTGGATTGCTGCTGCCGATGCTGGTCCAGGCGGCCCAGCCGAATGAGGCCTTGCTGCAACAGGCGGTCAGCGAGGGGCGGATCCGGCCTTTTCATGAGCTGATGGAGGTGGCTTCCCGCCTGCCGGTGCGCGTGCTGCGCGTCGATCTGGGGGAGGAGGACGGGGTCTGGCTCTATGAGCTCAGGCTTATCGACGACGAGAACAGCGTCATCAAGGTGGGCTATCGCGCCGACAACCTGGAGATGGTGTGGCTCAAGGGCCATCATCTGGAGCGCCTGTTCGAGCCTCGCCCGCCCCCGGAGGAGGAGTGATCCGCCCTATGCTCCCCGCCCTGATGACTAGTCTCCCAATCGCCGCCGCGACAGGCGCAACTCTGCTTTGGATACCCATTTATGCGAATTCTGATAGTTGAAGATGAAAAGATCCTGGCAGGCCAGCTGGCGGAACAGCTGCGCCTGTCCGGCTTTGTGACCGATCTCTGCCACGATGGCAACGAGGCGGGTTTTCTCGGCGAGACCGAACCCTATGACGCCATCATTCTGGATCTCGGCCTGCCGGGTCGCGATGGTCTGAGCGTGCTCAAGGAGTGGCGCAGCAAGGGGATAGACACCCCTGTGCTGGTGCTGACCGCCCGTGGCCAGTTGCACGAGAAGATAGAAGGGCTCAACGCCGGGGCCGATGACTACCTCACCAAGCCGTTCCAGGTCGCCGAACTGGTGGCCCGGGTGCAGGCCCTGGTGCGCCGGGCGGCGGGCAATGCCAGCTCCATCCTGGAGATAGGCGGGGTGCGCCTCGACATGGCGGCGTCCCAGGTATGGTACGAAGGCACCCCCATCAAGCTCACCGCCCACGAGTTCCGGGTGCTGGGGTATCTGATGCAGCACAGGGGCAAGGTGGTGTCGCGCAGCGAGCTGATCGACCACATCTACGCCCAGGATTTCGATCGCGACTCCAACACCGTCGAGGTGTTCATCGGCCGGATCCGCAAGAAGACCCACGCCGATCTGATCGAGACGGTGCGCGGTCTCGGCTACCGGATCAACGAGTGAGACGGACGCTGATGCCAGCACGGCAGGGGGTCATTGAATGAGGCTGGTGCGTACCCTGCGGGGACGGCTGGTGGCCATAGCCCTGGTCTGGTGCGGGCTCTTCCTGTTCGCCACCGGCTTCAGCCTGCAGACCATGATGCGCAACTACTGGCAGGAGGCGGAAGCCGACGGCCTGAGGTTGCAGCTCTACGATCTGCTCTCTCGCCTGGAGATCCAGCCCGACGGTCTGCCCGTGGTCACCGAGCCCATGGCGGACCCCCGTTTCCGCCAGCCCTATTCCGGTTATTACTGGCAGCTTGAGCTGGGGGATGCGGTGGTCAGCCGCTCCCGCTCCCTGTGGGATGTGCACCTGAGCGCCCACGGCCTGAAGTCGGCCTTCGGGGATCCGGATCTCTTCGTCGGCAAGGGGCCCAACAAGGAGCCCCTGCTGATCATGACCCGCACTGTGCTGCTGCCGGGATCTGACAAGGTGTTTACCCTGGTGATGGCCAAGGACAGCAGCGCCCTGACCCAGACCCTGAAGAAGACCCGGATCAGCCTCTTCCTCGGTCTCGGCTTCGCCGCCGCCGGCCTGGTGCTGGGCTTCATGTTCCAGATAGTCTACGGCCTGCGTCCGCTTCATCTGCTGCGCCGCGAGCTGGGCCGGGTCCACCAGGGCCATCAGGAGGGGTTCCGACTGCGCTATCCGCTGGAGATCCAGCCGCTGGTGGAAGACATCAACCGGCTGCTGCACCACTACAGCGAGCTGCTGCAGCGAGCCCGCTCCCACACCGGCAACCTGGCTCACGCCCTCAAGACGCCCCTCAGCATAATGCGCAATCAGGTGGCCCAACTGCCCCCCGAGGATCAGGCCGCCATCGGCGAGCAGCTCGACCAGATCCAGCGCCACATCGACTATCACCTCGGCAAGGCGCGGGTCACCGGCGCCGCCAAGATCCTCGGGGTCTCGACCCCGGTGCGGGCGCGGGTGGAGTACATCTGCCGCGCCTTCTCCCGCCTCTACCCGGGCAAGACGGTGGACCTGCAGGTGCCGGCCAACCTGGCGGTCGGGGTGGAGGAGCAGGACTTCGACGAGATGGTGGGCAATCTGCTGGAAAACGCCTTCAAATGGTCCGCCAGCCAGTTGCGCATCTCCAGCGCCGAGCTGGGGGGCTGGATCACCCTGCGTATCGAGGACGATGGCCCCGGCATGAGCGAGGATCAGATAGCCAAGGCGGTGCTGCGCGGGGTGCGCCTCGACGAGAAGGTGCCTGGCTCCGGGCTCGGCCTCAACATAGTGTCAGACCTGGCTGAGGCCTATCGTGGCAGCCTCATCATGGGGCGGGCCGAGCTGGGGGGGCTGGCAGCCTCGCTCTCGCTGCCCAAGGTGGCCAGGGTCGACGGTTGATGCACAGATGAGTGAGGCGGCCCGGCATGGGCCGCTTGGGCCCGGGTCGTCCTCCGAGGTAGCATGGGGGGCGCACCAGGCATAAGATAGGGTCCTTATTTCAAGCGGTAGGAAGGGTAGCAATGACTGACGATCCATGGGCGCTGTGCCATCTCGATGATTCGTTCGATGCCTCGGTGCTGGGTACCAAGGGGGCCCAGATCCAGTGGTTTGAGGACAGGGAGTCCCTGATCCAGTTCTTGCTGGAGGACTTTGTCGATCTGCTGGCCGATGTGGGCGAACTGGATGAGGATCAGACCGAGAGCGCCCGCGAGCGCTTCACCCTGCTGGTGGAGCAGAGTCAGGACGATCACACCCTGATGGATGCCATCAACGATCTCGCCTCCGGCTTGCGCCGCATCGCCTGGCTGGGGCCGCTCTCGGAGCTGGCCGAGATCAGCGACGACTTCGCGAGCGGCCTGCGCGCCTTCTTCTGGACCCAGTATGATGGGGACGAGGATGACCCCGAAGCCTGGGTGCCGGAAGATCTCTGGCCTCAGCTCGTTGAGTGTGCGGAAGAGTACATGGTTGAGGGAGACTTCTGATCCACCATGTCTGCGCTCCGGCGGCAAAGCGGGTGGTGTGTGCACAAGAGTAGATGGTGGAGGGATACTTCTGAGTCACCCCGAAAACCGCGATATAGAAAACGGCGCCTTATGGCGCCGTTTTTGTTTTCAGTCGGGCATCAGGCGTGGGCCGGTACCTCATGGGCTGTGTTGACGAGTTCTGGCCCGCTGTACTTCTCGATCTGCAATTGGGCCATGTGACCGCAGTTGCCTTGCGCCAGGCTGGAGGAGCCCTCGTCGAAGGTCAGGCAGTTGACGTTGCCGTTCTTGCAGATGGCGCCCACCTCGCCCGGTTTGGCCGGATCGAACCAGGCCCCTTCGCAGATCCGCACCACGCCGGGGCGAATGTCTTTCGAGAGCAGCGCCCCCACCAGGATCTGGCCGCGCTCGTTGAAGGCGCGCACCAGGTCCCCATCCTGGATGCCGCGTGCCTTGGCGTCGTCCGGGTGGATCAGTATGGCCTCCCGATCGGCGATGGCGAACTTGTCCCGCAGCGGGGTGTTGTCGAGCTGGGAGTGCAGTCGCTGGGTGGGGTGCGAGGTGTTGAGGGACAGCGGATAGCGCGCTGCCACCTCGCTCTTCACCCACTCCTTGGGTTCATACCACTTGGGGTGGCCGGCGCAGTCGGCATAACCCATGCCCGCTACCGTGTTGGAGAAGATCTCTATCTTGCCGGACGGGGTGCCGAGCGGGTTGAGCAGCGGGTTCTCGCGAAAATCGGCGTGGCGGATCCACTGGCGGTTCGCCTCGGGGATCGGGAAGCGAATGTAGTTGTTGGACTCCCAGAACATGCTGAACGGCGGCAGCGCCACCCGGGCACCCCGGGCCTGGGCGGCCATGCCGTCGTACATCTGCTTGAGCCACAGCATCTCGTCCTTACCTTCGGTGTACTGCTCCTGCACACCCAGCTTGGCGGCGATGGCGCTGAAGATGTCGAAGTCGTTGCGGGACTCGTGCTGGGGGGGCACGCACTGGTGCATGGGGAACACATAGCGCTGGGAGTAATCGCCCCCCATCTCCAGATCGTTGCGCTCGTAGCTGGTGGTGACCGGCAGCACTATGTCGGCGTGCTTGGCGGTGGCGGTCCAGTAGGGTTCGTGGACGATCACCGTTTGCGGCTTGCGCCAGGCCTTGAGCAGGTTGTTGGTGTCCTGATGGTGGTGGAAGGGGTTGCCGCCCGCCACATAGACCAGCTTGATGTCCGGATAGGTCACCTTGCGGCCGTTGAAATCGATGGTCTTGCCGGGGTTGGCGAGACAGTCGGCGATGCGGGCCACCGGGATGGGTGCCGGGCTGTTCTTGGGTGCGTTGCCGGCGGAGATGCCGGCCAGGATTCCACCCTTGGCGGTGGGGCTGCCACCGGAGGAGTAGTGGTAGCTGAAGCCGTAGCCACCCCCCGGCAGGCCGATCTGGCCGAGCATGGCCGCCAGGGTGATCAGCATCCAGTTCGGCTGCTCCCCGTGGTGCTGACGCTGCATGCCCCAGCCGGCCATGATCATGGTGCGCTTGGCGGCCATGTCGAGGGCAAGCTGACGAATGACCTTGGCCTCGACACCGCAGACGCTGCTCGCCCACTCGGCGCTCTTCGGCTGACCGTCGTCCTTGCCGAGCAGGTAGTCGAGGAACTTGTCGAAGCCCACGGCGTAGCGATCGAGGAAGGCCTGATCGTGCTTCTTCTCGCTATAAAGGGTGTGGGCCACCCCCAGCATCATGGCCACGTCTGTGTAGGCGTTCGGGGCTATCCACTCGGCGTTGGCCAGCTTGGCGGTCTCGTTGTAGACGGGATCTATGCTGATGACGCGGGTGCCCTTCTCCTTCAGGGCCTTGAAACCGGCCTG
Organism: Aeromonas mytilicola subsp. aquatica; assembly: GCF_044336385.1. Classification (NCBI taxonomy): domain Bacteria; kingdom Pseudomonadati; phylum Pseudomonadota; class Gammaproteobacteria; order Aeromonadales; family Aeromonadaceae; genus Aeromonas; species Aeromonas mytilicola. The sequence goes on along the minus strand of NZ_CP172298.1, from coordinate 4,368,311 downwards.
GCCCTCGTGATCCGGCATGTTCCAGCTGTTCTTCAGGGTGACCTGGGCGTTGACCCCCCAGAGCACCACCAGTTCGGCGTGCTCCACCACGTTGGGCCAGGCGGTCTGCTGCTCGTACACCTCGATGGAGCCCATCACATGGGACATGATCACCTGGGCCGCGCCTGTGGAGTAGTCACCGGCATAGCCGGTGAAGCCGCCACTGAGGTTCATCAGGCGGTGCAGCAGGGTACGGCTGTTGTGGAACATGCCGACACTCTTCCAGCCGTAGGAGCCCGCGTGGATCGCCTGGGGACCGAAGTCGCGCTGGACCCGCTGGATCTCGCCGGCCACCAGTTCGATGGCTTGCTCCCAGCTCACCCGCACCCACTCGTCGGCGCCACGCAGCTCCGGCTTGGCGCCCGGGCCGTGTTCCAGCCAGCTCTTGCGCACCATGGGGTACTTGATGCGGTTCTTGGCATGGACCTGGAACGGCGCCATGTCGATGAGGTCATTCGGTGCCGGATCATCGGCCACCGGCTGGACCCGCACCATGCGGCCATCGGCGACTATGGCTTCAAAGGCTCCCCAGTGGGCGCCGGTCAGTATGCCCTTCTGGGCGGGGACCAGGGTGGGGAACTGCTCCAGCGCCGTGCTGATGGCCTGGGCCAGGGCGTGTTTCGGGAACAGGGCACCGAGCAGGGGCAGTGCTGCACAGGCCCCCAGGCCCTTGAGCAGGCTGCGGCGGGACAGATTGGTCTGTTGATCATTGAAAAAAGTCATATCGAATTCCTCTGTTCCAGCCTTAGTGTGCCGCGCTCATGTCACTGGCGTGTTTCTGCACGTATTGGGTCAGCATGCGAGCCTGCTCCGGGGTGAGGGAGGTGCGGGATTCCATGCCCTTGATGACGCCTATCCACTGGTTGGCATTGAAGTGATCCAGCGCGGTCAGACCGTGGCAGCCGGTACAGTTGTTGGACATCAGGGTGGAGGCGTATTGCCACAGCTTGCCCTGATCGCCGATGAGCTGGGCCTCGTCCACCCAGGCGGTCAGCTTGACCTGATGCCAGGTGAGGTTGGTGGCGCTGTCGGTCTCGCTCTTGCCGGTGACCAGCGCCTGCTTGGCGGCATCGCCGACCAGCACGCTCAGGATACGTTTGCCGGGGGCGGCGTAGAACACCTCGCTCACCCCGTCCTGCTGCCAGCCCTCGATCTGCACCTGGGAGCGGCCGTTGTCGTTGGCCAGCACTTCCACCTTGGTCGACGGCATCAGGGTGCCCTCGTCCGTGGTGGCCTTGGCATCGAGGAACAGGGGCGTGGTGGCGATGGCGTAGCGGGTGGTGACGCTGGCCGGAGTCTGGGCCGCGGCAGCAGCCAGTTCACTGGCTCCGGCGGCAGCCAGACCGCTCATGTCAGGCATGATGTGGGCGACGCCGCGGTGGCAGTCGATACAGGTCTGGCCCTCCTTGATGGCGACCGGGTGTTCGGCGCGGGCGTTCGGGCGCTGGGCCAGAATGTCCATGGCGGCGTAGCTGTGGCAGCTGCGGCAGGTGGCGGAGTCATTGGCCTTGAGCTGATCCCAGACCGTCTGGGCCATGCGCAGCTTGTGGGCTTCGTATTTCTCAGGAGTGTCGAGGGTGCCGATCGCCTCGTGATAGATGTCCTTCACGGCGCGGATCTTGGTCCAGAGGTAGGAGGCGGGCTCATTGGGAATGTGGCAGTCGGCGCACTCTGCACGGATCCCCTTCACGTTCTGGAAGTGGACGCTGCCCTGATACTCGGCGAGCGGTGTCTGCATGGAGTGGCAGGAGACGCAGAATTCGGTGGAGCTGGTCTTGTGCAGCACTGTGACTGTCACTCCCAGTGCCGCGACGCCCAGCAGGGCTCCGAGCAACAGGAGCCAGAACCAGGTCTTTCTCAACATTTTTCCAAGCATGGCGGCAGTGTCCTTCGAATCGGGTATTACCAATATAGTAGTAGTCTTGACGGGTGAGGGATTGACCTCGGTTATGCTTTTTATTCTTTAAATTGGTTTTTCTTGGTTTTAAATTTCATAAATAAGATTTTGTTTGAATTTAAATCAATATCAGATGGTTAACTTTGTTAGTTTAGTCTTATTTGGCTCTCTTTTGGTCATCATATCCGTACGAATGATGCTGGAAACGGCGCTGTCGCGACGTTTTGCTCTCCAGTGCGACTTTCTGGCTCTGAATGGGCCGGTGTTGGGCTTTACGAAAGGCTCGATATATACTGTTTGCATATACAGTGATCAGGTTTGTCAGTCATGCGACTCTTTATTGCCGAAAAGCCCAGCCTTGGCCGCGCCATCGCCGATGTTCTGCCCAAGCCCCACAAGAAGGGGGAGGGCTTCATCGAGACGGCGCAGGGAGACGTGGTGACCTGGTGTATCGGCCACCTGCTGGAGCAGGCGGAGCCCGATGCCTATGATGCTGCTTATAAGCAGTGGCGCATGGAGCAGCTCCCCATAGTGCCGAGCCAGTGGCAGCTGGTGGCCAAGCCCAAGACCAGGAGCCAGCTTGCCGTGATCAAGCGGCTCATCAAGCAGGCCGACTGCGTGGTCAATGCCGGTGACCCGGACAGGGAAGGGCAACTGCTGGTGGACGAGGTGATCGATTTTCTCGGCTACCCCAAACTCAAGCCGGTGCAGCGCTGCCTCATCAGCGATCTCAATCCCCCCGCGGTGCGCCGTGCCCTCGACAAGCTGCGGGACAACAAGGAGTTCGTGCCGCTGGCGGTCTCGGCGCTGGCCCGTAGCCGCGCGGACTGGCTCTACGGCATCAACATGACCCGTGCCTATACCCTGCTCGGGCGCAAGGCCGGCTGCAGCGAGCTGCTCTCGGTCGGCCGGGTGCAGACGCCGCTGCTGGGGCTGGTGGTGCGGCGGGATCTCGAGATAGATGCCTTCGTGCCCAAACCCTTCTACGAGGTGCTGGCCCATGTAGTGACGGAGCGCAACGAGGGGTTCAGTGCCAAGTGGCTGCCCTCCGAGGCCTGCGCGCCCTGGCAGGACGAAGAGGGGCGGGTGCTCAACCGGGCGCTGGCTGCCAAAGTGGTGGAGCGCATCCAGGGTCAGCCAGCCCGGGTGGAGGAGGTGGAAGAGCAAGCCCGGAAGCAGGCGGCGCCACTGCCTTACAACCTCTCCAGCCTGCAGATCGATGCCGCCAAGCGGTTCGGCATGGATGCCAAGCGGGTGCTGGATGTCTGCCAGAGCCTCTACGAGCGCCACAAGCTCATCACCTACCCCAGATCCGACAGCCGCTATCTGCCGAGCGATCACTTCAATCGGGCACCCCAGGTGCGGGATGCCATCGCCGCCACTGCCCCGGCCCTGGCCAAGGCAGTGAGCGAGGCAGATGGCAAGCTGCGCAGCAAGGCCTGGAATGACGGCAAGGTGGATGCCCACCACGCCATCATCCCCACCGAGAAGCATGGCAACCTGGCCAGCCTCTCCGCCGACGAGGGCAAGCTCTATGGCCTGGTCGCCCGCCAGTACCTGCTGCAGTTCTATCCGCCGTTCGAATACAACGACAGCCGGGTGTTGCTGCGCATCGCCGGTGGCCTGTTCCAGGCCAAGGCGCGGCGCATCCTCAAGGCGGGCTGGAAGGCGCTGCTGGGGGTGGAAGAAGATGACGACGAAGAGAAAGCCGGTACCCTGCCCGCCCTGAAAGAGGGGGAGCAGCTGCTGTGCGAGCGGGGCGAGCTGCTGGAGAAGATGACCCAGGCGCCCAAGGCATTCACCGACGCCACCCTGCTGGCCGCCATGACAGGCATAGCCCGCCATGTGCAGGATCCCGAGATCCGCAAGATCCTGCGCGAGACAGATGGCCTCGGCACGGAGGCGACCCGGGCCGGCATCATAGATCTGCTGTTCAAGCGCCGCTTCCTGGTGCGGCAGGGCAAGAGCATCAAGGCGACCCCGACCGGACGGGCCCTGATCCAGGCCTTGCCTGCCACAGCAACGACGCCGGACATGACGGCGCTGTGGGAGCAGCACCTCGGCCGGATCGCCGAGCGTCACGCCAGCTACCAGCAATTTATGGGGCCGCTCACCGAGCAGCTTAACGGCCTGATTGAGGGAGCCAGACAGGATTCGGGGGCCAGCTTCAGCGCCCTGCCCAAGGAGGCGCCGGGGGCCAGCAAACGGCGCTTCAGCCGCCGCAATAGTGGTTCTACATCAGCTAAAAAGAACAATAAAAAAACGTCATCTACTTCGGCTCAGCCAATAGGGCGCGAGTTGGTATCAAGATGGGAGAAAATGGTGAAGTAATAGCTTGTGCGATTTTGATAAGTGAAAAGAGCGGCAATTGGCCGCTCTTTTTACTGCGTGTTATTAACCCGTATAGACGCCCTCTTCCGGGTAGCGGATCCGGGTCTCGCTCGGTCTGGCCAGCATCAGCGCCAGGGTCAGCGGCCCGAGACGGCCGCAGATCATCACCAGCACCAGGATGAGCTTGCCCGGCTCGCTCAGGGAGGCGGTGATGCCGGTCGAGAGGCCGACGGTGGCAAAGGCCGAGACGGTCTCGAACATGATCTTGTCGAAGGGCTGTGACTCCGTGAGCATCAACAGGAACATCGACAGCATCAGCACCATGGTGCTGACGATGATGATGGCCAGGGAACGGGTCACTATCTGGGGTGACAGGGTGCGGCCGAAGGCGGTGACATGGGGACGCTTGGTGAGGAAGGCCCGGGTGGCCAGCAACACCACGGCGAAGGTGGTGACCTTGATACCGCCACCGGTCGAAGTAGCGCCGGCACCGATGAACATCAACATCATCATGAACAGCAGGGAGGCGGGCACCATCTGGCCTATGTCCACAGTGTTGAAGCCTGCCGTGCGCGCCGTGGCCGACTGGAAGAAGGCCGCCATTAGCTGGCCGCCGGGCCCGGCGTTGCCGAAGGTGGCGGGATTGTTGTGCTCCAGCAGCCAGAACATCAGGGTGCCCAGCAGCAGCAGCCCCGGAGTCATCAGCAACATCAGCTTGCTGTGCAGCTTGAGCTTGCGCCAGCGACGGTTGCGCACCAGATCGACGATGACGGTAAAACCCAGGCCGCCGAGGATGAGCAGGGCTGGTATGGTCAGGCTGATGATGGGGTCGTCTCTGTAGTCGATGAGGTTGTTGGCAAACAGCGAGAATCCGGCGTTGTTGAAGGCAGAGACCGAATGGAAGAAGCTGACGTAGAGGCCATGGCCCCAGCCCATCTCGGGCACCCAGCGAATGGCCATGATGGCGGTGCCGATCAGCTGGGCAATCAGGGCGAACAGCACTATGCGCTTCACCAGCTGGATGATGTTGACCGATCCCTCCTGGCCCAGTGCCTCTTTCGCCAGTACCTGCTGGCGCAGGCCGACCCGCTTGCTGAACATGGCGATGAGCAGCAGGGTCATGGTCATCTGGCCCAGGCCCCCTATCTCCATCAGCATCAGCAGTATGATCTGTCCTTGCAGGGTAAAGGCGGTGCCTGTATCCACCACCCCTAGCCCGGTCACACTGATGGCCGAGGTCGCGGTGAACAGGGCATTGATGAAGGTGACCTCGCCGTTGTGGCTCGAGGGCTGCACCAGAAACAGGGTACCGACCAGCAAGATGATGAGAAAGCTGCCCAGGATCAGCCTGGCTTCACTCCAGCGGGACTCGGTATCCCTGTACAGGGCGAAGGCGTAGTTGCTGCGCCAGTTGATCATAGGGTGTCGAGCCAGTGATCGATGGCGTGCTTGTTGCCGGCCAGGATCAGGATGTCACCGAGCTGCAGCTCCATCTTGCCGGTCAGCACGTTGTGCAGCACCTCACCGCGCTTGATGGCCAGCAACTGGAAGTCGCTTTGTTGCAGCAGGTGCAGATCGGCCAGGGTACGGCCGTTCTGTTGCAGACCGATCACGAATTCGGTCAGCACCATGTCGTGCCCCAGCTCCAGATAGTCGAACAGACGGTTGTCCAGCATGCTCTGGGCGACCCGGCGACCCATGTCCCACTCCGGGTTGATCACCTTGTCGGCGCCCACCTTCTGCAGGATCTTGGCGTGGAACTTGTCGCGCGCCTTGACCCATACCTTCTTCACCCCGGCTTCCTTCAGCACCAGCGTGGTGAGTATGCTGGTCTCCAGGCTGTCGCCGATGGCCACGAAGACGATGTCGAAATTGGCCAGTCCCAGCTCGGCGACCGTGGCCTCATCGGTGGCATCGGCCACGATGACGTGATTGCACAGGGTTGCTATCTGGCGGGTCTTGCTCTCGTCGATATCGATGGCCAGCACCTCGGCATTCTGCAACTGCAGCTCTTCACACAGTGCGCTGCCGAACAGGCCGAGGCCGATGACGGCGAATTGATTATTCATTCATGCTTCCTCAACGGGCTGAAGGGCTTACTTTACTCCAGCGGTTTGAGTCCGAACAGTACCCGGGTTTTTCGTCCCGGGGGATCTGGGGTAAACTGCGCCCTTGCCCTTGTCGGAACACGCAGATGAAACTCACTCCCCATGCCCCCTTGGCGGCCCTCAATACCCTGGGTTTGGAAGCACATTGCCTCTGGCTGGCCGAAGTGGCCCAGTTGGATGATCTTTGCCAGTTGCGGGCCAATTCGGAGCTGAGCGCCTTGCCGCGCCTGGTGCTGGGTGGTGGGAGCAACATCTTGTTCTGCAATGATTTTGCCGGTCTGGTCGTGCTCAATCGGATGAAAGGCATAGCGCTGCAGGATGACGACAGCCACTGGTTGCTGCACGTGGCGGCGGGGGAGGAGTGGCATCAGCTAGTGTGCCATGCCCTGCAACAGGGCTGGCATGGGCTGGAGAACCTGGCGCTGATCCCGGGCACAGTCGGTGCGGCCCCGGTGCAGAACATAGGCGCTTACGGGGTCGAACTGGCCCGGTTCTGTGCCTATGTGGAGGCATTCAACTGGCAGAGCGGCGAGGTGGAGCGCATCGCCGCAGCCGACTGTCAGTTCGGCTATCGTGACAGCATCTTCAAGCACGATTATCAGGACACCCACTTCATCACCGCCGTCGGGTTGCGCCTGCCCAAGGCCTGGCAACCCGTGATCGGTTATGGCCCCCTGGCGGCCCTCGGCGAGCACCCAGGTGCGCAGGCCATCTTCGACACCGTCTGTGCCACCCGCATGGCCAAGTTGCCGGACCCTGCCGTGCTCGGCAACGCGGGCAGCTTCTTCAAGAACCCCGTGGTGCCAACCTCGGTGGCGGATGCACTCAAGGGGCAATATCCGCAGATGCCCTGCTACCCGGCCGGGGAAGGGCAGGCCAAGCTGGCTGCGGGCTGGCTCATCGATCAGTGCGGGCTCAAGGGCTTTGCCATCGGCCGTGCCGCCGTCCATCAGGAGCAGGCGCTGGTGCTGGTCAACCTCGGGGGCGCCAGCGCCATGGAGCTCATCGCCCTGGCGGCCCATGTCCGTGACAGCGTGGAGCACAAGTTCGGTGTGGTGCTGGAGCACGAGGTGCGCTTCATGGGGCTCACCGGCGAAACCTGGCTGGACGAGGTGCTGGCATGACCCTCACTCCCGTCAGACAGACCCTGATCACCCTGCTCAGCGATGGCCAGTTTCACTCCGGCGAACAGCTGGGGGAGCAGCTCGGCATCAGCCGTGCGGCTGTGAGCAAGCACATGGCCGCCCTCAAGGAGCTGGGGCTGGATCTGTTCAGCCTGACCGGCAAGGGGTACCGCCTGGCGGCTCCCATGGCACTCTATGATCAGGCGCAACTGCAGGCCCTGGCCCCCATGGCGCCGGTACACTGCTTCTCGGTGATCGACTCCACCAACCAGTATCTGTTTGAGCGGGTCAACCAGCTGAGCGCCGGCGAGAGTTGCCTGGCCGAGTGCCAGACCGCCGGTCGTGGGCGTCGTGGCAAGCCCTGGGTCTCGCCGTTCGGCTGCCAGCTGATCCTCAGCATGTACTGGCGGCTCGAGCAGGGCATGGCGGCCGCCATGGGGCTGAGTCTGGCGGTGGGGGTGGCCGTGGTGGAGGCGCTGGAATCCCTCGGCTACCCCGGGGTGGAGCTCAAGTGGCCGAACGATCTCTATTACCAGGGCCGCAAGCTGGCGGGCATACTGGTGGAGATGAGCGGCAGCGCCGGCGCCAGCTGCCATCTGGTGATCGGCATCGGCCTCAATCTGGCGATGCCGAGCCAGCAGGGGGAGAAGATCGATCAGGCCTGGTCAGAGCTGCGCCAGGTTCAGCCCGAACTGGTGGATCGCAACCAGCTGGCGGCCTGCGTACTCCTGCATCTGCAAGAGGCCATGCAGACCTTCGAGCAGAGCGGTCTGGCTAGCTTCGTCGAGAGCTGGAACCGGCTTGACTACTTTGCCGGCCAACCGGTGAAGTTGTTGATGGGGGAGCAGGTGATCCGCGGCATAGCCCGGGGCATCGACGATCGCGGTGCCCTGCGGCTTGAGACGGACGAGGGGGTCAAACTCTATCTGGGGGGAGAGATCTCCCTGCGCCGGGGGGACTGAGCGAGACTGGCTCATGAGAACCCAATAGAAGAGGGGGCCTGCGGGCCCCCTCTTCGTTATCCGGCGACCCGCTGCGGTCACTTGCGCAGCTTGATCTGCTCGATGGCGTGTTCTTGTCCCTTGGTCAGGATCAGGTTGGCCCGCTCCCGGGTCGGCAAGATGTTCTCTTGCAGATTCAGATAGTTGATGTCTTGCCATATGTTGCTGGCTATTTCGGTCGCCTCGCTTTCCGCCAGTTTGGCATAGTGGTGGAAGTAGGAGTCCGGATCCGAGAAGGCGCCGCTGCGGAACTTGAGGAAGCGGTCTATGTACCAGGCGCGCAGCAGCTCGGCGTCGGCGTCCACATAGATGGAGAAGTCGACAAAATCTGACACGAAGACTCTGTGGGGCTCCTGGGGGTAATCCATGCCGCTCTGCAGCACGTTGAGCCCCTCCAGGATCAGGATGTCCGGCTGTTCCACCACCTTCTTCTCATCGGGCAGGATGTCGTAGATAAGGTGGGAGTAAACCGGCGCTTCGACCTTCTCGTGACCCGCACGTATGTTGGCGACAAACTCCACCAGATGGCGGATGTCGTAGGATTCCGGAAAACCCTTGCGGCGCATCAGCCCGCGCTCTTCCAGCTCCTTGTTGGGATAAAGGAAGCCATCCGTGGTGACCAGTTCCACCCGCGGATGCTCGGGCCAGCGCTCCAGCAATGCTTGCAGGATGCGGGCCGTGGTGCTCTTTCCCCCCGCCACGCTGCCGGCGATGCTGATGATGTAGGTGCCCTTGCCGCGAGACTGGCCGAGAAACTGCTCCAGCACCCGACTGCGGCGCTGCTTGGCCTTGACGTAGAGATTGAGCAGGCGGGAAAGGGGCAGATAGATCTCTTCCACCTCGCGCAATGACACCTTCTCGTTGATGCCACGCAGGGTGTGCAGGTCCCTCTCGGTCAGGGTCAGGGGGACCGCATCGCGCAATAACGCCCATTGTTCGCGGGTGAATTGCAAATAGGGGTTATGCTCTGTCGTCATGGTGTCATCACTGTTTCTTGGGCAGGGCGACCATACACCAAGGGATCGGGAGCGACAAGGGACGCGTCCGGTTGGGACTGAGGAGGAGCGTTTTTTTGCATAGATCCCGGCAATAATGCACATTTTGCAGGGCGCAGTGGTTGCATCCCCAAAATCCTTACCATAAAATGCGCGACGCTTGGATGTCTGTCGTCTATTTGCCCAGCAAAAGCGACAAAAACAACGGGTGCAAGCAGAATTACCGTTGTGGCATTCGTGCAATCGGAGGGGTTCCCGAGCGGCCAAAGGGATCAGACTGTAAATCTGACGGCTCTGCCTTCGAAGGTTCGAATCCTTCTCCCTCCACCATATTTCTCTGCGGTTTGAGTTCTTTGGGTTAGAGAAATGCGGGCATCGTATAATGGCTATTACCTCAGCCTTCCAAGCTGATGATGCGGGTTCGATTCCCGCTGCCCGCTCCAAGATGCTGATATGGCTCAGGTAATTCTGAAAGCCACACCCTAGGGTGAGTTCGGCAATCGAACCTGCCTGCCAGCACCATCCTCTCTGTCCCCCTGATTCAAATCCATCATATAAACTGTTCTGTGGTTAGCTTGCCACCGCGTACTCAGCGTTAGTTTAGAGGGACGATCATGTCTAAAGAAAAATTTGAGCGTAATAAACCGCACGTTAACGTGGGTACCATCGGCCACGTTGACCACGGTAAAACCACCCTGACCGCCGCCATCACCAACGTGCTGGCCAAGCACTTCGGTGGTAAAGCTTTCGCCTTCGACCAGATCGACAAGGCGCCGGAAGAGCGTGAGCGTGGTATCACCATCAACACCTCCCACGTAGAATACGACACCGCTATCCGTCACTACGCCCACGTAGATTGCCCGGGTCACGCCGACTACGTTAAGAACATGATCACCGGTGCTGCCCAGATGGACGGCGCGATCCTGGTAGTAGCCGCGACTGACGGCCCGATGCCGCAAACTCGTGAGCACATCCTGCTGGGTCGCCAGGTTGGTATCCCGTACATGATCGTGTTCATGAACAAGTGCGACATGGTAGACGACGAAGAGCTGCTCGAACTGGTCGAGATGGAAGTTCGTGAACTGCTGACCGAGTACGACTTCCCGGGTGATGACCTGCCGGTAGTTCGTGGTTCCGCGCTGAAAGCGCTGGAAGGCGACGCTGCATGGGAAGAGAAGATCATCGAGCTGGCTCACCACCTGGATACCTACATCCCGGAGCCGGAGCGCGCCATTGACCTGCCGTTCCTGATGCCTATCGAAGACGTCTTCTCCATCGCTGGCCGTGGTACCGTTGTTACCGGTCGTGTAGAGCGCGGTATCGTTAAAGTTGGTGAGACTGTAGAAATCGTCGGTATCAAAGACACCGTTTCTACCACCTGTACCGGTGTTGAAATGTTCCGCAAACTGCTGGACGAAGGTCGTGCTGGTGAGAACGTTGGCGCCCTGCTGCGTGGCGTGAAGCGTGAAGAAGTTGAGCGTGGTCAAGTACTGGCCAAGCCGGGCTCCATCAAGCCGCACACCAAGTTCGAATCTGAAGTGTACGTTCTGTCCAAAGAAGAAGGTGGTCGTCATACTCCGTTCTTCAAGGGCTACCGTCCGCAGTTCTACTTCCGTACTACCGACGTGACCGGTACCATCGAACTGCCGGAAGGCGTTGAAATGGTAATGCCAGGCGACAACATCAAAATGGTTGTTACCCTGATCGCCCCGATCGCGATGGACGACGGCCTGCGTTTCGCTATCCGTGAAGGTGGCCGTACCGTAGGTGCTGGTGTTGTAGCCAAAGTTATCGCTTAATCTTGGCTTACATAAATAAAGCAAAGCCCCTATAATAGGGGCTTTCTTATGCAGGGGCGTAGTTCGAATTGGTAGAACAGCGGTCTCCAAAACCGATGGTTGCGGGTTCGAGTCCTGCCGCCCCTGCCATATACCTCGTCTCGTACGGGGCTTTTGTGTCTTTGGTTACGTCAGATACAGGTGGGTTGTATGAGTGTTAGTTCTGAGGGACAGGGCGGAAGCAAGGATACCCTTCTTTGGGGCCTGGTTTTCATCATCCTGGCGGCCGCTGTGGTAGGTAATTACCTGCTCACTGACGTTGTCGCCGCCGTCCGCGCCCTGGGTGTGGTCGTTGTCATCGCTGCTGCAGGTGCAGTGGCCCTGCAAACCACCAAAGGTAAGGCAACACTGGCTTTTGCTCGTGAGTCGCGCCTGGAAGTCCGCAAGGTCGTATGGCCGACCCGCCAGGAAGCCATTCAGACAACCCTGATTGTGCTGGCGGTGACCGCCGTGATGGGGCTCTTGCTGTTCATTCTGGACGGTGCCTTGGTCTGGTTGGTCAACCTGATTACCGGTGTGTAAGGAAAAGCCATGACTGAACAACGTGAACAACGTATGAGATGGTATGTCGTGCAGGCATTTTCCGGCTATGAAGGCCGGGTTGCCAAATCCCTGCGTGAACATATCAAGATGCATGGCATGGAAGAGCTGTTTGGCGAAGTGCTGGTCCCGACCGAAGAAGTGGTCGAGATGCGTGCCGGCCAGAAGCGCAAGAGTGAGCGCAAATTTTTCCCGGGTTATGTCCTGGTCCAGATGATGATGGACGAGACCACATGGCACCTGGTACGCAATGTGCCGCGTGTGATGGGCTTCATCGGCGGCACCTCCGATCGTCCAGCTCCGATCTCCGATAAGGAAGCGGATGCCATCCTCAATCGTCTGCAAGATGCCCACGACAAGCCGCGTCCGAAAACCCTGTTTGAACCGGGTGAAATGGTGCGGGTTGCCGATGGTCCGTTCGCTGACTTCAACGGCACCGTTGAAGAAGTGGACTACGAGAAGAGCCGCGTGAAGGTCTCTGTATTGATCTTCGGTCGCTCAACGCCGGTAGAACTGGATTTTGGTCAGGTCGAAAAGGGCTGATTAAACTCTGTACGTTTAACGGTTGTCAGGGGCAGCGATTATCTCTATAATTCGCTGCCCCTTTATTTGTTGGGGAGCCGTTTGCAGGAGTATGTCTCCGAGGCGCTAGAACCCATTTTTGAGGTATTTTCGTAATGGCTAAGAAAGTCACAGCTTATATCAAGCTGCAAGTTAAGGCTGGCAGTGCTAACCCCAGCCCTCCCGTTGGTCCTGCTCTGGGTCAACACGGTGTGAACATCATGGAATTCTGTAAGGCGTTCAACGCTCGTACAGAAAAGCTGGAAAAAGGCTCACCGACTCCGGTCGTGATCACCGTTTACAGCGACCGTTCCTTCACCTTCGAAACCAAGACTCCGCCTGCTTCCTTCCTGCTGAAGAAAGCCGCTGGCATCCAGTCTGGTTCCGCCAAGCCGAACAAAGACAAGGTTGGTAAGGTGACTGTTGCTCAGCTGCAAGAAATCGCCAAGACCAAAGAGCCGGACATGACTGGTGCCGATCTGGATGCAAAAGTACGTTGCATCGCAGGCTCCGCTCGTTCCATGGGCCTGGTAGTGGAGGATTAAGACAATGGCAAAACTTTCCAAGCGTATGCGCGTTATTCGCGAAAAAGTTGACGGTACCAAAGAGTACTCCATCAACGAAGCCATTGCCCTGCTGAAAGAACTGGCTACCGCCAAGTTCGTTGAAAGCGTTGACGTTGCCGTTAACCTGGGTATCGATGCTCGTAAATCCGACCAGAACGTACGTGGTGCTACTGTACTGCCGCACGGTACCGGACGTGACATCCGTGTCGCCGTATTCACCCAGGGTGCCAACGCCGAAGCCGCCAAGGCTGCCGGTGCTGAACTGGTGGGTATGGATGACCTGGCCGAGCTGGTCAAGAAAGGCGAGATGAACTTCGACGTCGTGATCGCATCCCCGGATGCCATGCGCGTTGTTGGTCAACTGGGCCAAATCCTGGGCCCGCGCGGCCTGATGCCTAACCCGAAAGTGGGTACCGTAACCCCGAACGTTGCTGAAGCTGTGAAGAATGCTAAAGCCGGTCAGGTTCGTTACCGCAATGACAAGAATGGTATCATCCATACCACTCTGGGTAAGGTTTCTTTCAACGAAGTTCAGCTGAAAGAAAACTTGGAAGCTCTGCTGGTTGCTCTGAAAAAGGGCAAACCCTCTTCCGCCAAAGGCATCTTCATCAAGAAAGTCAGCATCTCCACCACCATGGGTGCCGGTGTTGCCGTAGACCAAGCTTCTCTGGAAGCTCAGGGCTAATTGATGGATTTTACAAGGCGCAAAATTTAATCTATAATTTTGCGCCTTGATTGGTTGGGGGTTTCGACCTCCGTCCAAGACCGCAGGTGGCCGAAAAGCCTTAATCCTTCCTGCGTAGACGGTGCCGGAAACCCAGCGAGAAAGTTTTCTTTCTCTTCTGGAATCCTGCTACCGCATCGTTCCCCTCTGTTGTGAAGGTAGGGGGGATGTGTCAGTACTGAGTCATGAGACTCAGATTCAATCCAGGAGTTAAGCCAATGGCATTGGGACTCGAAGACAAAAAGGCAATTGTTGCTGAAGTCAACGAAGCTGCCAAAGGCGCTCTGTCTGCAGTTGTAGCCGATTCTCGCGGTGTGACTGTTGACAAGATGACCGTCCTGCGTAAATCCGCTCGTGAAGCCGGTGTGTACATGCGCGTTGTGCGTAACACCCTGCTGCGTCGCGCGGTAGAGGGCACCGAATTCGGTTGCCTGAACGACGTATTGACTGGTCCTACCTTGATTGCTTTCTCTAACGAACACCCGGGCGCTGCCGCTCGTCTGTTCAAAGAGTTTGCCAAAGCGAACCAAAAGTTCGAAATCAAGGCTGGCGCTTTTAACGGTGAGTTTATCGCCGCAGCACAAATTGATCGTCTGGCCACGCTGCCGACCTACGACGAAGCAATTGCGAAGTTGATGGCTACCATGAAGGAAGCCTCTGCTGGCAAGCTGGTTCGTACTATCGCTGCTGTTCGCGACCAGAAACAAGCTGCTGCTTGATTCTCGCCTATTTAGGCTGTTTGAGTTTATTCAACATCAGGAATTTTTGTCATGTCTATCACTAAAGACCAAATCATCGAAGCCGTTGCTTCCATGTCCGTAATGGAAGTTGTTGAGCTGATCGAAGCAATGGAAGAGAAGTTCGGTGTTTCTGCCGCTGTTGCTGTAGCTGCCGGTCCGGCCGCTGAAGCAGTAGAAGAGAAGACCGAGTTCGACGTAGTTCTGACTGCTGCTGGCGCCAACAAAGTTGCCGTCATCAAGGCCGTTCGTGCTGCCACCGGCCTGGGCCTGAAAGAAGCCAAGGACCTGGTAGAAGCCGCTCCGACCAACCTGAAAGAAGCCGTCTCCAAAGACGAAGCTGAAGCTCTGAAGAAAGAGCTGGAAGCTGCCGGTGCTTCTGTTGAGATCAAATAATCTGCATTTATGTAGATTAGCCTGATAAAACAGGCTAGGGCTGGTGAATGTTTGTTCACCAGCCTTTTTGCGCTGTAGACTGAGAGCATTTCACACCGTTTACGACTCTCAGTGCACCAGCAATCCGGACCGCCTCATCGTCCGGGCCAACACAAAACGGTGTTGAGACAGAGCTGTCCCGCGGGACAGAGTGGGTCACTTATCAGCGAGCTGAGGAACCCTATGGTTTACTCTTATACCGAAAAAAAACGCATTCGTAAGGACTTCGGTAAGCGAGACCAGGTACTGGACACGCCTTATCTGTTGTCCATTCAGCTGGACTCCTTCAAGCAGTTCATCGAGGCTGACCCGGAAGGTGAATATGGCCTAGAGGCCGCTTTCCGTAGCGTTTTCCCGATCACCAGTTACTCCGGTAGTGCTGAGCTTCAGTATGTCAGCTATCGCCTGGGTGAGCCGGTATTTGACGTAAAAGAATGCCAGATCCGTGGAGTGACCTACTCCGCGCCGCTGCGTGTCAAGCTTCGTATGGTTCTGTACGACCGTGAAGCAGCTGCCGGCACCGTCAAAGATATCAAGGAACAAGAAGTGTACATGGGCGAAATTCCGCTCATGACCGAAAACGGCACCTTTGTCATCAATGGTACCGAACGGGTTATCGTCTCCCAGCTGCACCGCAGCCCGGGCGTCTTCTTCGACCACGATAAAGGCAAAACACATTCATCCGGTAAGGTACTGTATAACGCCCGCGTTATCCCCTACCGTGGCTCCTGGCTGGACTTCGAGTTCGATGCGAAAGACAACCTGTTTGTCCGTATCGACCGTCGTCGTAAACTGCCGGCCTCCATTATTCTGCGCGCCCTGGACTTCAGTTCCGAAGAAATCCTGGCCACCTTCTTCGAGACCATAGGTTTCGAGGTCAAAGATGGCAAGTTGATGATGGATCTGGTGCCCGAGCGCCTGCGTGGTGAGACTGCGACCTTCGACATCATTGCCAATGGCGCCGTGGTGGTTGAGACCGGTCGTCGTGTCACTGCCCGTCATATCCGTCAGTTGGAAAAAGACGCCATCACCCAGATCGAGGTGCCGGTAGAGTACGTTGTTGGCAAAGTTGCAGCCAAGAACTACGCGCACCCGCAAACTGGTGAAATGGTCGTGACTGCCAACCAGGCCCTGAGCCTGGAAGCGGTTGCCAATCTGTCCCAAGCCGGCTTCAAGCACTTCGAGGTTCTGTTCACCAACGAACTGGACCACGGTGCCTACATGTCCGAGACCCTGCGTATCGACTCCAGCTCCAGTCGTCTGGAAGCGCTGGTCGAGATCTACCGCATGATGCGTCCGGGCGAGCCGCCCACCCGCGAAGCGGCCGAGCAGCTGTTCGAGAACCTGTTCTTCTCTTCCGAGCGTTACGACCTGTCTACCGTGGGTCGGATGAAGTTCAACCGCCGTCTGGGTCGTGAAGACGAGACCGGCGTTGGCGTGCTGACCAAAGACGACATCGTCGAAGTCATGAAGCGCCTGATCGACATCCGTAACGGCAATGACGAGGTGGACGATATCGACCACCTGGGTAACCGTCGTATCCGTTCTGTCGGTGAAATGGCAGAGAACCAGTTCCGCGTCGGTCTGGTGCGTGTCGAGCGTGCGGTCAAGGAGCGTCTCTCCCTGGGCGACCTGGACACCCTGATGCCGCAGGATCTGATCAACGCCAAGCCGATCTCCGCCGCGGTCAAAGAGTTCTTCGGTTCCAGCCAGCTGTCCCAGTTCATGGACCAGAACAACCCGCTGTCCGAAGTGACCCACAAGCGTCGTATTTCCGCGCTGGGCCCGGGCGGTCTGACCCGTGAGCGTGCCGGCTTCGAAGTTCGAGATGTACACCCGACTCACTACGGTCGTCTGTGCCCCATCGAGACTCCGGAAGGTCCGAACATCGGTCTGATCAACTCGCTGTCCGTGTATTCCCGCACCAACGAGTACGGTTTCCTCGAGACCCCGTACCGCAAGGTCATCGACGGTGTGATCACCGACGAAGTGGACTACCTGTCAGCAATCGAAGAAGGCAAGTACGTGATCGCACAGGCTAACGCCGCGACCACCGAAGATGGCCGTCTGAAAGACGAGTTGATCCCGTGCCGTCACAAGGGTGAATCCACCTTTATGAACGCCGACCAGATCCAGTACATGGACGTGAGCCCGCAACAGATAGTTTCTGTGGCAGCGGCCCTGATCCCGTTCCTGGAGCACGATGATGCTAACCGAGCCCTGATGGGTTCGAACATGCAACGTCAGGCCGTACCGACTCTGCGTGCTGACAAGCCGCTGGTAGGTACCGGTATGGAACGCGCCGTGGCCGTTGACTCCGGTGTTACCGTAGTGGCCAAGCGTGGCGGCATGATCGACTACGTCGATGCCTCCCGTATCGTTATCAAGGTCAATGAAGATGAGCTGCTGCCAGGCGAAGCCGGCATCGACATCTACAGCCTGACCAAGTACACCCGTTCCAACCAGAACACCTGTATCAACCAGCGTCCTTGCGTGATGTTGGGTGAGCCGGTGATGGCGGGCGACGTGCTGGCTGACGGCCCGTCTACCGACCTGGGCGAACTGGCGCTGGGCCAAAACCTGCGCGTCGCCTTCATGCCGTGGAACGGTTACAACTTCGAAGACTCGATCCTGGTGAATGAGCGTGTGGTACAGGAAGATCGCCTGACCACCATCCATATCCAGGAACTGGCCTGTATCTCCCGTGACACCAAGCTGGGTCCGGAAGAGATCACTGCCGACATCCCGAACGTGGGTGAAGCCGCTCTGTCCAAGCTGGACGAGTCCGGTATCGTCTACGTGGGTGCCGAAGTGAAGGGCGGCGACATCCTGGTCGGCAAGGTAACACCCAAGGGTGAAACCCAGCTGACCCCGGAAGAGAAGCTGCTGCGCGCCATCTTCGGTGAGAAGGCCTCCGATGTGAAGGACTCCTCCCTGCGTGTGCCGAACGGTGTGTACGGTACCGTGGTTGACGTGCAAGTCTTTACCCGCGATGGCGTGGAAAAAGACAAGCGCGCCAAAGAAATCGAAGAGATGCAGCTGAAGGAAGCGAAGAAGGACTTGACCGAAGAGTTCAAGATCCTGGAAGACGGCATTTTCGGCCGCTCCCGCAACCTGCTGCTGGCCGCCGGTTACAGCGAAGATCGTCTGAACAAGCTGGATCGTTCCAAGTGGTTTGAATTGGCCATCGAAGATGAAGCCAAGCAGATCGAGCTGGAGCAGATCGCCGAGCAGCACATCGAGCTGAAAGCCGACTTCGACAAGAAGTTCGAGAACAAACGTCGCAAGATTATCCAGGGTGATGATCTGGCGCCGGGCGTACTGAAAATCGTCAAGGTTTACCTGGCAGTCAAGCGTCGCATCCAACCGGGTGACAAGATGGCGGGCCGTCACGGTAACAAGGGTGTTATCTCCAAGATCTGCCCGGTCGAGGACATGCCTCATGACGAGTTCGGCCGTCCGGTCGACATCGTACTGAACCCGCTGGGCGTACCGTCCCGTATGAACATCGGTCAGATCCTCGAAGTGCATCTGGGCCTCGCGGCCAAGGGCATCGGCGAGAAGATAGACCGCATGATCAAGGATCAGCGCGAGCTGCACGAGATGCGTGACTTCCTGCAACAGGTCTATGACCTGGGCGAGAAAGACACCCAGCAAGTGAACATCGCCGAGCTGTCTGATGACGACGTACGTACCCTTGCGGGTAACCTGCGTAAGGGTCTGCCGGTTGCTACACCTGTCTTTGATGGTGCCAAAGAGCGCGAAATCAAGGCCTTGCTGAAGCTGGCCGATCTGCCGGAATCCGGTCAGATCTCCCTGTTCGACGGTCGTACCGGTAACGCCTTCGAGCGCAAGGTCACCGTGGGTTACATGTACATGCTGAAGCTGAACCACTTGGTAGACGACAAGATGCACGCGCGTTCTACCGGCTCCTACAGCCTGGTTACCCAGCAGCCGCTGGGTGGTAAGGCACAGTTCGGTGGTCAGCGGTTCGGTGAGATGGAAGTGTGGGCCCTGGAGGCTTACGGTGCGGCATATACCCTGCAGGAAATGCTGACCGTCAAGTCTGACGATGTGAATGGCCGTACCAAGATGTACAAGAACATCGTGGATGGCGACCACCGTATGGAGCCGGGCATGCCCGAATCCTTCAACGTACTGTTGAAGGAAATCCGCTCTCTGGGTATCAACATCGAGCTGGACGAAGAGTAAGAGCTCGCTCTTATTGTTCGAGAATTGACGTGGGCGCCCTGCTGCTTTGGCAGTAGGGCGCCGAGGTTAGACTCCTGACAGGGGAAACACGTGAAAGACTTACTCAAGTTTTTGAAGGCTCAGACCAAGACCGAAGAGTTTGACAGTATCAAGATCGGTCTGGCCTCTCCTGACATGATCCGCTCCTGGTCATTCGGTGAGGTCAAAAAGCCTGAGACCATCAACTACCGGACTTTCAAGCCGGAACGTGATGGTCTGTTCTGCGCCCGTATCTTCGGACCGGTGAAGGACTACGAGTGTCTGTGCGGCAAGTACAAGCGCCTGAAACACCGTGGTGTGATCTGCGAGAAGTGCGGCGTAGAAGTGACCCAGACCAAGGTCCGTCGCGAGCGCATGGGCCACATCGAGCTGGCCAGCCCGACTGCCCACATCTGGTTCCTGAAGTCCCTGCCGTCCCGTATCGGTCTGCTGCTGGACATGACCCTGCGTGACATCGAGCGCGTGCTGTATTTCGAATCCTATGTAGTGATCGAACCCGGCATGACCAACCTCGAGCGCAGCCAGATGCTGTCCGAAGAGAACTATCTGGACGCACTGGAAGAGTGGGGCGACGAATTCGACGCCAAGATGGGTGCCGAAGCAATCCTTGCATTGCTGCGTGCCATCGATCTGGAAGGTGAAGTCAAGACCATGCGTGAGGAGCTGGATCAAACCAACTCCGAAACCAAGCGCAAGAAGACCACCAAGCGCCTGAAGCTGATGGAAGCCTTCCTGCAGTCCGGCAACAAGCCGGAGTGGATGATCATGACAGTGCTGCCTGTGCTGCCGCCGGACCTGCGTCCGCTGGTACCGCTGGACGGCGGCCGTTTCGCGACTTCCGATCTGAACGATCTGTACCGTCGCGTGATCAACCGTAACAACCGCCTGAAGCGTCTGCTGGATCTGGCGGCGCCGGACATCATCGTGCGCAACGAAAAGCGCATGCTGCAAGAGTCCGTGGATGCCCTGCTGGATAACGGCCGTCGTGGTCGTGCCATCACAGGTTCCAACAAGCGCCCGCTGAAATCCTTGGCCGACATGATCAAGGGTAAGCAAGGTCGTTTCCGTCAGAACTTGCTGGGTAAACGTGTCGACTACTCCGGTCGTTCCGTTATCACCGTAGGTCCGACCCTGCGTCTGCATCAGTGCGGTCTGCCGAAGAAGATGGCGCTCGAGCTGTTCAAGCCCTTCATCTATGGCAAGCTGGAATCCCGTGGTCTGGCGACCACCATCAAGGCCGCCAAGAAAATGGTGGAGCGCGAAGAAGCCGTCGTTTGGGACATCCTGGACGAAGTGATCCGCGAACACCCGGTCCTGCTGAACCGTGCACCGACCCTGCACCGTCTGGGTATCCAGGCGTTTGAACCGACCCTGATCGAAGGCAAGGCCATCCAGCTGCACCCGCTCGTCTGTGCCGCCTATAACGCGGACTTCGATGGTGACCAGATGGCGGTCCACGTACCGCTGACCCTGGAAGCCCAGCTGGAAGCGCGCGCCCTGATGATGTCTACCAACAACATCCTGTCGCCTGCCTCCGGTGAGCCGATCATCGTTCCTTCCCAGGACGTGGTCTTGGGTCTGTACTACATGACCCGTGCCCGTATCAACGCCAAGGGCGAAGGTATGGTGCTGGCCGGCCCGAAAGAAGCCGAGAAGGTCTATCGCGCCGGTCTGGCCGATCTCCATGCTCGTGTGAAAGTGCGCATTACCGAATACCTGCGTCAGGAAGACGGTTCCCTGCTGCCGCACACCGAGATGAAGAACACCACAGTTGGTCGTGCGATCCTGAGCCTGATCCTGCCCAAAGGCATGGAATACGCGCTGATCGACGAACCCAAGGTGCTGACTGCCGCCGAGCAGGCCGATCTGGATGCCAATCCGCAGAACTGGATCAAATCCGTATCCAACAAGGCGCTGGGCAAAAAGCTCATCTCCCGTCTGCTGAACACCTGCTATCGCAAGCAGGGCCTGAAGGACACCGTCATCTTCGCTGACCAGCTGATGTATAC
Organism: Aeromonas mytilicola subsp. aquatica; assembly: GCF_044336385.1. Classification (NCBI taxonomy): domain Bacteria; kingdom Pseudomonadati; phylum Pseudomonadota; class Gammaproteobacteria; order Aeromonadales; family Aeromonadaceae; genus Aeromonas; species Aeromonas mytilicola. The sequence goes on along the minus strand of NZ_CP172298.1, from coordinate 4,347,155 downwards.
CGGTTTCCATTACGCGGCCCTGTCCGGTGCTTCCGTTGGTATCGATGACATGGTCATCCCGGATGCCAAGAAAGACATCATTGCGGCAGCCGAAGCCGAAGTCGCCGAGATCCAGGACCAGTTCCTGTCCGGTCTGGTGACCGCGGGCGAACGCTACAACAAGGTTATCGATATCTGGGCCAGCGCGAACGATCGTGTCTCCAAGGCCATGATGGATAACCTCTCCAAGGAGCGGAACGTCAACTCCTTGGGTGAAGAAGAAGAGCAGGCCTCCTTCAACAGCATCTTCATGATGGCCGACTCTGGTGCGCGGGGCTCCGCCGCCCAGATCCGTCAGCTGGCCGGTATGCGTGGCCTGATGGCCAAGCCGGATGGTTCCATCATCGAAACGCCGATCGTGGCGAACTTCCGTGAAGGTCTGAACGTACTCCAGTACTTCATCTCCACTCACGGTGCTCGTAAGGGTCTGGCGGATACCGCACTGAAGACGGCGAACTCCGGTTACCTGACTCGTCGTCTGGTTGACGTGGCTCAGGACATGGTGATCACCGAGGACGATTGCGGTACGACCGAAGGTCTGTGGATGACTCCGCTGATCGAAGGTGGTGACGTGGTCGAGCCGCTGCGTGAGCGCGTGCTGGGTCGTGTGGTCGCCGAAGACGTGATCAAGCCGGGTACTGAAAGCGAGATCCTGGTCGCGCGCAATACGCTGCTCGACGAGTATCTGTGTGACCTGCTGGAGCGTAACTCCGTCGACCGCGTGAAGGTACGTTCTGCCATCACCTGTGAGACCGACTTCGGTAACTGTGCCCACTGCTACGGCCGTGATCTGGCCCGTGGTCACCTGGTGAACAAGGGTGAGGCTGTCGGTGTTATCGCCGCCCAGTCCATCGGTGAGCCGGGTACCCAGCTGACGATGCGTACCTTCCACATCGGTGGTGCCGCATCCCGAGCTGCTGCCGAGAGCAGCATCCAGGTCAAGAACACCGGTAGCATCAAGCTGCAGAACGCCAAGTTTGTTACCAACAGTGCAGACAAGCTGGTTATCACCTCCCGTTCTACCGAACTGACCATCATGGACGAGATGGGCCGTACCAAGGAAAGCCACAAGCTGCCTTACGGTTCCGTCCTGGAAGTGAAAGATGGCCAGGCCGTGAGTGCCGGTGATACCGTCGCCAACTGGGATCCGCACACCCACCCGATCATCACCGAAGTAGCAGGTCGCCTGGACTTCGAACACATGATCGACGGTGTGACCATCACTCGTCAGACCGACGAGCTGACCGGTCTCTCCTCTATCGTCGTGCTGGATGTCAACGAACGTCCGAGCGCCGGTAAAGAGATGCGTCCGACCGTGAAGCTGGTCGACCAGAACGGCAAGGATGTCATGATCCCGGGTACCGATGTAGCCGCCCAGTACTTCCTGCCGGGCAAGGCGATCGTGAACCTGGAGGATGGTGCCAACGTGGGCGTGGGTGACGCGGTCGCGCGTATCCCGCAAGAGTCCAGCGGTACCAAGGACATCACCGGTGGTCTGCCGCGCGTTGCGGATCTGTTCGAAGCACGTCAACCGAAGGAACCGGCTATCCTGGCCGAGATCTCCGGTACCATCTCCTTCGGGAAAGAGACCAAGGGCAAGCGCCGTCTGGTCATCACCCCGACCGACGGTGGCGACATCTACGAAGAGATGATTCCGAAGTGGCGTCACCTGAACGTGTTTGAAGGTGAAAAAGTTGAGAAGGGTGAAGTGCTGGCAGACGGTCCTGAGTCTGCTCACGACATCCTGCGTCTGCGCGGTATCAGCCCGGTCGCCAACTACATCGCCAACGAAGTGCAGGACGTTTACCGTCTGCAAGGCGTTAAGATCAACGACAAGCACATCGAAGTCATCGTTCGTCAGATGCTGCGTAAGTGCGAGATCCTGAGCGCCGGCGACACCGACCTGATCGAAGGCGAGCAGGTTGAAGTGGCTCGTGTGAAGATTGCCAACCGTAAGCTGGTTGCCGAGGGTAAGACTCCGGCCACCTTCCGTCACATCCTGATGGGTATTACCAAGGCATCCCTGAGCACCGAGTCCTTCATCTCCGCGGCTTCCTTCCAGGAAACCACTCGCGTTCTGACCGAAGCGGCCGTTGGCGGCAAGCGTGATGAACTGCGTGGCCTGAAAGAGAACGTGATCGTGGGTCGTCTGATCCCGGCTGGTACCGGCTTTGCCTACCACCATGCCCGGATCAACCAGCGTGCCGCCGCAGCCCGTGCTGTCGGTGTACCGCAGGTGACTGCCGATGAGGCTCAGCAAAATCTGGCGGATCTGCTCAACGCAGCCGGCAGTTTTGACGAAGAGTAATCTTCAGCTGCAGTGATTAAAAAGGGCTCCTTCAAGGGGCCCTTTTTGTTGCCCGCCCGCCAGCAGTGCGCTGCACCGGGCTGGGGCAGGGGATGATCCAGTGCAAGGTTATAGAGCAAAAAATCAAAAAAAGTTGACATTGATCCCCCGCAATTGAAAACTCGGGAAAGTTGAATGGTTATTACAGGGGTAGAACATGGCTGTCGGTATCGAGGAAGTACTGCTTCCCGAAGAGCAACTGAGCGGTCGCGCTTTTACAGACGAAGACAGGGAATTGTTGCGTTCATATGAGGGCCTCATCGAGGGCCTGGCCGATCTGTTCGGCAAGCACTGCGAAGTGGTGCTGCATTCCCTGGAAAATCTGCATGAGTCAGTGATCAAGATAGCGAACGGATTCAACACGGGGCGGACCCTGGGAGCGCCGATCACCGATCTGGCCCTGCGCATGCTCAAGGACATCGAGAGCACGGGTCAGGATCATACCCAGAGCTACTTCGCCCGCAGCCGGACCGGTGCGCTGATGAAGTCGAGCACCATCGCCATCCGCAACCGCGACAAGCAGGTGATAGGTCTTATCTGCATCAACTTGCACATCAATGCGCCTTTCCACGAGTTCGTGGCCGAATTCTTCCCGACGCCCCAGCAAGTGGAGCGTCAATCGCCGGAGACCTTCGCCAACAGCGTGGAGGAGCTGGTTGCCCAGACGGTGGACAACACCATCGACGAGATCAACCGCGATCCCTCCGTGGCCAACAACGCCAAGAATCGTTTTATCGTGACCCAGTTGTTCGAGAAGGGCATATTTGATATCAAGGACTCGATCAACCTGGTCGCCGACAAGCTGAATATTTCCAAACATACCGTGTATCTCTACATCCGACAGCGCAAGCAGGGTGAAGAAGAGAGCGAGTAAGCGCCATAGATAGGGGATAGATAACAATGGCTAAAGAAGTGATTGCAACCGACAAGGCGCCCGCCGCAATTGGTCCTTATGTTCAGGCTACCAAGCTGGGTGACCTGGTGTTCACCTCCGGGCAGATCCCGCTCGATCCGGCCACCATGGACATAGTTGCCGGTGGCATCGAGGCGCAGGCCGAGCAGGTGATGAAGAACCTGGTTGCAGTATTGAAGGCGGCCGGTGCCGATACCAGCAAGGTGCTGAAGACCACCTGTTTCCTGAGTGACATGAACAACTTCGTGGCCTTCAACCAGGTCTATGCCCGCTACTTCGGTGATGCTGCGCCGGCGCGCTCCTGCGTGGAAGTGGCTCGCCTGCCCAAGGATGTGCTGGTCGAAGTCGAAGCCATTGCTCATGTCTGAGTCTGAGTCATCGGAAGAGCCCCTCCCAGGAGGGGCTTTTTCGTCTTTGAGGTAGAATGGATGCACATCTGTGCAGGAGTCCGGATATGAGTCTGAATTTTGCCCTGCTGGTCACCGGGCCCGCCTATGGTACCCAGACGGCCAGCACCGCCTATCGCTTCGCCCTGAGCCTCATCGAGCAGGGACATCAGCTGTCTCACCTGTTCTTCTATCAGGATGGGGTCCATAACGGCAATGGTCTGCATGCCCCGGCCAGCGATGAGACCGACCTGGTGGCGCTGTGGCGCGATCTGGCTCTGGCGCAGGGCATTGCCATCGATGTGTGTGTCGCCGCCGCCATGCGCCGCGGGGTGCTCGATGAAGCCGAGGCTAAGGGGGTAGGCAAGACCCAGTTCAATCTGCAGGCCCCGTTTCGTTTAAGCGGGCTGGGTCAGCTAGCCGAGGCCAGTCTGACCGCCGACCGCTTCGTCCAGTTCTAGGGGGATGAAATGACCAAGATAGCCTTTATCTGCCGGCGTGGTCCCCACGGTACGGCGAGTGGACGAGAGGGACTGGATGCCTTGCTGGCCACCTCTGCGCTGACGGAATCACTGGCGCTGTTCCTCATCGGTGACGGTGTGCTGCAATTGCTCAGGGAGCAGTCGCCACAGGGGATATTGCAGCGCCACTACGCCCCGACCTTCAAGATGCTGGAACTGTACGATGTCGAGGAGGTCTATGTCTGTGCGGCGTCGCTGGCCGAACGTGGTCTGACGGCAGAGGATCTGCTGATCCCCGTGACAGTACTGAGCCCTGCCGAGATCAGCCACCAGTGGGACAACTTCACCACCCACATCAGCTTTTGAGGTGCCCATGATACAGCTGGTATTGAACTCTCCCTTTCTCAGCCAGGACCTCGAGCAGGTGCTGCGTTATCGTCAGGACGCGGATCTGCTGGTACTGATGCAGGACGCCGTGGTGGCGACGACGGCCCCGCAGTGGTGCGAACGATTGAACGGGATCCCCCTCTATGTGATGGGGGAAGACCTGAAGGCGAGGGGCTTGTCCCCCAGGATCGGGATGGAACTCGACATGGCCGGCCTGATCAAGCTGATCGCCGAACAGGGATCACCGCAGACCTGGGCCGGCTAGTTTTGATTTTTGCCTGTTAGCTCAGGTGGTTATCACAATAATGGCGGGATGTCATTTGCCCTTTTGGCGCACGAATTGTATAAATCTTGACTCCCCAGACAACAGGGCATAAAATTTCGCGTCCCCGTATCTGCGGGGAGGATTTTTCACACGTTTATGAAGTCATTATCAGGAGCCTTTTGATGGCAACTATTAACCAGTTGGTTCGCAAGCCACGCATCAAGCTCGTTGTGAAAAGCAACGTGCCGGCGCTGGAAGCGTGCCCTCAGAAGCGTGGCGTATGCACCCGTGTATACACCACCACCCCCAAGAAGCCTAACTCTGCACTGCGTAAAGTGTGCCGTGTACGTCTGACCAACGGCTTCGAAGTCACCTCCTACATCGGCGGTGAAGGTCACAACCTGCAGGAGCACTCCGTTGTTCTGATCCGTGGCGGTCGTGTCAAGGATTTGCCAGGTGTTCGTTATCACACCGTTCGTGGTGCGTTGGACTGTGCCGGTGTTAAAGACCGTAAGCAGGCTCGCTCCAAGTATGGCGTGAAGCGTCCGAAAGCTTAATGGTTCTCCGTTAAGTAAGGCCAAACGTTAATTCGTTTCTAGTTAGATAACTTTCTAGTTTTGGGTAACCCCTGAAGTTACGGAGAATTTGAAATGCCAAGACGTCGTGTTGTTGGTCAGCGTAAAATCCTGCCGGATCCCAAGTTCGGATCAGAGCTGCTGGCTAAATTTGTCAACGTAGTAATGGTTGACGGTAAGAAATCTGTTGCAGAAGCCATCGTTTATGGCGCCCTGGACATCATTGCCACCAAATCTGGCAAAGAGCACCTGGCCCTGTTCGAAGTCGCTCTGGACAACATTCGTCCGGCGGTCGAGGTTAAATCTCGTCGCGTCGGTGGTGCAACCTATCAGGTACCGGTAGAAGTTCGTCCGGTTCGTCGCAATGCCCTGGCAATGCGCTGGTTGGTTGATGCCGCTCGTAAACGTGGTGAAAAATCAATGGCTCAGCGTTTGGCTGGCGAGCTGCTGGATGCCGCTGACAATAAGGGTTCGTCTGTCAAGAAACGTGAAGACGTTCACCGTATGGCTGAAGCGAACAAGGCCTTCGCTCACTTCCGCTGGTAATCCGCTTGCGCAGGGTCTTCTGGCTCTGCGCACCTTTAATTATCTGGGGACAAGTGCCCTAGTAAGAGGATGACAATGGCTCGTACAACCCCCATTGAGCGTTATCGTAACATCGGTATCTCTGCTCACATCGACGCCGGTAAGACTACTACTACCGAGCGCGTTCTGTTTTACACCGGTGTAAGTCACAAGATCGGTGAAGTTCACGATGGCGCCGCCACCATGGACTGGATGGAACAGGAACAAGAGCGTGGTATCACCATCACCTCCGCCGCGACCACCGCTTTCTGGTCCGGTATGGGTAAACAGTTCCAACCGCACCGTATCAACATCATCGATACCCCGGGCCACGTTGACTTTACTATCGAAGTAGAGCGTTCAATGCGTGTTCTGGACGGCGCCGTGATGGTGTACTGTGCCGTAGGTGGCGTACAGCCACAGTCTGAGACCGTATGGCGTCAGGCTAACAAGTACAAGGTTCCCCGTATCGCGTTCGTCAACAAGATGGACCGTACCGGCGCCAACTATCTGCGCTGCGTTGAGCACATCAAGACCCGTCTGAAAGGTACCCCGGTTCCGCTGCAACTGAACATCGGTGCAGAAGAGAACTTCAAGGGCGTTATCGACCTGGTCAAGATGAAAGCCATCAACTGGAGCGAAGCTGACCAGGGCGTGTCTTTCGATTACGAAGACGTCCCGGCCGAGCTGCTGGAACAAGCGCAAGAAATGCGCATGAACCTGGTTGAAGCCGCTGCTGAAGCGTCTGAAGACCTGATGGAAAAATACCTGGGTGGTGAAGAACTGACCGAAGAAGAGATCAAGAAAGCTCTTCGTCAGCGTGTTCTGAACAACGAAATCATCCTGGTTACCTGTGGCTCCGCGTTCAAGAACAAGGGCGTACAGGCCATGCTGGATGCCGTGGTTGACTATCTGCCGGCTCCGACCGACGTAGCAGCCATCGACGGTCTGAAGCTGGATGGCGTCACCAAAGACGAGCGTCACGCTTCCGATGACGAGCCGTTCTCTGCTCTGGCATTCAAGATTGCTACCGACCCGTTCGTTGGCAACCTGACCTTCTTCCGCGTTTACTCCGGTGTGGTTAACTCCGGTGACTCCGTGCTGAACTCTGTCAAAGAGAAGCGCGAGCGTTTTGGCCGTATCGTTCAGATGCACGCCAACAAGCGTGAAGAGATCAAAGAAGTTCGCGCAGGCGACATCGCCGCTGCCATCGGTCTGAAAGACGTGACCACTGGTGACACCCTGTGTGACGAAAAATCGCCGATCATCCTCGAGCGTATGGAATTCCCGGAGCCGGTAATCTCCATCGCGGTTGAGCCGAAAACCAAGGCTGACCAAGAGAAGATGGGTCTGGCACTCGGCCGTCTGGCGCAGGAAGATCCGTCTTTCCGCGTATGGACTGACGAAGAATCTGGCCAAACCATCATCGCCGGTATGGGTGAGCTGCACCTGGACATCATCGTTGACCGTATGCGTCGCGAGTTCAAGGTTGAAGCGAACGTAGGTAAGCCGCAGGTTGCCTACCGTGAAACCATCCGCAATACCGTCAAGGACATCGAAGGCAAGCATGCCAAGCAGTCCGGTGGTCGTGGTCAGTACGGTCACGTTGTGATCGACATGTACCCGCTGGAAGAAGGCAAAGCCTACGAGTTCGTTAACGACATCAAGGGCGGCGTGATTCCTGGTGAGTTCATCCCGGGTGTTGACAAGGGTATCCGTGAGCAGCTGAAGTCCGGCCCGCTGGCAGGCTATCCGGTAATGGATCTGGGCGTGCGTCTGCACTTCGGTTCCTACCACGATGTCGACTCCTCCGAACTGGCGTTCAAAATCGCTGCTTCCATGGCCTTTAAGGCTGGCTTCATGAAGGCCAACCCGGTTCTGCTCGAACCGATCATGAAAGTAGAAGTTGAGACTCCGGAAGATTACATGGGCGACGTGATCGGTGACCTGAACCGTCGTCGTGGCCTGATCGAAGGTATGGAAGACGGCCCGTCCGGCAAGATCGTTCGTGCTCTCGTGCCGCTGGCCGAGATGTTCGGTTATGCGACTGCCCTGCGTTCCGCTACCCAGGGTCGCGCTTCCTACGCCATGGAATTCGCCAAGTATCACGATGCCCCGACTAACGTCGCCCAGGCCGTGATCGAAGAGCGCAAATCCAAGTAATTTATGATTCCCCGCCTACGACGGTAGGCGGGTTTAACCTAGAAGGACTACGTCGTGTCTAAAGAAAAATTTGAGCGTAACAAACCGCACGTAAACGTCGGCACCATCGGCCACGTTGACCACGGTAAAACCACCCTGACCGCCGCCATCACCAACGTGCTGGCCAAGCACTTCGGTGGTAAAGCTTTCGCCTTCGACCAGATCGACAAGGCGCCGGAAGAGCGTGAGCGTGGTATCACCATCAACACCTCCCACGTAGAATACGACACCGCTATCCGTCACTACGCCCACGTAGATTGCCCGGGTCACGCCGACTACGTTAAGAACATGATCACCGGTGCTGCCCAGATGGACGGCGCGATCCTGGTAGTTGCCGCGACTGACGGCCCGATGCCGCAAACTCGTGAGCACATCCTGCTGGGTCGCCAGGTTGGCATCCCGTACATGATCGTGTTCATGAACAAGTGCGACATGGTAGACGACGAAGAGCTGCTCGAACTGGTCGAGATGGAAGTTCGTGAACTGCTGACCGAGTACGACTTCCCGGGTGATGACCTGCCGGTAGTTCGTGGTTCCGCGCTGAAAGCGCTGGAAGGCGACGCTGCATGGGAAGAGAAGATCATCGAGCTGGCTCACCACCTGGATACCTACATCCCGGAGCCGGAGCGCGCCATTGACCTGCCGTTCCTGATGCCTATCGAAGACGTCTTCTCCATCGCTGGCCGTGGTACCGTTGTTACCGGTCGTGTAGAGCGCGGTATCGTTAAAGTCGGTGAGACTGTAGAAATCGTCGGTATCAAAGACACCGTTTCTACCACCTGTACCGGTGTTGAAATGTTCCGCAAACTGCTGGACGAAGGTCGTGCTGGTGAGAACGTTGGCGCCCTGCTGCGTGGCGTGAAGCGTGAAGAAGTTGAGCGTGGTCAAGTACTGGCCAAGCCGGGCTCCATCAAGCCGCACACCAAGTTCGAATCTGAAGTGTACGTGCTGTCCAAAGAAGAAGGTGGTCGTCATACCCCGTTCTTCAAGGGCTACCGTCCGCAGTTCTACTTCCGTACTACCGACGTGACCGGTACCATCGAACTGCCGGAAGGCGTAGAGATGGTAATGCCAGGCGACAACATCAAAATGGTTGTTACCCTGATCGCCCCGATCGCGATGGACGACGGCCTGCGTTTCGCTATCCGTGAAGGTGGCCGTACCGTAGGTGCTGGTGTTGTAGCTAAAGTTATCGCTTAATCGATACTTTAAATGCACACATGAAAGGGGTGGCTTCGGCTGCCCCTTTTATTTTTTGGGGCGCTATTCCCCCAGTGAGACACTTTTAAAACATCTATTACCGAGGTAGTGCCCGTGAGTAAACCCGCCATTTTTCTGGATCGTGACGGAGTCATCAACGAAGACACCGGTTATGTCAGCCAGGTCGATGACTTCCATTTCCTGCCCGGGGTGATCGAAGCCCTGCAGCTGCTGAAGAAGAAGGGCTATCTGTTGATCGTCGTCACCAACCAGTCCGGCATCGCCCGCGGCTACTTTAGTGAAGACGACTTCATGA
>NZ_CP172298.1:4255000-4332500 GCF_044336385.1 Aeromonas mytilicola subsp. aquatica | reverse complement strand
GTTCTAACGCAGGGCCCTGAATCGGGCTCGCGGACAGTGCCTGGTGGGTAGTTTGACTGGGGCGGTCTCCTCCCAAAGAGTAACGGAGGAGCACGAAGGTTGGCTAATCCTGGTCGGACATCAGGAGGTTAGTGCAATGGCATAAGCCAGCTTAACTGCGAGACGGACAGGTCGAGCAGGTACGAAAGTAGGTCATAGTGATCCGGTGGTTCTGAATGGAAGGGCCATCGCTCAACGGATAAAAGGTACTCCGGGGATAACAGGCTGATACCGCCCAAGAGTTCATATCGACGGCGGTGTTTGGCACCTCGATGTCGGCTCATCACATCCTGGGGCTGAAGTCGGTCCCAAGGGTATGGCTGTTCGCCATTTAAAGTGGTACGCGAGCTGGGTTCAGAACGTCGTGAGACAGTTCGGTCCCTATCTGCCGTGGGCGTTGGATGATTGAAGGGAGTTGCTCCTAGTACGAGAGGACCGGAGTGAACGAACCTCTGGTGTTCGGGTTGTCACGCCAGTGGCACTGCCCGGTAGCTAAGTTCGGAATCGATAACCGCTGAAAGCATCTAAGCGGGAAGCGAGCCCTGAGATGAGTCATCCCTGACCCCTTGAGGGTCCTAAAGGGCCGTTGGAGACCACAACGTTGATAGGTGGGGTGTGTAAGCGCGGCGACGTGTTGAGCTAACCCATACTAATTACCCGTGAGGCTTAACCATACAACACCCAAGAAGTGTTCTGGGCCTTGTAGCAAGTGCATGAACTACTCAAATTCAGTGATAGTGATGAAGCAAACTAGCTAAGTCGTTATTCACGTCAGCTTTCCGGATGAAGTTTTTTGCCTGGCGGCCATAGCGCCGTGGAACCACCTGATCCCATGCCGAACTCAGAAGTGAAACGCGGTAGCGCCGATGGTAGTGTGGCATTCGCCATGCGAGAGTAGGACACTGCCAGGCACCCAATTAAACAGTTGTGCACAGATTGCATGATTGGCCGAGAGGATGACACCTCAGTAAGCGGCAGAAGATTTAGCGAAAGCTAACCGAATGCGGAGCGGTAGTTCAGTCGGTTAGAATACCGGCCTGTCACGCCGGGGGTCGCGGGTTCGAGTCCCGTCCGCTCCGCCACTAATTTGAAAGGCCTTCCCTCACGGGAAGGCCTTTTTGCTGTGCGCATTCAGCATCTGAGTCCAAGCAGCCCAATCTGTCGATTGGGCTGCTTTCGTTGTGCCAAGAGACTTCCCTAGTAGTAGATGCAGAGCCAGACGGTGGTCTCGGTAGGATGAGTCCACTCCACCCTGTGCTGAAGGTGCGCCGGGATGTTGATGTAGTCCCCGGGTCCAAGGTGAACGCGCTCCTGGAGCCCGGTATCCGGTGTGATGAAGACCAGAATGGCTTCGCCTTGTATCAGCGCTACCCACTCGTGTTCATCCTGATCGAACCATTCCCCCGTGGGGGTCTGTTGTCCCTGGGAGAGGATACGCTCGATGCGAAAGTGATTGGTGCTCACCAGGTCGGTGAACACCTCATTGGGCAGGGGGGAGGGGATCTGGCCAAGCAGGTTGCCTGTGTGCATGGGCTTGTCTCCGGCTGATGGGGGCTAGCTAAGAGTGTAGAAGCTGAAGGGGAGCTTCCCATGGGGAAGTTGAGGCCTCCAATGAGGCTTTAAATGGAAAAGTTCGGGAAAATGGTGGCTGATCCGCTGCAATCTCGCCAAATTCTTGCTATTTTGCGCGCCATTACGCAAACGATTTCCTTCACACATTCAGGATGAGTTATGGCAACGCAAGAAATGACGGCCCGCACCGGCAATAGCGGGTTTCTGGACTCCTATTTCTCCATCACCCAGCGTGGCAGCACTGTCCGCCAGGAGTTGCTGGCCGGACTGACCACCTCCCTGGCCATGGTCTACAGCATCATAGTGGTGCCGAACATGCTGGGTGCCGCCGGTTTTGAGCAGGGCCCCGTCTTCGTGGCGACCTGCTTGATCGCAGCCTTCGGCTCCCTGCTGATGGGTCTCTGGGCCAAGCTGCCGATGGCCATAGGTTGCGCCATCTCCCTCACCGCCTTTACCGCCTTCAGTCTGGTACTGGGTCAGGGACTGAGCATTCCGGTCGCGCTGGGGGCCATCTTCCTGATGGGGGTGCTGTTTACCCTGATCAGTGTCACCGGCGTGCGCCAGTGGATCCTGGACAACCTCCCCTCCGGCATCGCTCACGGCACCGGCATAGGTATAGGTCTGTTCCTGCTGCTGATCGCCACCAACGGCGTCGGCATGGTGATCAAGAACGAAGGGGCTGGTCTGCCGGTTCAACTGGGTGAAGTGACCTCCTTCCCGGTCATCATGACGGTGCTGGGTCTGGCCGCCATCTTCGGTCTGGAGCGTCGCAAGGTGCCGGGCGGCATCCTGATGGTGATCATCGCCATCTCCATTCTCGGCCTTATCTTCGACCCGAAAGTGACCTGGCAGGGCTTCTTCGCCATGCCGAGCCTGACCGGCGAGAAGGGCTCTCTGGTGGGCAGCATGGATCTGCTGGGCGCCCTCAATCCGGTGGTCATTCCGACCGTGCTGGCGTTGGTGATGACAGCCGTGTTTGACGCGACCGGCACCATACGTGCGGTGGCCGGTCAGGCGGGCCTCATCAACGAGCGTGGCCACATCATCAGCGGCGGCAAGGCCCTGACTGCCGACTCCGTCAGCAGCATGGTGGCTGGCGTGGTGGGTGGTGCTCCGGCCGCCGTCTACATCGAATCCGCCGCAGGTACCGCAGCCGGTGGTAAGACAGGTCTGACCGCTGCACTGGTTGGCGTGCTCTTCCTGCTGATGATTTTCCTCTCCCCGCTGAGCTATCTGGTACCGGCTTACGCCACAGCACCAGCCCTGATGTACGTCGGTCTGCTGATGCTGGGGAACGTCACCAAGCTGGACTTCAGCGATTCGGTCGATGCTCTCGCCGGTATGCTGTGCGCCGTCTTCATAGTGCTGACCTGCAACATAGTCACCGGTATCATGCTGGGCTTCGTGGCGCTGGTCGTGGGTCGTCTGTTTGCTGCCGAGTGGAAGAAACTCAACGTCGGCACCGTCATCATCGCCGTGGCGCTGGTGATCTTCTATGCCGGTGGCTGGGCCATCTAAGGCTTCCGGTGATAGCGAAGGGCCCTGCGGGGCCCTTTTTCATGGCTGTGAGGCCGTTAACAGTTTCCCGCCCGTTTGCCCCGCGCCGTTTCAGATTGAAACGCCAATGCCCCTTCTCCTGTTTCAAATCCGAACCGAACAGGCCGTCATTTTTCTCCCGATTTATCCCGTTAGACTGGCTTCATCAACCATCTGCCTACCCGTGCGGTGGCAAGCCAAGGAGTGAGCCATGAAGAAGCTGATCAATGCCGTCGATGCCGTGGTCCGTGAACAACTGATGGGGATGGCTGCCGCCCACCCCGAGCTCAAGGTCCGTATCGAACCCCACTACATCACCCGTGCCGACGCCCCCGTGATGGGCAAGGTGGCGCTGGTCTCCGGCGGTGGCAGCGGCCATGAGCCGATGCACGGCGGTCTGGTGGGCAAAGGGATGCTGGATGGCGCCTGCCCCGGCGAGATCTTTACCTCCCCGACCCCGGATCAGATGTACGAGTGCGGTCAGGCCGTCGATGGCGGCGCTGGCGTGCTGTTTTTGGTGAAGAACTACACCGGCGATGTGCTCAACTTCGAGACCGCAGTCGAGCTGCTGCACGGTGACGGGGTCAAGGTCGGTTTCTCGCTGATCGATGACGACGTGGCGGTGAAAGACAGCCTCTATACCGCCGGTCGCCGTGGCGTTGCCACCACAGTGCTGTGCGAGAAACTGGTGGGGGCCGCCGCCGAAGCGGGCTATGACCTGAGCCGCTGCGAGGCACTGGCTCGCCGCATCAACAACCAGAGCCGCACCATAGGCGTCGCCATGCACGCCTGCACAGTGCCTGCCGCCGGCAAGCCCTCCTTCACCCTGGCCGACAACGAGATGGAGTTCGGCGTGGGCATCCACGGCGAACCGGGCATAGAGCGCCGCCCCTTCACCGACCTCAATACCCTGGTGGACGACATGTTCAGCGAGCTTGCTGACAACACCCCCTATGGCCGCACCCTGCGCCACTGGGATAGAGCTTCCGGCAACTGGCAGGAGGAGCACACCTTTATCGAGCCGCTGAATGCGGGCGATCGTGTCATCGCCCTGGTTAACAGCCTCGGTGGCACCCCCATCTCCGAGCTCTATGGCGTCTATGGCCGCCTCGCCACCCTGTGCGAAGAGGCGGGCATCCATCTGGTGCGCAACCTGATTGGCCCCTATTGCACCTCCCTCGACATGACCGGCATCTCCATCACCTTGCTCAAGGTGGATGATGAGCTGATGACCCTGTGGGATGCCCCCGTTCACACCCCAGCCTTGCGTCGCGGCTGCTAAGGAGCCTTTATTCTCATGCTAAGCAAACATCAGATCGTCAACTGGCTGCTCGACTGCGAGCACATCTTTGCCGAGCAGCGTGACTACCTCACGGCGCTGGATACCGACATCGGTGACGGCGACCACGGCCTCAACATGCAGCGCGGCTTCACCAAGGTGGCCGAGAAGCTGCCCGCGGTGGCGGACAAGGACATAGGTCAGGTGCTGAAAACCACCGGCATGACACTGCTCTCCTCGGTCGGCGGCGCCAGCGGCCCCCTCTACGGCACCTTCTTTATCCGGGCGGCGGCCAGTACCGACGCCTGTCAGAGCCTCAGCCTCAGCCAGCTTGGCAAGATGCTGAGCGACGGGGTCGAGGGGATAGTCTCCCGCGGCCGTGCCGAGCCGGGGGACAAGACAATGTGCGATGCCTGGTGGCCGGCGCTGGCCGCCCTGCAACAGGCCCAGCAGCAAGATCTCTCCCTCAACGATGCGCTGGACAAGGCGGTGGCCGCCGCTGCGGCCGGTACCGAGGCCACCATACAGATGCAGGCCCGCAAGGGGCGCGCCAGCTATCTGGGCGAGCGCAGCATAGGCCATCAGGATGCCGGGGCCACCTCGACCCTGCTGCTGCTGACCGCCCTGCGTGACAGAGCGAGGTTGTGACATGATCGGAATCGTCGTTGTCTCTCACAGCGCCATGCTGGCGGCCGGCTTGAAAGCGCTGGCCGACCAGTTGGGTAGCCCGGCCAGATTGCTGCTGGCGGCCGGGGTCGATGACCCCGACCACCCCATAGGCACGGATGCCATCGCGGTGATGAGTGCGATCGAAGAAGCAGATGACGGCAGCGGCGTGCTGGTGCTGATGGATCTCGGCAGCGCTCTCTTGAGCGCCGAGACAGCCCTCGAACTGCTGCCTCCTGAGCTGAGCGCGAGGGTGCGACTCTGCCCGGCCCCGCTGGTCGAAGGCACCCTGGCCGCCGTGGTGGCGGCCGGTTCCGGTCTGACGCTGGATGAGGTGGCAGCCGAGGCGCTCGGTGCCCTGGGCCCGAAACAGGCGATGCTGCCCGCCAGCGCGGCGCAGGCCGCCACTGACACAGCCCCCGTTGCCGACGACGGCTGGCTGCGCTGCGAGGTGGTAGTCGACAACCCCCACGGCCTGCATGTGCGCCCCGCCGCTCGACTGGTGGCCGCCCTCAAGCCCTTTGCCGCTGAACTCAAGTTGCAAAAGGGGGACAAAGAGGCCAATCCCCGCAGCCTGACCCGGCTCGCCATGCTCAACGTGCGCCAGGGCGACAGACTCACCCTGCTGGCGCGCGGGGAGGATGCCACCACCGCATTGACCTGCTTCCAGCAGCTGGCAGCGGAACGCTTCGGCGACTGAGGCTCCCATTGCTTTATCAAGGCCCCGCCAGTGCGGGGCCTTGTCGTTTTTTCTGCAAGGGAGTTTCTGTGCGTGACCGCTATCCGTGGTAGTCGGCGGGATCCATGCCGAGCAGCTTCAGCCGCCGCCACAGGGTGGTGCGGCTGATGCCCAGTTGCCGGGCCATCAGGCTCACCTGCCCCTTGCAGGCGTGGGCGCTGCGCAAGATGGCCTGGCGCTCCAACTCCGCCAGGGTGAGCAGCGGTTGCCCCACCACCTCATCCGCCATCCGCTGATAGCCGTGACGAATGGCGGCGGGCAGCGCCTCCGGCGGGATCTGCCCCTGACTTGCGTGGAGCAGGGCATGCTCGACCGCGCTGCGCAGCTCCCCCAGATTGCCGGGCCAGGGATAGGCGAGCAGACAGTCGAGGGCCGCCGGGCTGAACTGGCGCACCGGCTCTCGCCCCTGCGCCCCTAGCTGCTGGCTGATAAGGCCCGGCAAATCGGCCGCGCGCTCCCGCAGCCCCGGCAGCCAGAGCTCGCAGGCTTGCAAGGCATAGAGCAGCTGGCGACCGAACTGCCCCTCCTGCACCTTCTGCTCCAGCGGGGCACTGCTGGTTGCTATGATCCGCACCTTGAGCGGCAGCACGCGGGCCGAATCGAAGCGCTGGATGCGACCTGTCTTGAGCAGTTGCAGCAGCGCCGCCTGCATGGGGGCGGATAGGCACTCCACCTGCTCCAGCACTAGCGTGCCGCCGTGGGCCAGCTCGAACTTGCCCGCCCGCTCCTGCCCCGCCTCGTCGGAGCCCATCAGCTCCAGCGCCATCCGCTCGCTCGGCAGCGCCTGACAGTTGAGGGTAATGAGGGGCCCGGCGGCCCGTTCACTGCCAAAGTGAATGGCCTCCGCCAGCTGGGCTTTGCCTACCTCCTCTTCGCCGCGCAGCAGGATCGGCCCCTGACTCTGGGCCGCCTGTCTGGCGTGGCGCAGCAGCTTGCGCATGGCGCTCGACTCCCCCACCAGCGCCGAGAGCTCGGGCACCGTCTGGCGCAGCTGGTGAATGGCCCGCAGCCGGTCGACCGGATGGAGCAGGGCGATAAAGCTGACCCCCTCCGGCCCCGGCAGCGGCTTGAGGCTTATCAGCGCATTGATGAACTCCCCGGAATGCACCCCGAGCCGCTCCAGCGTCACCTCCACATGACTCAGTGGCGTCTGCCCCTTGATGGCAAGCTGCAACCGCTGGGGCAGCAGCAGGTGCTGCTCCAGCGGCTGGCCGAGACAGAGGGCTGGATCTAGCCGCAGTCGGTTGGCCGCCAGCGCGTTGAGGTAGCGCAGCCTGCCCTGCGGATCCCAGGCCAGCACGCCGTCATCCATGCCGTCGAGCAAAGCGTAAAGCTCGCTCAGATGGTGCTGGGACTCCTGCATCAGGCGCTCCATCTGCAGCAGATGGGCCAGCTCGCGACCGGCGCTGACGGTGAGCGCCAGATCCCCGACCGTTGCCTCCTCCACCCGGCAGACCAGGGCCATGATGGCGACCTGGCGGCCGTTGCTGTTGTAGACCGGGCTGGCGCAGCTGTGCCAGGGGTGCAGGGTCTGGTTGAAATGCTGGGGGCCGCTGACGCAGAGCGGCACTCCCTCCAGCGCCGCCAGATTGATGGCATTGGTGCCGATGCGCCCCTCGCTAAAAAAAGCGCCGGGGCCAAACCCCAGGGCTTCGAGTTCTGCCAGCGTCTCGCGATGGCCGGTGCGGGCCAGCAGGCAGCCGCTCTCGTCGGTGAGCAGCAGGGCGCAGGGGCGCCCCTCCATGAATTCGTAGAGATCCTCGAGGGCCATCTCGCCTGTGGTGAGCAAGTCCCGCTTGCGCTGACGCAGGCTCTGCAAGGTCTGCCCCTTGGCACTGTGGGGCGGATGCCAGAGGGTGGCGCTGGTCTGGTGGGCGCAGCGCAGCCAGGAGGCCTGCAGATAGTCAGGGCAGGGCTGGGGTGGCAGACGGTCAGATGGCATTGTCACTGCCTTGTCCGGCAAGTGCGCAGCCAGAGGGCATACCCATAGCCAGGCAAGGGTTGGAGCGGCAGACGGTCAAAAGGCAGGGTCACATGCAATATCCGGCATAGAGAGAGGCCGACCATTTAACCATGCCCGTTCGCCAGATTCAGTGACCTGCCTCAGAGGGCGGCAATGGCATCCTCATTCCCGCCCGCCGCCCCCTCGGCAAATTGCTGGCCGAGCCAGTGACAGAAGGCGCGGCACTCCGGCATCCCTTCGCTCTCCTGGTGGATAAGCAGGCTCCACTGGGGCCCCTTGACCCTGCAAGCGGAGAGCGGCAGCAACTGCCCCTGCTCCCTGGCCGGTTGGGAGAGCCGTTCGCTCACCAGCGCCACCCCGAGCCCGGCGCTGGCCGCCTCCAGCAGCAGGCCGGGATCGGAGAAGTTGAGCCCCCGGGTTTGCAGTTGCAGATCCTCCCCCCCTTTCAACGTCCAGTGGTGCCAGTCCAGCTCTCGCTCCCCATGGAGGGTAGTGCGCTGTGCCGCCGGTTGGGCCAGCACCGTAGGCGCGGCCACCGGCAGCAACCTGTCCGCCAGCAGCGGCTGATGGCGACACTCGGCCTGCGGCGCGAGATCCCAGCGCAGGGCGAGATCTATGGTCTGTTCGGCCAGGTCGGGCACCTCGTCGCTGGTGAAGAGCCAGAGATCGATGTCGGGGTGCTGGCGATGAAACGCCCCCAGTCGGGGCAGCAGCCAGTGGCGGGCGATGGCGGTGCTGGTGTTGAGCACCAGCTGGTTCGGCTTGCGGTACTGCTCGAGGCGCTGGATCCCCACCGCCAGTTGCAGCAGCACGCTCTGGGTGGTCTCCAGCAGATCCTGTCCCGCATCGGTCAGGGCGACCGAGCGCCCCTGCCGGTGAAACAGCGGCTGGCCGAGCAGCTCCTCCAGGGAGCGGATCTGCTGGCTGATGGCGGACTGGGTGAGGTGCAGCTCCTGGGCCGCCTGATGAAAACTGCCGAGGCGAGCCGCCGCCTCGAAGCCCCGCAGCACGTTGAGCGGGGGCCAGTGTTTGAACATCATTTATTAGCTCCACTTATCACTTGCACTGAAAATCGATCGTTTGTTCGCGATGCCAAGCGGGAATAGTCTATTCCCATCGTCAGCAACCTTAATAGTACCTAATCAGAGAGGGAATATGCGGGAACAGGGAATAGTGGCAAAGGGCTGGTTTATGCCCGCCGAATGGTGCCAGCACGCCGCGACCTGGATGGTCTGGCCCCACAACAAGGCGCTGTGGGAATCCGGCTGGGGCGTCACCCTTGCCGAGGTGCAGCAGGACTTCGCCCGGGTGGTCAACGCCATTGTTCGGTTCGAGCCGGTCAGGCTGGTGGTCGACCCTTCCGCGCTGGCCGAGGCCCGCGCCCTCTGTGACGACAGGGTGACCCTGGTCCCGCTCCCGGTGGATGACAGCTGGTGCCGCGACTCAGGCCCCACCTTCATCTGCCACCCCGAACTGGGCAGCGCCGGGGTGAGCTGGCGCTTCAACGCCTGGGGCGGCAAGTCGGTCCACCAACTGGACGAGGGGCTGGCTCGCCGCATCCTCAACAGTCTGGAGCTGGAGTGTATCGGCAGCTTTCTGGCCAACGAGGGGGGCGCCATCCATGTGGACGGCGAAGGCACCCTGATCACCACTGAGTCCGTGCTGCTCAACAGCAACCGCAACCCGGGCATCAGCAAGGGTGAGATCGAGCAGATCTTCGGTCGCCTGCTCGGTATCGAGAAGACCATCTGGCTGCCGGGGGATCCCGACCACGTCACCGGCGACATGACGGACGGCCATGTGGACGGGGTCTGCGCCTTCAGTCGCCCCGGCCAGCTGCTGGTGGATGCGACCCGGGATGCCGCCTCGACCTACGGCCTTGTGGTGCGGGAGAACCGCCGCGCCCTGGCCCTGGCCACGGATGCCAGGGGGCGCACCTTCGAGCTGCAGGATCTGTACGACGCGAGCGAGGCCATAGACACGGAGGCCGAGGTGTTTTGCGCCTCCTACACCAACTTCTACCTCGCCAACGGCGCCGTCATCATGCCCGCCTACGGGGTGGCGAGCGACCGGGAGGCGGCGGCTGTGCTGCAAGGCGCCTTCCCGCAAAGGGCTGTGGTGCCGGTCTCGATCAACCGGCTGGCCCACGGCGGCGGCGGCATCCACTGCATCACCCAGCAGCAGCCCGCCTGGCCGCTGCGGGGCTGAACGTTGCACGGCGGCGACCAATCACAGGGGAGTAACCACATCATGATCAGGAAGACACTCGGGTGGATGGGCTGTCTGGCCCTGCTGCTGAGCCTTGCGGCCGAGGCCGGGGAGGCCGATGCGGCAACAGGGGAGGAGAAGGTGCTGCGGCTCTACAACTGGGCCGACTACTTCGCCCCCGATACCCTCAGCGCCTTTACCAGAGAGACAGGGATCCGGGTCATCTATGACGTCATGGACAGCAGCGAGACCCTGGAGGCCAAGCTGATGGCCGGTCGCAGCGGTTATGACCTCATCTTTCCCGGTGATACGGTGGCGGAGCGGCTGATGCGGGCGGGCAGCCTGCAACCGCTGGATCAGGGCAAGCTAGAGCACCTGGCGGAGATAGAGCCCGGCTTGCGGCGGCTGCAGCAGGCCTATCCCCACTCACGGGATGCGGTGGTGCCCTACACCTGGGGCACCATAGGGCTCACCTATAACGCAGCCATGATCCGGCAGCGGATGGCGGATGCCCCGGTGGGCAGTCTCGACCTGCTGTTCAAGCCCGAACTGGCGGCAAAATTTGCCGACTGCGGCATCTCCATCATCGACTCCCCCGACGAGGTGCTGGCTGTGGTGCTGCACTATCTGGGGCGGGATCCCCACAGCGGCAAGGCCGAGGATCTGGATGCCGCGCTGGCGCTGCTCAAGGGGCTCAAGCCCCATATCCGCAAGTTCCAGTCCCAGCCGGTGACCCAGCTGGTCAACGGCGACCTCTGCCTGTCGCTGGGTTACAGCGGCGACATGACGCAAGCCAGGCGCGCCGCCGCCGAGGCGGGCAAGCGCAGCGACTTTGAATACCGGCTGCCGAAGGAGGGGAGCACCATCTGGATGGATACCATGGCGATCCCGGTGGATGCGCCCCATCCTGACTATGCCTACACCTTCATCAATTTCGTGATGCGCCCGGCCAACATGGCCGCCATCACCAACAGCACCGGCTATCCGACCGCCAGTGCCAAGGCGAGATCCATGGTGGATGCCACCATGACAGCCAACCCGGATATCTATCTGGATGAGGCCAGCTACGGGCGCCTCATCCCGGGCCAGGATCTTGCACAATCCCAGATGCGTGCCCGCATGCGAGCCTGGACCCGCTTCAAGAGCAGTTTTTGAATCCAAGGAGTAAAAGAGATGTCATCCCGACGCCAAGTATTGAAACAGCTGGTCGCCATGGGAGCGCTGGCCGGACTGAGCGCCCTGCCGCGGGCTCAGGCCGCCACCCCGGAGGCCAAGGCGAGGGCCGTCGGCCGCTACCATATGCCGGACGAGGCCGGGCCCCAGGCCAGGGTCTGGGTCGCCTTCGGTGCCAGCCGTGACATCTGGGGTCGCGATTACCAGGAGGTGCAGGCCACCATAGGACGACTGGTGCAGGCCATGGCGCCCCATACCGAGGTGAACGTGCTCTGCCGCGAAGAAGAGGAGGCTCTGGCCCGCCAGCTCTGTGGCGAGCACAACACCCGCTTCATCCACGCCGAGCTGGATGACATCTGGCTGCGGGATACCGGCGGCGTCTTCGTTCGCAATGGCGAGGGGGAGCTGGGGCTGGTGGACTTCAACTTCAACGGTTGGGGCGACAAGCAGGAGCACGAGCAGGATGGGGGGGTGGCCGAGTGGGTCAGCACCCAGGAAGATGCCCATTATCTGCAGAGCAGGCTGACTGGCGAAGGTGGGGGCATAGAGGTGGATGGCAAGGGCACCGCCATCCTGACCGAGAGCTGCTGGCTCAACGGCAATCGCAATCCGGGCCTCACCAAGGCGCAAGTGGAGGCGGAGCTCAAGGTCAACCTGGGACTGCGCAAAATCATCTGGCTGCCGGGCATCAAGGGTCGTGACATCACCGATGCTCACGTGGACTTCTACGCCCGCTTCGTGCGCCCCGGCGTGGTGGTGATCAACATGGACAACGATCCTGATTCCTACGACTACAAGGTGACCCGCCAGCACCTAGCCATCCTCAAGCAGGCCACGGATGCGGACGGCAACAAGCTGGAGCTGCATGTGCTGCCGCCCCCGCTGGGTGGGAGAGACAATAAATTCAGCCGCAGCCGGGACTTTGCCGCTGGCTACATCAACTACCTGCCGATCAACGGGGCCGTCATAGTCCCCGAGTTCGGCGACAAGGCGGCAGACCGCTATTGCCAGGATCTGCTGGCCCGCCTCTACCCGGGGCGCAAGGTGGTGGCGGTCAACATAGACCCGGTGGCGGCGGGGGGCGGCGGCATTCACTGCATCACCCTGCATCAACCGGCCTGATATCCCGCGCTGGCCGCTTCTGCCGGTGTGACCTAAGACAAGGGGCGCTGCGGCGCCCCTGCCGTTCTATAACGCCTCGCTCAGATCCCCGTCATGCCGATCTCGTCGAGCTGGACGTGGGCGGGTTGGCGCAGGGTGTAGAGCACGGCCTCGGCCAGATCCTCCACCTGCAACCAGCCGGGTTTGCGATCCCCCGGGCAGGACGGGGGTGGCACCTGGACCAGACCGGGGCAGAGGGTATGAACTCGGATGCCATGATGCTGCACCTCTTCCCGCAGCGCCTTGGCGAACCCCAGGACGGCAAACTTGGCGGCGCAATAGACGCTGGCCCTGGCATAGCCGTGTCTGGCGGCCTGGGAGGCGATGTTGATGACGGTGCCATGGCGGCTCGCCAGCATGTCCGGCAGGCAGGCCCGGGTCAGCAGGAAGGTGCCCTTGGCGCAGGTGTCCATGACTCTGTCCCA
Source organism: Aeromonas mytilicola subsp. aquatica (assembly GCF_044336385.1). Lineage (NCBI taxonomy): Bacteria > Pseudomonadati > Pseudomonadota > Gammaproteobacteria > Aeromonadales > Aeromonadaceae > Aeromonas > Aeromonas mytilicola. The sequence continues at coordinate 4,319,739 of NZ_CP172298.1, read as the reverse complement.
CTCCGATTCCGGCAGATCCTGCACCAGGTGATCGCTGCCGACTCCGCTGTTGTTGATCAGCAGATCGATGGGGCCGAGCCGCTCCCGAGCCTCGGCGTGGCGGGCGCGCACCTGGTCGCCGTCGCACACATCAAGCGCCAGCGCCATGACTCTCACCCCGTATCGTGTCTCCAGTCTGGCCGCTTCCTGCTCCAGCAGCCCCTGGCGGCGGGAAGCCAGGATCAGCTCCACCCCCTGGCTGGCCAGGGCCTCGGCGATGGCCAGCCCTATGCCGCTGGCCCCGCCGCTGATCAGGGCCCGTTTTGCTCTCAGTGCGTTCATCTTGTCTCCCCCTCCAATGGAGCAGGCATTGTGGCGGCAGGGGCCCGGGGAGCCTAGGGGAGGGAGGGGGCGGATTCGAACCCTGGTTCGTGTTTTGGCGAGACGATTCGAACTTTGGTTCTATCTGGGCCGCGACCGGGCCCAGGCGGTGCAAAAAAAAGACGCCGCCCAGTGGGCGGCGTCTTGCTTCTCTTGCCAGCGGCTCAGTTCGCCGGGGGCGACGCGGGCGCCTCCAGGGCGGGCGTTTGCTCCCCCTCTTTTATCCAGGCATCCAGCAGGGTGTAGCCCACCGCAAGCACCACTGGGCCTATAAAGAGCCCTATGATGCCGAGCGCCAGCAGGCCGCCGATGACACCGACCAGGATCAGGATCAGGGGCAGATCGGCCCCGCGCTTGATGAGGAAGGGGCGCAGGAAGTTGTCCATGGTACCCGCCAGCAGGGACCAGACCAGCAGGAAGGTGCCCCAGGTGGTATCCCCGCTCCAGTAGAGGTAACCCACGCTGGCCAGCAGCACCGGGAAGGGACCTATCTGGGCGACGATCAGCAGGAACATCAGCACCACCAGGATCATGACGTAGGGAATGCCGGCAATCAGCAGGCCTATCCCGGCCACCGAGGATTGTACCAGGGCGGTCACCACCACCCCCATGGCGACGGCACGGATGGCCTGGGAGGCGAGCACGACGGCGTTGTCACCACGCTGGCCCGCCAGGCGGTGGGCGAAGCGGCGAATGCCGTCGGCGGCCTTCTCCCCCGAGTGATAGAGCAGGCCGCAGATGGCCACCGTCAGCAGGAAGTGGACGAACAGCAGGCCGAGGTTGCCCGCCTGGGAGGCGAGCCAGCGGGCTGTCTGGCCGAAGTAGGGGGCCAGCTTGGTGAACAGCACCTGGCCGCCGCTCGCCAGTATCTGCTGCCAGAACTCAAACAGCTTGTCGCCGACCAGAGGCACCTGTTGCAGCCAGAGCAGCGCGGGGGGCGGGGAGTGGCTGATGCGGGTGCCCAGCTCGATCAGCATGGGGGCCTTCTCCGCCACATTGGCCAGCGCCATGAACAGGGGGATGACGAACATCAGCAGCAGAATGCAGCTCATCAGCAGGGCCGCCAGGGCGCGCTTGCCCCACAGCAGGCGCTGGGCCATCTGCATCAGCGGCCAGGTGGCTATGGTGATCATGGTGGCCCAGACCAGGGCGGGCAGGAAGGGGCGCAGCACCATGAAGCACGAGATGATGAGCAGGCTGAGAAACAGCAGGCCCAGGGTGATCTTGGCCAAATCCACTTTTTTCATATGCATTGCATTCCCTTTAACGAGGGGTGGGGCGTCGGGATCCGGCGCCAGTATTGATAAAAGACAGCAGCCACCAGAGCGCGGCACTCAGCCAGAACCCCAGGCAGCCATAGAGTAACCCTTTTCCCGCCAGGATCAGCAGCGAGCTGTCGGTCAGCAGAGGGAGCACAAACAGCCCCCCTGCGATGAGCAGGCCGCCCGCCAGGGCCAGCAGTGTGGCATGGAGGGCGGGAGCTGGGTGTCGTTCGAGTTGTAGCAGATTACCCGATACCAGCCCCAGGGTGAACATGGCGAGCCCTGCCAGGGCGCTGGATTGGGTCAGCCAGCCCGCCAGGGCGCTGGCCAGCAACAGTAGCGCCCAGGGAGCTTGGCGCTGCGCCAGTGCCGCCAGGGGGGAGCGCAGCGCCAGCAGCAGGGCACCGAGACCCAGGCCGGCCGCCACGTCCGAGATAAAGTGCACGCCGAGCCAGACGCGGGCCAGCCCGGCCAGGGCCGCCAGCAGCAGGGCCAGCCCCATGCCCTGCCAGGCTTTGAGGGTGGGCAGGGCGCCGAGCAGCAGGCCCCAGAACAACAGGGTCGAGGCGGTGTGGCCGCTCGGCATGCCAAAGCCCTGGGCGCTCCGTTGCCCCAGCATGGGGTCGAGGTGGAAGGGCCTGGGCCAGGCTATCCCCTCCTTGAGCAGTTGCACCAAGAGGGTGAGCAGCACCATGGCAAACAGCAGGTTGCGCAGCCTTGGCCAGCCCAGCAAGGGGAGCAAGAAGGGGAGCAGGGCCAGCTGGAAGGCCGCCGATCCCAGCAGGTTGCCGACCTCAAGCCAGCTCGCGTTTGGCCCCAGCCACTGCTGCAGGCGCTGGATCAGCGGCAGTTCGGCCCTGTGCAGGGCGCTGCCTTCGGGGCTGAAGTCCGACACCCACTGCACCTCGCTCTCGGGGACCTGGGCCAGCCTGGGAGTGATCCAGTCGAGTTGCGTCGGGAAGCGACGCTGATCATGGGGCAGGCGGGCGGCCTCTATCAGCCTGGCATTGAGGATCTCGCCGCCGAGGTTGGGGGCCTGGAGCAGGGAGACAAAACCCGAGCCGCGCTGGGCCCGGATGGGGGTCAGCGTCTGGCAGGCGAACAGTTGGGCCCGCTGCCAGCGCCCGAGATCGGCGGTGATGCGGCCGTGCAACCCTGTCTCCTCGAACAGCTCCCGCAGGGCCGCCTGGGCGGGCGTCTCGCCCCCGTCTATGTAGCCGCCACTCAGGCTGTAGCGATCGGAGATCCTGTCCTGGACCAGCAACAGTTCCTGCTGATGGCGGATCACGCAGGCGGCCGCCCCGGGGGGCGCCTCGGCGGCGAACAGGGAAGATGACAGGGAGCCGAGCAGCAGAAGCAGTAAAAGAGCGGGTCTGAGCATGATGGCGCGACTAAGGGAATAGATGGGGACAAGGGTCACAGAAATCAGATACTTGGGCAATGACTTCCGGTGGATGGCCGGCGCCGGCAGGGGGCGTCTCGGCCCAATCTGGGGCGCAAGGATTGCCGTCGGCGCGGGCAGTCCCTAGTATTGGCGGCTATTGTTCTTCTCATTCAACACATCTTGGGGCCTTTCATGCGACAGTTCGGTTTCTTCCTGGGGATTGCCATCGGCGTCATCCTGATACTGTTTGGCAGCATCGTCATCTTCCAGGCCTTGCCTGCCGCACTGGACGTGCTGGAGATGCCGAGCCGCATTCCGTTCGTGCGCGAGGTCTACACCTGGCTGATGACCAGTGCCAATGGCCTCACCAGCCAGCTGGAGCAGAACTTCCTGGAAGCCTTCCAGACGGTGCTCAAGTTGATCCTGCTCATCACCTTCATGTGGGTCTGCGTCAAGCTGGTCAACATGGGGGTGCTGATCATCCGGGCCGGGGTCGACCTCATTCGCACCGCCATCGAGCACAGCGAAGACAAGGTGGCCAAGCCCACCGAGCAGGACCGCCACCTCTAAGGCTCCCCTGCCCATTCGCAGATAAACGACAGGCCATCCTAGGATGGCCTGTTTGCATGGTGAACGGGTTCGCCCTCTTAGTTGAGCAGCTTCTCCAGCTCGGCTTCGGCATCCGCCCTGGCCTGATCGCTCTGCTTCATCCCCTGGGTTTCCACCTTGTCGGCCTGCGCCTGCACGGTGCCGGTCGCTCCGCTTACCACCTTGCTCACCTGTTGCTGCGTCTTGGCTGCGGCGCTGGTTGCAGCCTGCTTGGCGGTGTCGCTGACGGCTTTGCTCGCCTGTTGCTGCGCGCTGGCTGCGGCCTGCTTGGCGGTGTCGCTGACGGCTTTGTCCGCCTGTTGCTGCGCACTGGCTGCAGCCTGCTTGGCGGTATCGCTGACCGCCTGCTGGGCGGAGTGGCTTACGGCCTGGTTGGCTTGCCGCAGAAGATCGGTGGCATCGCTCACCGTCTGGGTGGCTGAGTCACTCACGGCCTTGCTCGCTTGCTGCGGCGCCTTGGTGGTGACGCTGCCGACCGCCTGTTTGGCTGAGTCGCTCACCGCTTTGCTGGCCTGTTGCTGTGCCGAGGCAGTGGCGCTGCCGACCACTTGTTTGGCCGAGTCGCTCACCGCTTTGGTCGCCTGCTGCTGCGCCTTGGTGGTGACGCTGCCGACCGCCTGGGTGGCCGAGTCGCTCACCGCTTTGCTGGCCTGCTGCTGCGCCTGGGCAGTGGCACTGCCGATCACCTGGCTGGTGGAGTCGGCCAGGGCCTGGGTCGCACTCTGTTGCAGGTTGCCCATCACATTGCCAAGCAGGGAACCGCTGGTTCCCGTCATCACCTTGCCGGCGTCGGTGAGGGCGGTGGCGGTCGGGTTGCCGGCCTGCCACTCCTGCATGGCGCTCGGCCAGGTCGGGGTCGCCGCCGTCAGGTTTTCGCCAAATACCTGAGTCGCGCCGTCTCCCTTCTGCAACATGACGGAGAGCTGGTTGGTGTCGGCGTTCCACACCATGCCGGCCTGTTTGGCCACATCCGGCACAGGGGCGTAGCGGGAGACCACGTAAAACAGCGGCCCCTCCTGCTGCAACTCGTTGGCCGTCTTGAGCAGCTGCATGGTGCTGTCGTAGTTGGGCCCCAGCATGGCGGTCATCCTGTCCTTGATCAGCGGCTGCTCGAACAGGTTGGCCTCGTTCGGATCGAAACCGACCAGGGGTTTGAGCAGGGCCCACATCAACTGGCTGGTGGGGCTCATCATCAGCAAGGGGGCCACGCAGGCGGACAACATCAGACTCAGGCAGGCGGCCTTGAGCAACGGCATGATACGCATCGACAACATATCCAAGTAATTATTTGATTAATAAGGTTATATACTGTCTTTTCCCGACAGCATGACCCGAACTGGCCCGGCTCCTCACACATGGGGAGCGGCGGGCGCTGGCAGGCTATCATATTGCTTCCGGAATGCCAGATGAGCCGACACTTATTGGTCAAGTCGGCGACGCTGGTGGTCGCTTTAGGGGATCACTCTCTCGTTGTCACAGGTGTCACTCATGATCCGAACCGCGTTTTGTCTGTTTGCCCTCGGCGGCCTGCTCCCCGCCCAGGCGGCCCCGGCGTCGAACACCCTCAGCCACTCGGTGGGCACGGATCTGGTGTTGCCCCTGGGCTCACTGCCCGAGCGGGTCTGCTGGTATCAGGATCAGAAATATTCCCTCGGATCTCGCATCCAGCAGGGGGATCTCTGGCTGGAGTGCGGCCCGCAAAACGAGCAGGAGAGCAACGGGCCCCTGGCCTGGCGCGAACCCGCCATCTACGAGCCGGTCGATGAAGGGGCGGTCAACAGGGAGACGATCAGGGTGGGTCAGTGAGCCTTTTCTTGATCCAGCTACAGACACGGCCGTGATCCCTGTCGCATAATGCAGCTCCTTTCTTCTCTTGGCTGGAACCTAAGAAATGGCTCGTCGCTCTTCCAATGCACAACGTCGTCGCAGTAGCTGGTGGTACAAACGCTTGTTGGCAAGGGAGCGGGAAGAGCGCGAAGCGCGTTCCGTTCGGGATTGATACTGCATTGAAAAACGGAGCCTCGGGCTCCGTTTTTTATTTATCACCGTCAGCATCATGACAACGGGGGCCATCAGGCCCCCGTTTTGCTTTTTCAGATATGCGTCTTAGCGCTGCAAGGCGGCCAGGGCCAGCTCGACCCGCTTGGCGTACTCGGGATCGGCCTGCTCGAAGTGCTTGAGCTGGGCCGCGACTATGGCGTCATCTTCCACATTGATGAGGGAGCGCGCCAGGTTGGCGGCGAGGCGAGCACGCTGCCCCTCGTCCATGATGCGGAACAGATCCCCCGGCTGGCTGTAGTAGTCGCTGTCGTAGTCGCGGAAGTTGTAGTGCAGGGCGGCCCCTTCCAGACTCAGGGCCGGTTCGTGCTGCTCGCTCGGCTGCTGGGTGCCGAAGCGGTTCGGCTGATAGTTGGGGCTGGCGCCACCGTTGCTGTCCCCCCGCATGGCACCGTCACGATGGGCGCCGTGGTGGAAGGGGCAGCGCGGGGCGTTGACCGGCAGCAGGCCGTGGTTGACGCCGAGGCGATAGCGCTGGGTGTCGCCATAGGAGAACAGTCGCCCTTGCAGCATGCGATCCGGCGAGAAGCCGATACCGGGCACCACGTTGGCCGGGGTGAAGGCCGCCTGCTCCACGTGGGCGAAGTAGTTGTCCGGGTTCTGGTTAAGCTCAAGCACGCCGACCGGGATCAGCGGGTAGTCGCTGTGTGGCCACACCTTGGTAAGGTCGAACGGGTGGATGTTGTAGGTCTGGGCCTCGGCCTCCGGCATCACCTGCACATAGACCTTCCAGCGCGGGAAGTTGCCCTGTTCTATGGCGTTGAACAGATCCGCCTGGCTGGTCTCCCTGTCCTGCCCGACGACATTGGCCGCCTCTTCATCTGTGTAGAAGCTGTGGCCCTGCTCTGTCTTGAAGTGGAACTTGACCCAGAAGCGCTCATCGGCCGAGTTGATAAAGCTGAAGGTGTGGCTGCCGTAGCCGTTCATCTCCCGCAGGCTCTTGGGAATGCCGCGATCGCTGAACAAGATGGTGACCTGATGCAGGGATTCCGGGTGGCGTGACCAGAAGTCCCAGGCGGCGGTGGCGCTGCGCAGGTTGGTGCGCGGATCCCGCTTCTGGGTGTGGATGAAGTCGGGAAATTTCAGGGGATCGCGGATGAAAAAGACGGGGGTGTTGTTACCCACCAGATCCCAGTTGCCCTGCTCGGTATAGAACTTGAGGGCGAAGCCGCGCACGTCCCGCTCGGCATCGGCGGCGCCCTTCTCACCGGCCACGGTGGAGAAGCGCAGGAAGACAGGGGTCTGCTTGCCGACTGTGTTGAACAGGTCGGCCTTGCTGAATTGGCTGATGTCGTGGGTCAGGGTAAAGGTGCCGTAGGCGCCGGAGCCTTTAGCGTGAACCACTCGCTCGGGAATACGCTCGCGGTCGAAGTGGGCGAGCTTTTCCATCAACCAGATGTCTTGCATCAGCACCGGGCCGCGGGGGCCGGCGGTGAGGCTGTTGTTGTTGTCGACGACGGGGGCACCGTTGGCGCTGTGCAGGGTCTTGTCAGTCATGGGGCATCTCCTTGTGATGATGGAGGCACGATACGGCAAGGGGCGCGAGCGGGGCCAATCGGTCAGTTCTAAGTGTTTGATAGGTAGCCCTAATGGAGTTGGCTACGGACACAAAGGGCGCTATTTTGGACGGACGTTCACGCATCAGGGAGGAGAGGGGATGGTTGAGATCAGGATTCGTCAGGCGGAGGCCGGGGATGCCCAGGGGTTGCGGGATCTCTATGCCATGCCAAAGGCTCAGGCAGGCACCCTGCAGATGCCCTATCCGACCCTAGCCATGTGGCAGAAACGGTTGGCCGAGCGTAGCGGCTACGGCCTGGTGGCCATAGTGGATGAGCTGCTGGTCGGCGATCTGGGGCTCTGGCTCGAGCCGAATCCACGTCGTCGCCATGTGGCTGGCATCGGCATGGGGGTCCGGGATGACTGGGCCGGCCGCGGGGTGGGCTCGGCCCTGCTGGGGGCGGCGGTGGATCTGGCGGACAACTGGCTCAACCTGCAGCGGCTCGAACTGACGGTCTACAGCGACAACGCGGCCGCTATCGCGCTCTACCGCAAGTTCGGCTTCGAGCAGGAAGGTTGCTCACCCGCCTATGGGTTTCGTGAAGGGCGCTTCGTCGATGCCCTGCATATGGGGCGGGTCCGTCTGTCATGATCGACTATCGCGAGCGCCTGACTCCCGTGCTGCGGGCGCTGGAGCAGGAGCCGGATCTCTCCATCGAGGAGCTGGCGAGCCGCGCCTGCCTCTCCCTCTATCACTTCCACCGGGTGTTCACCGCAGTGGTGGGGGAGGCGCCGGGGGAGATGTGCCGGCGGCTGCGGATGCAGCGGGCGGCCTGGCAGCTCTGCTACACGGATGCCAGCGTCACCGCCATCGCCCTGGGGGCGGGGCTCGCCAGCTCCCAGGCCTTTGCCAAGGCGTTTCGCCGTCACTATGGCTGCACCCCGGGGGAGTTTCGCCGTGACAAGGGCAAGAATGGACACCATGAGCGCAAGGATGGACACGCATGGGATGCCCCCCTCCCTTATGCTGAAGGCCACTCATCAGCAAGGAGCAACACCATGAAAACCGTCGAGATGGATGCCCGCACCCTGGCCTATATCCGGGTCACAGGCCCCTATGGTGAAGGCTATGACGCCGTCTGCAATCGCCTGCACCAGTGGGCCGCGCCCCGCGCTCTGGAAGGGGGGGAGTGGATCTTCATCTACCATGACAACCCGCAAGTGACACCGCCGGCCCAGTGTCGCACCGACATAGGTGTCACGGTGCCGGTGGGGACCCAGGGGACGGGGGAGGTGGAAACCCAGCTTATCCCTGCCGGGCGCTACGCCCAGTCCCGCTACCTCATCACGGATCGCAATCAGTACGGGCCGCGCTGGCAGGAGCACATAGGCGACATAGTGTCCGCCGGGCTGGAGTTTGGCAGCGGCCCCTGTTTCGAGCTCTATCACAGCGTGAGCAATGATCCCCTGCAGGACGATGTCAGCTTCTGCTCCAGCGTGCGTTAGGCATGTGGCCACAAGTGACAATAAAACGAGGCGCCCAAAGGCGCCTCGTTTTATTGGGGGTGGGTGGCCCCATCCCGGCGGCACCCTCTTCCCCGCGCAGCATACTGCCCGTATCAGGGCTTGCTGGGCACCTTGTCCCGGCGGGACTTCCACCACCATCTCAGGCGGATCTGGGAGATCAGCATGCCAGCCAGCATCAGGGCGCAGCCCACCAAGGTGCGCTCGTTCAGGGCTGGCTGGGCACCTTGTCCCGACGGGATTTCCACCACCATCTCAGGCGGATCTGGGAAATCAACATGCCCGCCAGCATCAGGGCGCAGCCCACTATGGCCCGCTCGTCCAGATGCTCCCCCAGCAGCAGCACACCGCCGATGGCGGCGAATACTGTCTCCAGGCTCAAGATGATGGCGGCGTGGGCCGGATGGGCACCGCGCTGACCGACCACCTGCAGGGTGTAGCCGATGCCGACCGAGACCAGCCCCGCGTAGAGCAGGGCCTGCCAGCCCGCCACGGCACCGCCGAGGGTCGGGGTTTCGATGACAAAGGCAGTGCCAAGACTGAGCAGGCCGCACACCACGAACTGCACACCCGCCAGGCGGATAGGGGCGACCCGGTTCGAGTAGTGATCCAGCACCAGCAGGTGAATGGCCCAGAACAGGGCGCCGATCACCTGCAGCAGATCACCGTAGCCTATGGTGAACTCCTCGGTCACGCTGAGGTAGTAGAGCCCGGCCATGGCGATGAGGGCACCAATCCAGGTGTTGGCCCCTGTCTTGTGGCGCAGGGCCAGGCCGATGACGGGCACCAGTATGATGTAGAGACCCGTGATGAAGCCCGCCTTGGCGGCCGTGGTGTAGAGCAGCCCCACCTGTTGCAGGGAGGCGGCGCTGAACAGCACGCCCCCGGCGATCAGGCCCCCGACCAGCAGCAGGCGGCGATCGCCTGCGGGTGACCCGGTTTGCGGCCTGGGCTGGCGCGACTTGAGCCACCACAGCAGCGGCAGCAGGGAGGCGGCACCGAGCAGGAAGCGCAGGCCGTTGAAGGTGAAGGGCCCCATGTGATCCATCCCCAGGCGCTGGGCGACGAAGCCCAACCCCCAGATGGCGGCGGCCATCAATAACATCATGTTTGAACGCATACGGATTCATCCCTGAGAGAGCAGTGACAGGGGCACTCGGGCCCCTGTCAGTACGATACCCGTCTGCGGGGGGGGTTGTCGCCGGTGATTTGCAATCAGATGGGGGCCAGCCCGGGGACGCTATCAGCCGCTTGCCAGCCTGGCGAGCAGGGGCAGCAGGGCGAGCATCAGCAGGTTGCCCCTGAGGATCCAGATCACCCAGAACTGCTGCTGGATGGAGACTATGGGGGCGCGTCCCTGACGCAGGGAGCGGCGCCAGTGATGGAACAGCCGACTGGGGTAGCCGAAGCTGAGGGCCATGGCGAAGAACAGCAGCAGCTTGGTGCGATAGCCGGGATTGGCCAGCAGGGCCGCCGGTTGCAGCGGGTGGGCGAGCACCATGAGCACGCCTGTGATGAAGATGAGCAGCAGCGCCAGCGCCGCCAGGCTGTCCGCCAGCAGCAGCTTGCGTACCTGTTCGATGGACATGCCGCGCCGGAACAGAAAGTACTCCGAGGTGATGGCGCCGGTCAGGGTGATCACGGCGCAATAATGGAGCGCTGTCAGCAGTTCCGGGTTCAACATCCGAGCCAGTTCCTTCTCGTTGGCCACATGGCAAGCTTCCCTTTGGACGCCATAGAGCGGGGCTGATATTCTGACACTACACGACGTCGGGGGATAGCAGGAGTCAGGGTTGGATAAACGAGCAGTCTCCAAAAAGACCTGGTCCCTGGTAGCCCGGATGCGTCTGGGCCTGTTGCTGTTGTTCATCCCGGTGCTGATGCTGGGGGGTATCTACTACCTGCACATGGAGCGCAGCCTGCAACAAGAGTTGCAACAGCGCCTGCTCGCCACCAACCACCAGTTGCGTCACGTCTTCATCGAACCCTATCTGCACGAAATGGAACGCCAGTTCACCCTTATCTACGACCAGGTGAAGGTGGACGACATCAGCGGCCCCCGACTGAACAATGCCGAGTCCTACCTCAAGGAGTGGCGCCTCTACAAGGGGGTCATGGCAGACCTCATCTACATCTATGTCGGCACCGCCGAGCGCCAGATGCTGATCTACCCCGAGTGGCAGGCGGATGCGGGCTTCGATCCCAGGACGCGCCCCTGGTATCAGCTGGCCAGCGAGCATGTGGGCAAGATGGTCTGGACCGAGCCCTATTACGACTACACCAACGGCAACCTGGTCATCGCGCTCGCGCGGGCCATCACCGACAAGGAGGGCAAGGTGCGCGGGGTGTTCGCGGTGGATGCGGTGCTGGCCCCCTTCTCCGCCCAGCTGAACCGGCACCTGGGCGACGGTTACCAGATGATCGTCAATCAGTCCGGCAAGGTGCTGGCCCACCCTGACCCGTCCCAACTGCTCAAGCCCATGGCCCACCCGAGCTGGCTCTCCCGCTTCAGCCAGGAGGATGGCATCTTCCTGGATCAGGATTCCCGGCAGTTTGTGGCCTACAGCCGCCTACCCGAGCGCAACTGGGTGCTGATCAGCGTGCTGCCGGCGTCGAGCATCCAGGCCGTGGTGGCGCGGGCCTCCCTCAACGTGCTCGGGGTTGTGGTGCTGGCCAGCGTGCTCTATGCGCTGCTGGCCCTGGTCTGGTCCCGTTACTTCAGGCGGATGCTGGACGAGATCTCCACCATGATCCGCGCCAGCAGGATGCCGCCCGATGGGGTACCCCAGGGGGGAATGCACGAACTCAGGCACGTCTATGCCGAGCTGGCGGAGGTGAGCAAGGATTACCACGAGGCGCGCCAGCACGCTAACCTGGACAAGTTGACCGGACTCTACAACCGCCGCTTCTTCGACGAACGCCTGAACCGGCTGCTGCTGGAACAGCACGCCTTCTGTCTGGCCATGATCGATCTGGATGGCTTCAAGCTGGTCAACGACAACTATGGTCACCAGACCGGGGATGTGGTGCTCAAGCGGGTGGCCAAGCTGGGCAACCAGCTGCTGGAGGATCACGGCTGGGTCTGCCGCTACGGGGGCGAGGAGCTGGTGGTGTTGCTGGCCAACCCTGACATCCACTTCTGCCAGATGCTGCTGGAGCAGTACAGGATAGGGGTCGCATCCCTGGACTGGCGTGAACCCGGCCTTGGGATCACCTTCAGCGGCGGCCTGGTGGCGAGCGTCCCCGGTCTGGATGCCAAGGGGCTGCTCGACATCGTCGATGCCGAGGTGTATCGCGCCAAGCGGGATGGCAAGAACCGCATCTATCTGGGGGGAGTCGCCCCCTTGGCGCAGCACGAGGTGCCGCCGGCAGACGATGGGGTGCTGAGCAAAGAAGAGGCCTGAGGGCCTCTTCTTCATTCAGCGGCTCAAGGGAGCAAGTGCCACTCCCACAGGGGCCAACCCAGCTCCGAGGCGCACTGGCGCAGGGCGGGGGCCGGATTGACCCCGTGGGGATGAGTCACAGCCCGCAGCATGGGCAGATCGTTGTGGGAGTCGCTGTAACCAAAGCTCCCCTGCCAGAGGTTGTCCCGTCCGGCAAACAGCTGGTTGATGCGGGTCACCTTGCCTTCGCGAAAACTCAGGGTGCCGCGGGTCTGGCCGGTCAGCATCCCCTCTTCCTCGTCGAGCAGGATGGCGACGCAGTGATCCATCCCCAGCATCTTTGCCATGGGAGCCACCAGATGCTCGCCGGAGGCGGAGATCAGCACCAGCTCGTCGCCCCGCTCCCTATGCCACTCGATGCGCGCCAACCCCTCGGGGTAGAGGCGCTCGCGCAGCACCTGCTCGGCAAAGTGGTGGCACTGCTGGTTGAGCCATTGGCGCGACTTGCCCACCAGGGGCTGCAGGGTGAAGGCCATGTATTGATGCATGTCCATCTTGCCCTGATGGTAGAGGGACATCATCCCCTGCTCCTCGGCCACCATGCCCGCCGGGGCCAGCTCTTCGGCCACCATGTACTCCAGCCAGAGGCTGGCGGAATCCCCGGCAATCAGGGTCTCGTCCAGATCAAACAGTGCCAGTGCCATGAGGGCTCCTTGCGGTAACAACGAAAATGAAACTAGGCGTCATGCTACCTCACACAGCTGATCCCGGGCCACCGCCAGGGTCACGGTGCTCCCCACAGCCAGCAGATCGCCAGCCGAGCGGTTGAGGCAATCCACCGTCAAGAGCCCCGCCTCGCACTCCACCTGATAACGGATCACGTTGCCGAGCAGCTGTTGCTGGCGAATGATGCCGGGCAGGCTGGGCTCGCCGCTGGTCGCCCCTGCGGGCAGCAGGGTGATGGACTCCGGCCGCAGCGCCAGCTTGCCCTGAAAACGGGGGCCGAACAGCGACTTGCCCTGCTCGGTGCCGAGCAGGTTGTAGTTGCCGATAAAGCCCGCCACAAACTCGCTGGCGGGGCGGGTGTAGATCTGCTCCGGCGTGCCGCTCTGCACTATGGATCCCTTGTTCATCAGGAAGATCCGATCCGACAGGGTGAGCGCCTCCTCCTGATCGTGGGTCACGAAGATGGTGGTGAGTTCGAGGCGCTGCTGGATCTCGCGGATCTGCTGGCGCAGGCTGCGGCGGATGCGGGCATCCAGCGCCGAGAGCGGCTCGTCCAGCAGCAGGATCCGCGGTCGCACCACCAAAGCGCGGGCCAGCGCCACCCGCTGGCGCTGGCCGCCGGAGAGCTCCCCCGGATAGCGGCGCTCGAAGCCGGTCAGCTCCACCAGCGCCAGCGCCTCCTGCACGCTGGCCGCCAGCTCACGCCCCGGCTGGGGCTTCATCTTGAGGCCGAAGGCGACGTTGTCCCACACCGTCATGTTGGGGAAGAGCGCATAGCTCTGGAACACCATGCCGATGCCCCGCTTCTGGGGCGCCTGCCAGGTGATGTCCTCACTGGCCACCCGCACCTGCCCGCCATCCACAGGGGTAAGCCCGGCCAATGCCCGCAGCAGGGTGGACTTGCCGCAACCGGAGGGGCCAAGCAGGGTCACCAGCTCCCCCTTGCGGATGCCGAACTCTATCCCCTCGAACACAGGAGTATCGCCGTAGGATTTATGCAACTGATTGACTTCTAAATGAAACATCTTGGATCACCGATGAAATCTGTTGGCCGCCCAGGTGAGCAGCAGGGTCAGCAGGAAGTAGCTCATCACCAGCGCACTGGTGAAGTGGCCCGAGGTGGCGCGCATGTTGTAGAGATAGACCTGCAGGGTCTCGTAGCGGGTGCCCACCAGCATGTTGGCAAACACGAACTCGCCGAGCAGGAAGGAGAGGGAGAGAAACAACGCCGCCAAGAGCCCCTTGCGCAGGCAAGGGATCACCACCAGCAGAAAGGCGCGGCGACTGCTCGCCCCCAACAGGTGGGCGGCATCCATCAGATCTTTCAGCGGCACCCCCTGCAGGCTGTTGGCCAGCGCCCGGTACATGAAGGGCAACACCACGGTGAACCAGGTGCCGATCAGGATCCAGGGCGTGCCGATAATGGGCAGCGGGCCGTCGGCGTAGATCTGCAGCAGCCCCACCGAGGAGACCACGGGCGGCACCGCGAAGGGGAGCAGGATCAGCAGGTTCATCCAGGGATCCAGCCTGGGGAAGTAGTAGGCCACCACCAGCACGGTGGGCACCAGCACCAGAGTCCCCAGCAGCAGGGTGGCGAAGCAGACCAGCAGGCTTCGGCCAAAGGCCGCGAGAAAGCGCGGATCGCCCCAAAGCTTGAGATACCAGTCGAGGGTGAAGCCATCCGGCAGCAGGGTCGCCCCCCAGCGGGTGGAGATGGAGTAGAGAAAAGTAGCCAGCAGGGGCAGCAGCAGGGTGGCGACCAGCGCCCCCAGCACCCACCTGGGCCAGCGCGGCGTCAAATCATGCATGGGATTGCCCCTTGTTCACATAGCTCTTTTTCAGCAGCCACTGGTTGGTGGCCGTCACCACTCCCAGCAGCACCATCAGGATCACCGCCAGCGCCGCCGCCATATTGGGCTCGAGGAAGATATCGCCGGAGACTAGGCTCGCCACCCGTATGGTCACCAGATTGAAGTTGCCTGTGGTCAGGGCGTAGGCAGAGGCATAGGCCCCCACAGCATTGGCAAACAGGATGATCAGGGTGCCGAGCAGGGCGGGAGTGAGCACCGGCAGCGCCACATGCCACACATACTGGCCCTTGCTGGCGCCGAGCAGCGCGGCCGCCTGCGGCCACTCATCCTGCAGGGCATCGAAGGCCGGGTAGAGCAGCAGCAGAGCGAGGGGGATCTGGAAATAGGTGTAGATGAGGATCAGGCCCGACCCCGAGTAGAGGTTGAAGCCGTCGATGAGACCCCAGGATTTCAGCAACAGGGTGACGGCACCGTTGATGCCGAGAATGATGATAAAGGCGAACGCCAGCGGCACCCCGCTGAAGTTGCCGGTCATGGTGACAAAGGCCAGCAGCAGCCGTTTGACCCGCTCACCGCTGTGGCGCAGCGCCGCCGCCCCGAGCGTGCCGATGGCGAGCCCCGCCAGACTGGCGACACCGGCGATGCGCAATGAGTTGGCGAAGGATTGCAGGTAGAAGGGGGAGCTCAAAATCTCCCGATAGTAGTCGAAGCCCCAGCCATCGGGGGTCTGGAAACTCCCCACCAGCACCCACACCATGGGGGCGAGCTGGAACAGTATCATCAAGAGGATAAAGGGCAGCAGCACCAGGGCGGGCAGCCAGTGGCGGCGCGCCTTGTGCTTGGTGGCCACGGGTTGATCCAGCAGGATCTCGGTGGTTGCAGGCATCATCAGTGCACCTCTCGCATAAAGGCCGCCTTGAGCAGCGGGGGAGCCACCGGCTTGTCGTGGGGAATGCCCAGCAGGTCGGCCATCAGGGCGCAGAGCTGGGTCTGGGCGATCACCACCCCATCCGGCCAGTGCTCGACGAAGGCATCGCCAAACAGCCAGAGCGGCACGGCGCGCTCCTCGGCCAGGGTGCCACCGTGGCTGAGATCTGCGTTCATGCCGTGATCCGAGGTGATCACCACCTGATACCCCTCTGCCAGCCACAGGGGCAGCAGATCGGCCAGCAGGCTGTCCATGCGGCGCGCCTGGTTACGGTACTGGCGGGAATCGAGGCCAAACTTGTGGCCCGCATCGTCCACCCCCATGGGGTGGATCAGCAGAAAGTCGGGATCATGTTGGGTTCTGAGCCACTCCCCATCCATCAGCAGATGGCTGTCGGGGTAGTTGTCATCCCAGTAGAAGCAGCCGTGCTGGATCGGCAACTGCTCGTCATGGGTATAGCGATCCCGGGCCGCCAGCCAGGGGCTGCGGTTGTAGAGTTCGCTCACCCAGTAATAGGCCGCGGCTGCGGTGCCTTTGCCTGCCGCGCGGGCCAGATGGAAGATGGAGTCGTGTTGGCTGAGGCGCGTCACCCCGTTGTGGGTGATGCCGCTCGCCACCGGCGGCACGCCGGTCAGGATGCACTCGTAGAGGGGCCGGGAGAGGGAGGGCAGGGCGCAGCTCAGGGTCGTATGCAGACCTCGCCCCGCCTCCACCATGCCAAAAAGGTAGCCCATACAATGGGCTACCTCGGCTGCCAGACCATCCACAAGTACCACTATCACCTTGTGTTGCACTGGATTTCCTTACTGCATGTTGATCATGACGGTTTCTTGCCACTGGCGCGGCAGGGCCTTGGAGCTCTGCTCCCAGGCTGCATGATCCTGCACCGGCTTGGCATTGGCATACTGCTCGGCTGGCAGCAGCTTGGCCTTGACGTCATCCGGCAGGGTCAGGTTGCTGCGGATGGGGCGGGCATAGCCACGGGCCAGGTTGATTTGACCGGCATCGGAGAGGATGTATTCACGGGCCAGCTTGGCGGCGTTGGGGTTCTTGGCCCACTTGTTGATGATGGTGGTGTAACCGGCGATGACTGAGCCGTCGCTCGGGATCACCACATCAAACTTCTTGGGGTCGATCTGGTCGCGGTAGTTCAGGGCGTTGAAGTCCCACAGCACACCCACTTCCACTTCGCCCTTCTCGATGTTGGCTATGGTCGGGTCGTTCAGTGACAGGCGACCCTGCTTGGCCAGCTGGCCGAACAGCTCCAATGCAGGCTTGAGGTTCTTCTCGCTGCCACCGGTGGCATAGGCTGCCGCCAGCACGCCGTTGTTGGCCTGGGAGGCCACGCCCACGTCACCCAGGGTCACCTTGTAGTCGCCACCCAGCAGGGATTGCCAGCTGGTGGGGGCGGCCTTGACCAGATCCTTGTTGATCAGGAAGGCGATGGTGCCGGTATAGGCCAGCATCCAGTGACCGTCCGCATCCTTGGCCCAGTTGGGAATGTCTGCCCAGGTGGAGGGTTTGTAGGGCTGGGTGACCCCCTGCTTGACCGCCACCGGACCGAAGGCACCGCCCACGTCACCGATATCGGCGGTGGCATTGGCCTTCTCGGCGGCGAACTTGGCGATCTCCTGCGCCGAGCTCATGTCGGTATCCTGATGCTTGATGCCGTAGATGCTGCCCAGCTGCTGCCAGGTATCCTTCCAGTTGGCCCAGCTGTCGGGCATGCCGATGCTGTGGAGCTGGCCTTCGCCACGGGCGGCCTTCTCAAGATCCGCGATATTCTCGGCGGCAAACAGCGGTTGACTGATGGCCACCAGGGCCAGTGCACTTGCGATCACGCTTTTCATCATCCCATCCCTCTGGACTAGGTCAGTTAAGGTTCGAGAGGGATGCTAGAGGGGAAATATGACGGTGGCGGGGCGCTTTGATGGCGTTTTCGTGACAATCACCCTGTCATGGCGCTGTCATCAGCAGGGGTTACAACTCGGGGCCGACAGCCGCTGGTCTACTCCAGTCGAGCGCAATCCGGAATGACCGACAGGGATGTGACAGTGACAGAGCGATTGAGCGAACAGGGGCTGGCCGATGGCCGCAGCCCCTCCAAGTGCGAACAGATTTGCCAGACCCTGCGCCGCTATATCGGCAGCGGCCAGCTGGGGGCCGGGCAGCAGCTGCCCGCCGAACGGGCCCTGAGCGAGCGCTTCGCCACCACCCGCATCACCATCAAGGAGGCGCTCTCCAGTCTCGAAGCGGACGGCCTCATCTACCGGGCCGAGCGGCGCGGCTGGTTCGTGGCGCCGCCCCGCCTCACCTACGATCCCGCCATCCACACCCACTTTCACCAGTGGATAGGCGAGCAGCAGCGCGTGGCCGAAACCCGGGTGCTGGCCCATGGCGGTCAGCTTGCCAGCAGCGAACTGTGCCGCTGGATGGGGCTGGCGCCCTTCACCCCGCTTTATGAAATCCGTCGCCAGCGCCTTATCGACGGCCGCCCCGTGCTCCACGTCAGCCACCACCTGCTGGCGAGCCGCTTCCCCGATATCGCCAGTGCGCCCCTGGCGAGCTCCCTCACCGAGCTCTATCAGCAGCGCTATGGCATAGGCCAGGGCGGTGCCAGCCTCGAGATCACCCCCTCGGCGGCTCGCGGAGAGATAGCCCGCGCCCTCAATCTGGCGGAGGGGAGCGCCGTGCTCAGACTGGTGCGGGTCAACTACGACGAAAAGGGGGCGCTGGTGGATTGCGATATAGAGCACTGGCGGCCGGATGCCATTCGCATCTGTCTCGATACGAGGGTGCTGCAGCCGATTGTCGGCCAGCTGCAGCGTGTCCAGCTTGCGGATTAGGTAGCAGACGCCAACATGACGGATCCCGCAGGATCCGCCGGGATCAGTTGTCGATATTGGGGATAAGGTCGTCGAAGCTCTGGTAACCGCAGTCCGCCAGTTGCAGCGACATTGTGTAGGTCTTGCTGCCCTCCCGCTGGCCTATGGCGGGGCGGTTTAGCTTGAGCTCCTGATGCCAGTACTCCTTCATGCGATCGATGAGGGCCATGGCCTCGCTCTCGTCCAGGTGGAGCTGGCAGAGCGCCATGTAGTTGTTGGACTTGTGCATGTTCTCCACCAGATAGTCCCCCAGCACAGACATGGCCTGGCGTGCCTGCTGGCGGGCGAAGCGGCTGTGCTGTTCGAAGCTGATGCGCTCGCTGATGAGGAAGTGGTAGCTGTTGTCGATACCGAGCTGCAAGATGCCGAGCTTCTCCAGCTTGCGCAGATAGAGGTAGCAGGAGGCGTCGGTCAGGCCGTATTCCCGCTTGAGATCGATCAGTGTCTTGTCGCGCCAGAAGATGTTGGCGAGGAAGGCGTAGAGACCGGGCTCCTTGTGAAACGCCTCGTCCTGCTCCTGGGTGAAGACGGCGCGGCGGCTCTGGGCGTCCTGGGTGCGATCCAGCAGCTCCTCGAACGAGAGCCCCACCAGGTGGCAGATCTCCAGCAGGGTGTCGAACGGCAGGGAGGGCTTGTTCATCATCCGCTTGATGGTAGCGATGGAGACTCCCATAGCTTCCGCCAGGGTCTGATAGCGGATCCCCTTGTCGGTCAGGGTCTTCTTCAGGGTGTCGAGAATGTGATTGGCCAGGGTCTGGCTGTAGGTCATGCAACTATTCCTTTATCTGCATTTTTAGTCGTGCCAGAAAATGAGAGATTTGTCTGTATCGGGCTCAATTTTTGACACCTAGAAAAACCAGAGGGGATACGTCCGGCGATAACGGCTGAAATGGCCTGACCAGTCATGGTGCAAGGTGGCAGATAATGACACTCGATGGTGCATATCCTTCAACCTTTCAACATTTTGCTGGTGATGCATATTACATCGCACATAATCCAACACGAATCGGATTCAATACCTTCCTGGTTGAGAAAACGATTGTTTGCTTCCAATTTAAGGGTTTTTTTAACCGCAAGGTTTTATTCTTTCCTGGCATTGAGCGGAACTCGCAAGAGGTCCGCTTTTTTTCTTTTCTCCGAATTTGAGCCCGCCGTCAAGGAAGGGGCGCATTTTTTGGCACCTCCTGCACAGCCCTCCCTAGGGGTTATTCCCCCTTGCAGGGGAACAGCTTGGGGATCTCCCGTACCAGCCAGCTCTTGGCCTTGCCCATGGTATCCCGCCGCCACGCCAGCACGACCTGTACTTGATGGCGATACTCGGGGCCTATCACCTTGAGGCGCCCCGCCTTGATGTCTTCTTCTATCCAGCTAAGGGGCATGGTGCCGACGCCAATGCCCGCCAGCAGGGCATCGCGCTTCTCTCCCATGGTGCTGACGGTCAGGCGCGGCTGCTTGTCCAGCAGGCGATAGGTGAGGGCGGGCTTGCGCCGCGCCGTGTCGGCGATGGCGATGGCGCGGTAGCGGCGCAGGGTCTCGTCCGCCAGGGGCTCGGGCTCCAGGTGCAGGGGGTGATCCGGGTGAGCGACATAGAGCATCACCTCCTCCTGCAGCGGCTGATGCTTGATGCCCGTCATCATGATGTCGGGGTTGAGGGAGGAGATGAGCAGGTCCGCCCGGCCATCTTCCAGACACTCCCAACTGCCCGCCAGCACCTCGGCTCGCAGCCGCAGCCGGGTATCCGTCTGCTCGGCCAGCCGCTCCACCAGGGGGTAGAGCGCCTGCAGCGGCACCAGGGCATCGACGGCTATGGTGATGTCGGTCTCCCAGCCCCGGGCCAGGGCCCGGGTCTCCCCCACCAGGTGCTCGGCAGCCTCCAGCAGCAGGCGACCCTGCTCCAGCAGCATGCGCCCGGCCGGGGTGAACTTGGTTCTGTGGCCGCTGCGATCAAACAGCATGGCGTCCAGCTCGTCTTCCAGCTTCTGCACCGTGTAGCTGAGTGCCGAGGGCACCTTGCCCAGCTCGTCGGCGGCCGCCGCGAAGCTGCCACGGCGGTCTATGGCGTCCAGCACCCGGATCGCCTCCAGGGTCAGCGCCCGCTCCTTGTTCGATTCCTTGGCCATATCTAACCTTCAATTTTTTTGAACATGTTTGCCAGATTATCTCGCTAACAACTTAGGGCAAGTGACTTTAATATTCAATCAACGCTTAGGCAGGAAGGCCAGGCGGCCAAATAAAAGGTAGTTCCAGGCTGAGACATCACACAGAACGATGTCTGCTGTAGGTGAAAGAACAACACACTATTTGAATAACCTCTTGCATGGATGCATTGATTCGGGCCAGACCGGCCTTGGCAATGACATAAAAACCAAGAGAGTGAATGAACATGAAAAACCTAATCAAGATGCTGGCCGTTGCAGGCCTGATGACCGCAGGTTTCGCCCAGGCTGCCGTACCGGCCGACATCAACGCCGCCCCGGGCGTGCTGTTTGTGAACTGGAACGCGACCGCCGCCATGGCTGGCAAGGCCAACCCCATGCTGGAGGTGCGCGATGAGTCTGGCGATCTGCTGGCATCGGTTCACGCCAGCCTGATGGGCACCCAGCAGGTCAAGATCCCGAGCCGCACCCAGGGCAACCTGACGGTGAGCCTGGGGGATCAAAGCAGCGACTACCGCATCCCGTTCGGTCTGGGTGACGGTCGCCAGCGCTAATCAACCGTTTACAGGTATTGGAGGAGCACACCATGATGAAATTGAGAGCCGCAGCTGAACGGGGTCATGCCAACTTCGGCTGGCTGGATGCACGCCACAGCTTCTCGTTCGGTCACTACTATGACCCGGACTGGATGGGGCACTCTGTCCTGCGGGTCATCAACCAGGATCTGGTGTCGCCGGGTGGCGGCTTCGCTACCCACCCTCATGCCAACATGGAGATCCTCACCTGCGTGCTGAGCGGCACCATAGAGCACAGGGACAGCCTCGGTCATGCCGAGCAGATACCGGCGGGGGATTTCCAGCTGATGAGCGCAGGGTCCGGCATCCGGCACAGCGAGTACAACCCCTCGCAGACCGAGCCCCTCTCCCTGTTGCAGATCTGGATAGAGCCGAATGAGGTCGGCACTACCCCGGGTTATCAGCAGAAGAAGATAGCCACCCAGCCCGGGCTGACGCTGGTCGCGTCACCGGATGGGGAGGCGGGATCCTTCAGGATCCGCCAGCAGGCCCGCATCTGGCGACTGCAGCTTGCCGAAGGGGAAACCCTCGAATGGGCATTGCAAGGGCGTCATGGTTACCTGCATATGATTTCAGGGGAGCTGACTGGCAACGGTCTGGCTGCCCGACCCGGCGACGGCCTGCTCAGTCGCGATGAGGCGTCCTGGGCGCTCACCGCCTCAGAGGGGAGTGAAGCCCTGCTGTTTGATCTGCCCTGATAGATAAATCTCGGCGAAATGAATGAGTTAACAATTAGCACTTACACTGTTATTACCAAGATGGGTAATCAAAGGAATCTGACGATGGACAAGATGAAAGATGTGGCACTGCTGGCGGGTCGTATTTTGCTGGCGCTGATGTTCGTGATGGCAGGCTGGGGCAAGATCGGCGGCTATGCCGGTACCCAGGGTTACATGGAAGCCATGGGCGTGCCCGGGTTCATGCTGCCCCTGGTGATCCTGCTGGAGCTGGGTGGCGGTCTCGCCATAGTGCTGGGTCTCTTTACCCGCAGCCTCTCTGTGCTGCTGGCCGGTTTCACCCTGATGGCCGCCTTCATCTTCCACTATCAGCCTGCCGAACAGATGCAGATGCTGATGTTCATGAAGAACCTCTCGGTGGCCGGTGGTTTCCTGGCCCTGGCGGCAGCCGGTCCTGGTGCCTTCAGCCTGGATGCCCGCCTCGGCAAGTGCTGGTAACAGCCTGATAGTTCAAGTTTTCCAACGCCTTTCGGCCGGTGCAGTTGCACCGGCTTTTTTATGCCCGCCAGGGGGCGAATGCCGGTACTGTGACGAGGCCCGCCTGGCGGTGGCAAGCGCCTTTTGCATCTTACCCCCCGATCCCCGACAATCCCATTTCGTGTGAAGTGACGGAAATGGCTCGCCTTTTCCGGCGCGCACCCCTCTTCATGAAATTGGCGGGAGTCGTCCATGTTTACCCTCTACCACTCCAATCAGCTGGATCTGCTCAAGGAGCTGCTGGTGAGCCGCATCCGGCAGGCGCCCCTCTCTCACCCCTTCGAGCATGAGCAGATCCTGGTGCAGAGTCCCGGCATGGCCCAGTGGCTCAAGCTGGAGCTGGCCAAGGCTTTCGGCATCGCCGCCAATATCGACTTCCCGCTGCCAGCCAGCTTTATCTGGGAGATGTTCACCCAAGTGCTGGCAGACGTGCCCCGCCAGAGCCCCTACAACAAGGGATCCATGAGCTGGCAGCTGATGACCATTTTGCCCGCCCTGCTGGACAGGCCCGCCTTTGCGCCGCTGGCCGCCTATCTGGGGGGGGATGAGCAAGATCCTGCCCAGGATCCCGAGCAAGTGCGGCTCTGGCAGCTCTGCCAGAAGGTGGCGGATCTGTTCGACCAGTATCTGGTGTATCGGCCGGACTGGATCGCCCGTTGGGAAGAGGGGGAGGGCCTTGTCGGAACAGGTAGTCAGGAGCTGGCCGGGGTGAGCGGTCAGGATTGGCAGCCGGAGCTGTGGCGTGAGCTGGTGGCCCGCACCCTGGCCCTCGCGCCCAGCGGCTACCACAGAGCCAACCTCTACGAGGAGTTTATCCACGAGCTGGCGCGCACCCGTGAATTGCCGGGCAAGCTGCCGCAACGGGTCTTCGTGTTCGGCATCTCGGCGCTGCCGCCGCGCTATGTGGAGGCCCTGCTGGCCCTCGGCAGCCGACCCGAGGTGGAGGTGCACCTGTTCGTCACCAACCCCTGCCGCTACTACTGGGGGGATCTGCTGGACAGAAAAACCCTGGCGCGCCTCGAAACCAAGCTCAAGCCCGGCACTGACATAGAGACGTTGCAGGGCCCCGCCAACCCGCTGCTCGCCTCCATGGGCAAGCTGGGGCGCGACTACCTGCATCAGCTGATGGAGCTGGAGGTGCCGCAAATCGAAGCCTTCGTCGATATCGACGAGGTGGATGAGCAGGGCAATGTCAGCCTGCTGCGCGCCATCCAGAAAGATGTGCTGGAGCTGGCAGAACGGGGCGCCGGTCAGTTCGACCTCGACAGCAGCCACCACAAGAGCCCCATCAGTCCGGCGGATGGATCCCTGCAGATCCACGCCTGTCACGGCCCTATGCGGGAGCTGGAAGTGCTGCACGACCGGCTGCTGGCGCTGTTCGAGCAGGACCCGTCCCTCACTCCGAAAGATGTGGTGGTGATGATGCCGGACGTGAACAGCTACGGCCCCTACATTCAGGCCGTCTTTGGCGCCCGTGGCCAGATCCCGTTCGCTGTATCGGACAGAGCCGCGAGCCAGGAGAGCCCGCTGCTGCAAAGCTTCCTCGCCCTGCTGCACCTGCCAAACGCCCGCCTCGGTGCCGGCGAGCTGCTGGCCATTCTCGAGGTGCCCGCCGTGCTGCGCCGCTTCGAGCTGGATGACGACGAGTTCAACCAGCTGCGGGTCTGGGTGCAGGAGACCGGCATCCGCTGGGGGCTGGATGACGGCTACCCCGTCCGCTTCGATCTGCCGCCCATGTCCGGCAACAGCTGGCTGTTCGGCCTGCGCCGCATGCTGCTCGGCTTTGCCATGGGGGATGGGGAGCCGGTGGCTGGCATCCTGCCCTGTGCCGACAACATGGGGGGTCAGCAGAGCCCCTTGGCCAGCATCTTGCCCTATGCCGAGATCGAAGGTCAGCAGGGACTGGCGCTCGGCAAGCTCGCCTGGTTCGTCGACTCGCTGGCGGAATTTTTGCCCCGGCTGCAACAGGCGCAGCCGCTGGCAGAGTGGAACGCCTGCCTGCTGGCGCTGCTGGAGCGCTTCTATCTGGCTGACGAAGAAGAAGAGCGTCAGCTGCAGCTTATTCGCAGCCAGCTGGCCGACTGGCAAACCCAGCTCGGGGAGGCTCGCTTCGAGCAGGCCATTACCGCCGACCTATTGCAGGATTACCTCGGCAGCGTGCTGGGGGAGTCCCGCTCCAGCCAGCGCTTCCTCGCCGGTCAGGTCAACTTCTGCACCCTGATGCCGATGCGCTCCATCCCCTTCAAGCAGGTCTGTCTGCTCGGCATGAACGACGGCGTCTACCCGCGCACCCTGGCTCCCATGGGGTTCGATCTGATGGCGGTGGCGTCGCGGCGGGGGGATCGCTCCCGTCGTGATGATGACCGCTACCTCTTCCTCGAGGCGCTGTTGAGCGCCCAGCAGGGGCTCTATATCAGCTATCAGGGCTTCAGCGCGCAAGACAACAGCGACAAGGTGCCCTCGGTGCTGCTGGCGGAACTGATCGACTATGTGCGGCAGGGCTTCGTGCTGGCGGGGGATGAGAGTCTCGACGATGAAACCTCAGGCCGGCGGCTGCTTCAGCACCTGATAGTGCCGCACCCGCTCACCCCCTACAGCCGCAACTACTTCTACCCACTGGAGGGGTCCCGCCTCTTCACCTATGCCGCCGACTGGCTGCCCGCCCTCAATCCGGTGCGCGGCGCGGCCAACTTCCAGAGTGGCGAGCTGCCGCTGCCCCCCGAATGGGGCAAGGAGCAGGGGCTGGAGCTGGCGGAGCTGCTGCGTTTCTATCGCCAGCCCACCAAGTATTTCCTCAACCGCCGCCTCAAGGTGTGGTTCGAGCTGAACGAAGCCAACATCGAAGACAGCGAGCCGTTCGAGCTGGACGGCCTGCAGCACTATCAGCTCAAGGCCCTGCTGCTCGATGCCCATCTGGCACAAGGAGATAGTGCCGTGCGTCGCGAGCGGTTGCAGCTCACCGGCCTGCTGCCCCAAGGCTGGTTCGGCAGCCTGCTGCTGGAGGATCTGGACGCCGAGATGGGCAAGCTGGCGGATCGGCTGCGCCCCTGGGTTGCGGCCAATGAGGCAGAAAAACGGGCGGTGGAGATCGATATCTCCCTGACCCAGGGCCAGCTGCAGGGGTGGATCGACACCCAGAAGGGGCGCTTGCTGGTGGTCAAACCCGGCAGCTTCAACGGCAAGGATCTGCTGCTGGGCTGGGTTCAGCACCTCTGCCTCTCCCTGAGCTGTGCCCCCGGCGACACCCTGCTGTTCGATGCCAAGCAGAGTCTGCGGCTGCCAGCTCTTCCGGCCGAGGAGGCGCGCCCCAGGCTGGCGGCCCTGGTCTCCCTCTGGGCCCAGGGGATGAAGCGGCCGCTGCCGTTTTTCCCCAATACCGCCTGGGAGTGGTTCAGGGCGATCGAGAAGGATCCGGACAAGCCGGAGGTGGCCGACAAGGCGGCCCTCACCCGCTTCAACGGCGGCTACATGGTGACGGGGGAGGGGCAAGACGTTTACGTCGCCCGCTGCTTCCCCGAACTGGATGACGCCGTGCTGGGCCAGTTGCAGGCGCTGGCCCGCGAACATCTGACCCCGCTGCTGACCACCCTGGAGATGATGTGATCATGGCCAACCCGCTCAATACATTGCGTTTTCCACTCCACGGTGAACGACTGATCGAGGCCTCTGCCGGCACCGGCAAGACCTACACCATTGCCGGTCTCTACCTGCGCCTGCTGCTGGGGCACGGCCCACTGATCGAAGAGGGCGCCGATGTGGGTCAATCCAGCGCCCACGAGCGGCCGCTCTCGGTGACCGAGATCCTGGTGGTGACCTTTACCGAGGCCGCCACCGCCGAGCTGCGGGGGCGGATCCGCGGTCGCATCCACGAGGCGCGGCTCGCCTTTATGCGGGGTGAGAGCAAGGATGACTTGCTGGCCCAGTTGCTGATCGAGGTGGAGGATCACGAGCTGGCGGCCCGTCGCCTGCTGGCCGCCGAGCGGCAGATGGACGAGGCGGCTGTCTTTACCATCCATGGCTTCTGCCAGCGGATGCTCAAGCAAAACGCCTTCGAGTCGGGCGCCCTGTTCGAGACAGAGTTTTTGACCGACGACAGCCAGCTCAGGCTGCAGGCGGTGAGCGACTACTGGCGCGCCGAGTTCTATCCGGTGGATAAAACTCTCGCCAGTTCGGTGCGCGCGCTCTGGCCTAGCCCCGCCGCCCTGCTGCGGGAGATGAACGGCTGGCTCGACAACAGCGAGCTGGAGATACACCCGGCCTTGGGGGATGAGACCCTCGCCGCCCGTCATCAGGCAGCCATGGCCCGTATCGGGGCTGTGAAGCGTGAGTGGCTGGCGCAGGGGGACGAGATCCGCCGCCAGACCGACGGGCAGATGAAGCTCTACACCGGCAAGAACTACGAAGGCTGGCTCGCCAAGATCGGCGACTGGGCACAGGACGAGGGGAGCGGCTACGCGCTGCCCAAGGATCTCGAACGCTTCGGCCAGGAGACACTGGAAGCCAAGTTGAACAAGGGGAAGGCGCCACCGACCCTGCCGCTGTTTAGCCAGATCGACGAGCTGTTGGCGAGCCGCCCCGGTATTCGCGACCTTATTCTGCAACGGGCGGCCAAGGTGGTGCGCAGCCGGATGCAGGCGAGCAAGCGCCAGGCCCATCAGCTCTCCTTCGATGACCTGCTCAAGGATCTCGACGGGGCGCTGGGCTCCAGCCTTGGCGAGCGGCTCTGCGATCGCATTCGCGCCACCTACCGGGTGGCGATGATAGATGAATTTCAGGATACCGACCCCCAGCAGTACCGCATCTTCCACCGTCTTTACGGCGGCCATCAGGATACGGCGCTCTTGATGATCGGTGACCCCAAGCAGGCCATCTACGGCTTTCGCGGCGCCGACATCTTTACCTACATCCAGGCGCGGCGAAATGTGAGCGCCCACTACACCCTGGGGCGCAACTACCGTTCCAGCGGTGCGCTGGTGGGAGCGGTCAACGGCCTGTTCGAGCGGGCCAGGGATCCCTTTATCTACGAGGCGGATATCCCCTTCCTGCCGGTGGAGGCGCAGGGCAAGAGCAAGGCGCTGCTGCTGGATGGCGCCACCGCCCCTGTGCTCCACTGCTGGCAGCTGACCGGCCAGCCCACCTTCAACCGGGGGGATTACCAGAGCAAGATGGCCCGCGCCACCGCCGCCGAGATCCACCGCCTGCTGACCCTGGCCCGGGAGGGCAAGGCGCAGATAGGTGACAAGGCGGTGAAGGCCGGGGATATCGCCGTGCTGGTGCGCACCGGCACCGAGGGCAAGCTGGTGCAGCAGGAGCTGGCGCGGCTCGCCATCGCCTCCGTCTATCTGTCGAACCGCGAGAGCGTGCTGGAGCAGGTGGAGGCGCGAGAGATACTGCTGATCCTGCACGCCTGCCAGAACCCGAGCGAAGAGCGCAGCCTGCGGGCGGCGCTGGCGACCGGCCTGTTTGATCTGGATGCCAGGGCGCTGGACGCGCTGGCCTCGGACGAGCGGGCCTGGGAGAGCGCGGTGCAGGAGTTTATGGAGTACCGGCAGATCTGGCATCGCCGTGGCGTGCTGGCCATGCTGCGGGCCCTGCTGCACAGGCGCAATCTCGCCTCCTCCCTGCTGGCGAGCCCCTACGGCGAGCGGCGGCTGACCAACTTCCTCCATCTCGGCGAGCTGCTGCAACAGATAAGCAGCGAGCTGGACGGGGAGTATGCCCTGCTGCGCTGGCTGGGGGAGGCGGTGAGCCGCCCGGGCGGCCAGGATGCGGAGCAGGTACTGCGGCTCGAATCCGAGCGCAAGCTGGTGCAGATAGTCACCATCCACAAATCCAAGGGGCTGGAGTACCCCCTGGTGTTCCTGCCCTTTATCTGCAGCCACAGAACCGCCGAGACCCCCCTCTATCACGAGGCGGACGAGGGGGGCAATCGCACCATTCTCGATCTGACCGGTGCCGACCATTCGCTTGCCGAAGCGGACAGGGAGCGCCTCGCCGAAGATTTGCGGTTGCTCTACGTGGCGCTGACCCGGGGCGTCTACGCCACCTGGCTGGGGCTGGCCCCGGTGCGCTCGGGCAACGGCAAGTCGGAGAAGACAGAGCTGCACCACACCGCCATCGGCTACCTGCTGCAAAAGGGGGAAGAGGGGGATGCCGCGACTCTGGCGACCGCCCTCACCGAGCTTGCCCAGGCGCTGCCCGGGGTGGTGGTCTGTGAGCCCTCGCTCACCCGTCCGGCCCCGCTGCCGCCAGAGGAAGAGCAGCTGGGCGAGCCCCAGGTGCGCCACTTTACCGGTTCCCTCGAACGGGACTGGTGGATCAGCTCCTACTCCGGGCTGGCGGCCCAGGGGAACGGCCACGGCAAGGGAGTCTTGGCGAACCCCGGCTTCGATGACGAGGTAGTGACCGAGGCGGCTGCCGCTGCGCAGGAAGAGGAGGCGCCCCAGCCCTCCATCTTCACCTTCCCGAAAGGGGCCCGCCCCGGCACCCTGCTGCACAGCCTGTTCGAGACCATCGATTTTCAGAGCGCCGCTGGTGAGCCGCTGGCACAGCATATCGCCGCCCTGCTGGCGCAGGATGGCTTCGACGAGAGCTGGGCCCCTGTGCTGCAACAGCAGGTGGAGGCGGTACTCGATACCCCCCTTGATACCGGCTTTGGGGAGCCGGTGCGGCTGCGGGATCTGGCCCCCGAGCGCAAGCAGGTGGAGCTGGAGTTCTTCCTGCCCATGGGGCGGGTGACGGCACCGGCGCTCACCGCGCTCTGCCAGCAGCACGACCCGCTGTCGCGGGGCAACAAGCCGCTGGGCTTCGCCACAGTGCAGGGGATGCTCAAGGGCTTTATCGATCTGGTGTTCGAGTGGCAGGGGCGCTGGTATCTGCTCGACTACAAATCCAACCACCTCGGCATGAGCCCGGCCGATTACAGCCGTCCGGCGCTGGAGCGGGCGATGGCGGAGCATCGCTACGACCTGCAATACCAGCTCTATTCCCTGGCGCTGCACCGGCTGCTCTCGTTGCGGCTGCCGGGCTACGACTTTGACCAGCACTTTGGCGGGGTCTTCTATCTGTTCCTGCGCGGCATGCCGCAAGGGGGGGTATTCCATACCCGTCCGAGTCGTGAACTGGTGCTGGGGCTCGACAAGTTGTTTAGTAAAGGTGTGATGCCTGACGATCATCGTTTAGAAAAACCAAACAAGGCAGAGGCATGAGGGGCGAGATGAAGAGCGACGGTATGATCGAACGGCTGAAAGCCCTGGCGCTGGCGGGGCGTATCCGCCAGCTGGATCTGCAATTTGCCAAACTGGTGGCCGATCTGGGCGGCAGCCCCGAGCTGGTGCTGGGGGCCGCGCTCGCCTGCTTCGAGCTGGGGCGCGGCCATGTTTGCCTGCCGCTTGACATGCTCGCTGCCGGCTCCCTGCGCCCCTTCGGGCTGGTTCCGGATCAGAGCCGGGATCTGCTGGGGGATCTGGCGGATCCTGCCAGTTGGCCCGCCCTCTTTGCGGCAAGTCCGCTGGTTGGTACGGAACAGCATGAGGGGGAGGTCCCCCGCTGGCCGCTGCGGCTCTGGCACGGGCGGCTCTACCTCACCCGCTACCACGATTTTGAGCTGGGGGTAGCCCGTCATCTGCGCGCGTTAAGTGAACGTGCCGAATGGCCCGAGATAGCCCCGGCCCTGTCGCGCCTCTTTGCCCGCGACCATGGGTTGGTGTTCGGGGCGCTGCTCAAAGCCCGCCTCGCCCCCGACTTCTCGGCCCGCCACTTTATCGAGAAGTATCTGGATCTGGTGTTCCCGAACGAGGTGGATTGGCCCGCCATAGAGGCGCTGCTGGGGAGCGCCCAGGCGGCGAGCGACTTGAGCAAGCTGGATGCGCTGGTGCCCGAGGCGCTCTGCTGCAACGGCCAGAAGCTGGCGGCGGCCACCGCGGCGGCGCGCCCCTTCGCGGTGATCTCCGGCGGCCCCGGCACCGGCAAGACCACCACTGTGGCCAAGCTCCTGGCCATTCTGGTGGAGACAGGCCTGCAAACAGGCAAGGCCCCGGCGATCCGGCTGGTGGCCCCCACCGGCAAGGCGGCGGCGCGCCTGACCGAGAGCATAGGCTCTGCCCTGCAGGCGCTGGACTTGCCCCCCGAGTGGGCCCAGGCCATCCCTACAGAGGCGGGCACCTTACACCGGCTGCTCGGGGTGATCCCGGGGCGCAGCCAGTTCCGCCACCACGCGGGCAACCCGCTGCACCTCGACTTGCTGGTGGTGGATGAGGCCTCCATGGTCGACCTGCCCATGATGGCACGCCTGCTCGATGCGCTGCCGAGCCACGCCCGCCTCATCCTGCTCGGCGACAAGGATCAGCTCGCCTCGGTGGAGGCGGGGGCCGTGCTCGGGGATATCTGCAGCTTTATCGAACAGGGCATCAGCCCCGCTCAGGCGGATTGGCTCTCCCGCCAGACCGGCTACCGCCTGCAGGGTTCGCCTGCCGGTGCACCTGTGCGCGACAGCCTCTGCTTGCTTTCCAAGAGCTGGCGCTTCGATCAGCACTCCGGCATAGGCCAGCTGGCGCGGGCCTGCAACGCGGGCGATGCCGCCGCGGTGGAATCGGTCTGGAGTGCGGGATTCAAGGACATCAGCCTGCACCCCTGGGCGGGAGAGGCCTACGAGGCCCTGATTGCCCAAGGGGTGGCCGGTTACGGCAGCTATCTGAAGGCGGCCCGCGCCGGAGAAGAGGCGTCTGCCGTGTTCAAGGCGTTCAACGGCTTCCAGATCCTCTGCGCCCTGCGGGACGGACCCTTCGGGGTGCTGGGGCTCAACGAGCGGCTCGAACTGGCCCTGTCTCGGGCCGGGCTGATCCAGCGCGACGGCGACTGGTATGCGGGCCGCCCCGTGATGGTGGTGCGCAACGACCACGGGATCGGCCTCTACAACGGTGACATGGGGCTCTGCCTGCCCGATGAAACCGGCCGCCTCAAGGTGTGGTTCGAGCAGCCGGACGGCAGCCTGCGCGCGCTCTTGCCAAGCCGATTGCCCCCCCACGAGACTGTCTACGCCATGACAATCCACAAATCCCAGGGCTCGGAGTTTGCCCATACGGTGCTGGTGCTGCCGGACAGCCCCAGCCCCCTGCTGACCCGCGAGCTGGTCTATACCGGCATCACCCGCGCCAAGGCCCGCCTCGATCTCTACGGCGATCGCGCGCTATTGGCACAGGCCGTGCGGAAAAAGACCGAGCGCTATTCCGGATTGGCGGAGAGGTTGGGGGAGTGATTGA
Organism: Aeromonas mytilicola subsp. aquatica; assembly: GCF_044336385.1. Lineage (NCBI taxonomy): Bacteria > Pseudomonadati > Pseudomonadota > Gammaproteobacteria > Aeromonadales > Aeromonadaceae > Aeromonas > Aeromonas mytilicola. The sequence continues at coordinate 4,288,107 of NZ_CP172298.1, read as the reverse complement.
TTGGATGGCGGTAAAGGGAATTACCGCCGTTTTATTTTTTACCAAACCAAATCGTAAATATTTCACAGGTTTCTTCTCTAATAAATACCGGATTATGACTTATGAAATACACAAAGAATCAGCATATGTTATCCCAATGGGTATTGAGAAATTTTCGCAGCGATGATACAGCATTACAGCCTAAAGATAAGCAAAGGGTTTGGTGCCATACAGTATATCCTGATGAGAACAATGAAAATGATATCAAGGAAATACCATTGCCAATATCTTCAGTTGCGATAAGCAAAGATTGTTTCATGTTGGTTGATGGTGAGACAGGAGAAAAATTTGATATAGAAAAAGAACTTTCAAGCTATGAAAAGGACACATCGATCATCTTTAATGAGCTTGTCCACGAGCATGAGTTTCGTAAGCTTTTAAATGTTAACGAGAGAGGAAACCATTTGGAGAAAATGGTTAACTTTATGATTATCCAGATGTTCTTGGGATTTCTAAATCCACAAAATAGAATGGAGGGCAAGGGCGAAATTTTGAGCCAAGTATTGGAAGGGATGATGAATAGTTTTCAAGAAATAAAGGATCAGCTACTTAATCCACCATCAGAAGTAAAACCATATTTTACTCATGATATTTTCAGGAAGGCATTGAGAGTTGTTAATTCCACCTCTGAAATTTTTGATAAGTGTAAGGCATTGTTTTTCTTGTTTATGTTGGCTGAGGTTAATAATATCCCTACTTTATTTTGTCATCTTGATAGTTTCAGAAAGTATATGTTTTCAAAAATAAATATCACAGGAATTTATCATACTGGTTATGATTTTGATAGTACTGAAACTAGACCTGTTTTCACAATTAGCCCCAATGTGATCATTCTCAACCCAGACAACGATTTCAATTTGTTACCTTTGGCTCACAATTTGGCGATTGGCTTTTCTCTACGTAAGCATAGTTACTACAACTCATATCTGAATATATTTAGTGTTGAGCCAAATAAATTAAAATGCAAGAGTAGCGAAAGCATTCGCATATTTAAAGTTTCTCATGATTATATCGATGGGATAACTGGATGGGTTAGCATGATAGGTGTAAGTCAAACAAATACTATGTATACACCCTATGAGTTAAAAGATATTGAACGTTATTTGAAGCTGCAAAATGATAATTATGACAGTCACTATACACCAGAGCATCCCGAGCTTGTAATCGTGAAGTATTGATATCAATGCTTGCTGTTTTTATCTTAACTTTTGCACTACCTGAAAGTTTTTTGTCGCGAAGCCAAACGTTCACCACGTAATCTCTTTTTCCCCCCCTCATCCCCAGCCCTTCTCCCGCAAGGGGAGAAGGGAGGTTTGGCCCCGTTGCTATATCCAGAATTCACACGCCATTGCCAGCGCTATATCCCCGATGCCGGATGATCCCCTCTCCCTTTGGGAGAGGGCTAGGGTGAGGGGAGCGGATTGCCAGAATGCCCACTTTGTCCACTTGGTAAAATCGGGTAGGGTGCAATGAACGAAGTGAATTGCACCGCTCCTATTTCTCTGCCAAAAGGTGTAATGCGCTTCGCTTATTACACCCTACACCCTACACCCTATATCCAACCCATACACGACAGGATGTCATTGCTTGAGACTTGAATTTAACACTATCGATCTGGAGCGGGATTACGAGTTCTGTGTGCAGGCGCGCAGGGATGCCTATTTTTGCAGCTTTCATACCTTTGATGGCTTTGCCGACTTTATCGACGGCTATCGGGAGCGGATCTCTGAAAGGCTGGGGCAAGCGCAATGGCATTACATCCATGTCTGGGTGGGTGAACAACTGGTGGGTCAGCTGGAATTTCGCAGCTTTTCCGATGAGCCCGAGACCGGCTATGTGCAGCTGATTTATCTGTTCCCCGAGTATCGTGGCACCAGCCTGGCCGCCGAGTTGCAGGCATATATCCGCCAGCAGTTGCTGGGGGCGGGCTGCAAATGGGCGTTGCTATCCGTTAGTCGTACCAATTTGCGGGCGCTGAACCATTACCGGCGTTCGGGCTGGACATTTTTGCGTTCCAATCCAAAACACGAAGAGACGGATTTTTATCGACTTGAACTGGCAAAATAATCTCGTATGTTGGGCTTCGCAGGCTCAGCACCAACCTACCGATTGGGTAGGTTGTGGCTGAGCGTAGCGAAGCCCAACGTTTACCGCGTAATCTCTTTTTTCCGCCCCTCATCCCCAGCCCTTCTCCTCCTTTTTTAATAAATGGGAGAAGGGAGCAATGCCGTTACCGCTGTCCGATTACGCTTCGCTAATCGAACTTACGAGAGGGTCAGGGTGAGGGGCCAACCAAGGGGCTAAACAGTCAGCTCCAGCCGGTTGCCTTCGGGATCGAGGAAGGTGCTCTCGTAATAGCCGTCGCCGGTCCAGCGGGGGCCGTCCAGGTGTTTGACCTCGGCGCTCTTGAGCAGCTTGAGGCGTGCCGTCATCTGATCTACCGCCTCCACGCTGCCGAGGGAGAAGGCAAGATGGGCCAGCCCTTGCAGCGGATGCGACAGGCCGAGATCTGCCGGAAACAGGGTGGGGCTGTGCATCAGCTCCAGGCTGGCGCCCCCCTCGAAGCGCACGAAGTAGGACGAGAACTGCTTGGTCGGGTTGTGGTAGCGCTCATTGGCCTGCCCGCCAAACAGGGTGCAGTAGAATGCCTTGAGTGCCTCCAGATCCTGCGCCCAGATGGCGACGTGATGTATGTGCATGGCTTGTCTCCTGTGACTCCATGCCCTTGATGTTATGCTCTGGCCTAATCCTTCGACATGGCTGAGCCCGTCCTGATGATGTCTGAAACTGCCAACCCCGATCTCATCGATGTCTCCCCCGACTGTCGCGAGCAGATCTGCTGCGACAGCCTGCTGCCCGCCCTTGTACAGGAGCGGGTCTGGCTGGCGGGCTATTCCCGCCTGCGCACCCGCTATCGCATCGAGCGCCGCCTAGGGGAGGTGCACTGCTTCCTGCTCACCTTGGGGGGCGAGGGAGAGGTGCGGCTGGGGGATGGCTTCGTGCGGCTGCCGGTGGGGGAGTGGGCCCTGATCCCGGCGGGGGAGCCGCTCTGCTATCGGTTGCCAGAGACGCAGTTGCCAGAGATGCAGTTAGCGGAGACGGGGCTAACAGAGACGCAGTTGCCAGCGCAGCAACAACCGACGGCAAAGGGCGGCTGGGATCTGGTGTGGCTGCTGCTGCACAAGGATTCCCCCTGGGATGCCTTCGCCAGCCGCCTCCGTCTGGGGTGCACCTCCCAGCAGGGGACACTGCTGCGCACCCTGGAGAACCTCTATGCGGAGCAGGAGCGCCATCAAGACCCGCTGCTCAGCGCGCTGCTGGTGGAGCAGCTCGGATTTTATCTGCGCCGCCTGCTGCAAAAGGGGGAGGGGCAGAGTCGCGGCGAGCGGCTGGCCCTGCGCCTCGAATTGATGCTGAAAGATTCCCTGACCGAGTGCTGGGACATAGGACGGATGGCCGCCGCCCTGCACCTATCGGAGCGCCAGCTCCATCGGCTCAGTCAGCAGCACTTCGCGCTGGCCCCCATGGCGCTGCTGCAACGGCTGCGCTTGCAGCGGGCGGCGCTCCTGCTGGCGAGCCGGGCCGACTCGGTGAAGCTGCTGGCCGCCCAGTGCGGCTTCAAGAACGAATACCACTTCTCCACCGCCTTCAAGCGCCAGCACGGGCTGGCCCCGAGCCACTATCGCCAACTGCATCACCCCGCCTTCAAGGGGCGCTGAGGGCACCCCAAAAAGAGCGGGGCCCGAGGTGTTCCCCCGGGCCCCGCAAGCAGCAGTCTGTGTCAGCTGCTGGATTTGATGCTGACGAACTCGGGATAGGCATCGACGCCGCACTCGTGGACATCCACGCCCAGCATCTCTTCCTCTTCGCTGACCCTCAGGCCCATGGTGGCCTTGAGCAGGCTCCAGACGATGAGGGAGACGGCAAAGACCCAGCCGAAGATGACGGCGGCCCCCAGCAACTGGGCGCCGAAGGTGGCGCTTGCGTTGGAGAAGGGCACCACCATCAGGCCGAACAGGCCGCAGACCCCGTGTACCGAGATGGCGCCGACCGGGTCATCTATTTTCAGGCGATCGAAAGCGACTATGGCGTAGACCACCAGGGCTCCGGCCAGGGCGCCGATCAGGCTGGCGAACAGCGGGCTGGGGGAGGCCGGGTCGGCTGTGATGGCGACCAGACCGCCGAGGGCACCGTTGAGGATCATGGTGAGATCCGCCTTGCCCCAGGTGAGCTTGCTGACCAGCAGGGCGCCGACCACACCGGCGGCCGCGGCGGCATTGGTGTTGACGAAGACGGTGCCGATGGCGGTGGCGTCAGCGGCGCTGGAGAGCGCCAGCTGGGAGCCACCGTTGAAGCCGAACCAGCCCATCCAGAGGATCAGGGTGCCCAGGGTCGCCAGCGGCAGGTTGGAGCCGGGGATGGGATGGATCTCCCCCTGCTTGCCATATTTGCCACGACGGGGGCCGAGCAGCAGCACGGCGGCCAGGGCCGCGGCGGCGCCCGCCATGTGGACTATGCCGGAGCCCGCGAAGTCGGAGAAGCCCGCCTCTTTCAGGAAACCGCCACCCCAGCTCCAGTAGCCCTCTATGGGGTAGATGAAGCCGGTCATCACCACGCAGAACAGCAGGAAGGACCAGAGCTTCATCCGCTCGGCCACCGCCCCCGAGATGATGGAGGTGGCGGTCGCCACGAACACCACCTGGAAGAAGAAGTCGGCGTGCAGTGAGTGGCCCGCATCCTCGGCCTGGCTGCCCATCAGGCTGCCAAAGCTCGGCAACCAGCCGCCGGCGCCGTTGTCCACGTACATGATGTTGTAGCCGACCAGCAGGTACATGACGCAGGCGATGGCATAAAGCAGGATATTCTTGGTCAGGATCTCTGTGGTGTTCTTGGCGCGGACCAGGCCCGCCTCCAGCATGGCGAACCCGGCGGCCATCCACATGACCAGCACGCCGGAGATCAGCAGGTAGAAGGTATCGAGCGCATAGCGCAGCTCGCTGACGGATGTGATCAACTCTTCCATGTCGTGTTCCTCGGTTCCAGTCGTATCAAAGGGCGTCTGCGTCTGTCTCGCCGGTGCGGATGCGCACGGCGGCCAGCAGGTCGCAGACGAAGATCTTGCCGTCACCTATCTTGCCGGTGTGGGCGGCCTGGCTGATGGCTTCGATGATGGGCTCGACGTTGTCGGCCTGGGTGGCGATCTCCAGCTTCACCTTGGGCAGGAAATCCACCTGGTATTCGGCGCCTCGATAGAGCTCGGTGTGCCCCTTCTGGCGGCCAAACCCCTTGACCTCGGAGACCGTCAGCCCCTCTACGCCGAGGGTGGCGAGGGCTTCGCGAACGTCATCGAGTTTGAACGGCTTGATGATGGCAGTGATTAACTTCATGCAATGTCCCCAATCCTTGGTGGTTCACCAAGACAAAGGCAAATATTGCGCCAAGAATTTTTCCCTATTTATTCAATGATTTATTTCATGGCAGTCAGAGGGAGTGACGAGAGGTGCCCCATTTGGGCAGGGCTGCGCCAAGGGGGTGCACCACCCTGGTGCAAGGGGGCGGGCAGACAAAAGAGGGAAGGCGTGACGGCGCTCAAGACTGGCGGCAGGCCCTGCTGCTACTGTTATTCAGGGGAGCCTGGGGGCGGCCGATAACCTTGTCATGACAGGGATTGCAGGCAGGCAGTCGTCATCGGGTAGCCCGGCAGGCGGCCGCATTTTTCAATGATGTTCAACCGCCGGACTCGAGTCACCCGCAGTGGCGCGGGGGAGCAGAACAAGGATGGTTTCCATGCTGCAGGACAATGACACTATCAGGATCCAGGATCTCAATGAGGCCGCGGTACACGGCATTCTGGAGGTCATCAGCGACGGGATCTGGGACTGGAATGCCAACACCGGCTTCGTCTATCGCAATCCGGGCTGGTATCAGATGCTGGGCTATGAACCGCACACCCTCGACAACACGGTATTCACCTGGGAAAACCTGATCCACCCGGACGATCTGGCGCGGGTGATGGCCCGCTTCGATGCCTATCTGAGCGGCCAGTCTCCAGACTACAGGGCCGAGTACCGCTGTCGCTGCCGCAACGGGGACTTCATCTGGATAGAGGATTGTGGCCGCATCATAGTGCGCAACCCGGACGGCTCCGTGGCCAGGATGATAGGGGCGCACCGGGACATTCATGCCCAGCGGGAGCTCTATGCCCGGCTGGAGCTGCACAATCGCTCCCTGGAGCAGCAGGTGGCGGAGCGCACCGCCGAGCTGGAGCGGCTCAACCTGGCGCTCCAGCATCAGGTGGAGGAGAACCGCCGCCTGGCGGAGACGGATTCCCTGACCGGGGCCGCCAGCCGCTATCGGCTGGAGCAGGCCGTCCGGCTGGAGTATGAGCGCGCCCGGCGCTTCAAGGAGCCCTTCGCCGTGATCGCCATGGACGTGGACGACTTCAAGCAGATCAACGATCGCCACGGCCACGGGGTGGGGGATCAGACCCTGATCGACATAGTGCGCCTGACCCGCGGCTCCATCCGCGAGATCGATCTGCTGGCCCGCTGGGGGGGCGACGAATTCATGCTGGTGCTGCCCAACACCCGTCTGGCGGAGGCCCATGTGGTGGCCGAAAAGCTGCGACAGCGACTGGGCTATGCCAGGGTCAAGGGGGTGGAGCCCATCACCCTGAGTTTCGGTCTGGTGGAGTCCATGCCGGACGAGCCCCTGAACCAGTTGATGGCGAGGGTGGACAGGGCGCTCTACCGGGCCAAGCTGGCGGGCAAGGATCAGCTCTCTGGCTAGGGGAGCCGCTATCCGTCTCCGGCCGCCCTGTCCAGCCTCGAGTCCCTCTTCCCCCCCGAATGCGGCTTGACCTTGGGATCATCTTGACTCCAATCGAGCTCACTGGTCTGATGCGCGCTCTTTCATTCCTGTGAGATGTATCTTAATGAAAAAGTGCCTTCTGATTGCCCTGACCGCCCTGCCCCTGGTTGCCCACGCCGGCCTGATGGATTCCCTGACCGACTCCGTGACCAGCAGCGTCACCAGCACCGCCAAAGAGATGGCCGGTACTGCCGTGGACAGCGCCTCCAACGAAGCGATCAAAACGGCCCTGGATATCAAGGAAGGCGGCTCCAACAAGCAGGCCATCAAGGACAAGCTGGGCGCCCCGGCCAGCACCAAGACCGAAGCCGGTCTGGAAGTGTGGACCTATGACCTGAGCGCCCTGAACAAGGTATCTCCCATGCTGGCAGAGACCTCCAAGACCCTGTTCAAGGATACCGAAGCCGCTCAGAAGAGCGTCGTCATCAAGTTTGAAGGCGAAACCGTCAAGACCCTGAACCTGGCCGACAAAGCCAAGGCCTGAGTCTGAACGACGTGCATGAAAAAGGGGCCCGTGGGCCCCTTTTTGCTGGCTGGCGTTCGCCATCACACCTTGAAGCGGCGCACCAGGGCCAGCAGCTGGCGGTTGGAGCCGAGCAGTGACGCCGCGCTCTGCTCGGTCTGGCTGCCGTTTTGCACCAGCAGGTTCAGCATGTCGCGAATGCTCACCATGTTGCGGTTGATCTCCTCGGTCACCCGGCTCTGCTCCTCGGCGGCGGTGGCGATCTGGCTGCTGAGATCGTGGATCTGCACCACAGAGTCGGCCATGCTGTCGAGCCCGCCGGTGACCTGACCCGTGGTGTCGGCTGCGGCCTGGCAGCTGCGCTTGGTCTGCTCCATGGCGACCACGGCCTCGGCCACCCCCTGGGTGAGGCGCGACAGCATGCTGCCCACCTCGGCAGTGCTGTTCTGGGTGCGGGCCGCCAGGGCGCGCACCTCGTCGGCCACCACGGCGAAGCCTCGTCCCTGCTCCCCGGCCCGGGCCGCTTCGATGGCGGCGTTGAGCGCCAGCAGGTTGGTCTGGGCGGCGATGCCACCTATCACCCCGAGCACGCTGCCGATCTGCTTGGCATCCTCCTGCATCTCCAGCACCTTGGCGGCGGCGAGATCCACCTCGTCGATCAGAGCCACCACGCTGGCGGAGGCCGAGCCCACCACCTTGCGCGAGTTGGCGGCCTGGCCATTGGCGGCCTCGGTGAAGCTGGCCGAGTCGCTGGCGTGCTGGGCCACGCTGTCGGCGGTGGAGCTGAGCTCGGTGAGGGCGGTGACCACCTGATCCGTCTCGCTGGCGTGTTCCCCGAGGATCCGTCGGGCCTGACCTGTCTGCTGATCGAGCTGTGCCAGCTCCCGGGTGATGAGGTCGGTGGCGTCCGTCACCTGCACCATCATCTGCTGCAGGTAGGCGATGAAGCGGTTCACCGACAGGGCTATGTTGTCCAGCTCGTCATGACCCTTCACCTGGATGCGGGCCGTCAGGTCCGCATCGCCGGCACTGAGGGCATCTATGTTGAGCTTGAGGGTTTGCAGCCGGCTGCCGAGCTGGCTGATGGCCAGCACCATGAGCACGAACAGCAGCCCCACCAGGGGCAGCTGGATCGCGGCCAAAGTGGCGAGCACATCCCGGCTGTCCTGGGTCAGGATGCGGGTCGGCAGGGCGGTGGCGAGCAGCCAGGGAGTACCTTCGATGGCCTCCATCAGCAGGGTCTGTTCCTCCCCCTGATCCTGGAAGGTGGTGCGCAGCAAGCCCTTGCTCGCGTCCTGGCCGAGCAGGCTGGCGATGGCCCCGGCGAAGGGGTAGTCGGCGTGGGCGGAGAGATTGCCGAGCACCACATCGCCACCGAGGCGGGCGTTCTTGCTCAGGATCTTGCCGTCAGCCTCGACTATCATCACCTGGCCGCCGATCTCCTGCTCCTTCCTGGTCACCAGCTCGTTGAAGAACCCCAGAGTCACGTCTATGGTCGATACCCCGTACAGGGCGCCGTCCCGGTAGATCCCCATGGCGCAGTTGGTTCTCGGCTGCTGGCTGGCGCCATCCTTGTAGGCGGCGGCCCAGACGCACATGCCGCGGGGAGCCTGCTGCCCCGCCTTGTGCCAGGGTTGCTCGAAGTAGTTCGGCGCCTCGGCCGAGTTCCAGTAGGTGTTGGGGATGAGGGCGTTGGCCGCGTCCCTGTGATAGAAGGTGCTGAACTTGGCGCGGCCCGCCTCGCGTTTCTCCGGCAGGGGCCAGATGCCGCCACCGAAGACCATGGCGTTGCCGTATTGATCGATGAGGGCGGGCAGCAGGGCGTCTATCTGCTCGCTCGGCAGCTGGGCCACCAGCTGGGTGATGCTGCGGGACTGGCTCTGCACCCCGTTGAGCTGGTCGCGGATGTCGGTGGCTATCTCGCTGACCCGCAGCGCCACATTCTGCTCACCGGCCTTCTGCAGCGCCGGCTTGATCCAGAGCTGGATGCCGATCACCGTCAGGGCGCACACCAGCGCCATGAATCCCAGGAAGACGGCGGTATAACGCCCCTTGATTGTGCCCAGATTCCATCCCATAACGACTCCTGTCCACTGTGGCCGGGGCCTTGCCCGATCCTGTTATTTGAGCCGCCATTATTAGCTATTTCGAAACTAAAACGTTTGTTATCGCTCACATATCCCGGTGCAGGGAGGCAGAAAAGTGGCGCCATGGCGGCGTCAGTCGCAGGACAGGGCAGTTGAGCGGACACGAAAAAAACAGGGTGGCCATGGCCACCCTGTCGTTATCTTGCTTGCTTAGTCGCGTCGGTTTACTGGTTTGCCTCGGCAAACGACTTCATGACCTCGACTTACTGGTTCGCTTCTGCAAATTGCTTCATCACCTCTGCGTGCTTGATCATGCCGTCGGCACGCAGGCCGAGGTTTTTCACGAACTCGGCCTTCTTGGCCGGATCTTCAATCTTGTCGTAGCGCTGTTGCAGGTGAGCCTGGATCTGTTCCGGGGTCATGTTCTTCATGCGGGCCATCTTGTCGTGGCGACCGCCGTGGTGCTTGCCGCCCATCATGCCGGAACCGTCCATGGGGCAACCGGCCGCCGTGGCCTGGGTCGGCTGGGCGGTGGAGACAGCCTCGCTGGCGGCATAGGCGCCCAGCGGCAGGCCGAGGATCAGGGTGGCGGTCAGCAGGGTCTTGGTCAGCTTTTTCATGGGTAACTCCTGTCGGATGAATACGGGTAGAGGCTCTTTCGCCTTGGTATCCAGTAAACACCGTGGAAGTGTCTGAATTTTGCCAGTTGAAGCCTATTTTGTAGCAGAGTGTGGCATCTTGGCGCTCTGGCACACTTTGACACAACCCGCCCGATTGATTCTCGTATAATCGCCCCAGCTCGATAACGGGAGAGACAATGATGAACCAAGGCAGCCCTCATATTCTGGTGGTCGACGATCACAGCGAGATCCGCGATCTGCTCAAGCGCTTTCTGGAACAACACGGCATGCGCGTCAGCTGTGCCCGGGATGGCAAGGAGATGAAGCGGCTGCTGGACGAGCGGGAGTTCGATCTGCTGGTGCTGGATCTGATGATGCCGGGGGAAGATGGCCTGACTCTGTGTCGCGAGCTCAGGGTGAAGTCCCGTCTGCCCATCATCATGCTCACCGCCATGGGGGAGGAGACGGACCGCATCATAGGGCTGGAGATGGGGGCCGATGACTACCTCGCCAAGCCGTTCAACCCGCGCGAGCTGCTGGCCCGCATCAAGGCGGTGATGCGCCGCACCCAGGCGGAGATCCAGCCCGTTCCCGAGGTCCTGACCCGGGATCTGCGCTTCGATCGCTGGCTGCTCGACATCAATCGCCGCGAGCTGGTGGACGAGGAGGGGGTGGGGATGAGCCTCTCCACCGCCGAGTTCGATCTGCTCAAGGTGTTTCTGGAGCGCCCCCAGCGGGTGCTGAGCCGGGATCAGCTGCTGGATCTGGCTCGTGGCCGGGAGGCGGTCGCCTTCGATCGCGCCATAGATACCCTGGTGAGCCGGCTGCGCCGCAAGCTGGAGCGGGACCCCAAGAATCCCGAGCTCATCAAGACCATCTGGGGCGGCGGTTACCTGTTCGCCGCCGACGTGACCCAGGAGTGAGGCCGGCATGATCAAGGGCTTCTTCGCCAGGCTGCTGCCCAAGGGGCTGACCGGCCAGATAGTGCTGGTGGCCCTGGCGGGACTGGTGTTGATCCAGCTGCTCAGCATCCAGATCTACCGCTCGGATCGGGAGGAGGCGCTCGGCTACGTCAACAGCCGCAACGCCATGCAGCGGATCATCTCTGTGGTGCGCCTGCTCTCCCTCTCCCCCCCTTCCCTCTATCACGAGATCCTCAAGGCGAGCCGCAGCGAGACCCTGCTGCTGCGCCTCGCCGACGAGCCGCTGCAACCGGACAACCGCAGCCCCCGCTTCGAGAAGCTGGTGCGGGCCAAGCTCGGGTATCCGTCGTCCCTGTCGGTGGAGATCAGCGCCGAGTTGAAGCAGGACATACAGCGCAGCCGGGCCTGGCAGCACCACAACCGCATGATGAAGGATCGCAACGGCATGCCGCCGCCCCAGGACATGCGGCTCTATGGCTCCATCCAGTTGCCCAACGGGGGCTGGCTGCAGTTCAGCTCCCTGGTGGACAAGGAGGCGGTGAGCTGGTCCTGGCAGACCACCCTCAACCTGCTGCTGGTGGCGAGCCTGGTGATCGGCCTGATGATCTGGCTGTTCCGCCGGGCGACCCTGCCCCTCAAGCAGCTGGCCGCCAACGCCGACAGGCTGGGGCGCGGGGAGGACATAGAGCCCCTGCGTGAGGAGGGGCCCACCGAGATCCGCGAATCCATCCAGGCCTTCAACCGCATGCACACCCGGCTCGATCGCTTCGTGCAGGACAGGACCCGGATGCTGGCCGCCATCTCCCATGACCTGCGCACCCCCATCACCAGCCTGCGGCTGCGCAGCGAGTTTCTGGCAGACGGCGAGGACAAGGAGCGATTCCAGCAGACCCTGCAACAGATGGAGCAGATGCTGGCGGCGACCCTGAGCTTCGCCCGGGAGGAGGGGCAGCAGGAGGCGACCCGGGAGCTGGATCTGGTCAGCCTGCTGGAGAGCCTGTGCGATGACTATGCGGATACCGGCCAACCCGTCATCTGCCTGGCACAGGGCAAGCAGGTCTACGCCTGCCGCGCCAATACCCTGCGCCGGGTGCTGCAAAACCTCATCGGCAACGCCATCAAGTACGCGGGCGGGGCCGAGGTGTCCCTGGAGCGAACCGAATCCGAGCTGCTGATCCTGGTTTGCGATCGGGGGCCAGGCATAGCCCCGGGCCAGCTGGAGGAGGTGTTCAAACCCTTCGTGCGTCTCGACGAGGCCCGCAATACCGAGTCGGGCAGCGTGGGGCTGGGGCTCGCCATCGCCCGTACCCTGGTGCATCAGCACGGCGGCGAGCTGACCCTGCACAACCGTGCCGAGGGCGGCCTGGAGGCCAGGATCAGCCTGCCGCGCTGACAGTTCCCCTCCCGTCGCCCATGAAAAGGCCCGCACTCGGCGGGCCTTTTCATCTCTCGCTCCCGAGAGGATCAGAACTGGTAGGTCAGCCCCAGGTTGTAGCGGCGTCCATCCAGCACTGTGCCATAGCTGGCGTAATCCACCCTCTTGTCCAGCAGGTTGTAGATGACGGCGGTGACGCTCAGCGCCTGATTGGCCTTGTAGACCAGGCCGGTGTCGAAGAAGGTGTAGGAGGGGGTGCCCTCGGCCATCTTGACCCGGCTCAGGTAGTCCGAGGTCTTGCTGCGGAAGTTGACCCTGGACCAGAGGCCGACCGCCTCGCTGGTCTGCCAGTCGACAGTGGTGTTGAACATGTGGCGCGGCATCTGGTTCAGTGCCAGGCCCGCCATGGGACCGCTCTTCTGCTCGGACTGGGTGAAGGTGTAGCTGGAAGCCAGGGACCACTGCGGATTGATAGCCCAGTTGGCCGTGCCTTCCACCCCGCGCATGTTGGCCTCGTCGACGTTGATGCGATCGCTGATGAAGTCATAGGTGTGACCGTTCAGGGTGCAGGCGGGATCCTGCTTGCTGGTGCAGCGACGGGTCTCGGCAATCTTGTCCTTGAAGTCGGTATTGAACAGGGTCAGCCCGGCGTTGAGCCCCTGCCTGCCATCCCACAACAGGGCGATTTCCTCACTGACGCTCTTTTCCGGCTGGAGGGCCGGGCTGCCGACCAGCATGCCATCCTGGGTGCCGCCGCCGGTGGCCTGACCCCAGTTGGCCGCCGACATGCGCAGATCGGGGGAGCGGTAGCCGGTGGAGACGCCGCCCTTCAGGGTCCAGAACTCGGCGGGGTGCCAGACCCCGTAGAGACGCGGGCTCCAGTGGCTGCCGTAGTTCTGATCCCTGTCCATGCGCACGCCGCCGGTGAGGGCGAAGCTGTCGGTCAGGGCCCACTCGTCCTCCACGAACAGGGCCCAGCTCCAGCGGGTCAGCTGGTCGGCGCGATTGGCCACATTCAGCTGGTTGCCCTGATCCTGCAGATCCTCGTAGCGGTATTGGCCGCCGACGCTCAGGTAATGATCCCCCAGGATGATCTGGGTATGGGTGTCGGCTATGGTGTTGATCATCTTCATCTGCCGACCCGGGTTGGTGCTCTCTTCCCGTTGCAGATAGCTGCTGGAGGAGCCGAAGTCGTAGCGGCCGTCGTGGGTGATGGCGTAGTTGGTGCGCTCGTAGGTGCTCAGGTTGGGTTTGGCCTTGGCCGAAATGGACTCACCCGGCGTGCGATCCCTGTCCTGCAGGCCGCGGCTCACCTCGAAGTCGAAGCTGTTGTGCTCGTCCGGGGTCAGGCTGAACACTGCGGTGCCGCTGCGCATCTCCTGCTCGGCGAAGCCGTTCTCGAACTGATCCTCGCCGCGATAGGAGAGTTGGCCGTTCAGGCGCATCCCAAGCAGCCCGTCCACCAGGGCGCCGGCGGTGTAGGCATCGGTCTGGAAGAGATCACCTGAGGCCTTGTTCTCCTGGAAGGTGCTGTCGGCATGCACCGACCCCTGCCATGCCGTCATGCTAGTGCTCTTGCGGGTGATGATGTTGATGACGCCCCCCATGGCGTCCGAGCCGTAGCGGGAGGACATGGGGCCGCGCACCACCTCGATCCGCTCTATGGCTTGCAGCGGCGGCAACCAGCCCTGCTCTATGCCGGGGCCGTCGCTGTTGGGACGGGTGCCACGGCTGTCGACTCGCTTGCCGTCTACCAGCATCAGTGTGTACTTGGCTCCCATGCCGCGGATGCTGATGTCGCTGCTGCTGCCACCCCCGGTGATCACCACCCCGGGGACGTCTTTCAGGGCATCGGTCACGTCACGGTAGGCGCGCTTCTCCAGCTGTTCCCGGGTCACGACCGAGATGGAGGCGGCAGAGTCTTCGATCTTCTGCTGGAAACCCGAGGCGGTGATCACCATGACTTCGTTCTGGCTGGCGTGGGCCTGGCTGGCCAGTGCGGCGACGATCAGGGTGGCGAGAGGGGTAATGGGGATGTTAGTCATGAAAACCTGAACTCCTGGGAAGGAAAGTTTCTCAACCCGCTTTAGTGTCCCGGGATCTTGGTGTCGCACTGGGACGGCGGAGCTGAGCCTCAAATGGATGACATTTGTCGGCAGGCATTCTAGGCAAATAAGAATCAAATGCAATTGATATTGGTTATCATTTGCATTTTGTTCGGTAGGAGGGGGCAATTTTGGCAGGGGAGAGCGGTAATTATGGGAATCCAGATAACAAAAAACCCGCCGAGGCGGGTTTTTTCAATTCTTGCAGAAGGACTTTCCGATTGACGAAAAGGCTTCCTGGCTTGAATTACAGACCAACTACGTTGGCAGCAGCCGGGCCTTTCTGGCCTTGCTCGATGGTGAACTCAACGCGCTGACCTTCGTCCAGGGTTTTGAAGCTGGTGGACTGGATAGCGGAGAAGTGTACGAACACGTCTTTGCCACCGTCAGCCGGGGAGATGAAGCCAAAACCTTTCTCAGCGTTGAAGAACTTTACGGTACCAGTCATTTTGTTAGACATAATAATTTCCTTGAATAGTGATGTTGAAACGCTACTTGTGTAGCAATCCATGATTTTTCGTCAGCAATACGTATGGGGAGCACTAAAGAAGGAGAATTATTTGGCGAGAATCATCTGGGACAACTCTATGCACAAATCACTGCTTTAAAATGACTGCCTAACATAATCAGGTCTGAACTACCGAACCATCGAAATCGATTAGAACACGCTCACTCCGCCATGGCAATCTTTATCTTGGTATTAATTCCTGCCAGGCGAGGAGGTGGTAGCGTGTTATCTTGATAAAATCGTTTTATACCAGAAGGTTATCTAACAATTTCCGGTATGGAAAAGGGAAGTATGCAGGTCCATGTCCGGGTGGCAGCACAAGCATCCGGACATGGGAGACAGAAATTATCGCTTGCTGCGGTACTTGTTGCTGACGGAGTCCGCCCAGTTGAAGGTCTCGGGCAGCACCTGATTCTTGGCCCGCTCCTTGGCCTTCTCCCGCGCCAGTGCGGAGGCCGCCTTGGCTGCCTTGGCGCGATCCTCGGCGATTTTCAGGCGCCCTTCCTCACGGATCTTGTTACGTTCCCCATTGGTCAGGGTGTGATCGGCATGGGCCTGGGCCTTCTGCAACAACAGGGTGATCTCGGCTTTTTCGGCCTCGGTAAGATCTTTCATTTCCAGCTTTTTCATGGCGCACTCCTGCGGCAGGTGATGGTTCACCCTAACACACTCCGGGGGCCGACTCTTATGTAATCGTCCTCTTGACCCCAAAAGGGCAAGTTGAGTGCGTTTTCCTGCCGGTTTTCGCCCAGATGCGAGCCGGTTGTGGCGGTTTGTCCCAGATTGTCGGGGCGTGGATGACGAGGTCCGTGCCCTGTGTGGCGCCGTTGTCCGGCGAGGCTGGATCCCGGTGGAGGCTGGGGGTATGCTGGTGCCAGTGCGATCCTTGATCGTCACTGCTAGCGTACTGTGATCTATGATTCGGATGGCATGCTGGAATCTTGATTCCAACTGTCCTGGTAACATTTTTGGAGTCTGATGATGAGCAACAAAGAACAGCATCACGGCAAAGATGCCAAGAAAAAACCGCAGATGTCACTGAAAGAGAAGCGCGAGGCCAAACGTCAGAAAGCTGATCTGAAAAATGGCGGCGCGATGAAGTAACGCTCCACTACACTGTTGTTCCTCTGGAGCCAGTATCAAGCCAGTCCGTCATGGGCTGGCTTTTATGTTTCTGTCGGATGAGGCCGTGCCATAGTCGGCAAAGATCTGCTCATAGCGGCCATCTTCCTTCATCTTGCTCAACTGGCGATCGAACCACTGCTGCCGCGCCGCCTGGCGAAAGGCGAAGTGGTACCGGGTGGGGGGGAAGAGATCATGCTGTCGGATCCGATCGGCTTGATAGCGCTCGCCGCCCTCTGCTTGCCCGAGCAGTTGTGCCATGTAGTAGTAGAATATCCTCTGCTCCAGGATCACGGCATCCGTGCGTCCCAGCAACAACTTCTGAACCTGCCCCTCCTGCCTCGCCACCTCCTCGTAGTGGGGGTTCTGCTCGACTATTCCTGCGAACTCTTTTCCCAGGATCTGCCTGGCCCGCTGGAAGGCGCTGACTCGCAGCGTCTGCAGATCCCCCATGGTGTTAAACGCCGTCTTGTCGAGGGTAAAGACCCGGTTGTGAAAGGTGATCACCGCCTGGGAGAGGTGGGCGCGGCTAAGCATGCCGGGTCTGACGTTGATGATGGCATCCAGCTTGCCTTCCTCCAGCATGCGGAAGGTCCGCTCCAGAGGCAGATAGATGAACTCGGGCTCATGACCGCTGCCAGCGAACGCCTCGCGCATGAGGTCGAGCTCGATGCCGCGATCCTCGTGCGTGATCACATAGGGAGGGATGGCGAAGCTCACCCCCACTCGCAGCGGCTCGGCGATCAGAGGGGCGGCAAACACCAGCAAGATGAGGCACAGCAGACGACCAAGGTGATTCATGCAGGTTCTCGGGGAAGTGACTCGTCCCGAGAATAGCCACAAGTCAGGGCGAGGGAGAGGGTAAGGTGCGGATCGTCGCAACAACATAATGAGGGAGGGGATGAATGCGTCAGAAACAGACAAAAAGGCCCTGAGTCATCAGGGCCTGGGTGTCGATTTAAAACGGGATATCGTCGTCGAAATCCATCGGCGGTTCGTTGTAGACCGGCGGTGCGGACTGCGGCTGCTGGGCCGGACGACTGTAACCACCCTGTGGTTGCATATTCTGCTGCGGGGCTGCGGCCGGGCGCTGCATCGCTTGCTGGGGGGCTGCCTGTTGCGGTTGGCCCCAGTTGCCCTGGGACTGTTGACCGCCCATGCCCTGGCCGGCGCCGCCTTGCGGACGGCCACCCAGCATCTGCATCACGCCGGTGAAGCTGTCGACCAGCACTTCTGTGGTGTAACGCTCCTGGCCACCCTGATCCTGCCACTTGCGGGTCTGCAGCTTGCCTTCGACATAGACCTGGGAACCCTTCTTCAGGTACTCGCCCGCCACTTCGGCCAGCTTGCCCATGAAGACCACACGGTGCCACTCGGTACGCTCTTTCTGCTCACCGGTCTGCTTGTCGCGCCAGGTGTCGGAGGTGGCCAGGGTGATGTTAGTCACGGCACCGCCGCTCGGCATGTAGCGCACTTCCGGGTCTTGCCCCAGGTTACCGATCAGAATGACTTTGTTGATGCCTCGACTGGCCATAATCTCTCTTCCACCCTTATGTATACCGGCCAGGCCAAATGCCTGGTCCCATTCAATATGTCGTTTGTTTGCAATGAGATGCGCGCCACGGATGGACCTCATCTTCACGTATGTCACGGCTGTGCCAGATTCAACCGACGCGTTTATCGGCCATCCGCCGCAGCGTTTGCCCGCAATAATACCAGTTGGCGGAGATGAGCGCACACCTTCCTGTCCCGGCGAGCACCAAACCCCGCCGCTGGCGTCCGAGTAACTTACCCGAGGTATGGCCCCACCAGCAAGGGGACGACGGGGCAGAGTGCTGCATCGACGGCCAAGGCCTGCTATGGTGCTGGTCGGCACTACTTAACCCCCCAAATGGGGGGTGTGTGCTAGTCATTTGTATTGGTTGGAAAATTGCTGAGCTTCAAAGGAATCACAGCGGCGTCTAATACTTTTTTAATGCTGCAGCCAGGAGGGGGATTGGTACTCTTCCTTGCCGAAAAGCCCCGACTCGAATGTGCAAGGAAGTTCTCTTGATGACGCCCGAATACCCCTTAGTGCTGATCACCGAAAATAATGCACAAGCCAGCAGTTTCCAGCGTCACCTCAGCGAACAGCTTGGTTTGTCCATCTTGCTGGTGGGGGAGATAGAGGCCCTGCCCGAACCCGCCGAGACCTCTGCCCAGACGTTGCTGCTGATCGATCTGGACTATCTGAAGTCGGCTCAGCAGGCGGATTGGAGCAAGGCCATCTGCAGCCGCTTCGGCGAGGCCAGTGCCGTGCTGCTTAACGCCCCGACCAGCACGGACAGGGAGCTGCTGCTGATGTGGCCCCACACCAGCGGGCTCTTCTTCCGCCAGGACAACCTGGATCGGCTGGTGATCGGCATCCGCAAGGTGTTGCAGGGGGAGTACTGGATCCCGCGCCATCTGCTGTGCGATCTGGTGGATTACTACCGCAAGGGGAGCGGCCAGCCCCTGCGCAACCAGACGTTGCTGACGGCCCGTGAGCAGGAGATCGTCCGCCACCTGATGACGGGGGCTTCCAATACCGAGATCGCCGACAGCCTGTTCGTGAGCGAACACACCATCAAGTCCCACCTCTATAACGTGTTCAAGAAGTTGAACGTCAAGAACCGCCTGCAGGCGGTGAGCTGGGCCAAGGAGTATCTCTGAGAGCCGGGATGGGATGATAAAAGCCTGTCTATTCATCCAGTAGTCTCTATGCCATACTGGCCCGCTCTGGTTCCCGTATCGAGCGCGCAACAAGATGGAAAAAATCGTGATCCGGGGTGCCCGCACCCACAACCTCAAAAACATCAACCTGACTCTGCCCCGCGACAAGCTGATCGTGGTCACCGGCCTGTCAGGCTCCGGCAAGTCCTCCCTGGCGTTCGATACCCTCTATGCCGAAGGCCAGCGCCGCTACGTGGAGTCTCTCTCCGCCTATGCCCGCCAGTTCCTCTCCCTGATGGAAAAGCCGGACGTGGACCATATCGAGGGGCTGTCGCCTGCCATCTCCATCGAGCAGAAGTCCACCTCCCATAACCCGCGCTCGACCGTCGGCACCATCACCGAAATTTACGACTACCTGCGCCTGCTGTTTGCCCGGGTCGGTGAGCCCCGCTGCCCGACCCACGCCATCCCGCTCGCCGCCCAGACCATCAGCCAGATGGTGGATCAGGTGCTGGCCCAGCCCGAAGGCACCAAGCTGATGCTGCTTGCTCCCGTGGTGCGCAATCGCAAGGGGGAGCACAGCAAGCTGCTGGAGAACCTGGCAGCCCAGGGCTATATCCGCGCCCGCATCGATGGGGAGGTGTGCGATCTCTCCGATCCTCCCTCGCTGGAGCTGCACAAGAAGCACACCATCGAAGTGGTGGTGGACCGCTTCAAGGTGCGCGATGACCTGGCACTGCGCCTCGCCGAATCCTTCGAGACGGCACTGACCCTCTCCGGCGGCATAGTCCTGGTGGCTCCCATGGACGGAGAGGAGGGCGTTGCCCCCCTGATCTTCTCTGCCAACTTCGCCTGCCCGGAGTGCGGCTACTCCATGTCGGAGCTGGAGCCGCGCATCTTCTCCTTCAATAACCCGGCCGGGGCCTGCCCCACCTGCGACGGCCTGGGGGTGCAGCAGTACTTCGATCCCGCCAAGCTGATCCACGATCCGAGCCAGAGCCTGGCCGGTGGCGCCATCCGGGGTTGGGACAAGCGCAGCTTCTATTACTTCCAGATGCTGAAATCCCTCTCCGAGCACTACAAGTTCGATCTGGAGGCGCCCTGGGAAGATCTGCCGGTCAAGACCCAGGAGGTGATCCTGCGCGGCTCCGGTCGTACCGAGATCGAGTTCCGCTACATGAACGATCGCGGCGATGTGGTGGTGCGCAAGCATCCGTTCGAGGGAATACTGCACAACATGGAGCGCCGCTACCGCGAAACCGACTCCAACTCGGTGCGGGAAGAGCTCTCCAAGTACATCGCCAACAAGTCCTGCACCAGCTGCGGTGGCAGCCGGCTGCGGGAAGAGGCGCGCCACGTCTTCGTCGACAACCGCAACCTGCCGGCCATCGCCGAGCAGTCCATCGGTGATGCGCTCGCCTTCTTCGAGGGTCTGAACCTGAGCGGCCAGCGCGCCCAGATTGCCGAGAAGATCCTCAAAGAGATCGTCGAGCGGCTCGGCTTCCTGGTGAACGTGGGCCTCAATTACTTGAGCCTGTCCCGCAGCGCCGAGACCCTCTCCGGTGGCGAGGCGCAGCGGATCCGGCTGGCCAGCCAGATCGGCGCCGGTCTGGTGGGGGTCATGTATGTACTGGATGAGCCCTCCATCGGCCTGCACCAGCGCGACAACGAGCGGCTGCTCAAGACCCTGACCCACCTGCGCGATCTGGGCAATACCGTCATAGTGGTGGAGCACGACGAGGACGCCATCCGCCTCGCAGACCATGTGCTCGACATAGGTCCGGGGGCCGGCGTCCATGGCGGCTCAATCGTCGCGCAGGGGACGCCGGAGGAGATCATCGCCAATCCCGAGTCGCTGACCGGTGACTACCTCTCCGGCCGCAAGCAGATCGCCATTCCTGATGAACGCACGCCGCTCACCGGCAAGTGGCTGAAACTCAAGGGGGCGAGCGGCAACAACCTGCGCAACGTCAACCTGGATCTGCCCATAGGGGTGATGACCTGCGTCACCGGGGTCTCAGGCTCCGGCAAGTCGACCCTGATCAACGACACCCTGTTCCGCATCGCCCACCGGGAGCTGAACAAGGCGACCGAGTCCACCCCGGCGCCCTATCGCGAGGTGGAAGGGCTGGAGCACCTGGACAAGGTGGTGGATATCGATCAGAGCCCCATAGGCCGTACTCCGCGCTCCAACCCGGCCACCTATACCGGCCTGTTCACCCCGATCCGCGAGCTGCTCTCCGGTACCCAGGAGGCGCGGTCACGCGGCTACCTGCCGGGTCGCTTCTCCTTCAACGTCAAGGGGGGGCGCTGCGAGGCCTGCCAGGGGGATGGCGTCATCAAGGTGGAGATGCACTTCCTGCCGGATGTTTACGTGCCGTGCGACGTCTGCAAGGGCAAGCGCTACAACCGAGAGACCCTGGAGGTGAAGTACAAGGGCAAGAACATCCACGAGATCCTCGAGATGACGGTGGAAGATGCCCGCGAATTCTTCGACCCCGTCCCTGCGGTGGCGCGCAAGCTGCAAACCCTGATGGATGTGGGCCTCTCCTACATCCGCCTCGGCCAGTCGGCCACTACCCTGTCGGGGGGCGAGGCGCAGCGGGTCAAGCTGGCGCGGGAGCTCTCCAAGCGCGACACCGGCCAGACCCTCTATATCCTGGACGAGCCGACCACGGGTCTGCACTTCCACGACATCCAGCAACTGCTCAAGGTGCTGCACCAGCTGCGGGATAGAGGCAACACCATAGTCATCATCGAGCACAACCTGGACGTCATCAAAACCGCCGACTGGATCGTCGATCTGGGGCCGGAAGGGGGCGCCGGTGGCGGCCGCATCCTGGTGACCGGCACGCCGGAGGAGATGAGCCGTTGCAAGGAGTCGCACACGGCGCGCTTCCTGGCCCCCTTGCTGAACAAGTAAGGACAAGTCAGACAGACAAGGGGCCTTGGCCCCTTTTTTGTGGGCGATCGCCGGAGATGGAGGGGCATTGGGATACGCCTCGGCGGCGGGCGCAGACACTGAGACTGACTGAATGCGGCATTGATTTGGGCAGGGCAAGCCCGTCACCGGGCGGGCGGTGACTATGGGGTGTCAGTGGGCCAGCATCAGGAAGGCGAGGGCGAACAGAAAACCGAGCAGGATAAACAGGAAGGAGCCTAAGCCCCAGATGGCTGCCAGGATGCCGATGATTTTGTCTTTGCGTGTTTGTGGTTTCATAAAGATTAAATTACAGCATGGCTACATCGCTTTAATAAAATACGCTGGCCGGCATCATTAAACAACAGAGAAATGGGAATATGGGCACCCTTAAGGTGTATTTGGTTGCTATTTTAAATCGGATGTCATTGCGTATTTATATTTCAACTGGCTGTATTTAAATGATTTTCAGGTGTTATTTGTCAGTTTTTTGGCTATCTGAAGCTGCTGTGTACATCCATCTATTTCTTGATAACTATTGAGCTAAATCAATAACCGTCCATTCACATCCTTTTATAGTTTTCGGGCTTACAACATAGAAAGAAAACAAAAAGGAATTATGTGATGAAAAAAGTGCTTCCTCTCCTGATCGCAGCCGCTTTTGCTTCCCCCGCCGCCATGGCCCATCAGGCCGGTGACATCCTGGTGCGTGGCGGCCTGGCCTTCGTCTCTCCCCAGACCAGCAGTGACGACGTTCTGGGCACCGGCGAACTGGATATCGACAGCAATATGCAGCTGGGGCTGACCCTCTCCTACATGCTGACGGACAACTGGGGCGTCGAGTTGCTGGCGGCGACGCCTTTCTCCCACTCGGTGTCGACCCCGGGGCTGGGTGAGGTCGCCAAGGTCAAGCACCTGCCGCCGACCCTGATGGCGCAGTACTACTTCGGGGACGCCAACAGCAAGGTGCGTCCCTATGTCGGTGCCGGCATCAACTACACCACCTTCTTCGATGAAGAGGGCCGTGGTGCCCTGGCGGGCACGGATGTGAGCGTTGACTCCTCCTGGGGGCTGGCGGGTCAGGTGGGCCTGGACATGGCGATCAACGACCGCTGGTTCGTCAACGCCTCCGCCTGGCTCATCGACATCGACACCGACGTGCACACCGCAGTGGGCACCATCAATACCTCCATAGATCCGGTTGCCTTCATGTTCGGCGTCGGCTACCGCTTCTGATGACAAGGTTGGCCGCCACAAGGCCATGACAACCAAGCATGTCTCTTTGGCCCGGCTCTGTTCGGGCCCTTTTCTGTCCGGCTCGGGGAAATAACCGTGATCCGGCCCCTCATGGCGTCACTTATTGCTCTTCCATTGCCTCAACTTGCCGATAGCCTCTGCGTTCACCCCTTTATTTCCCAACGAGTGAGGATGTCTCCATGGGTTTATCTATCGTGCAGCGGATCATCGCCGGATTTGTGCTGATGTTGCTGCTGCTGGTTCTGCTGGGCTTCATCAGTATTCTGAAGATCCGGGGAATCAATGAGGGGCTCTCCCAGGTATCGGATCGTGCCACTCCCCTGGTGATCGCCGTCGCCGGGCTCAAGGGAGCCCTTCAGGACAGCAACCGCTGGGTGCTGACCTACAGGACCAGCGAAGATGCGACCCAGTTGCCACAGCTTGCCAGCCAGTTCAAGGCGCAGCAGGCGCGCTTCCTGGCCCAGAGCCAGGAGATGGCCAGGTTCAACGACGTGGCCGAGGCGGGCGAGCGCTTTCGTCAGGTAGATGGGGCCACCCGGGAGTTCTACGGTCTGGCGGATCAGGTGCTGAGCCAGCATGGCCAGTGGATAGCCGCCCTCGATCGGCGTCATGAGCTGGAGCTGGCCTTTATCCGGCTGGAAGATACCTATCAGTGGGCCGCCGATCTGCTGTTGCAGCAGACCGCCAGCAAGCGATCCATGCGCAACAAGGCCGAACTCATCACCTCCGGCATAGCCCGGGATCTGAAGAACATCCGTCGGGCTGACGCCAAGACAGATCTCAACGAGCTGGAGAAGGTGCTCGCCAAGGATATAGAGATGGCGCGCAAGCGGCTCGAGCGGGTGCTGGTGCCCGATGATGTGAGGCAGCGCTTCGTCGTCAATCTGGACAGGATGCAGGAGTTGGCGCTCGGCCCGCAGGGGCTGCTGGCCACCATGCGCCATGCCCAGCAGCTTGCGGCATCGCTGCAAACCTTGAATCAGCAGCTCGATACCAGCCTGGTCAACAGCCTGGCGCTGCTGGACGAGATGGGCAAGTCGGCGGGCAGCATCGCCAGCCAGAGCCGGATCGGTGCCGATGACGCCGTCAGCAGTGCCAGCTTCTGGATCCTGATCGTCTCCGCCATCTCCGCCGCCGCCGCGCTCATCATCGGTTACACCACGGCGCGCAGCATACAGCGCCCGTTGCAGCTGATCGATCGGGCACTGGATCGCATGGCCACCGGGGACATGACCCGGCGCATCGACTACCAGAGCCGCTGTGAATTCGGCAGCCTGACCCGCTCCATCAACACCCTGGCGGACAAGACGGGGGAGCTGCTCTCCCAGATCAACGCCGGCTCCCGCCATCTGGTGGAGGAGGCGAGCCGCGCCGCCGAGATCAGCGAGCGCGCCATGTCCAGGGTACAGGATCAGAAGAGCCAGACCGACCAGGTCGCCGCCGCCATCACTGAGCTGGAAGTGAGCGCCACCGAGGTGGCCCGCTCCACCGATGGTACCAAGCGTGAGGTGGATCTGGCCGACGAGGAGGCTCGCGCCGGTCGCAAGCAGGTGGCGACCACGCGCCAGATCACCGAACAGCTGGCGGGCGCCATGGAGGAGGCGGTCGGCATCACCCACAAGCTGGGGGAATTCAGCAACAACATCGGCAGCATTCTGGATGTGATCCGCAGCATTGCCGAGCAGACCAACCTGCTGGCACTGAATGCGGCCATCGAGGCGGCACGGGCCGGTGATGCCGGCCGCGGCTTTGCCGTGGTGGCGGACGAGGTGAGGGCGCTGGCAAACAGGACCCAGACTTCGACCGAGGAGATCCAGGCCATGATCGAGAATCTGCAGAGCTCCAGCAAGCATGTGGTGGAGGTGATGGCCCGCAGCCAGGAGCAGACCCAGGGTTGCGTGTCGCAGACCCGGGCCATGGATCAGGCGCTGCAATCCATTGCCGAGCGGATGAGTGCCATCAAGTCGATGGCGGATCAGGTCGCCCATGCGGCCCAGGAGCAGATCTCGGTCAGTCAGGGGGTGGCCCGTCATATCGCCGGCATTGCGGACGTGGCCTACGAGACCGAACGGGAGGCCCGTGAATCGGCAGGCAGCAGTGAAGTGCTGGCGGAACTGGTCGCCAAGCAGCAGCAATTGATCGCTCATTTCAAGGTGTAGGAGGACTTATGGCTAACAAGTGGATCGGGGCCCTGAGTCTCCTGTTGTGTGGCCAGCTGATGGCCAGCGAGCTGGTGATCGAAAGCTGGCGGATAGATGACAAGGCCTTGTGGGAGGAGAAGATCATTCCCGCCTTCGAGGCCGCTCACCCGGGCATCCAAGTGAGCTTCAACGGGGTGCAGAACGTCGAATACATGCCGACCCTCTGGGCCAGCCTGAAGGCGGGCAAGGCCGGGGACCTCATCACCTGCCGTCCGTTCGACGACTCCCTGGCACTGTTCAAGGCAGGCCATCTGGCGGAGCTGAGCGAGATGGCCGGGATGGAGAACTTCCCGAGCTTCGCCCAGTCCCCCTGGCAGACCGATAGCGGCGCCCAGACTTTCTGCGTGCCCATGGCCTCCGTCATTCACGGCTTCTTCTACAACAAGCAGATCTTCAGTGAGCTGGGGCTGGCGGTGCCGCAGACCCGGGACCAGTTCTTCGCCGTGCTCGACAAGGTGAAGGCGGATGGCCGTTATGTGCCGTTGGCCATGAGTGGCTCTGAGAGCTGGGTCGCCTCCGAGCTGGGCTTCCAGAACATAGGTCCCAACTACTGGAAAGGGGAGGATGGCCGGCTGGCGCTGATCGCGGGCCAGGAGCGGCTCGACAACCCGCAATATGTCAAGGTGTTCGAGGAACTGGCTCGCTGGCGCGCCTATCTCGGCGAGGGGGGCGAGGGTCGTGACTACGCCACCACCAACGAGCTGTTCACCTCCGGCAAGGCCGCCTTCTATGCGGCCGGCTCCTGGGAGATAGCCCCCTTCACCGGCAAGGTGGACTTCGGTGTCATGCGCCCCCCTGTGGCCAAACAGGGTGATGGTTGCTTCTTTACCGATCACACCGACATCGGCATGGGGATGAACCCGGCCAGCAAGAACAAGGAGGCCGCCATGACCTTCCTGCAGTGGCTGACCACCTCCCAGTTTGCCGAGCTCTATACCAACTCGCTGCCGGGGTTCTTCTCCCTCTCCAACCACTTCTTCGAGGCCACCAACCCGGCGGCCAAAGAGATGATGGAGTGGCGGGATCAGTGTGACTCCACCATCCGGGTCGCCACCCAGATCCTCTCTCGCGGCACCCCCAAGCTGGGGGATGAGCTGGCCGAGGTGAGCCAGGGGGTGTTGCTCGGCACCATGGCACCGCAAGCCGCCGCCGATCGGCTGGAGCAGGGACTTAAGGGCTGGTACGCCCCTCATCAGAGCCAGCAGGCCAAGGCCCTGGACTGCCAATGCGCGGCTCCCGCCGCCGTCTCTGCTGCTCCCGCCACGGTTGAGTCTGTCATCGCTGCGCCATCCGCGGCCATCTCGACCGAGCTGAATGCGTCCCCTGCGCCCGCAGCTGTTACCCCCTCAGCGGCGGCCTCGACCGACGTCGAGCAGGCGCTGGCCAGCGAGCTGGAAGCGCCGCAGCCCTGAAGGACAGCACCATGAAAAACGGGAGGCATCAGCCTCCCGTTTTCATTTGTGTCAGACACCTATGGCTGCTGAGCCCAGCGGCACAGGCTGCCAATGCGCGCCACCGGAACGAAGCCCAGGGCGCGGTAGACCCGCTGGGCGTGGTAGTGCTCGTCGGCCACTATGATGAGCTGCCTGGCCCGCTGGAACCCCTGGCGGGCGACCTGGCTCAGCAGTTGACGGCAGAGGCCCCGGTTGCGCCAATCCTGATGGGTGCGTACCAGCTGAAAGCGCCCCATGGTGCCGGTGAAGAAGAGGCCGCAGCTGGCCACCAGACGATCCTGCTGCCAGATCCCCCACCATTGTCCCAACCCATCGGCGATCATGGCCTGATAGAGGTCGCGCCGCGACTGAAGGTAGGCAAGGTAGCTCGCCTCCCCATGGCCCGAGTCCCTGTCATCGAGCTCCAGGGTCAGCCAGTCATCCCAGTCGGCGGGGGTGAAGGGGCGGGCCGGGACGAGATCCTGGTCGCTCGGGGCCTGCCAATCGGTGGCCCCCAGCGCCAGCACCACGCACTCCATGTATTGGTATCCCGCCGCCACGAAGCCGGCGACCCGGCTGTTCTGTCCCTCGGCCAGCGGCCACTGGAAGGTGCGATGGCGGATCTTGGGATCCTGGCCGATCAGTTTGTCGAAGCTGGCTTCGAGCCAACCCTTGTCGCGGTCGCTGGGCGGAGTGGGGAGCAGCAGATAGTTGCCGAAGTAGTAATCCGGGGCGGTCGGGGTGCGCACGGCCCAGAACCCTTCATGGTCCGTCACCTCGCCCTGATAGCGATCGAACAGCAAATCGGTGGCAAAACCGGGGTGATCTTCCATGACAAGGCTCCTGCAAATGCTTGAATTGATTATCGGCAGGGAGGGGGAGAAGTTAAAAAAAGGCCGGGAAACCCGGCCAAACAATCACACGCAGATTCAGAACGTCCAGGACGATCCGCCCGCATCATAACGTGCCTGAGGCCATTTTGGGATGGGGCCCGCCGTTACTTGGGTCGAATTGCAAAATAAAAAAAATCGTTTATCCCGCCCTCGCGGGCAAATCGATGTTGACTTTGATCCGTTTTCTCATAAAGATAGAAAGACGTTTAGACGTCCAAACATCCGTTTTGACGTACAGGAATCGGTTGTAGGACAGGGAGAGAGCAGATGGGATTTCACAGCGCGCGTCAGGTTGAGGCACTCAACCAGAGTCTGGCTGACTTGGGTAACAACATTTCGGTCAGCTTCGAGTTTTTTCCCCCCAACAGCGAAGGGATGGAGAATACCCTCTGGCAATCCATCGAACGACTGCAGGTGCTGGAACCCAAGTTTGTCTCCGTGACCTATGGCGCCAACTCGGGCACCCGGGATCGTACGCACAAGGTGATCAAGGACATCAAGGAGCGCACCGGTCTTATCGCCGCACCGCACCTGACCTGTATCGATGCCAGCCGCGACGAGCTGAGAACCATTGCCCGTGACTACTGGAACAGCGGCATTCGCCACATAGTGGCACTGCGCGGTGACCTGCCCCCCGGACTCGACAAGCCGGACATGTATGCCACCGATCTGGTCGCCCTGCTCAAGTCCGAGGCTGACTTCGACATCTCGGTGGCCGCCTATCCGGAGGGCCACCCCGAAGCCAGGAGCGCGCAGTCCGACCTGCTCAACCTCAAGCGCAAGATAGATGCCGGTGCCAACCGCGCCATTACCCAGTTCTTCTTCGATGTGGAGACCTACCTGCGCTTTCGTGATCGCTGCGCCGCCATCGGCATCGATGCCGAGATAGTGCCGGGGATACTGCCTGTCTCCAATTTCCAGACCCTCAACAAGTTTGCCGGCTTTACCAACGTGAAGATCCCGCGCTGGATGCACCAGCGGTTCGAAGGGCTGGATAACGACCAGATGACCCGCAACATGGTGGGGGCCAGCATCGCCATCGACCAGGTGCGGGTGCTGAGCCAGGAAGGGGTGAAGGACTTCCACTTCTACACCCTGAACCGCTCCGAGCTGACCTACGCCATCTGCCATACCCTGGGAGTCAGGCCGAAAGGCCAGGCCTGATCCCCATCAGTCAGAAACGAGAAAAGCCAATGAGTTGCCTCATTGGCTTTTTGCTATGGGTGATGATCAGGGTCTGGTCGGCTGGATCTCCTTGGGCTCCAGCGTGATGACCGCATTGCCGGCGGCGCCGGGATACTGGTGATAGCTCTGGTCCTGCTCCAGGGTGTAGAAGGTATCCAGGTAGTCGTCGTTGTTGGTCATCCAGGAGTCGGGCAGCGCCTTGACGATGCGGCCGCCGAGATCGAGGAAGGGGAGGGCTTCCGGCACACCACCTGCGGTGAAACCCAGCTTGAGCGCCTCGATCAACAGGGCGCTCAGCTTCTTGTAGTTGACGTTGTCATCCTGCTCCATCATGACGAGGTCGACCGCGCCCCAGCGATAGCGATCCCAGTACACCAGGATCTGGTTCGGGCTGTAATCCGTGTTGTCATGGTCGAGGTAGGGCATGTCGACTATGTCCACCACGGGTTCGTCCCAGCTCGGATTGACACCGGCCACGACGGCGTAGACCTCCGCAGCGCCGAGCAACCAGGGCTCCTGATCATCGCTGAGCCTGATCTTCTTGAGGATGCTGGTCTTGAGGGGGGTAGTGTTGTCGGCGGCACGGGGGGCTACTTGCATGTCGGCGGCAGCCAGCGCCTTGCGCATCACCTTCAGACCGGCATTCTTGGCCTTGATGGGGTCGGCCTCCACTACCAGCACGGGTCGTGCCGGTGGCTGGTTCACATCGAGGTAGACCGGATTGCCGGCGCCATCGAAGGCTTCGATGGCGCTCCAGCTCTTCTCATCGCCGCTCGGCACGTAGGCAATCAGCGGCTCCGTTCCCTGCTTGAGCGCATCGGCCTGCTCGGGGTTGGCCAGTCGCAACTGCATCAGTTGCTTGACTTCACCCTCCAGTCCTTGCCGGTTGATGGCGGCCTGATTGGCATCGGTGGCCTGCCGCTTGAGGCGTGGGCTCGCCTTTTGCAGCAGGTTGGGCAGCGGACTCTGGTACTCCTGATTGGCGAGCAGGGGCAACAGATTCTTCTGCTGCAGTGCGAGCTGGCGTGCCAGCTCCCTGTCCGTGTCGGCGGCATGGGCACTGGCGATGCCCAGCAGGGTCAGCAATAAAATGACAGCCTGATTCCTCATTCTTCTTCTCCAGTATTGAGTCTGACAGAGGCGCGCATCGGGAAGAATCTGCGCCTCTTTCTCACTAGACGGGAATGGGGTTCGCCTGTGAACCATCCTTGCCGAATTATGTGCTGTGTCTCACTGGGGTCTCCCCAGATGGTCAGGTCAGGCGCGGAGTCGGTTGACTTGATGCAGCGCCACGCCGACCAGCAATCCCCAGCAGGCGGAACCGACACCGAGCAGGCTGATCCCCGAGGCCGTGATGAGGAAGGTCAGCAGCGCGGCTTCCCGCTCTTCATCCTGCTGCAGCGCCCCGTGCAGGCTGCTGCCTATGGTGCCGAGCAGTGCCAGCCCGGCCACGCAGGTCACCAGCGCGGTGGGAAAGGCGCTGAACAAGGCGACCACGGTCGCCCCGAAGCAACCGGTCAGCAGGTAGAAGCAACCCGCCCACACGGCGGCGGGCCAGCGGCGAGCGGCGTCGGGATCCAC
Organism: Aeromonas mytilicola subsp. aquatica; assembly: GCF_044336385.1. Taxonomy (NCBI): domain Bacteria; kingdom Pseudomonadati; phylum Pseudomonadota; class Gammaproteobacteria; order Aeromonadales; family Aeromonadaceae; genus Aeromonas; species Aeromonas mytilicola. The sequence goes on along the minus strand of NZ_CP172298.1, from coordinate 4,257,834 downwards.
CTCCTTGCCCATGCAGATGGCGGCCGTGATGGCGGCCAGGTTGAAGGCGTAACCACCGAACGGGGCCAGCAGCAGACCGGTAAGGCCGGTCCAGCCGATCAGGGAAGAGGTGGCCGGTTGATAACCATGGGCACGGAGGATCGCGATGCCGGGCATGTTTTGCGACGTCATGGTGACCAGGAACAGCGGCAGCGCTATCCCCAACATGGCGTTGATGGAAAAGGTTGGGGAGATCCACACCGGGTTGGAGAGCTGCCAGTGGATCTCAGTCAGCTGCAACTCACCCCTCAGGGCGCAGAGCAGCATGCCGGTGGCCAGGACCTGCACCATGGTATAGCGGGGCCAGAGGTGGCGGCCGAGCAAGAAAGCCAGCAGCAAGGCGCCAAGCAGCAGAGGATCCTGGGGGGCCACCTTGAACAGGTCCAGCCCGAATCTGAGCAGCACCCCGGCCAGCATGGCGGCGGCCAGCGGAGCCGGAATGTGGCGCATCAGCCTGTCGAACCAGCCGCTGATGCCGCACAGGGTGATCAGCAAGGAGGAGATGATGAAGGCACCTATGGCCTCCGCCAGGCTGAAATTGCCCAGGCTGGTGATAAGCAGGGCGGCCCCCGGTGTTGACCAGGCGGTCAGCACGGGGATGCGGTAATAGAGGGAGAGGCCGATGCAGCTCACGCCCATGCCGATACCCAGCGTCCATAGCCAGGAGGATACCTGGGCTGCATCGGCGCCGGCGGCGGTAGCCGCCTGAATGATCAGTACGACCGAACTGGTATAGCCAACCAGGACGGCGATAAGGCCTGCGACCAGGTGAGGGAGAGCAAAGGGCATAGCGACATCCTTGTGTATGCTGATAGCTTGTGCGTTATTGCGTACAATATGGCTTTGACTATAGCGGTGTGCGCTATAGCGCACAAGGTGAAGATGCAGCATTCGGGAGAGGGCGTATGCAGGAGATGAATCGGCATCTGGCTCAGCGATTGAAAGGGCTGCGCGCCGAACTGGGGTGGAGTCTGGATGTGGCTGCCCGCGAGACCGGGGTGAGCAAGGCCATGTTGGGGCAGATCGAGCGGGGGGAATCCAGCCCGACGGTGGCGACCCTGTGGAAGATTGCCACCGGGTTTCGGGTCTCCTTCTCCAGCTTTATCGAGCCGACCCCGGCAGTGGCGGGGGAGACGCTCTATCGCATCGCCGATGACATTCGCCAGCAACCGGCGGGCGAAGGCATGCAGGTGGCGCCGCTGTTCCCCTATGAAAGCCGGTTCGGTTTCGAACTGTTCGAGTTGACCTTGCTACCCGGCTATCAGCGGGAATCTGAACCCCATGAGCCCGGGGTGACCGAACATGTCATCGTCATCAGCGGGGTGATGGAGGTGCTGGTCGATGGGCAGTGGCGTTCACTGGATCAGGGGGAAGCAGTTCGCTTCGCCGCCGATCGTCCCCACGGTTACCGCAATCTGGGAATAGCCCCGGCCGTTTTCCACAATCTGATCCACTATCCCGCCACTCGCCCCTGATGGCTAACCCGGACGACCGTCCGCTCTGGGGCGGGTCAGGATGGGGGTGTAAACCCAGACAAACAGGCCATAGGCCGCTATCCAGCTCCAGCCGCTCAGGTTCCATCCCGTCAGTGTCAAGCTGGGCCAATACAGAGGGAGCAAGACCCGCATGAAGGCAGAGAGGATCACCAGCGCGAATGCCAGGGTGATCCTGCGCCCGACATGCAGGGCCCTGCCGCTGTGACCGAGTGACACCCTGGCAATCATCCCGAGGATCATGGTCCCCATGCAGCCAGCACTGAGCAGGTGACTGGCGAGGGACAAGCTGAGAGGCAGCCCCGCAGCCTGGGCCGCGAGGGCGAGCAGGCCAAGGGGGATAAACAGGTAAGCCAGGTGCAGCGACCATAGCAGGGGCTGTGCCAGGGTGGTGCCGGGTCGCCAGCGCAGTTGCCTGCCCAGGTGCAAGCCGGCTGCCACTATATATAGAGGCACCATATATAGAGAGTTGGTCCATGGGTCAGGCAGCAGCCAGAGCAGCAGGATCAACCAGAGAGAGGCCAAGGCCCCGCGCTCCAGCCAAGAGCTGGGAGGCGCCTTCTCCTGACCCGTGCCTCTGGCGGTAAAGAAGGGAATGACACGTCCGCCCATCACGGCGATCAGGGTGGTGAACAGCAGTACCGTCGTGATGAGCAGATGTTCCACTGCGCTCCACTCATCTCGCCATAACCAGCTGGCGCCATTAAGCAGTGTCATTATGAGGAGCAGGGGGACAAAGAAGAGGTTGCGCCATTGGCGCGTCATGATGACGGGCTTGGCGAGGAACCAGGCACAGAGCGGCAACCAGGCCAGATCCAGTGCCATCAGAATGAGATTATCTTCTCCAAACCAGGGGAGTAGGCATCTTGGCAGCACCCACATTCCCACGATCAGCGCCAATGGCCAGCTGCGAACGCCGGGATGAGCCGTCCAGTTCTGGACGGCCGTCAGCAGAAACCCCGCAACTATGGCGGCGCCAAAGCCGAACAACATCTCATGAGCGTGCCACCAGATGGGATTGCCAATACCGGGCAGGGCGAACCAGTTATTAAGCTGTCCCAGCCAACCCAGCATGGCCAGGCAGGAAAACAGGGCTCCGAGCAGGAAGAAGGGGCGAAACCCCAAGCGGAACAGGGGGACTATCTGCTCTTCCTTGTGGCTATCGAGGATCTGGTGCATGACAGCGACCTTAATTGAACATTTGAAAAGTCCATTATAAAGTGGCTTTTCAAATGTTCAATTTAAATCCAGGGAATGCCGATTTGGGCGGGGCTGTGGGCAAAAAAAGAACGTCTTGCTGCA
>NZ_CP172298.1:3957500-4252500 GCF_044336385.1 Aeromonas mytilicola subsp. aquatica | reverse complement strand
AGTCAGAGGCGATGAAGGACGTACTAACCTGCGATAAGCTGTGAGAAGTCGGTAAGAGACGCTATTACTCACAGATTTCCGAATGGGGAAACCCACCCAGCATAAGCTGGGTATCTATTACTGAATACATAGGTAATAGAGGCGAACCGGGAGAACTGAAACATCTAAGTACCCCGAGGAAAAGAAATCAACCGAGATTCCCTCAGTAGCGGCGAGCGAACGGGGATTAGCCCTTAAGTTTCTTGGAAGTTAGTGGAATGGTCCTGGAAAGGCCAGCGATACAGGGTGATAGCCCCGTACATGAAAACGACCTTGAAGTGAAATCGAGTAGGGCGGGACACGTGACATCCTGTCTGAATATGGGGGGACCATCCTCCAAGGCTAAATACTCCTGACTGACCGATAGTGAACCAGTACCGTGAGGGAAAGGCGAAAAGAACCCCTGTGAGGGGAGTGAAATAGAACCTGAAACCGTGTACGTACAAGCAGTGGGAGCCCTTCGGGGTGACTGCGTACCTTTTGTATAATGGGTCAGCGACTTACATTTTGTAGCGAGGTTAACCGTATAGGGGAGCCGTAGGGAAACCGAGTCTTAACTGGGCGTCTAGTTGCAAGGTGTAGACCCGAAACCGGGTGATCTAGCCATGGGCAGGTTGAAGGTTGAGTAACATCAACTGGAGGACCGAACCCACTAACGTTGCAAAGTTAGGGGATGACCTGTGGCTGGGGGTGAAAGGCCAATCAAACTCGGAGATAGCTGGTTCTCCCCGAAAGCTATTTAGGTAGCGCCTCGGACGAATACTACTGGGGGTAGAGCACTGTTTGGACTAGGGGGTCATCCCGACTTACCAACTCCATGCAAACTCCGAATACCAGTAAGTAATATCCGGGAGACACACGGCGGGTGCTAACGTCCGTCGTGAAGAGGGAAACAACCCAGACCGCCGGCTAAGGTCCCAAAGTTCTGGTTAAGTGGGAAACGATGTGGGAAGGCTCAGACAGCTAGGATGTTGGCTTAGAAGCAGCCATCATTTAAAGAAAGCGTAATAGCTCACTAGTCGAGTCGGCCTGCGCGGAAGATGTAACGGGGCTCAAACCAGGCACCGAAGCCGCGGATTCACACTTATGTGTGAGTGGTAGGGGAGCGTTCTGTAAGTCTGCGAAGGTGTGTCGAGAGGCATGCTGGAGATATCAGAAGTGCGAATGCTGACGTAAGTAACGATAAAGGGGGTGAAAAGCCTCCTCGCCGGAAGACCAAGGGTTCCTGTCCAACGTTAATCGGGGCAGGGTGAGTCGACCCCTAAGGTGAGGCCGAAAGGCGTAATCGATGGGAAGCAGGTTAATATTCCTGCACGACTTGTAATTGCGATGGGGGGACGGAGAAGGCTAGGTGGGCCAGGCGACGGTTGTCCTGGTGAAAGTGCGTAGGCGGTATCTCTAGGCAAATCCGGAGATGCAACGCTGAGACACGAGACGAAGCCACTACGGTGGTGAAGCCATTGATGCCCTGCTTCCAGGAAAAGCCTCTAAGCTTCAGATTACAAGTCATCGTACCCCAAACCGACACAGGTGGTCGGGTAGAGAATACCAAGGCGCTTGAGAGAACTCGGGTGAAGGAACTAGGCAAAATAGAACCGTAACTTCGGGAGAAGGTTCGCTCTTGACAGTGAAGTCCCTTGCGGATGGAGCAGTTGGGAGTCGCAGTGACCAGATGGCTGGGACTGTTTATCAAAAACACAGCACTCTGCAAACACGAAAGTGGACGTATAGGGTGTGACACCTGCCCGGTGCCGGAAGGTTAATTGATGGGGTTAGCGCAAGCGAAGCTCTTGATCGAAGCCCCGGTAAACGGCGGCCGTAACTATAACGGTCCTAAGGTAGCGAAATTCCTTGTCGGGTAAGTTCCGACCTGCACGAATGGTGTAACCATGGCCATGCTGTCTCCACCCGAGACTCAGTGAAATCGAATTCGCCGTGAAGATGCGGTGTACCCGCGGCTAGACGGAAAGACCCCGTGAACCTTTACTACAGCTTGGCACTGAACATTGAACCTACATGTGTAGGATAGGTGGGAGGCTTTGAAGGCGTGACGCTAGTTGTGCTGGAGCCGTCCTTGAAATACCACCCTTGTATGTTTGATGTTCTAACGCAGGGCCCTGAATCGGGCTCGCGGACAGTGCCTGGTGGGTAGTTTGACTGGGGCGGTCTCCTCCCAAAGAGTAACGGAGGAGCACGAAGGTTGGCTAATCCTGGTCGGACATCAGGAGGTTAGTGCAATGGCATAAGCCAGCTTAACTGCGAGACGGACAGGTCGAGCAGGTACGAAAGTAGGTCATAGTGATCCGGTGGTTCTGAATGGAAGGGCCATCGCTCAACGGATAAAAGGTACTCCGGGGATAACAGGCTGATACCGCCCAAGAGTTCATATCGACGGCGGTGTTTGGCACCTCGATGTCGGCTCATCACATCCTGGGGCTGAAGTCGGTCCCAAGGGTATGGCTGTTCGCCATTTAAAGTGGTACGCGAGCTGGGTTCAGAACGTCGTGAGACAGTTCGGTCCCTATCTGCCGTGGGCGTTGGATGATTGAAGGGAGTTGCTCCTAGTACGAGAGGACCGGAGTGAACGAACCTCTGGTGTTCGGGTTGTCACGCCAGTGGCACTGCCCGGTAGCTAAGTTCGGAATCGATAACCGCTGAAAGCATCTAAGCGGGAAGCGAGCCCTGAGATGAGTCATCCCTGACCCCTTGAGGGTCCTAAAGGGCCGTTGGAGACCACAACGTTGATAGGTGGGGTGTGTAAGCGCGGCGACGTGTTGAGCTAACCCATACTAATTACCCGTGAGGCTTAACCATACAACACCCAAGAAGTGTTCTAAGGCTTGTAGCAAATAGAACGAACTACTCAAATTCAGTGATAGCGACCAGCCAATAAGGCCAAGTCGTTATTCACGTCAGCTTTCCGAGATTGAAGAATTTGCCTGGCGGCCATAGCGCCGTGGAACCACCTGATCCCATGCCGAACTCAGAAGTGAAACGCGGTAGCGCCGATGGTAGTGTGGCATTCGCCATGCGAGAGTAGGACACTGCCAGGCACCCAACACGAAAACCCCGCTCAATGAGCGGGGTTTTTTATTGTCTGAAGTTCCACCAAACCTGCCACTGCTCGCCGAGATCTCGTCTGATTATTCCTTGAGTTCACCAGTTTCGTCACCTGTTGGTGCTCATGACCTCCGGCTTCCGAGGCTTCGTCTGCCGCTACACCTGGATCTGCACTCTCACCGGTTTTCCATTTGATTCCTCACGCGGCGCTATCCTGCTGAAAGCCGGCGTCGGGCCTGCAATTGGGGTTGTATCTGCATCATAACTCGGTAGAGTAAAGGGCATTCCGGGTTTGCCCATACCATGCCTTTGCTTATCCATCTGGTATGAGAGCATCCCACCCGTTTTCATTCACCTTCAGTCAGTGGTACCGATATGGAACAAGTAAACAAGTCTACTTTCAGCGATGTGTTGGAATATGTGCGTATGTCCCGTCGTCAGAACAAGCTCAAGCGTGAAATCGCGGACAACGAGAAGAAGATCCGTGACAACCAGAAGCGGGTGCTGTTGCTCGACAACCTGAGTGATTATATCAAGCCCGGTATGAGCATTGATGAGGTGCAGGCCATCATAGCCAACATGCGCACCGATTACGAAGAGCGTGTCGATGATCACATCATCAAGAATGCCGAGCTTTCCAAGGAGCGCAAAGAGCTGAGCACCAAGCTCAAGGGCATGAGTACCAGCAAGTAAGCTCACATCGCCATTCCCGAACACCGGCTTCCAGCCGGTGTTTCATTTCCACTCCGCAGCTCGGATCTCTCGCCGTACTGCAACAATCGGCTCCCATTTTTACAATCGCCCTGTTAACATCGCTGCAAAGCAGTCAATAGTTTTCAAGCCCTTGACTTGAAACGACTAAGCTTGATTGAAAGACAATAAATTGCGCAACCATGGTGGGGCTGATATGGGCGCATCAAAACAGACGGATTCGAACAAAGTGGCATCTCAGGATTCATCCGTACCGCATGCGGACGGGCAATATCAGCGCAAGCGTCGCCCCTGGTGGCGCTGGTTGTTCTGTTTCATCTTTTTGCTTTGCCTGGCTGCCGTGATCGCCTTGGTCGGTTATGAAATGAAGACCTCCCGATTGCAGTCGCAGGAGATCTCCCGTTATGCCGCCAAGCTGACTTATGAGCTGGAACCCGGTCCAAGCAAGCAGATCACCTTCCCGGATGATGGCCCCTTCGACAAGCGACTCGGTTATGTGCTGATGCCCATGATCCAGGAGCGCCTCATCCAGCGTGGCTATCAGGTGAGCGAGCAGGTGCGTTTTTCCGATGCGCTCTACAACTACGCCAGTCATGGTTTCTTCGTCCCCTATACCGAGAAGGTGCAGGCGGGGCTGACTCTGCACGACTGCCGTGCCGAGCCTTTCTATCAATACAAGTACCCGACCCATTACTACCCTGATTTCAACTCCATTCCTCCTCTGGTCATACAGTCGCTGTTGTTTATCGAGAACCGGGAGCTGCTGAGCAACGAGCAGCCGCTGGCCAACCCGGCGGTAGACTGGCCCCGTTTTGCCAAGGCGGCGCTGTCCCAGGTGGGCAAGGCGCTGGACATGCAGGATCAATCCGCCGGCGGCAGTACGCTGGCGACCCAGGTGGAGAAGTATCGTCACTCCCCTGATGGTTTGACCCTGTCCCCCACCGAGAAGATCCGCCAGATGGCCTCAGCCAGCGTGCGTGCCTATCGATTGGGGCCAGAAACCCTGGAAGCACGCAAACTGGTGGCCTGGGCCTATCTCAACTCGGTACCGCTCTCCGCTGCCCCGGGCTATGGCGAGGTGCACGGCCTGGGGGATGGTCTCTGGGTCTGGTTTGGTGCCGATGTGGATGAGGTGAATCGCCTGCTGGATCCCGCTCGCAATCAGGATGCCACCCTGGCCGAGCAGGGGCTGGCGCTGCGCCAGGTCGTCTCCCTGATGATTGCTCACCGTCGCCCCTCCTACTATCTAGCCCAGGGACGGGAGGCGCTCTCGACCCTGACTGACAGCTACCTGCGTCTGTTCGTGCAGGAGGGCATGATCACGCCGCCCCTGATGGAGTCGGCGCTCAAGGCCAAGCTTGCGTTCCGCGACTTCCTGCAGGCGCCGGCGATCACTCGGGTCAATAACAACAAGGGGTTGCAGGTCGCGCGCACCCGCCTCAGTCGTCAGCTCGGGGTTCAGCTCTATGATCTGGACCGCATGGATCTGACGGCGGATACGACCCTCAACATGCCGCTGCAAAATGACGTTTCCCGTTATCTGCAGCAGTTGGCGGACCCCACATTCGCCGCCCAGGTCGGGCTGTTTGGTGAGCGCCTGCTCTCGCCGGAGAAGACGGGGGACGTCAGATACAGCTTCACCCTGTTCGAGAAGACGCCGGAAGGGGTCAAGGTGCGGGTGCAGACCGACAACACGGATCAGCCGTTCGACATCAATGAGGGCAGCAAGCTGGAGCTGGGCTCTACCGCCAAGCTGCGGGTGCTGACCACCTATCTTGAGATAGTGACCGAGCTGCATGACAGCTACGGGAACATGCCGACCGAGAGCCTGCGCAAGATAGAGGTCTCCGATCAGGACAACATCAGCCGTTGGGCCATTGCCTACCTGATGAGTGCCAAGGACAAGAGCCTGCCCGTGATGCTGGAGGCGGCGCTGGATCGCAAATACTCCGCCAGCCCCTATGAGGGCTTCTTCACCGGCGGCGGCATGCATACCTTCAACAACTTCCGCAAGGAAGACAATGGTCGCATTCCGCCTATCCGCGACGCCTTGCGTGAATCCATCAACCTGCCCTTCGTACGGCTGATGCGGGACATAGTGCGCTACAGCCTCTACAAGGAAGGCAACCGCGCCCAGTTGCTCAAGGATGACAAGGATCCCCGTCGTACCGAGTATCTGGCCAAGTTTGCCGACAAGGAGGGCCAGACCTATTTGCTGCGCTTCTGGCGCAAATATCGCGGCAAGACCACGGATGAGCAGCTAGATACCTTCCTCGACGGCCTCAAGCCGAGCGCAGTGCGCCTCGCGGCCGTGCATCGCTACCTGATGCCGGAAGCGTCACAGGCCGATTTTGCCGCCTTCCTGGCGAAGCGCCTGCCGCGGGACAAGCTGAGCGACAAGCGAGTCGAGCAGCTCTACACCAGCTATGGTCCTGGTAAGTATTCACTGCCGGATCAAGGCTATATCGCTCGTGTCCACCCGCTGGAGCTGTGGCTGCTCTCCTATCTCAGGGAGTTTGACAAGGCTACCTTCGCCGATGCGGTTGCGGCCAGCCGGGATGAGCGTCAGGAGGTCTACAGCTGGCTGTTCAAGACCCGCCATCGCAGCGCCCGGGATAGCCGGATCCGTACCATGCTGGAAGTCGAGGCCTTCCTCGACATCCATCAGCGCTGGGCACGCCTGGGCTATCCGTTTGATCACCTGGTTCCCTCCCTGGCGACCGCCCTGGGCAGCTCGGGTGACAGACCCGCTGCCCTGGCGGAGTTGATGGGGATCATCCAGAACGGCGGCATGCGGGCACCGACCCTGCGGATCGAGCATCTCTCCTTTGCCAAGGACACGCCCTTCGCCACCGCGTTCGAACCGGCCAACACCCAGGGTGTGCGAGTGATGCCCGCCGAGGTGGCCACCGCCCTGCGCAATGCCCTGTCCAAGGTGGTGGAAGGCGGCACGGCACGGCGCATCGCCGGTGCCTTTGCCTTGCAGGATGGCACCGTGCTGTCGTTGGGGGGCAAGACGGGGACGGGGGACAACAGGATCGAGACTGTCGGTCGCTACGGCAATGTCACCAGCTCGCTGGCGCGTAACCGGACAGCGACCTTTGTCTTCTACATAGGGGATGAGCACTTCGGCACCCTGACGGCCTATGTGCCTGGCAGCCAGTCCGACAAGTTCCGCTTCACCTCGGCACTGCCGGTACAGGTCCTCAAGGGGATGGCGCCCTTGCTGGTGCCCTATCTGCAACCGGGCACTCACACCCAGTGTTTGCCGGGCAGCTGACGGCGCATAAAAAAACGGGGCCAACTTGGCCCCGTTTTTGTTTCTGTCGGCGACAGGTGTCCCGCGCCGGCATCATGACTTACAGCAGATGTTCTATCTCACCGCGCAGGTACTGGTACATCTCGCGATAGGCCACAGGCGGCTTGTTCAGCTCCCGCTCCTTGTTGGCGGTGCGGATCAGCTGACGCAGCTTCTGGCGATCCAGCTCGTGGAACTGGGACATCAGTTCGTTGAGGGCGCTGTCACCCTCGGTGATCAGGCGCTCACGCCACTGCTCCAGCCGGTGCAGGCGGGCATTCACGGTGGAGTGACGCATCTTGATGATGGAGAGGGCTTCCTCGATCTGCTCTATATCCCGGCTGCGCATCAGGCGGCCGATGAACTGCAGGTGGCGGCGGAAGGACTCGTCCTTCTTGGGTTTGAGCTTGCGGCCCAGCTCGACGGCTTCGGCCAACTCTTCATCCAGCGGGATCCGTTCCAGCTCGCTGTGGCTCAGGGAGACGATCTCGGCCCCCAGTTTCTGCAGTGCCTCGGCGTCGCGCTTGAGCTGGCTCTTGCTTGGACCCCAATCGTCCAATTCGTTGTCGTCTTGATACTGACTCATCGGTCTCTGATTCCTGTCATTCGCGTTGGGGGATATGTTACCAGCTTCTCCCGCTGGGCGCAGGGGTCTGATATGCTTAGCCCCTTTCCTTCCTTCATACAGATGTGAGTTATGGACCAGCAAGATCAAATCCGCCAGGATCAAGCCCATCTCGAGGCGGTGGTCGCCGAGGCCCTGGAGATAGCCAAGGGGCTGGGTGCCGGGCTTGCGGAAGTCTCCATCAGCAAACAGACAGGGCTGTCGGTGAATACCCGGGGCTGTGAGCTGGAAAGCATCGAGTTCAACAAGGATGGAGCGCTCGGCATCGCCGTCTATCGCAATGGCTGCAAGGGATCTTCTTCGACCACGGATCTCGGCAAGCTTGCCATCCGCGCCGCCGTCGAAGCGGCCATGGAGATTGCCCGCCACACCTCCCCCGATGAATATGCCGGCCTGGCGGATGCCGAACTGCTGGCCTGGGATGCCCCGGATCTGCAACTCTGTCACTCCATCGAGCTGGATCCCCAGCGTGGCATCGAGCTGGCCATCGAGTGCGAGCGGCTGGCCCTGGGGCGTGATGCCCGCATCAAGCACTCCGATGGCGCCAGCTTTTCAAGCCATCTGGGAGTCAAGGTCTATGGCAACAGCCATGGCTTCGTCAAAGGCTATGCGGCGTCGCGCAACTCCCTGAGCTGCGTGCTGATCGGCGAGCAGGATGGGGACATGCAGCGGGACTATGGCTACTCCTCCAGCCGCGCCCTCTCCGGCCTCTGGACCCCGCAGCGGATCGCCGACGAGGCGGTGGAGCGCACCGTCTCCCGTCTGGGGGCCCGCAAGATCAGCACCCGCCACGCCCCCGTGCTGTTTCATCCCGACACTGCCGCCGGCCTGTGGGGCCATCTGGTGATGGCTATCAGCGGCGGCAACCTCTATCGCAAGTCGAGCTTCCTGCTGGACAAGCTGGGCAAGCAGATACTGCCTGAGTGGCTCAGCATTCAGGAGTTTCCACACCTGCTGGGGGGGCTTGCCAGTACCCCCTTCGACGGCGAAGGGGTACGCACCCGCGACATGGACATAGTCCGCAACGGCGAGCTGATGAGTTGGCTGCTCACCTCCTACTCGGCCCGCAAACTGGGGTTGACCACCACGGGCCACGCCGGTGGCATCCATAACTGGCAGGTTTCCAATACCGGCCAGGATTTCCAGGGCATGCTCAAAGAGATGGGTACCGGCCTGCTGGTGACCGAGCTGATGGGGCAGGGGGTCAACATCGTCAATGGTGACTACTCCCGCGGCGCCGCCGGTTTCTGGGTGGAAAATGGCGAGATCCTCTATCCGGTTGAGGAGATCACCATAGCCGGCAACCTGGCCGATATGTTCAGTACCCTGGTGGCGGTGGGGAACGACGAGGACGAGCGCTCCAGCCTCAAGACGGGCTCTGTGCTGGTCGAGCAGATGAAGCTGGCGGGGCACTAAGCCGCCAGACTCCGGTGTCTAGTCCTGAAATAGGTTTACACATTTTCGTCTAGCTTCACGCGACTCAGAACCCCCGATGCACCGCATCGGGGGTTCTGTATTTCAAGGCATGATGCGGCCGCTCCAGGTTGTAAATATCTACCGCCTCGTGCACCATCTCCCGCGCTTGCGCCAGGTCCTGCGGGCTTTGTAACAGCAACTCTCCTTTCAAAATCCCATTCACCCGCTCCGCCAACGCATTTTGGTAACAGTCATAGCCATCCGTCATCGAGCACCGGACCCCGTGCCGTTCATGCAATGACTGATACAGGCCCGAGCAATACTGCACGCCGCGGTCCGAGTGATGGATAAGCCCCTCGCCGCCACGCCGTTGCTTCAGCGCTTTCTTGAACGCCATGCCCACCGACTCGGCGTGCATCCCTTCGTGCACGTGATGGCCCACTATTTTGCGTGAGTACGCATCCGTCACCAGGCTCAGGTACAGCGGCCCGCTCCTGGCTGGCAGATAGGTGATATCGGCGACCCAGACCTGCTCCGCTGCCACCGGTGTGACCTGCTCCGACCCTGCCTTGAGCAAGTTGGGATAACGGTAGAAGCGGTGAAAACTGTGGGTGGTCTTGTGATACGCCCGCTTTGGCTGCACCAGCAGGCGGTGCTCGGCCAATATCTGAAACAGCCTGTCCCGCCCGACCTTGAGCCCGCCATCATCCTGACCCTGAAGCAGATAATGCAGCTTGCGGGTGCCCACCCGTGGCTGGCGTAACCGGACCTGGCGCACGAAGCGCACCACTTGCAGCCCCTGTGCATGGCGCACGTCTGCAACCCGATTGCGCTTGTAGTAAGCCTGACGGCTGATTCCCAGAGACAGGCAAGCCCTGACGATGGTCAGCCTCTGGACTTGCCGCTGCGAGAGGACTTGCCGGGTCGCTTTTTTACGATGGAGACGCCGTAGTCGTTCTTCAGCACATCGACGACGGCCTCAAAGAACTGGGCCTTCTGGCTCATCAGCGCCAGCTGCTGTTCGAGTTCCTTGATGCGCTGTTCGGGCGTCTGGTTGTCGGGGTCAGGCATGGTGATGCTCCTGCCGGCGCGCACAGAAGCCCCCAGGCTCCAATCTTGCCGACCATGTCTACGCAACCATACCAGAACGGTGGATCGGTCCTGAATGCCATAACGGGCCTGAGCCTGTTTGTCGGTGAGCTCGCCTTTTTCAATCTGCTCGACCACGGCTAATTTAAAAGTCAGCGAGTAATCGCGCTGTGTCCGTTTCACACCTTGTCCCATCGGGGTCTCCATTTATTGGGGGGAAAGGTGTAAACCATATTCAGGACGGGACACGGAATAGAAAAAGGCCGCAATTGCGGCCTTTTTGGTTTTCTCTGTCACTCGGGTCAGACGTCGGCCAGTTGCAGGGCCTGACGATAGTATTCGTTGGCCTTGTTGGTGAGGCGGCGCTTGTCCATCACCTGGCCGAGGGCATGGTAGAGGGCTGCATCCGGCCTCTTCGCCACTTCCTGCTCCAGCAGGCGCTGGGCCTCGTCCAGCTGGCCGGCCAGCAGGTAGATTCGGGCCAGTGCCGCCTCGGCGCCCGGCTGATCCTGGATCTTCTTGAGCAGGGTCAGCATGGGCTGATAGTCATCCAGCCTGAGCTTGGGCAGGCGGGCGAACAGCTCGGGGGAGGGATCCTTGCGCAGGGCTTCCAGCCAGAGGTCGGCCGCCTCGCTGTCGGCACCGAGCCGGCGCAGACGATCCCCGTAGCTGGCCAGCAGTGCGGGATCCTGACGCAGCTTGCGGGGCAGCGCCTGCCACACCGGGCGCAGGGTCTCGAGGGCGCCGCTGGCGGCCTCGAGACGGCCAATCCAGGCCTGGTGCAGCAGCGCCTCTTCCTGCACCGGCGTCAACTTGCCCACCTTGCGCAGGGCCGGGGCCAGATCGATCAGGGCCGCCCAGTCCTCCTGGGCCAGATAGACCTGGCGCAGTTGATCCAGCACCATGGGGTGGCGCGGGTGCAGGGCGTAGACGGACTCGAGCCGGCCTAGGGCGCTGTCGTACTGGCCCTGCTCTATCTGCAGTTGGGTCTGGATCAGGGTCAATGCCAGCTCGGCCTTGGGGTTCTCCTCCTGCGCTTTTTGCAGGTAGTGATCCCGGCGCACATCATCGCCCCTGGCCTGGGCCACCTTGGCGGCACTCAGGTAGTTGAGCAGCGGGGTGTCGCTGTTGTCGGCCCCCTTGATCAGCAGCTTCTCGGCCTGGTTGTAGTGCCCCTCGGCCATGGCCAGGGTGGCATTCACGGTTTGCAGGTTCGCCTTACGGCGACGGCGCGAGCCGAACCAGCCCTGGGTCTTGCGGCGCAGGCCGAAGACCCGGCCCAGCACCCACTCGACGATGAGCAGGGCACCGTAGAAGAGTACCGCCAGGATCACGGCGCTGGTGACCGAAGACTCCACCGTGTAGTTGCCGAGCGAGATGAGCACATAGCCCTTGTTGCCGGAGGCTTCGGGGCCGAAGATCAGGCCCGCGACCATCACGGCCACCACGACGATCAGACGAATCATGGTCTCCTCCTCAGTTGCCGGCCAGGATGCGTTGCAGGCGCTCGGTCAGCACCTGTTCCAGCATGGACTGGGTCTTGAACTGATCCGGGTAGTCAAACTGGATCTGCTCGCCTTTGAGCTTGTCGAGCTCGGACTGCATGTATTGGGTGGCGCTGTTGTCGGTATCGAAGTACTGGGTCAGCCAGCGCTGGGCCTTCTCCAGGCTGTCGGTATAGAGCGCCTGCTGCTCGCGATAGACGGCGAGCTGGGCCTGCAACAGCTTGGTCTTGAGGTTCTCGCGCAGGAAGATCTCCTGTTGCGGGGAGAGCAGGGCCTCCACGGCACCGTCGCGGCGGCGTATGGTGATGAAGTTCTCGGTGAACTTGACCCAGTTCTTCTTGAGATTGCTCTCCCACTCGTCCGGATTGGTACTGACCGCCTGATCGGGCTCGGCCTTGGCTTGTGGCATGCTCACGGTGGAGAGGGGCAGCAGCTCTATCTGGTCGGAGAGCGCGGCCAGCTTCAGGGTCAGCCCCTCGCGATCGACCCGCGGCATCCCCTTGAGCTGGGCTATGTCTTCCGCCAGCGCCTTGCGAATGGGCATCAGGCTGGGATCGTTGAGCGCCTTGATCCGCTCGTCGGCGTTGCCGAGCAGGGTGATGGCGGAGACGATATCATGCTCGAGCCACAGCTTGCGGCCCGCCATGCGCACCAGGTATTCGGATTCGGCCAGCATCCAGTCGTTGGGGCGCTTGTCGTCGAGATCCAGCACCTTGTGCTGCAGGGCGTCCAGCGCCTCCTGCTGCTGTTGCTGGCTCTTGCCGAGGGCGCTGAACTGTTCGGCATCCTTGCTGTTGTTCTGATCCAGCTTGCCCATGGCCTCGGCCAGTTGCAGCTTGAGGGCGCCGAGTTCGGCCTGCTGGGCGACGGCATTCTGGTGGCCGTGCAGATAGAGGCCGCCGGTCAGCCCCAGGGCCAGCAGTATGGCAACGCCACCGAGGACGACGCCGGCGCCGCCCTTCTTGTTGCCGACGGCCTTGTTCTCGGGCTTGTTGTTGCCGGCCGCGGGGGCCGCAGCACTCGGCTGGACTTCTTGCTGTTCAGTCATTCCATCTTCCTCAGTTCCAGGGCGGCCACCAGAGCCTGGTTGGATGCACCTTGGGCAATCACGATACGGGTAAAACCAGCTCCCTCGGCCAGCTCGGCCACCCGGGGACTGGGCACCACCAGCAGGCGGTCATAAAGCCAGGGTCGCTGCGGGCCGGGCACCAGTGCCAGCAACCGCTGCAGGAGTTCACCACTGGTGATGAGCAGGCTGTCGAGACCGGCTGCCTGCCAGTGGCGGGTCAATGCGTCCCCATCGAGCTCGGGGTAGTGGCGCTCATAGGTGGCACAATAGTGCACCAGTGCGCCGCGTGAGGCCAGCGTCCGGGCGATGAGATCCCGCCCGTCGTTGCCGCGCAGGATCAGCACCCGCTTGCCGCTCACTCCTTGCAGGGGCGGCAGGGCCAGCAGGCCTTCGCTACGTGGATCGTCAGGGCAGCTTGCCTCTATACCGACTTCGCTGAAGGCATCCGCGCTGGCCTGACCGACCGCAAAGTAGTCAATATGTGGCCAGGTCAGACCAGTTTGCAACAGAAAATGATGAGCAAATTTAACGGCATGGGCGCTGACGGCGATGACGATGTCCGTTTGGGGCAGCAGTGCGGGCAGGCGGGGGAGTTCACTGCCCGGCCGGGTTTCCAGCAGCGGGCAGCACAGCGGTGCATGGCCCTGCTGGCGCAGCAACTGCACCAGCAGGGCGGCCTGGGCGGCCGGGCGCACCACCAGGGGGACCATCAGGTGGCGCTCCAGGGTGGTGACCATGAGCCGGCCAGGACCGCACTCATGCCCGGTAGACCTCGGCCAGAATTGCGTCGGCGCCAGCGGCCAGCAGACGCTGGGCCAGGGCGTGGCCGAGCGCCTCGCCGTCGGCCAGGGGGCCGCGGATCTCGTCCCGGATCACCTGGGTGCCATCTGGGCTACCCACCAGGCCGCGCAGCCAGACCTCGTCCCCCTGCACCAGGGCATAGGCACCGATAGGCACCTGACAGCCCCCTTGCAGGGCGCGGTTCATGGCGCGCTCTGTCAGCACCCGGATGCGGGTCTCGGCGTGTTCCAGGGGTGCCAGCAGGGCGTGCAGCTCGTGATCGTCCTGGCGACACTCGATTCCAACAGCGCCCTGACCGTTGGCGGGCAGGCTCTGCTCCGGCTCGATGAAGGCGGTGATGCGATGGGCCATCTCCAGCCGTTTCAGGCCGGCGGCGGCGAGTATGATGGCGTCGTACTCACCGGCATCCAGCTTGGCGAGGCGGGTGTTGACGTTGCCGCGCAGGTCGCGGATCACCAGATCCGGACGGGCGGCCCGCAGCTGGCACTGGCGGCGCAGGCTGGAGGTGCCGACCACGGCCCCCTGGGGCAGCTCGTCGATCTGCTGGAAACGGTTGGAAACGAAGGCATCGCGCGGGTCTTCGCGCTCGCAGATGGTGTGCAGGCCCAGCCCTTCCGGGAACTCCACCGGCACGTCCTTCATGGAGTGGACGGCGATGTCGGCCCGCCCTTCCAGCATGGCAGTCTCCAGCTCCTTGACGAAGAGTCCCTTGCCGCCGACCTTGGCCAGCGGCGTATCCAGGATCTTGTCACCCTGGGTGCTCATGGGGACAAGTTCGACTCGCAGATCGGGATAGAGGGCTTCCAGCCGATCTTTTACAAAGTTGGCCTGCCACAGGGCCAGTGGGCTCTTGCGAGTGGCAATTCTCAGGGTTCGGGCTGCCATATCAATCAGTTGTTTCATCTTTAGTGAGGAAAACGATCTTACCACCCTTTGCAGGGGCTTTCATGGCGCAGCCGGCAAAAGCGGGGCCAAGCTCAAAAAGGGTCGTTGAAATTAATTTTCATTCGCTCATTATATGATGGCAACTAATTGAAAATATTATTTTTTATTGCTTTCCACTGATACCGTTACGGGGCGTGCCAGAAATAATCCGGTGATTGTGTGCGGGCTTGTTTACCACTGCTGTTTGCATTGTTAACATGATCACACTTTTTTGACGTCTCCCCGTTTTGGTGCGTCATTTCTCTTCCCCATAGGTAGGGCATTGCTGGTAAAACTCGACACGCTGGTGGCGCGCTACGACGAGCTGAATCGTCTCAAGACGCAACGAGCGTTGGATCTCATGAGTCGCTATGGGCAGCAGGTCTTCCAACTGCTGCCTGTCATGCTGCACTTCAATCATCCCCTTCTGCCCGGTTATGTGGCAGGGGACGTGCCTCATGGTATCTGGAGTTTCGTCGCCAACGAGGCTCAACAAGCCTTCATCCAGGATCTGTGTCAGAACGCCAACTGTCAGGGGGGCCTCAGCACCCACGACAAGTCGATCCAGGGCCTCTACTCCATGGGCAGCACCTCTTCCATCGGTCAGTGCTGCCACTCGGATCTCGACATCTGGGTCTGTCACGTGGCCGGCTTGTCCCAGGAACGCCTCGCCCTGCTGGAGCAGAAGTGCCAGCACCTCTCCCTCTGGGCCGAGCAGCGCGGGGTCGATCTCAACTTCTTCCTGATCCCCGAAGACAAGTTCCGCCAGCGCAACGATGCCCAGATGCAGGGGGAGAGCTGCGGCAGTGCCCAGCACCTGCTGCTGCTCGACGAGTTCTACCGCAGCGCCATGCACATCGCGGGCAAGCGGCTGCTCTGGTATCTGGTGCCTGCCGAGTATGACGACCACTACGACGACTATGTGAATGGCCTCTTTGCCCACGGCAAGCTGAGTCAGGATGACTGGCTCGATCTGGGGGGCTTTGACCGCATTCCCGCCGAGGAGTACTTCGGCTCAGCTCTGTGGCAGCTCTACAAGGGCATAGATTCCCCCTACAAGGCGGTGCTCAAGTCGGTGCTGATGGAGGCCTACTCCCACGAGTATCCCAACACCCGCTTGCTGTCGGTGACCAGCCGCGACTGGTTCCAGCACAACGAGGGGATGCACTACCGGCTCGACAACTACTGCCTGATGCTGGACAAGGTGACCAACTACCTCAAGTCCATCGGCGACATGCAGCGCCTGGATCTGGTGCGCCGCTGCTTCTATCTCAAGGTGTGCGACGGTCTGAGCCACCCGAAGGAGGAGCACTCCCCGGACTGGCGCCGGGAGCAGATGGCCCAGCTGGTGGCTTACTGGGGCTGGAGCCCGGAGCGGCTGCATCACCTGGATCATCGCCAGGAGTGGAAGGTGGAGGACGTCAAGGTGGCCTACGCCGAGTTGCTGGAGGCCCTGATGCAGAGCTACCGCAACCTCATCCAGTTCGCCCGCCGCAACAACATCAGCGAGTCCATCAACCCGGAAGACATCGGCATACTGTCGCGCAAGCTCTATGCCGCCTTCGAGAGCCTGCCGGGCAAGGTGCAGCGGATCAACCTCAAGATAGCGCCGGATCTCGGCGAGCCGGATCTCAGCCTGGTGCAGGTGCCCCACGGCCGCCTGAATCGCGCCGGCTGGTATCTCTACAAGCACTCTCTGGAGCCCGCCGACATCATAGGTCGGGCGCCGCTCGAATATAACGGCTACATCAGCAAGCTGGTGGCCTGGGCCTACTTCAACGGCCTGCTGACGCCCCAGTCCCGGGTGCACCTGTTCAATCAGGGCTCGGATCTGCACATCGACAACCTGCACCAGTTCTGTCGCGATCTCTCTGGGACCTTCCCGGTCAAGTACCCTCGCGCCACCAACCTGGCCCTGAGCCGCCCCTGCGAGATCCACCAGCTCTCCATCTTCCTCAACCTGGAGACGGACCCGTCCAGCCACTGGGTGGGCCAGGTGATCGAGTTCGACGCCAATGCCGCGGACGTCTTCTCCTTCGGTCGCAACCAGGAGTGTCTGGTGGGATCCGTGGATCTGGTCTATCGCAACTCCTGGAGCGAGATCCGCACCTTGCACTTCCAGGGGGAGGAGGCTGTGGTCGATGCCCTCACCACCATACTCGGCAAGATGCACCAGGATGCCGCCGCCCCCGAGATGATAGAGGTGTTCTGTTACAGCCAGCACTTCCGCTCCCTGGTGCGCACCCGCTTCCAGCAGCTGGTGGCCGAGTGCATAGAGCTGCGTCTGGCCCGTGACAAGCAGCAGCTGGTCAAGACGCTGGCCCTTGGCCGCGAGAAGTACGGCATCTTCTTCGAGCGGCGCGGGGTCTCGGTGAAGAAGCTGGAAAACGCCATCGACTTCTACCGCCACATCTCCCACAACAAGCTGGATCACCTGCCGCTGCGGCTCGACAAGACCCACAGCCAGCACCTGCCCGGCATAGTCGACACCTATGCCAGCGAGGGGCTGGTGCAGTTCTTCTTCGATACCCGGGATGCGGGCACCAACATCTATATCCTGGACGAGGCGAACCGGGTGGAGATCTACCAGCACTTCGCCGGCAACAAGGATGAGCTGGTGCAGGGGGTGAACCGCTTCTACACCTCGGGCCACGAGCGTTTCAGCGATGCGGGTCAGTTCAGTAACTTCAACCTGCCCCAGTATTATGAAATCGTGCAGATGGGCGACAAGCTGGAGGTGATCCCCTACCGTAGCCAGAATCCGCAGCGGGACAATCCGGGGGCGGCTCGGGAAGTAGGGTGATGGAAGCTGGGTGATGTGCCGGGCACATCGCCATCAGGGATGAAAGCAAACGGCCTGCATGATGCAGGCCGTTGTCGTATCTGTGGTGCTACATCAGGCGCCGAGGCGCGCCAGCAGCCAGTGGCGGATGTCGGCGAGCTGGGGTCGGCAGATCTCGTGGCGCATGGGGTATTCGTGCCACTCCAGGCTGAGGCCCGCCGCCTCCAGCCGGTTCTTGGCATTCCAGCCCATGGAGAGGCTCACCACGTCATCATAGATGCCGTGCATGTAGCAGATGGGCAGGGCGCGGGCGGCCTCGCTCATCTCCTCGACCAGTTGCTCGGGTGCCGCCAGATAGGTGGACATGCAGAGCAGGCCCGCCAGTGGCGCCGGATGGCGCAGGGCGGTGAAGGAGGCGATGACGCCCCCCTGGGAGAAGCCCGCCAGCACTATGTTGCCTGGGGCGAAGCCCTCGGCCACCAGCCGATCCAGCAGGGCGGCGATACGATCGGCGGACTCGCGCACATGGGACTCCACGGCGCGATCCGCCGGGTCGTCGAAGCTCTTGATGTCGTACCAGCCGCGCATCTTGTAGCCCATGTTGATGGTGATGGGCCGCTCAGGTGCATCGGGCAGCAGGTGACGGACCGGCAGGGTGGCGGGCAGCGCCAGGGCATCGACCAGGGGGGCGAGCCCGGCGCCGGAATCCCCCAGCCCGTGCAGCCAGATCACCGCATGACGGGCGCCCTGGGGATGCAGATCCATCATGGGATACTCTGTCATCATGGGAACTGGACGGGCTCGCCCGCCTGGGTGGTGCAGGCCCGGGTCAGCAGGGCCTTGAGCTCGTCGCCGAAGCGGTTGTCGATCCAGCTGTCACCGCGCAGTTCGAAGTGGAAGCCGTTCTCGCGGGTGGCCACCCAGATCTGGTGCAGGGGCTCCTGCTTGTTGATGATGACCTTGGTCTTGTTCTCGAAGCTTAAGGTCAGCACACCGCCTGCTCGCTCGCAGTCGATATCCGGATACCCCTCGTCGATAACGTCTTCCACATACTGGAAGAAGGCGTCGGTCAGGGCGTGATACTCGTGATCCTTCATCGGTTTATCCTGTTGCTTTTAACAATGTGAGTGCGATTATAGAGGGCCAAAAATTTTTTCGCAGCGAACCATTATGATTACCCAGTTCACCAAGTGCCTGTTTGCCGCGTCGCTGTCGTTCGGGTTGGCCGCCTGCGGCCTGACGGGGCCACTCTACATGCCACCGGCCGAGCAGCCCGCCGCCACTGAGCAAGCACCGGCACAGCCCAAGACAGAGAGTACACCGCAAGCCGCCTCGCCTGCGACCGCCACACCGGCCTCCGAGGCCGCGCCGCAATAATCTAGGAAGGAACCGCCCCCTTGGATCACTTTAACTACGACGCCGACGGCCAGCTTCAGGCCGAGCAGCTTCCCCTGCAACAGCTCGCCGACCAGTACGGTACCCCGCTGTATGTCTACTCCCGCGCCACCCTGGAGCGCCACTGGCACGCCTTCGATCAGGCGGCGGGGGACATTCCCCATCTGATCTGCTACGCGGTCAAGGCCAACTCCAACCTGGCGCTGCTCAACCTGCTTGCCCGCCTGGGCTCGGGCTTTGACATCGTCTCCGGCGGGGAGCTGTCCAGGGTGCTGGCGGCAGGGGGTGATCCGGCCAAGGTGGTCTTCTCCGGCGTTGCCAAGAGCGAGGCCGAGATGCGCCTCGCGCTGGAGAAAGAGATCCTCTGCTTCAACCTGGAGTCGGAAGCCGAGCTGGAGCGCCTGAACCGGGTCGCTGGCAGCATGGGCAAGAAGGCGCGCGTCTCGGTGCGGGTCAATCCCGACATAGACGCCGGCACTCACCCTTATATCTCCACCGGCCTCAAGCAGAACAAGTTCGGCATCCCCATCGAGCAGGCGCCCGCTATCTATCGCAAGGCGGCGGCCATGGCCCACATCGAGATCAAGGGGGTGGATTGTCACATCGGCTCTCAACTCACTGAATTGAATCCCTTTATGGAGGCGGCGGACAAGCTGCTTAAGCTGATCGACGAGCTGGCGGCCGAAGGCATCCACATCCATCACCTGGACGTGGGCGGGGGCCTGGGGGTCAACTATGGCGCCGAGCAGCCACCGCATCCGACCGAGTATGCCGAGGCGCTCAAGCAGAAGCTGGCGGGCCGGGATCTGACCCTGCTGTTCGAGCCGGGCCGTGCCATAGTCGCCAATGCCGGCGTGCTGCTGACCCGGGTCGAGTTCCTCAAACCCGGCGAGACCCGCAACTTCGCGCTGATCGACGCCGGCATGAACGATCTGCTGCGCCCCTCCCTCTACGGCGCCTGGATGAACATCATAGAGGTGGACAGCCGCACGACCCACGAGAAGGCGCTGTACGACGTGGTCGGCCCCGTGTGTGAAACCGGTGACTTCCTCGGCAAGGAGCGTACCCTGGCGATTGCCGAGGGCTCACTGCTGGCGGTGCGTTCCGCCGGGGCCTACGGCTTTACCATGTCGTCCAACTACAACACCCGTCCCCGTGCGGCCGAGGTGCTGGTGGACGGTGACCAGGCCCACCTCATTCGTGAGCGGGAGCAGCTCGCCGACCTCTGGCGAGGCGAGCACCTGCTGCCTTGAGCTATATGGATTTTCAGCGTTCCTCCAGGTGAGAGCGTGATAAACGGTGAGACAGGAACGCGCGATGTTGATTGAGTTTTCCAGGATGCATGGGGGGTTGGACAACGACTTCAGGGTGGTTGGCGACTTTCGTTACGGCCTGAACGGCGCAGGGAAAAAAGATGTTGATTGAATTTTCCAAGATGCATGGCCTGGGCAACGACTTCATGGTGGTGGACGGTGTCACCCAGAAGGTGTTTTTCAGCAACGACGTCATCAAGAAGCTGGCGGATCGCCACTTTGGCATCGGCTTCGATCAGCTGCTGCTGGTGGAGCCGCCCTATGATCCCGAGCTCGACTTCCACTACCGCATCTTCAATGCCGATGGCAGCGAGGTGGAGCAGTGCGGCAACGGTGCCCGCTGTTTCGCCCGTTTCGTGCGCCTCAAGGGGCTGATCAACCGGGATCGCATCGCGGTCAGCACGGCCCGAGGCCGCATCACATTGCAGCTGGAGGGTGAGAACCAGGTCACGGTCAACATGGGGGTGCCCCAGTTCGAGCCGGGCAAGATCCCGTTTCGCGCCCAGAAGGCGGAGAAGACCTACCTGCTGCGGGCGCAGGATCACACTGTGATGTGCGGTGCCGTCTCCATGGGCAATCCCCACTGCGTCATCGAGGTGCCCTCGGTGGCCGATGCTCCGGTGGAGACCCTGGGCCCCATCATGGAGCGCCACGAGCGTTTCCCCGAGCGGGTCAACGTCGGCTTCATGGAGATGGTCAGTGCCAGCGAGATCAAGTTGCGGGTGTTCGAGCGCGGGGTGGGGGAGACCCTGGCCTGCGGCACCGGCGCCTGTGCGGCCGTGGTGCTCGGCATCAGCCAGGGCAAACTCAGGGAGCGGGTCACCGTCACCCTGCCGGGGGGCAAGCTGACCATCGCCTGGAAGGGGCCGGGTCAGCCGGTCTACATGACGGGCCCGGCCGAACATGTCTTTGATGGCCAGATAGAGTTGTAAGCCAGTGAGCGGGTCAGCCGGTCTACATGACGGGCCCGGCCGAGCATGTCTTTGATGGCCAGATAGAGCTGTAAGCCAGTGAGCGGGCCAGCCGAGCATATGACGGACCCGGCCGAGCATGTCTTTGATGGCCAGATAGAGCTGTAAGCCAGTGAGCGGGCCAGCCGAGCATATGACGGGCCCGGCCGAACACGTGTTCGACGGCCAGATAGAGTGATAGGCATCGAGCGGGGACGTCCTCCGCGCAGCCAAACGGTAATGTCGGGGCCCTGTGCCCCTTTTTCGGATGGATCAACCAAGTTATGAGCGAACTCAAACGGCAGGAATCACTGATGGACGAAGCCACAGTGCTGGAGTACCTGGCCCGTTACCCCGAGTTTTTCCAGCGCCACGGGGCCATGCTGGACAGGATCCGCATTCCCCATGAGCACAAGGGCACCATCTCCCTGGTGGAGCGCCAGCTGGACAGACAGCGCGAGCGCATCGAGCAGCTGGAGCAGGAGATCACCGAACTGATGGGGATCGCCAGCGAGAACGAGCGGATCTTCCGGGTCTATGCGGATCTCTATGGCGAGCTGTATGGCTGCCAGACCCTGTTCGAGCTGAGCGCCGTGATGGGCAAGGCCTTCGTGCAGCGGCTGCGGCTGACCGGCCTGCGGCTCTGGCTCAGCCCGAAGAAATTCCAGCTGACTGGCCCCGAGCAGCGCTTCCTTGCGGACGGCAAGCAGCTCGACCAGCTGCTGGGCCAGCGGCTGCCCGGGACGGATTACTACTTCGGCCGGCTCAACCAGAGCGAGAAGCAGGCGCTGTTTGGCAGCGACGTGCTGGTCAACTCCGTGGCCCTGATGCGGCTCGGGGATCTCGGCGTGCTGGCCTTCGCCAGCTCGGATCCCAGCCACTTCACCCCCCACAACGACACCCTGCTGCTGGGTCAGCTGGGGCGTCTGCTGCAACTGCGTCTGCCCGAGCTGGTTCGTGGCTAAGGCACCCCTCCCCGCCGCTCCCCTGCCTCCCGCCCTGGCGGGGGAACTCACCGCCTTTATCGAATACCTGAGGGTCGAGCGCCAGCTCAGCCCTCATACCCGCAGCAACTATCAGGCCCATCTGGAGGCCATGGCCGCCGAGCTGGTCAGGCTGGGGGTCGATGACTGGGCCCGGCTCGAGGCGAGCCAGGTGCGCAGCCTGGTGACCCGGATGCACAAGGCAGGCCTGGCCCCCCGATCGCTCGCCACCAAGGTTTCTGCCCTGCGCAGTTTCTGCGACTGGCAGGTGCGCCAGGGGCGGCTCCCTGCCAACCCGGCCCGCGGCATAGTGACCCCCAAGCAGGGGCGGCCGCTGCCCAAAAACCTCGACGTGGACGAGATGTACCAGCTGCTCAACATCACCGACGAGCAGGATCCGCTGGCGGTGCGGGATCGCGCCATCATGGAGCTGATGTACTCCTCCGGCTTGCGCCTCGCCGAGCTGGTGGGGCTCAACCTCGCGGACGTGAAGCTCGATGAGCGCCAGCTCAGGGTCACCGGCAAGGGGTCGCGGGAGCGGGTGCTGCCCATGGGCAGGATGGCGGTGGAGTGGCTGCAGAAGTGGCTCAAGGTGCGGCCCTTGCTGGCGGGGGACGAGGGAGAGGCGCTGTTCGTCTCGAAACGCCGGCAGCGGTTGTCGGCCCGCTCGGTACAGGAGCGGCTCGACGGCTGGGGCAACAAGCAGGCCCTCAATGCCCACGTCCATCCCCACAAGCTGCGCCACAGCTTCGCCACCCACATGCTGGAGTCCTCTGGCGATCTGCGGGCGGTGCAGGAGCTGCTGGGCCACGCCGATCTCTCCACCACCCAGATCTATACCCACCTCGACTTCCAGCATCTGGCCAAGGTGTATGACAGCGCCCACCCAAGGGCCAAACGGGATCCTGCCACCCCGGAAGATGAGTGAGCTTTGCCAGTTATCAAGGGGCCAAGGGAATGACAGCGCACCATTCGCGAGGGCCAAGCGGGATCCCGCTACCCCGGAAGATGAGTAAAAGCGACTGTGCTCGAATGGTTCTGCTCCCTTCTCCCCTAGTGGGAGAAGGGTTGGGGATGAGGGGAATGGGTTTGACAACAGGTAACGGGAACAGCCCCATAAAGAGGAATGACCATGCAGTTCTACCGTCGCTGGCAGCCGGTGGCCGCCATCTCGTTTGATCTTGACGACACCCTCTATGACAACGGCCCCGCCATAGCGCGGGCCGAGCAGTGGATGCTGAGCCACCTGCGCAGCGAATACCTGGCCACCGCCATGCTGGACAAGCCACGCTGGCTCGAGCTCAAGCGCAACCTGCTGCTGGCCCGGCCCGAGCTGGGTCAGGACGTCAGCCTGGCGCGCCAGCACGGCATCCGCGAGGCCATGGTGCAGGGGGGCATGGCCGCCTCCTTGGCGGAGCAGGAGGCAGAGCGGGTGTTCGCCGCCTTTCTCGCCGAGCGCTCGAAGATAGAGGTGAGCGAGGCAACTCACGCCCTGCTGGCTCGCCTGGCGGAACGCTACCCTCTGGCTGTGATCACCAATGGCAACCTGGATCTGGTGCAGGCTGGCCTCGCGGACTACTTCACCCTGGTCTGCAAGGCGGGGGCCGGGGCCAGGATGAAGCCGGCGCCGGACATGTTCGTGCAGGTGCAGCAGGCTCTCGGGCTCGCCCCCGGCCAGATACTCCACGTGGGGGATCATCCCGAGACGGACGTGCTGGGGGCCAGGTTGCACGGCTTCAAGGCCGCCTGGCTCAACGAGCGCCGGTTGCCCTGGCAGTCGTTACAGTTGCTGCCGGATGTGGAGCTCGCCACCCTCGACGAGCTGGCCGGGCTGCTGCTCTGATCCTGCTAGAGGGGCAGAGAAAGAGATGCGCAGGCGAGGCCATTTATTTATCCTTGGCGCGGACTGACAAAGGAGTGCTGGGCGTGAGTGGAATGAAGAGTGTCATCTGGTTGGCCATCCCCATGGTGCTGGGGGGCTGCGATCTGTTTAGCGACCACTACCGGATGGAGTTTCGGGATGGATCCTGGCGGGATATCGCCATTTCGCCCTTTTCGGATCAGGCCCGCTGGCGTGAAGGGTGCGCCACCGGCGAGATACTGGTGGACATGACCCTGCCCCTGAAGCGGGGCAAGGTGGTCGATGGCCGCGAACAGCTGCTGATCGGCGGCGAGCTGTTCGAGCTGGAAGAGGCCCGGCTATATCGCGGCAACGGCATGGTGCTGGGGCAGGCCCCTGACCATGTCCAGCGAGGCCTCAAGGGGCTGGATGTCTGTCGCACCCTGCGCCCGGATCGCGGGGCCCTGCCCAAGTTGAAGGGCAAGGGGTTCGGCGACTAGCCGCCTGGCGCCCCTGCGCCCGGATCGAGGGGCCCTGCCCAAGTTGAAGGGCAAGGAGTTGAAGGGCAAGGGGGTCGGCGACTAGCCCGCCCGCTGCCGATACTGGCGACAGGCGTCGCCGAAGGCGCTAAACAGCTTGATGGAGTGGGGATTCTCTTTCGCCTTCCACTCCGGGTGCCACTGCACCGCCAGGAGGAAGGGGGTGGGAGCGTGGCATGAATAGCCTCGATCAAGCCACCCTCGACATGGGCCAGCGGCGCTGGATGTCTGCCGTATCCTGCAGCGCCCGGATCGCGGGGCCCTGCCCAAGTTGAAGGGCAAGGGATTCGGCGACTAGCCGACCCGCTGCCGATACTGGCGACAAGCGTCGCCGAAGGCGCTAAACAGCTTGATGGAGTGGGGGTTCTCTTTCGCCTTCCACTCCGGGTGCCACTGCACCGCCAGCAGGAAGGGGGAGAGGGCAGGGGCGTGGATCGCCTCGATCAGCCCGTCTTCGGCATGGGCCAGCGGCGCCAACCCCTCACCAAGGCGCCTGATCCCCTGGCCGTGCAGGGAGTTGACCGGGATCTGCGCCTCCCCCATCAGGTCGGCAAACCAGCTGCCGGGCACCAGGCTCACCTGGTGGCTGTGGCCATACTGCTCCTCCACGGGATCGTCCGCATCCTCTCTGTGATCCGCATAGCCGGGCTCGCAATAGACCTTCTGATGAATATCCCCGCCCAGCGCCACGTTGATCTCCTGCATGCCGCGGCAGATGCCGAGCAGGGGCAGTCCCCGATCGAGGGCGGCGCGCACCAGTGCTATGTCGAACAGATCCCTGTCCCTGTCCTGGGCCTTCTCCGGGGTCAGGTTCTCCTGGCCGTAGAGAGCGGGATCTATGTTGGATCCGGCCCCGCTCAGGTAGACCCCATCGACGAGATCCAGATACTGTTCCAGATCAGCTGTCCCGCAGCAGGTGGGAACCAGCAGGGGCACGCAGCCGCTGAGCTCCACCAGGGGGGTGATGTATTTGTGGGTCATTACCTGGTAGGCGTGGCCACTGCGGGCCTGGGCCCCCATGGTCATCAACACGACGGGTTTGGAATGGGAACTGAGGTTGGGCATAGGTCACCTTGGCTATCCTTGGCGGTCTCATCCTGCGCCTTGGGAAGGCCCTTGCCGCGTCACTCTCGCAAGGGCATGCCTCAAGGCATGGTCATGGGATCAGGGTCGTGCCACAGTGCCAGAATCGTCGGTCAGCCTGGGCGATGACAGCCTGGATCCCGATCCCAGTCTGCCAAGGCCGTTCAATATGTCAAACGAAATGATGCGTTAATGTTAAATCTCGTGGCGACTGAGCCAGCTTGAGTCCCTGCATCAGGGGCTTGAGCGGCAGTTGGCGGGCATTTGGGGGAAAGGCGTGGTGGATATATTAAACATTCGGCCCTGATGGCCGGATAGCAGAAGGGGCCCGCAGGCCCCTCGTCGATTCAGGCATTGAGGATGAACTGCTCTATCACCCTGGCCACGCCGTCCTCGTCGTTGCGGGCCGTGGTGTGCTGCGCCAGCGTCTTGATCTCGTCGGTGGCGTTGCCCATGGCAACCCCGAGTCCGGCATATTCGATCATGTGGCGGTCGTTGCCCGCATCGCCCACCGCGATCACCTGGTGGGCGGTGAGGCCCAGGTGCTCCGCCAGGGCGGCCACGCCGGTGCCCTTGTTGCTTCGCTTGTTCATGAACTCGAGGAAGTAGGGGGAGCTGCGCACCACCGTGTAGCGCTCATAGAGCTCGGCGGGCAACTGGGCGATAGCGCGGGAGAGCTGGGGCTCTGGGTCTATCATCATCACCTTCATGATCTGCTCGTCGGCGGGCAGGGTGGCGAAGTCCACCAGGTTGATCGGCATCTTGATCAGTTGGGACTCGTGCTCTGTGTAGGTGCTGACCCTGGGGCTGATGAGGCCCTGGCGGACGGAGAAGCCGTGGACGTTGACCCCCAGCTCAGAGGCGAGATGGGCGATGGCGCTGGCGTCGCTGCCGGTCAGCAGCTGGCTGCGCAGTATGCGTTGATCCGCAACCTGTTGCACCAGGGCGCCGTTGTAGCAGATGACGTAGTCATCCTGACCGGTGAGGCCGAGTTCGGCCAGATAGGGGGTCATGCCTTCCAGCGGGCGACCCGAGGTCAGCACTACTGTCACGCCCCGGGCGCGGGCGGCCGCGATGGCGGCATGGGTGCGGGGGGTTATTTGACCGTGCGGGTTCAGCAGGGTGCCATCCATATCCAATGCGATCAGCTTGTACATCTTCTCACTACCTGAGTCTGGCCGGCCCGCCCTATGGGGCCAAGGGGAGGCCGAGTGTAGCGAAAATCGCCGCCGGGATCACGCCGCCATCGCCTAATAGGGGCCATGGCACCTCTCAGTGCTGGCCCTCGTAAGGGGTCAGTTGCAGTTGATCTTCCCGGATGGCGAAGTGGATGGGGCCGTGTTCTATGTCGACCCTGTTGTGGTGATGGGCCATCTCCACCTCGACACCGGGGAAGAGGCGCTGGGTGGCGATGATGTCCATGTTGGCCATCAGGGCCTGCAGCTCGCGCTGCGCCTCGGCAAGCTGTTCATCAAGGGACTTGCTCTCGTCCAGCTGACGGGTGCGCAGCTCCTTGATCTTCTTCAGGGTCTCGGGATTGCGCTTGTCGCCGGGCAGTTGCAGCAGCCGCAGGATGAGATCCTGCAGCTTGTCGAGCTGCTCCCGGCAGGCCTGCTTGCGTTGACGCAGGGCCTGCTCCTGCTCCTTGTGGCTGAAGTAGCCGCCGAGGATCTGCAGCCGGGTCCGGTTCGCCGCCGAGGCCCCGAGCACGGGCGCCATGATGAGGCGGTTGGCGATGTTGATGCCGCCGATGAGGTGGCCCTTGCGCATGGCGCTGTCCCCGACCCTGATGTCCTGGCCGCTGCGGCAATAGCTGTGGCTGAGCTGGCTCTGGATATGGATGTCGCCATCGGCCTCCAGCCTGGCGTACTGGGCATAGCTGGCGTGGATCTCGCCCCCGGCGTTGAGGTGGCAGAGGTACTGGTCCCCCTCCAGCTTGCGCCCTATGATGCCGTTGCGCACCGTGATGGTGCCGCCGGATTCGATATAGCCCCCCTCGACGAAGCCCCCTATCACCACATCGCCGCTGGTCTTGATCCGCATGCCGGGCATGACGTCCCCGGTGACCAGCAGGGAGCCCTCGAACATGACGTGACCGTGGCGGATGTCGACCTGCTTGACGCTCAGCACCTCATCCACCCTCATGCCGGCCCGCTCCTGGCAAGGTAGCCCGGCACGGGTCGCCAGCAGCAGATCCGGATCCTCGGGGGAGAAGCAGGTCCCTTCTCCTGCCGTCATGGCGCTCTCCTTGCCGTGGCGGGCCGGCAGCACCTGGCCCGTCACCGTGAAGCCGTCTATGCCCTGGGTGGCGGGGTGGCGCCGCATCAGGGGGGCGCCCGCCTTGACGGTGAGCAGGGTGCCGAGGTCGCGCATGTCCACCTTGCCGTGGTCCACCTCCTGGGGCTTGAGGATCCGCTCCGCTGCCGTCTCCACCAGCCGCTCCAGCCGGGTATCCTGGCCGTGCCTGGCCGCCTTGCCCAGGGCTATGACGGGGTTTAGCCGGGCGCCGGGCGCCGCCTCGCTGGCGGCCTTGATGGCGGCGGCGAGCAGCCGCTCGCTCACCCCCTGCTTGATTGGGCTCGCCGCCACGGCCTCCTGCAACTGCGCCAGGGTCAGGGGGTTGCCGCCCCAGTCGGCGGTGATCTGGGCGCTGGCGCTCATCTGATCCTTGTCGACCAGGACGAGGAGCCGGGCATCCTGCCGCTGGGCTATGGGCACGGGAGGGTGGGAGGGGGCGTCCGACTGGGTCAGCAGGGTGTTGAGCAGGGCGATGGCCTGCCGGATCCCCTCGTCGAGGGGCTGATAGCGTCGGCAGTTGGAGAGCCGCAGCAGGGCCAGGACATGTTGCTCCTGGACGGGCTCGGTGAGACCCGGGGTAATGCGCAGACAGACATAGGTCATGTCTGCCGACAGCTGAAACCACGCTTTGCTTAACACCGGGATCCTCCTTCGTTGTCCCGATCCGGCTAGCCCCCCTGTGGTCGGGGGCGGGATCCTTGCCAAGAGTCGATGCCGCCGGGGCGGCCAAGAACCGCAGTATTCTGACATTTCGCCGTCCGGGTCAACGAGCCGAGTGCAAATGGGTGAGCCGGGTTGAGGAAATCCTGTGTGACGGGGAGTTGGGCCGATGGCGAAGGCGCGGTGGCTTGCTGAGTGTCAAATGAGGTGTTTTTGGCGGTATCTGCTGACTATTTCACCGACTGCCGCCCCCGACGGGGATCAAGTTCAGGGTGGCGATACGATTCACCTTGCCAGAGGCGGTTCAAGGGATTTTAATCTGCCGCCGCCCCGAGGCGCTGATGCGGGTCGCTGCCGACCATACTGCCCTCTTGTCCAACCGAACGAGCCCCATGACCGCCCAAGGCCACCTGCTGTTTTCCGTTACTTGCGCCCTGCTTGCCCACAAGGTCGAACTCACTCCGGCCCTGGCCGAAGGCAGCCTGTGGCACATAGTGCCCATGGCCCTGGCCAGCGCCCTGCTGCCGGATCTCGATCACCCCCAATCCCTGCTCGGTCGGCAACTGCCCTGGATCTCGGGGCCGCTCTCCCGCCTGTTCGGCCATCGCGGCTTCACCCACAGCCTGCTGGCGGTGGGCCTGGGGATATGGGGGCTGGCGCAGTTTCAGGCACCCGGCCCTCTGTCCGGGGTGATGAAGGACGCCCTCATCGTCGGCTACCTCAGCCACCTGCTCGGGGACTGGCTCACACCGGCGGGCATTCCCCTGTTCTGGCCCTGGCGCCGGCGCTTTCGGCTGCCCGGCCTGCCCCTCAAGAGCGGCGGAGGCTACGAGAAGGCCTTCTGCCTGCTGACCCTGGCGCTCGCCGGGTACTGGGTGCATGGGAGCGCGGGCTTAGGCGCCTTCTAGCACTGTATCAGTCGATGCGGCTGGCAGTTCTGGTCAGGGTGAGGTAGTCGGCGAGCACCGGCAGGCCCTGCAGGTGACGGCGCAGCATGTCGAGGGCGGCGAAGGCGAGGATCCGGCGGCCGCTCTCGGGATCCGGGTGACTTAGCTTCACTGTCTGGCCGATTCGCTGGCCGTCTGCGCACAGCAGCAGCGGCACGCCGTCGGGGCCCGCACTGCCTATGGTCAGGCTGGGTTCCCGTCCGCTGCAGGTCAGATGGTCGAGCTCGCTCGGGAGATTGTGGCTGAAGCTGGCCTCCAGCACCGGATGGGGGTGGCACATGGCCAGCAGGGCGCCCCGGCTCTCGCCTTCCTGCAGCCACAGCGGCCGCTCCCCCAGCAGGGCCAGGATCTGCTGCGCCGGCTCCTCGTTCCCCCGTCCCACCAGCCAGGGACTTATCTCCCCGAGCAGGCGCGCCTCGGCGGCCGCCATGTCGGCGGCGCTGGCCCCATGGCCGATGAGTTTCAGCTCGATGAGGGGCATGGAGGAGCGGTAGCCGAGTTCGATGCCGGCGGGCCAGGGCGCTGCATCCAGCTTGTCCGAGAGGGCGGATTCCGAGATGCCGAAGGTATAGAAGCGGCGCAGCTCTGTGTCCGTCTCTTCCCCCGCCAGCGCCTTGAGGCGCGGCAGGATTTGCTCGCACACCATCTGTTTGAACTCGAACGGCACGCCCGGGGTGAAGAAGAGCCGGCTCTGGCCGTGGCTGGCCGGGTGGCTGACCAGGAAGCCGCAGGCGGTGCCGACCGGGTTGTCGAGGATCTCGCAGCCCCGGGGCAGCCAGGCCTGCTTGCTGTTGCTCTGGGCCATGGTGCGGCCCCGGCTGGCGTAGCGCTCGGCCATGGTGGCGAGCCAGTCAGGGAACAGGGTCAGGGGCTGGCCGAAGGCCTCGGCCGCTGCCTGGGCGGTGAGATCATCCGCGGTGGGGCCCAGGCCCCCGCACACCAGCACCACCTCGGCCCGGCTGGCACTTTCCTGCAAGGCGGCCTTCAGATCGGCGAGGTTGTCCCCCACTGTGAGGCGGCGGCGCACCTGCCAGCCCTGCTCCAGCAGCAGGGCGCTGAGCCAGGCGGCGTTGGTGTCCACCACCAGGCCGGTCACTATCTCGTCCCCCGTGCTGATGATCTCGATACGCATGCAGACTCCTTGGATGGTGGACCCCGATCAGGGCTTGTTGTGCTCGAAGTAGTAGCTGATCCGGGTGCGCGGGTTGAGGTACTCGAACACCGCCGGGGGCAGTCGCTTGGGGTGGATCACCTTGGCAATCGTCAGCTCGGCCTGCTCGAGATCTATGATGGCCGCCTCCTGGCGCGGGATGCGGGGATCGTACACCAGCACGGCGGGGTAGAGCAGGCGGGAGGCGTTGACCGACATCACCAGCCCGACCTGGCCGTTGGAGAGCTGCACCACGCTGCCGGGCGGGTAGATGCCCATCAGGCGGATCAGCATGCCGAGGTGGTCGGTGTTGAACTGGGCCTTGCGCTGCTTGTAGAGGTTGCCGAGGGCCGAGTAGGGCACCTTGGCCTGCAGGTGGCAGAGGTTGTCGTACTCGTTGATGAGGGACACTATCTGGGTCAGGGGGTCGAGCTGATCCCCCCTGAGCCCCTGGGGCCCACTGCCGTCCAGATATTCGTGATGGTACTGCACTATGCGCTTCGCCGGCTCCGGGAAGCCGCTGGCCAGGCTCAGCAGCTCCAGGCCATAGCGCGGGTGCTGGGCCATCAGGTTCTGCTCCGGTTTGGTCAGGGGGCTTGTCTTGCGCAGGATCTGGCTCGGGATCTTCAGCTTGCCGATGTCGTGGAACAGGGCCCCCATGCCGACCTGGCGAATAGCCTCGGCTGGCAACTTGCACTCCCTGGCCAGCAGCATGCTGAGCACGCTGACGTTGAGGGAGTGGAACTGGAGGCTGTTGCCATCCTCGCTGCCCGACACCAGGTGCAGCACCATCTCGTCCACCGACAGCAGCTGCTCCGTCATGGCGTTGATCAGCTCCTGGGCCTCATTGATGGCGTTGAGGGGGCGGGACTGGATCTTGCCCATCAGGTTGCGCACCTGGGCCAGGGACTGCTGGAAATGCTTCTCGCACTGCTGCAGATCCCGGCGATAGCGCTGCAACTGCTCGATGCGCCTGGCCTTCTCCTGCTGCATCTCCTGCTGGCGGCCGACGAGATCGTCAGTGCCATCCGGTGCGGGCTGCACCTGATCGAGGGGCTTGGGGGGGGCGTCGCTCTTGTCGGGAATGATGGTCACCAGCTTGAGACCGAGCCGACGGATCAGCTCTATCTCCTCTTCACTCTTGAGTTTGAAGCTGGAGAACAGGAAGGGGTGCTCGCGCCATCCCAGTGGCAGGGAGACGTAATTGCCGACTTGCAGCCGATCTACGGAGATCTTGATTCCTGTCATGGGGTTGGACACGAGAGACACACAGAGCCGTATGCTAGTCAAAGGCAGGGGTGAATACAAAAGGTATCTGATGACAGGATGAGCGCTTTATTATAGGCTTCTAGATGTCCAGACATATTTACCGATGCAGTACAGGGAGTCAGCATGCCGATCAAGATCCCGGACCAGTTGCCCGCCGCCGAAGTGCTGGGGCAGGAGAACATCTTCGTGATGACGGAATCCCGGGCCGTCACCCAGAACATCCGTCCGCTGCGGGTGCTCATTCTCAACCTGATGCCCAAGAAGATAGAGACCGAGATCCAGCTGATGCGGATGCTCTCCAACTCGCCGTTGCAGGTGGATGTGGATCTGCTGCGCATCGACGATCGGGAGTCGAAGAACACGCCCCAGGCGCACCTGGAGAACTTCTATCACGACTTCGAGCAGGTGCGTGGCAACAACTACGACGGCATGATCATCACGGGGGCGCCGCTCGGGCTGGTGGAGTTCGAGGAGGTGGTCTACTGGCCGCGCATCGTCGAGATCATCGAGTGGTCCCATCAGCATGTGACCTCGACCCTGTTCCTCTGCTGGGCGGTGCAGGCGGCGCTCAAGGCGCTCTACGGCATGGAGAAGCAGACCCACGGCGAGAAGCTGTCAGGGGTCTATCGCCATCATCGCCTCGATGAGCACGAGCCGCTGCTGCGTGGCTTCGATGACGAGTTCGTCGCACCCCACTCCCGCTATGCGGCCTTCGACGGTGACCTCATCCGCGCCCACACCGATCTGCAGATCTTCGCCGAGTCGGAGGAGGCGGGGGTCTATCTGGCGGCGACCAAGGATTGCCGCCAGGTGTTCGTCACCGGCCACCCGGAATACGATGCCCTGACCCTGGACGGGGAGTACCGGCGGGATCTGGCGGCGGGCCTCACCCCCGTCATCCCGGTCAACTACTACCCGGACGACAATCCCGGCCAGACTCCGCGCGCCACCTGGCGCAGCCACGGCCACCTGCTGTTTTCCAACTGGCTCAACTACTACGTCTATCAGCTCACCAGCTATCGGCTGGAGGACATCGGCAAGGTGTTCACCTACGAGCAGCCCAAGGGCTAGGTGTCTCGGGCTGGCTCACCCGCTATTGGCAAGGTATTCACTTAATCAGCCGCCCAAGGGGTAGGGCGCCCTTTAGTCGGCCCCGGCCAGCCGTCGCCCACGGGTGTCGAGCCAGTGACGGTGGCAGGCCAGGGTAAAGGCGCCGGGTCGCCTGGCCCGGATGGCGGCCATGGCCTCCGGCTGGGGCTGGCCCAGGGTCATCAGCAGCAGGGCCGCCACCAGCCCGGTGCGGCCGCTCCCTCCGTGACAGTGAGTGGCAAGGTGTCTGCCCTCGCGCAGCAGGGCGAGCAGTTGCGGCAGCACGGGAGGCCAGGCTTGCTCGAAGGCTTCATCGGGGGCCTCATCGTCCGCTATGGGCAGGTGAAACCAGGCCATGCCCCTGGCCCTGACCAGTGAGCCGAGGGAATCTGCGCCGCGTGCGGCCAGCTCATCCTTTGTCATCAGCGTGAGCACACCGCCGGCACCGGCCAGCTGCAACTGGGCCAGGGCGAGGGGCATGGCAACCTGCTGGTTGCCGGGGCAGGGGGTAAGCAACAGCTGACCGTCGAGGCGCGGAACCTCCAGGCTCCAGAAGGGGTGGGCACTGAGCATGAGGATCCTTGTCGGTGCTAGGCGGGTGTCAAACGAACTTGTTGGCCCCCTGTTTGAGTGCGGCACAGCATAGAGGGCGCGGGTGCGATGTCAATCTGCGTTGTGTTCGGCCCGGTTTACGGGCAGAGTCTAAAAAAATTGAGCGATGGAAGGAGTAGAGATGAGAAACCTGGATCAACTGGACTTGGACATCCTGGCCCATCTGTTTCGCGATGCGGGCATGACCAACAAGGATTTGGCGGCCCTGGTCGGGGTGGCTCCCTCCACCTGCCTGGAGCGGGTGCGCAAGCTGCAACAGGACGGGGTGCTGAAGGGCGCTCACTGCGAGGTGGATTATCAGGCCCTGGGCGGCCATATCCAGGCCATGGTCTCCCTGCAGCTGGCGCGCCACAGCCGGCAGATCATAGATGCGTTTCGCGATGCCATACTGGCGTTGCCCGAGGTGATCAGCCTGTTTCACATGGGTGGCAAGGATGATTTCCTGGTGCACCTCTGCGTCGCCGACACCGAGCACCTGCGCAATTTCGTGTTCGATCACTTCACCTCCCGGGAAGAGGTGGTGCACCTCGAGACCTCCCTGGTGTTCGAGCACAGGTTCAGCCGCTCCCTGCCCTGCTTCACTCACCCCTGAGCGCCAGGGAAGCCGCAAAAAACCGCCAGTTGGCGGTTTTTTCGTTTCTGCATCGTGTCAGTTGAGGGCGAGCCTGTCGTCCGGCGCCGTCTGGTAGAGCCCCTGCTGGTAGGCCAGGTTGCCCCAGAGTACCAGGCCCAGCGCGGCATCCTTCATGGCATCCGGCTGCGGGGCCGGGGTGAGGGTCTCGCTGGCATCGTCATAGACGAAGCCTTCCGCCGCCCGCTCAGGTTGCAGTATCACCACGTCCTTGCCCCGCATCAGGGCGAAGTTCTTGTCGTACTGCATGATGGTGCGCCCCGGCCAGTCCGCCGGCATCCGGGTCAGATCCTTGCCCAGCATGGGGTAGTCGGCGCTTATGCCCATCAGGGAGAGCAGGGTGGGCGCCATGTCTATCTGGCTGACGATGCGCCTATCCTGTTTCGGCGCTATGCCCTCTCCCACTATGACTCCAGGGATATGGAAGCGGGGTATGGGCACCAGGCTGGCGCCGCCGACCCGGCTGTCGTGATCGGCGATGACCAGGAACAGGGTGTCCTTCCAGTAGTCCGATGCCTTGGCCTTCCTGAAGAACTCGCCGACGGCGAAATCCGCGTACTTGGCGGCGTTGTTGCGGGTCGCCCTGGGCTGCTCGTAGAGGGAGATGCGGTCGTCAGGGAACTCGAAGGGATCGTGGTTGCTTGAGCTGAATACCAGGCTGAAGAAGGGTTTGCCCTGCTTGTGGAGTGCCTCGAAGGTGTCGTTGGCCTTGGCCATGAGATCTTCATCCGAGGCACCCCATGAGCCCTCGAACACAGGGTTCTTGAAGTCCTTCTGCTCGACTATGGTGGTGAAGCCATTGCCGAGGAAGAAGCTGCGCATGTTGTCGAAGTGGCTCTCGCCGCCGTAGATGAAGCTGGTGTCATAGCCCCGCTGCTTGAGCAGATCCGCGATGGTGAAGAAGTTGGTCTGGCTCTTGCCGAGTTTGACCACGGCCTGGGCCGGGGTCGGGGTGAAGCCGGTCAGCACCGCCTCTATGCCACGCACCGAGCGGGTGCCGGTGGCGTAGAGCTGCTCGAACGCCCATCCCTCCCGGGACAGCGCATCTATGTTGGGGGTCAGGGGCAGGCCGCCGAGGGAGCCGACAAACTGGGCACCGAGACTCTCCTGCAGCAGGATCACCAGGTTCTTCGGCTTGCCGCTATGGCTGGCTTCGTTGAAGGTCTGGCTGGGTTGTGTCTCGGAGTTGAAGTCCTGGCCGGGACGGCCGCTCTCCTCGCGCACCAGTTCCAGGATCCGCTCTCTGGGCAGTTCCCCGTAGAATTCGCCGGCACTCTCCTCGTTGCTCATCTGCTTGATGGCGAAGAAGAGGGAGTAGGCGGAGTTGACCGTCAGGGCGTTGACCAGGGGATCGCTGGCGAACGCCACCATGGCCGGGTTCAGGGCCCTGTGCCCCAGGCTGGAGCGGGCGCCGAGGAAGCCGATGGCCAGGATCAGCAGGGCGAAGGCCGGGCGCAGATGCCAGCGCGGGAAGCTCAGGTGCCGCATCAGGCGCCCGCTCAGCCACCAGCCGCCCCCCAGGGTCAGCAGGCTGAACACCAGGGCCAGCAGCAGTTCGCCCTTGCGGCCCGCCCACAGCATGGCGAGCACCTCCTTCGGGTAGATGAGGTATTCGATATAGAGGCGATTGGGGCGTACCCCGTATTCGGTGACGAAGGCGGGGGTGGAGATCTCGAGGAAGAGCATCAGCCAGAGCCCCAGAGTCAGCCAGACCCGGATAAGCTGCAACCAGGCGCGGCCCAGGGCATGGGGGCCGGCCAGCAGCAGGGTGAAGACGGCGGGCACGCCCCACAGCCAGCAGAGGGTGGCGAAGTCGACGCGCAATCCCTGCAGCAGCATCTCTGACCAACCGGCGACGGCGTCGACCCGCTCCTGTTGCCAGAGCCCCAGGCCTGCCCGGCTGGCGGAGAGGGCGATGAGCGCGATCACCGAAAAAATGGCGATGGGCCAAAATGGACCCAGCCAATGTCTTATTTTTGTCATTGTTTTTCCTGATAAAGCCTGTTTTTTGATGCCCATCCGAGGACAGCTTTTTTTATATTGCAGGGTTATGACAATGGGGGCAGGGAAAGGTTGCGGTGCAGGGAGAGACTGGACGCTATTGATAACATTGATTTTTTTAATGAGGGCTCCCGGGGGAGCCAAAAGACAGGATAAATGACTGGGCGTTGTGTGATCCCCACTGCAAAGTGCGGCGAGGGGCTTGCCTATAATGGCGCCGGATTTTCTCAATCGGAGCCGAAGGGATGCCGGTCTTTATCGATGTGGAGTATGTGCACGGCTGGTGCCTGTTCGTGGTGCTCTCTGACGGCACCACCGGGGTGCTGGATCTGACCCCCTGGCGCAGCCAGCCCCTGTTCGCGGCGCTGGACTCGGAGCGGCGTTGCGCCCGGGTCTTCATCAATCGCCGCCACCAGCTGGAGTGGCCCTCGGGCTGCATCCTGTCGGCCCAGGAGGTCTATCACCTCATTGCCCCCATCGACGAGCGCGAGGCCTTCCCCGATCGCAATCCGGGCTGAGAGTGACGGGCTAACTCGTTGAGCCAGGTAACGTTTTCAGTCACAGACCCGCTCTGGCGAGGCCGTTATCATGGCCTCAGGGTGGCGCATTTTGCGCCAGCACCACCACAGCGGGAAGATAACAATGAAACAAGGAAGGTTGCGCCATGGCGGCCTGATCGGGGCCGCCTTGTTACTGACAGCGTGCGGCAGTGGCGGCGGGGGATCCAGCGGTGAGACCCAGCCCCCCGTGGTCAATCCGCCTCCCACCTCGGACAGTCGCGCCTGCTATGGCGATGATCAGCCCGCCTGCAACCTGAGAACCTATCAGGTGATGGTGGAGTCCTTCGTCGATGGCGACGGCAGTGCCAACTACGGCGTCGGTTACGGCCCCTCCAGGCACAACGGCGATCTGCAAGGGATCATCGACAGCCTGGACCACATCAAGAGCCTCAACGTCAACGCCATCTGGCTCACCCCTGTGTTCGACTC
The DNA here is from genome assembly GCF_044336385.1 of Aeromonas mytilicola subsp. aquatica. Lineage (NCBI taxonomy): Bacteria > Pseudomonadati > Pseudomonadota > Gammaproteobacteria > Aeromonadales > Aeromonadaceae > Aeromonas > Aeromonas mytilicola. Next base: position 4,215,432 of record NZ_CP172298.1, on the reverse strand, counting down.
CTGCGCCGGTCAGGCCGGGGACGACAGGCTGGATGCCACCGGCTATTTCGCCTGTGACTTCTTCAACGTGGACCCCAACTTCGGCAGCAACGCCCAGTTGAAAAAACTGGTGGAGGCGGCCCACCAGCGCGGCCTCTATGTCTTCCTCGACGGCGTCTTCGGCCACGTCAACAAGGTGGGGGTTAGCAAGCCCTCCCCCGAGGGCCGTCTGCCAGCCCTCACCAGCGGCGGCGCCGGTTATCCGGGCCAGCTGGTGGATTACGGCCAGCCCGAGAGCCTCGCCTACTTCAAGGAGGTGGCCCGCTACTGGATTGAGCAGTACGGCATCGACGGCTGGCGCCTCGATCAGGCCTATCAGCTGGGGCTGGATGACTGGCGCGCCATTCACACCGAGGTGGAGCAGGCCAGCGCGGCGCGCAAGGCCGCCGGCCAGCAGTGGGGCACCCTCGGCTACCTGGTCGGGGAGGTGTGGAAGGGAGCTGACGAGATCCGGGCCCAGGCTTATGGCAGCAGCGACAACCCGGCGCTCTCCTCGGCGTTCGACTTCCCGCTGCGCTACGGCCTGGTGCAGGCGCTGGCGGTGGAGGAGTCCGGCAAGGGCGGGCAGGGGGCCAGCGTGCTCGATGCCAGCTGGAACAAGGTGGAGAACTACCCCAATCACGCCATGCCGAACCTGATGCTGGGCAACCACGATTTGGTGCGTTTCGGCGATCTGCTGGAGCGTGGCAATTTCAATCAGGCGGACTACTGGCAGCGCCACAAGGCGGCCTTCAGCTTCCTGGCGGCCCGCTCCGGCCCCATCACCCTCTACTACGGCGAGGAGTTTGGCGACGAGGTGCCGGGCTTTGCTGCCCAGGTGAGCGGTGACTGTGCGGCCCAGGGATTGTGCGACGATCACGTGGCCCGCAGCGACGGCAAGGTGCCCGGTGTCACCGGCTTCACCCCGAGCGGCGAGCAGGCCGAGCTCAAGCAGTGGCTTGGCGAGCTGCTGGCCTTGCGCGCCGCCCATCCCGCTCTCTATCAGGGGGCGCGAGTCAAGCTGGTGGCCGATGGTAGCGTCTATGGCGACATCAAGCAGACGGCGGCCGAGCAAGTGGTCTACCTGCTCAACCTCTCCACCACCCCCCAGAGCTACAGCCTGCCTCTGGCCAAGCTGCGCAGCGGCAGCGCCCTGGTGGATCTGCAGAGCGGCGAGCGCCTGGCCATGGGGGGCAGCAGCCTGACGGTGGATCTGCCGCCCCTCAGTGGTCGCTTCCTGCTGCTGCAATAAGACGGCAAACAGCAAAAGGGCTCCCGCAGGAGCCCTTTTTGTTGCCAGCTGGCGACAGGGTCACTTCTCGAGGCCGCTGCCGAGCTCCTCCTGACGGGGGCTGGCCGGCGCGCCGCGCTCGTTGCCGCTGCGCCAGTGCTCCAGCCGGTTGTGCACCCCGCGGCGCAGGCTCTTGAAGCTGGTCTCAAGGTAGTGAACCCCCACCAGGATCCCCAGGGTCACGCCGGTGAGCAGCACCGCCTGGTGCAGCATTCCCATGCCGATCAGGGCCCCGAGGGCCGCCAGCATCCAGATGGTGGCCGCCGAGGTCACCCCCAGCACCTGACCATCCCGGGTCATCATGACCCCGGCGCCGAGGAAGCCGATGCCGGTGATGAGCTGGCCCAGCACCCGCGCCTGATCCGCAGACTGCGGGCTGACGGCGGCGCCGATGGCGAGAAAGCAGTAAGTGCCGAGCACTATGAGGGAGGAGGTGCGAATGCCGACCGGCTTGCCGTGCAACTGACGCTCCAACCCGACCAGACCGCCGCACACCAGACAGGCCAGAATGTTGTTCCAGCCAAGGGGCGCTATGTCCCACCACTGCGTTGTCATCATACCCACCTCTGCCGATCCTGCTTGTTATCCTGCCGCGCTCTGCCCCCGGTTCTCCAGCCGTTGCCGGAAGCCCCTGGCCAGGCGCTCGTAGAGATCTTTGGCCTCTCTGTCTTCAATATCGCCACGTATCCAGGGATTGTCGATGATTTCCAGCAGCACGCAGCCCTGGCCCTGCTGGCGCAGATCCACCCCGAACAGGCCGTTGCCGAGCTGATGCACGGCGCGGCGGGCGGTCTGCAATACCCGCTCCGGCACCTCGGTGAGCGGCAGTGCCTCGATGCGGCTCATGTCGAGGGGGTGCTTGCGGCGGCGGATGCGGTTGCCGGGTTCCGGCCGGAAGCGGCGGCAGGCGAACAGGGGCGAGCCGTCGAGAAAGCCGATGCGCCAGTCGAATTCGGCGGGGATCCGGCTCTGCACCAGCAGCAGGGCGGAGCGGCCCAGCCCCTCGTCCAGCAGGCGGGCGAGCTGGGTCTCGTCGCTCGCCATGGCGAGATCCCGGCCCTGGGCACCGTCGGGCACCTTCACCATCAGCGGCAGGCCGAGCCGCTGTACCAGCTCGTCCACCTGGTGGCGGCCACGGCGAGTCACCACCATGGTGGGCGGCATGGGCACGCCGCTGCGCACCATCAGCTCGTAGAGGTAGAGCTTGTTGCTGCAGGCGAGGATGGCGCGGGAGCTGTCGATCACCGGCATCTTGAGCTGCTCGGCGCGGCGGGCAAACTCGAAGGTGTAGTGGCCGACCGCGGTCTCGGCCCGCAGCCAGAGGGTGTCGAACTCCGGCAGCCGCTCTATGGCGGAGGGCGCCAGTATCTCGGCCTGGATCCCCTGGGTGGCGGCGGCCTGAATGAAGCGCTCTATCGCCAGGGCATCGCTGCTGGCGCGGCCATCGTCCTGATCCATCAGGATGGCGAGCTGATAGAGCGGCGCCGTCTGCTCCTCGCCCCCGGTGCCCACCAGGGCCTGGGCGTGTTGCAGCATCAGCTCTCGCTCGCTCTGGCTCAACTCCAGCGGGGAGAGGCTCTGCTGCTGGCGCACCGACCAGCCGTGACGACCACGTTTCAGGGTCAGCTCCTGCAACGGCAGCTGGCTCAGGCCGTAGTAGTAGCGGGCCAGCCCCCCTAGCTCGCTCTGCTCGCACTGGCCGAAGATGGCACGCACCCGGATCCTGTCCTCGCTCTGGCGGGTCAGCCAGCCCTGCAGCTTGCGCCACAGCTTGGCCGGTGGCTGCTGGGGTTGCAGCCGGCTGATGGCCTGCAGTCCCGGCAGGCAATGGTGGCTGCGGGCCTGGGCCAGCAGTGAGCAGTAATAGCCGGCGCTCAGGTGTTCCAGGCTGCGACAGAGGTTGATGATGCGGGGGCGGCCGCCCGTGGTGGGCACGCCGTGTTGCAGATAGGTGCGGGCGGTCAGCAGATAATCGGCATGGCAGGGCCAGTCGCCCAGCTCCTCGACGATGACATAGGTACTCATATCTTCGGCTCCACAGAAAGGACTGCCCGAAAAGGCAGGATCCCCAGTGGGCTTCGATGCACCGACAAGCACGACAATGGCGCGAGGGGAAACAAGAGGTTACAGTGCCTAATATTCTGCCTTGGTAACTTGTGATACAAGTCGCATTTCTGGTGCTGAGGATAAATAACCGAACAAGGACTCCCCGTGTTGACCGTGCGCGCGGCCCGAACCGATGATTTGGGCGCCATCGTGAAGCTGGAACGCTACTGTTTCCCCCCCGAAGTCGCCTTCGGCCGCAGCCGCTGGCACTACCTGCTCAGCCATGCCAAGGGGCGCACCCTGCTGCTGCAAGATGAGAAGGCGCAGTTGATGGGCTACCTCAGCGTGCTGGAGCACAGGGGCTGGGACAGGCTCATCATCCAGACCCTCGCCATTCGCTGGACGGTGCGCCGCCAGGGCTGGGCCCGGCGCCTGCTGGAGCAGGTGATCCGGGAGGGCCGGGAGGCGGGCTGGGGCGCCATCCGGCTCGAGGTGGCCGACGCCAACCCCGAGGCCCAGACCCTCTACCACAGGCTGGGGTTTCGCCCAAGGCTGCGGCTGCCGGACTACTACGGGCCGGGTCAGCATGCGCACCGGCTGGTGCTGGCGCTGCGCCCCGCCGGGCGGGACGCGTCGTGAATCGCGTCCTGGCATCGAGGGGCAGCCATGGGCTGTGACGACTGTCTGGCCACCGCCATCAAGGCCAAACTCGGGCGTTGCCCGGTTTGCGCCATCCAGACCTTCGTCATCGGGGCCGTGGGCTGGCTGGTCTGGTGGTGGTGTGGCGCCGACACCTCGGTCAACGCCCTCACCGGCCTGCTGTTTGCCCTGGGGGGTAGCGGCCTGCTGCTGCTGCACCTGTCGGTCTTCCTCTGGCGCAAGGTGACGGGGCGCGAGCTGGATAATGAGTGAATTCTTTTTGTTTCAACCAGATAAATAACAATGGAGGTTCAGATGATCGCAATGGTAACGGGCGCCTCGTCCGGGTTTGGTGAGGCCATCAGCCGTCAGCTGGTGCAGGCTGGTTACAGGGTGATAGGCACAGGTCGCCGCGCCGAGCGGCTGGCCGCCCTGGCCGACGAGCTGGGGGAGCAGTTCCTGCCGCTGGCGTTCGATGTGCAGGACAAGGCCGCCACCCGCGCCGCCATCGAGGGGCTGCCGGCCGCCTGGCAGGAGGTGGATCTGCTGGTCAACAACGCCGGGCTGGCGCTCGGCCTTGAGCCTGCCCACAAGGCGGATCTGGAAGACTGGGAGCAGATGATAGCCACCAACATCAGCGGCCTGACCCTGCTCACCCGATTGCTGCTGCCGGGCATGGTGGCGCGCAATCGCGGCCACGTGGTCAACATCGGCTCCATCGCCGGCACCTATCCCTATCCGGGCGGCAACGTCTACGGCGCCACCAAGGCGTTCGTGAAGCAGTTCAGCCTGAACCTGCGGGCCGATCTGGCGGGCACCGCCATCCGCGTCACCAACCTGGAGCCGGGCCTGTGCGGCGGCACCGAGTTCTCCAACGTGCGCTTCCACGGTGACGACGCCAAGGCGGCGACCGTCTATCAGGGGGTGCAGGCCATCCAGCCGGAGGACATCGCCAATACGGTGCTCTGGGTCAGCCAGCAGCCCGCCCACGTCAACATCAACAGCATAGAGATCATGCCGGTGGCCCAGACTTTCGGCCCGCTGCAGATCAGCCGTCGCTGAACCCCGTCTCGCCGGGATGAGAAGAGGCACCCCTGGGTGCCTCTTCTCGCTTCTGCCCTGTCGTTTTTCCCGCCTGCCCGCCGCGTCATCTGGCGTCATTCACCCGCTATCCCAGGTCGCTGCCACCCAGTGGTCAAGTTGGCCTGCAACTTGCTGAGTCATGGTTATTGGCGGGGAGTCTCTCCCCGGACGCCGGCCTGGCCGGCAGCAGCTTGGAGCCTTCATGGACATCAAACCTTATGGTCAGCAACTCGCCCAGAGTGCGTCCCACAGCCGTGCCCTGGCCACCCTCAGTGGCGATGACAGCCAGCAGGGGAGCTGGGATCAGCAGGTCAGCCTCTCCAGCCAGGTGCTGACCGGCAAGGCGCAGCAGGTACTGACTTACGAGCATCTGGCCAGAAGCGGCAAGAGCGCCTCCCTGGCCGGGAGCGCCAACAATACGGTGGTACAACAGCTGGTGGACAAGGCACTCGGCTTCGATCGCAAAAAATTTGACGATCTTGAGAGCCAGATCAAGGGGGTGGCCGACAACAAGGCGCTCTCGGCCGAAGAGCGTGAGACCCAGACCCGGGCCCTGACCGAGCAGCGTGATGCCATGCTCAAGGCGGCCATGGACAGGCTCACCGGCAAGTCGTCGAGCGGGCAGAGCGCCCAGGCCTGACACCAACGACTCGAACGGCAATCTTTGGTGTCAACTGGGCAAGATTTTGCCCCGGATGCGGGAAGGATGAAGCAGGGAGCGCTAGCGCCCTCCCTGCCGCAGACGGTGTGCCTCAGGGCTGTTTGGGCACTATCCCTATGGCGATGGCCGTGGTCTGGACGGCCTTGATCTGATCCCCCTTGGCGATCAGGGCGAACTGGGCAGGATCCTTCACCTTGAGGGTGAGGGTATCGTCCACACCCTTGACCCTGATGGTCTGCTGCGCCTTGTCGACGTCGATGACGTCGGCATAGATGGTGACCTGCATGCCAGCCCCGGCGCCCGGCTGCTCGCCGGCGGCCGCCTTGCTCCCTTCGACCTCCACCACCCGTTTTCTCACGCCGGCTGTGCCCTTGAGCAGCTCGAGATCCAGCAGTTGCAGGTAGCGCAGCGCCACCACGTCCCCCACCTTGAGGTTCTGGAGGTTGGTCACCTCTTCCCCGGCGACCAGATCGAAGGTCTTGCCTTCGGCATTCTTCAGGCTGATCTTGCGGGTCGCGAGATCGATGGCGGTGACGGTCGCCTCGGCCTTCACCTCTTCTGCCAGGCTGGCCTGGCCCGGGGTGACGGCCACATTGGCGGTCACTTCGGCGGCCTGTATCAGGGGATTGACACAGAGAGTGAGCACTCCTGCGATCCATGCGTGCTTCAGTTTCATGATTGAGACCCTATGACTGGAAAACAGAACCCCGCGAGAGGCGTCAGGATGACGACATGGCGCGGCGCCATGACGGAGCGGGGAGTGTTCCCCCGGCTCCAGTGACACCATAGCAAAGTCACACCTGAGTACCATCATGTCAAAGAGAGCGCATCACCATTTTGATGGCCCGCTCCCGTTTTTGACCTGATGGGATGACGGCATGGCGCGGCGCCATGAGGGAGCAGGGGAGTGATCCCTCTGCCCCCGTTTTTGACCTGATGGTATGACGGCATGGCGCGGCGCCATGAGGGAGCAGGGGAGTGATCCCTCAACCCCCGTTTTTTGACCTGATGGTATGGCTGGCGCACAATCCCCCTGCATGCATTCAACCGAGGGCTCTGCCGTGTACAACTTCCAATATGCCAATCCCACCCGCGTCTGTTTCGGGGAGGGCCAGATAGCCACGCTGCCGGAGCTGATACCGGCGGGCAGCCGCCTGCTGGTGCTCTACGGCGGCGGCAGCATCAAGCAAAACGGCGTCTATGAGCAGTTGACCCAGGCGCTGGCGGGCAGGGAGTGGCTGGAGTTTCCCGGCATAGGCGCCAACCCCCAGTACGATCAGCTGATGGAGGCGGTGGATCTGGTCAAGCGCGAGCGCATCGACTTCCTGTTGGCGGTCGGTGGCGGATCCGTGGTGGATGGCACCAAGTTCGTGGCCGCCGCGGCCTGCTTCGAGGGGGAGGATCCCTGGGACATCTTGCTGGACAAGGTGCCCATCAAAGCAGCATTGCCCCTCGGCTGCGTGCTGACCCTGCCTGCCACCGGCTCCGAGAGCAATCCCGCCGCCGTGGTGAGTCGGGGGGAGGCCAAGCTCTCCTTCTACAATCCGCTGGTGCTGCCCCGCTTTGCTGTGCTGGATCCCACCACCACCTACAGCCTGCCGGTGCGTCAGGTGGGCAACGGCGTGGTGGATGCCTTCGTCCACATCCTGGAGCAGTACCTCACCTTCCCGGTGGGAGGGGATGTGCAGGACCGGCTGGCGGAGGGCCTGCTGCAGGTGCTGGTGGACAACGGCCCGCGGGCGCTGACGGAGCCCACCAACTACCAGGTGCGGGCCAACCTGATGTGGGCCGCCAGCCTGGCCCTCAACGGCCTCATCGGGCGCGGCGTGCCCCAGGACTGGTCCACCCATGCCATAGGCCACCAGCTCACCGCCCTGCACGGGCTGGATCATGCCCAGAGCCTGGCGGTGGTGCTGCCCTCCCTGCTGCGGGAACAGGCGGCCCAGAAGCAGGAGAAACTGGCCCAGTTCGCCGAGCGGGTCTGGCACTCCCGCCGGGAGGACAAGGCGCTGCGCATCGAGGAGGCCATCATCCGCACCGAGCAGTTCTTCCAGCAGATGGGGGTGGGCACCCGCCTCGCCGACTACGGCCTGAACGAGAGCTGCATCCCCGCCATCTGCTCCAACCTCAAGCGCTTCGGCCTGACCGCCCTCGGTGAGCAGCAAGATATAGATCCTGACAAGGTGGCGCGGATCCTCTCCCACGCGCTGTGATCCCTGCGTTCTGTGCTCCTATCTCAAGCACTTCGGCCTGACCGCGCTGGGCGAGCAGCAGGATATAGATCCGGACAAGGTCGCCAGGATCCTTTCCCACGCACTCTGATCCTTCCCGAGCTGAAAAGAAAACGCCCCGATTGTCGGGGCGTTTTGCATTCCAGGGCAGGGGCAGTCGATCAGGCGCTCTGATCCAGCTCGCGCTCCAGGGCTGACGCCTTCTGGCGGGCCGGATGGGTATTGAGGCGTTCCCAGTAAGCCTGCAGGTGCGGGAACTGGGCCAGCTGGCCGCTTTGTGCCAGCAGATCCACCAGGAAGGAGTTCATGATGTCGGCGCCGGAGAGGCGATCCCCAACCAGATAGTGGCGGCTGGCCAGCACCTCGTTGAGATAGCCCAGCACCTTGGCGCATTCCGCCTGGGCATAGCCCGGCAGGAAGCGCATCGGGCTGCCATCCTTGCGCACGAACATGTCCAGCAGCAGCGGCAAGATGCCGGAGCTTTCGGCGAAGTGGATCCATTGCAGGTATTCGGGGTAGTCGGGGCTGTCGGTGGCTGGCGCCAGTCGCTCCGGGGCGTGACGGGCGATCAGGTACTCTGTGATGGCGCCCGATTCGGCCAGCACCCGGCCGTCGAACTCGATGACGGGTGACTTGCCGAGGGGGTGGATGGCCTTGAGCTCGGGGGGCGCCAGGAAGCTGGTGGCATCGCGCTGGTAGGCCTTGATCTGGTAGGGCAGGCCCAGCTCTTCGAGCAGCCAGATGATGCGTTGGGAGCGGGACTTGTTCAGGTGGTGCAGGACTATCATGGGAACCTCGATGGGTGGCACAAACGGCTGATACGCGCTGGCGTGGTGACTGGTTCACCGGCAGGCAAAAAAGAGCGGGCAGATGCCCGCTCTGTGCTGACTCAGGCCTCCAGCGCCTGATCCAGATCCGCCAGAATGTCTTCGATCGCCTCGATCCCCACCGACAGCCGGATCATCTCCGGCTTGACCCCGGCCCTGGCCTGCTCGGCGTCGCTCAGCTGGCGATGGGTGGTGGAGGCGGGGTGGCAGGCCAGGGACTTGGCATCCCCTATGTTGACCAGCCGCTTGAAGATCTTCAGCGCATCGTAGAAGCGCACGCCCGCCTCATACCCTTCCTTCAGACCGAAGGAGAGGATGGCCGAGGGGCGGCCGCCCATGTACTTCTCCGCCAGCGGATAATGGGGGTGACCCGGCAGACCGGCGTAGCTGACCCAGGCCACCTTGGGGTGATGCTTGAGGTGGTGGGCGACCCGCAGGGCGTTGTCCACGTGGCGCTCCATGCGCAGGCTCAGGGTCTCCAGCCCCTGCAACAGCAGGAAGGCGTTCATGGGGGCCAGGGCTGCGCCCGTGTTGCGCAGCGGCACGGTGCGTACCCGGCCTATGAAGGCCGCAGGCCCGAAGGCTTCCGTATAGACAACCCCGTGGTAGGAGGGCTCCGGCTGGGTGAGCTGAGGGAAGCGCGCAGGGTGATCCGCCCAGGGGAACTTGCCCGAGTCGACGATGACACCGCCCAGCGAGTTGCCGTGGCCACCGACATATTTGGTCAGGCTGTGCACCACTATGTCGGCGCCATGCTCTATGGGCTTGCACAGCACAGGGGTGGCGACAGTGTTGTCGACGATAAGCGGCACGCCGCGGGCGTGGGCCACCCTGGCGAAGGCGGCGAGATCGACGATGTTGCCCGCCGGGTTGCCGATGCTCTCGCAATAGACCGCCTTGGTCTTGTCGTCGATGAGGGCGGCGATGGCCTCGGCGCTGTCATCTGCGGCAAAGCGCACCTCGACCCCGAAACTCGGCAGCATGTGGGCGAACAGGGTGTAGGTGCCGCCGTAGAGCTGGGGGGTGGAGACAATGTTGTCGCCGGCGGCGGTCAGCGCCTGGATGGCGTAGGTGATGGCGGCGGACCCCGCCGAGACCACCAGACCGGCTATGCCCCCCTCGAGGGCAGCCATCCGCTGTTCCAGCACGTCGTTGGTGGGGTTCATGATGCGGGTGTAGATGTTGCCAGGCACCGCCAGGTTGAACAGATCCGCCCCGTGCTGGGCGCTGTCGAACTCGTAGGCCACCGTCTGGTAGATGGGCACGGCCACCGCCTTGGTGGCGGGATCGTGGGAAAAGCCGTGGTGCAGGGCCAGGGTCGCATCTTTCATCACACACTCCTTGTTGGACGTCGTCGCCATTATGGATGGATAGACGTCCAATCTAGCAGGCCCTGCGCCGATGTAAACCACCCAATCCGGCAAAGCATAGAGGCTTGCAGTGATCCTGCGGTGCCCTTCCCTGCCCGGAGTCCTGACCCAATCAGAGGCGACGGCGATACTCCCTGTCGTCTATCTGGTGCATGTCCCACTGCATCAGGCGGTTGAGCTGATGCATGGGATCCTCGATCAGGGTCAGCGGGCGGGGCAGGATCCGGCGGAAGTAGCGGCGCATTCCTTGCTGGATCCGGTTCGGTGCATGGGGGTTGGTCTGGCTCATGATGGTGCTCCTGTGCTGTGGTGCTCACGTTCGCCAACAGTATTGAGCTAAAATGAGGAAGTAAAAACTGACGACTTGACTGACAAGGATTTCCTCTTTTATGCCCAGCAGCCGCCTCTACCAGCAATTTCAACGGCTCGCCCAGCAGCTTGGCTGCGATGAGCGGGAGGCCAGCCTCGCCGAGGTGGCGGACTTGCTCTGCTGCACCCCGCGCAACGCCCGCCTGCTGCTGCGCCGCATGCAGGATCAGGGCTGGCTCAGCTGGTCGGCCGAGGCGGGACGGGGGCGACGTTCCCGGCTCATACTGCTGGACAACCAGGAGAGCCTGACTCGCCGCCGCCTGCGGGATCTGCTGAGCCAGGGCCAGCTCGCCCAGGCGGTGCGGCTGGCGGAGGGGCGGCTGGATTTGCTCACCCCGCTGCTCATCGAGCAGCTCGGTCAGGCCACCCGGGAGGGGCGCCAGATCCTGCGGGTGCCCTATTACCGGCCGCTGCCCCGCCTGCTGCCCACGGATCCCCTGCGCCGCTCCGAAATTCACCTGAGCCGCCAGATCTTCAACGGCCTCACCCGGCGAAATGAGGAAAATGGGGAAATCGAGGGGGATCTGGCCCACCACTGGGAGTGTCTGGGCCCCTGCCACTGGCGCTTCTATCTAAGGCCTGCAGTGCGCTTTCACCACGGCCGCGAGCTGGCGGTGGAGGATGTGATGGAGAGCCTGCTGGCCTTGCGGGATCGCCCGCTGTTTGCTCACCTCGCACGGCTGGAGAGCCGCTGGCCGCGCACCCTGGATCTGCACCTCGACAGCCCGGATCCCCTGCTGCTGCACCTGCTGGCGGAGCCGGTGGCGGCCATCTTGCCCCGCGAGCTCAAGGGGGAGGCGGGCTTTGCCCTGCAACCCGTGGGCACAGGCCCCTACAGAGTCACCGCCAACGATCCCCTGCAGCTGTGCCTCGAGGCCTTCGACGACTACTTCGGCCTGCGGGCCCTGCTCGACGAGATCGACATCTGGATGCTGCCGGAGCTGGCGGAGCGGCTGGAGAGCCACCTGCAGCTGGGTCGCGACAGTCCCGAGCTCGGCACCATGCGCGGCGAGTCCGAGCTCGAATCCGGCTGCTACTTCCTGCTGCAGGACGACAGATCCCCCCTGCTGCAGGATCCCGCCTTGCGCCAGTGGCTGACCCGGCTGCTCAACCCCATAGCCCTGATGGGGCGGGTCGCCCCCGAGCTGCAGCGGGGTTGGACCAGCGCCCTAGGCCTGCTGCCCCACTGGCGCGAGGCCTTACCCGCCGAGGAGCCTAAACCGGCGCTGCTGCCGACCCGGCTGGTGCTGGCCTGTTTCAACCAGCACCTGGAGTTCAACGAGTGCGCCAATGCCATGGCCAGCCTGCTGGCAGAGCAGGGGATCCGGCTCGAGGTGCGCACCCTGGATTACGGCCGCTGGGTGAGCGGCGCCGATGAAGACGTGGATCTCTGGCTCGGCACCCTGAACCTGGAGCATGAACACGCCTTCGCCCCCTACGCCTGGTTGCAGGGCACCCCCTTGCTGCGCCGGGTATGGGGGGGCCAGCAGGCCCTGTGGCAGGGATTGACGCAGTGGCGCGCCAGCGGCGCCGAGCCTGGCCCGCGCGCCTTGCTGGCCGAGGTGCAGCGCCAGGGCTGGTTCGTGCCCCTGTTTCACCACTGGCTGGAGCTGGAGAGCCGGGTCGGCGTGCATGGGGTGCGGATGACGGCCCTCGGCTGGTTCGATTTTCGCAGCGCCTGGCTCAAACCCGAACAGGGGATGGCGGCGCCGGAAACCGGAGGCGGCTCCCACCCGGATGCCGGGGCGCTTGAGTCATAAGGGTTGGCGCGCTAGCCTGTGCGCGGTCCCACGACAAGGAGTCTAAACCTATGCTGGAAATGCAGATCCAACCCCGTTTTCAAGAGACGGACGCCCTCGGCCACATCAACAATACGGTGCCGGCGGTCTGGTTTGAGTCAGCCCGTGATCCCCTGTTCCGCCTCTTCTCTCCCGAGCTGGATGTGCACAACTGGCATCTGATCATCGCGGGCTATGGGGTGCAGTTCAAACGGGAGCTGTTCTATGGCCAGCAGGTATTGATCAAGACGGGGGTACGGCGCATCGGCACCAGCTCCTTCACCCTCTGGCAGGAGGCCTGGCAGGGGGGCGAGCTGGCGGTGACCGCCGAGACGACCCTGATCCATTTTGACTACCAGACCCGTCAGTCCATCCCCCTGAGTGACGCGCACCGGGAGGGGCTGAGGGCCTGGCTGGTAGAGAGTTAACCTGGCCTTTGGGCCATCACAGGACACTTATGCGCAAGACAGCGATCGCCCTGAGCCTCGGCTTGGGACTGGGACTGGGACTGGGACTCTGCTCCCTGCCTTCTCTGGCCACCACCCTGGCCGAGCAGTTCACCCTGATGGAGAAGGGTGCCGACTATGGTCTCGACACCCGGCTGTTCAGCCATGACGGTGTGGACATCAAGGCCTGGATCGACGGGGTTCCCGTCATCATAGCGGTGCCCATACTGAACGAGCAGGGCAAGCAGGAGGGGGAGAGCCGCTACTACTTCAAGGGGGGCAAGCTGTTCGGGGTGAAGGAGCCCGCGGCCCAGTTCGCCTTTGACGACGGCGGCAAGCTAACCCAGTGGCTGGACGAGAAGGGGCAGCCGGCGGAGTTCGTCAGCAAGATGAGCATGCAGCAGCGGGAGGCCTGGCTCACCCGGCGGGCGGCCGAGCTGAGCGCGCTGTTCGTGCCGAGTCAGGCGGAGCAGCAGGCCGGCGAAGGCGGCGTCAAGCTGAAGGGGGCCGAGCTGACCCGGTGGCTCTGCAACGGCAAGCTGATGGCGCTCGCCAAGGGCGACAAGGTGACCTTCGAGCAGGCGAAGCTCAAGACCAGCCCAGAGGGCATGAAGGGGGAGGTCTCCCTTCGCCAGGAGAAGGGGTGGCAGGATCTCTGCCTCACCTGCGAGGTACAGGGCACCCAGGTGACCCGCCTCACCTGGCAGCCATTGCCAGGAGCCAACAAGCCGCAATAACGGCATCGAGGATCGACGAGGGGGCCAGCAGGGCCCCCTCGCTACTTATGGCCGCTCCCCGAGCCTCAGCCGGGTCAGCGCCTCCACCCGCCGCCACTGCCCGGGCTCGAACCAGCGCGCCAGGATCGCCTGCTGCTGCTCGGCCCGCTCCAGGGGGAGCAGGGGCTCGAGCTCCGCCAGATAGCCCGCCAACTGCCGATCGAACCCTTGCTGGCTCTGCGCCAGCTGGCGCAGCCGATCCACCGCCTCAGGTCCCAGCTGCTCCAGCAGCACGGCGTCCCGCTCGGCGGGGGAGACCCGCTCCAGCCGCTGCAGATCGCCGAGCAGGCGGCCGTTGGCTTCCGCCTCCCTGAACCACTGGGGCTGCTCCGCCAGCCAGAGCGCCAGCTCCTCCCCCAGCATCACCCTGTCGGCGGCGTCGGCCTCTGCCAGCGCCTTGCGCCTCAGGGTCCACTGCTCCATCAGCCTCTCTTCGGCAAAGAGCGACCCCTGCTCGGCGGGGCTGAAGTGTTGCCGGCGCAGCCGCTCACGCTCGTCAAACAGCAGCTGCAGGCTGGCGAGGCCCGGATCCGTCGGCACCGTCAGGCTCCCTTCCGCCCGCAGAAACTGGCGGTAGCGGGCCAGCATGGCGTCCTCTTCGTCCGTCTCGCCCTGCTCCAGCCGCTGGGCCAGCTGGTGGCGAAGGGCTCCCCGCTCCGGTGTTGCCGCCAGATCAGGGGCAGGCTCGGGCCAGAGCAGGAGTGTGCCCAGCAGGGCCGCGCCCAGGGAGAGGGCGACCAGCAGGATCCGTCTCATAGCCCCAGCCTCTGCAAGCGGTTGGCGTGCTGGCGATAGAGGGTGACGGGATCCGTGTCGAACAGGTGGTGGATGCCGAACGACTGGTTCACCTCGTCCAGATGGTTCATCCGGTAAGCCGTGCCTATCACCTTGCCGAGGTGGCTGCTGCAGACCCCGACCAGGCCGTCATTGGGCTCGTGAAAGAAGCTGCCGGTCAGGGCCAGCGCCGGATCCACGGGATCCAGTATGTTGGTCATGTTGCCGCGCCCGCTCCAGGAGAAGTAGTAGACGCCATTGTCGGCCAGCAGCGGCCCCTCGCCGCAGTGCTGGCTGGGCAGCCCTTCCGGATAGCGCTGGTTGAAGCGCTGGGCCCCGGCGCGGGTCAAGGCATCGAGGGAGGCGAGGGGATCCTGGGGCAGGTCACTGCCGCCGGAGAGCAGCGAGATAACCCCGGAGAGCGCCGAGGCGGCGGCCACCGCCAACTGCTCGGCCACCGAGCCCGGCGCCACCCTGGCGCGCACCAGATCGGCGATCTCGGAGCCCTGGTTGACGCCCCCCACGCTGGTGGCGGAGGCGACCAGCTCGGGGGCAACCGAGGCCACATAGCGGATGGTGGGGCCGCCGTGGGAGTGGCCTATGAGGTTCACCTTGTCGGCCCCCGTGATGGCGAGCACCTGCTGTACCTGCCTGAGCAACTGCTCGCCGCGCAGCTCCGAACTCTGGGTGGCGGAGACCTGCGCCACATAGACGCGGGCGCCGTCCCGGGTCAGGGCCTGGGGAATGCCGTAGAAATAGTCGACCCCGAGCAGCTTGTCGAAGCCGAACAGCCCATGCACCAGCACTATGGGATAGCGGGTCTGGGTATAGCCGGCGCCCTGACCCAGCATGGGCAGGGCGCACAAGAGCACCAATAGCCATCTTTTCATCTTCACCATCCTTGTGAAAACCGGCTGCGCTCCGGCAGCCACCGGCCTCATGCCAGTACCGGCAGCATGGTAGCTGAACTCAAATGTATCTGTGGATGGGATCACTAAACCGGGGATTGCAGAAAAACCCTACCCATATGGGCAAAAAGTGGCCGCGCCAACTATTGCTTGTGTCCGCCCATCAAATAAGTTAAATAATAATTATTATCATTTGAGTGTCTGAGTCATGACGTTAACCTGGGTGAAGGGATGGGTCGGTGCCACCGACGGGGAGAGCAGCATGGCGCACTGGAAGGCGCAGACCCTCTGTGGCAATCGCCACTTCGACGCGGGTGAGCACGCCAGGGCGCTCGACTATTACCAGCAGGCCCTGTGGCTGGCCCGTCAGCAGTTCCCCTGCTGGCCGGATGCGGACGAAGCCGTGGCCGCCCTGGTGGTGGCCCACCACAACCTGGCGGATCTGCTGGTGGCCATGACGCTGCCGGACAGGGCCGCCGACATGTTGTGCCATGTCCACGACTGCCTGCTCGCCACCAGCCAGTCTCCCGCAAGCCCCGATCCCCTGCGGGCGGCGGCCCTGCGCCATAGCCGTGGCACCCGCACCGAGCTGCTCGCCTTCGTGCGCAAGCACGGTCATCACGACGGCATCTTGCGCTGCCTCGGTCAATGTCAGTGCCAGACCGAGCCCGCCCATCAATTGCATTGAGCCCAACAAGAGAGAGAACGAACATGAGCCATACCTTGCCTGCCCTCGCCTATGCCTATGACGCGCTGGAGCCCCACATAGACGCGCTGACCATGGAGATCCACCACAGCCGCCACCACCAGACCTACATCACCAACCTCAACGCCGCCCTGGCCGAGCTCCCCGAGTTGGCGGCCCTGCCGGTGGACGAGCTGCTCGCCCGTTTCGACAGCCTGCCGGCCAAGGTGCAGGGGGCGGTGAGCCGGGCGGTGAGCTGGCCGAGGCGATTGCCCGGGATCTGGGGGGCCTGGATGCCTTCAAGCAGGCCTTCACCCAGGCGGCCCTGAGCCGCTTCGGCAGCGGCTGGGCCTGGCTGGTGGTGGACAAGGCGGGCCGCCTGCAGGTGGTGAGCAGCGCCAACCAGGACAGTCCCCTGATGGAGGGGCTGGTGCCTGTCCTGGGGCTGGACGTGTGGGAGCACGCCTACTACCTCAAGTACCAGAACAAGCGTCCCGACTACATAGCCGCGTTTTACCAGGTGATCGACTGGGACGAGGTGGCGCGCCGCTACCGGCAGGCGCTGGCCTGAGCCCTCTCCTTTTCTTCCTTCATAAAAAGAGACCCGCCATCAGGCGGGTCTCTTTTTATGCTCTGCTCAGGGCGCGGCCGCGCTGGTCTATGCCGGTGTACTGGCGGCACCACTCGGTGCCTGTGCTGGCGTGGTCGAGACGGCCGCGCTGGTCGATGGCGATGTACTGGCGGCATCACTCGGTGCCTGTGCTGGGGCGGTCGAGACGGCGGCACTGGTCGCCTTGGTCGCACTGACGGCAGGGGCTGGTGTTGGCTTGGTGGCTGGTGCCATGGGCAGGCAGGGCTGGCTGGCCCCTATGGTGCTCAGGGCCTGGCAGGGGATGGGGCCGCCGATGACGATGGGCTCGCCGAGGAACTTGGGCCCCTTGTCCAGCACGTAGAGATCGAGCAGCCCCATCAGGCGGGCGAACACCTCACGTACCCGGGTCTTGATGCCCTGATAGGCGCTGGGATCCAGGGCGTTGAAGCCGACGGCCTCGATGCCGAAGTGGCGGGCGATGAAGATGGCGCGCTCGTTGTGGAAGGCCTGGGAGACCACGGTGAAGCGGGCCTGACCGAACACCTCCTTGGCCCGCACTATAGAGTCCAGGGTGCGAAAGCCCGCGTAGTCGCTGTAGATGGCGCTGGCGGGGATGCCCGCCTGGATCAGGGCCCGCCGCATCTGGCGCGGCTCGTTGTACTGGACGGTGGCGTTGTCGCCGGAGACCAGGATGTAGTCCACCTTGCCGTTGTTGTAGAGCTCGGCGGCGGCCTTGATCCTGTACTTGAAGTAGTGGTTCGGGCTGCCCCCGATCAGGTACTTGGAGGTGCCGAGCACCAGGGCGACCCTGTTGTAGGGCACCGCATCGACGTCGTCGTAGGTGTAGTGACGGGCGTCGGAGACGGTCCACTCGCTGTAGCCCAGCAGCGCGGCGACTGAGGCCAGCAACAGGCAGAGGCAGGCGAGCAGGATCTTGGCAAACTTCTTCATGCGCGGTGCGGTTCGGGTCTGAAGTAAGAGATGACAGGGGGCCATTCTATTACAAGTTGCCCTGGCGCGTCAGGTTTGATGCGCCGCCATGGCGTCACTCGGGCACAGGCTGTCGCAGAGCGCGGCGCGATCTTGAATCCATCAAGGGGCGCCATAAACAAGGGCGGCCATGGCCGCCCTGTCTCATTCACGCCTCACCCTCAGTGGGCTGAGTCGTTCGCCTTGCACTCGTCAGACTCCTTGTTGGCCTCCCACCAGGGCAGCAGATCCCGGCTCAGCCAGCTCTGGTAGGCTTCGCTGTCGCTCGCGATAAGCGCGTCCAGCTCTGCCTCGAAGTCGCTCATCGCCTGCTGTTGGTCCGGGTTGCGCAGGGCCCGGGCCATGGCCAGCCAGCTGGCGCCGCGGCCGGTCTCGCTGAGGAAGCGATGCACCGTATAGGACCAGGAGTAGACCATCTCGCCACCCTGGTCGTAATCCAGGTGCAGTATGTCGGCCAGGCTCGGTCGCTCGGCCGCCGGGCGACCCGCCACGTTGTCCAGGCCACGGGCGAAGCACTGACCGTGGGCGATGAACTCCGCCAGCCCTTCCGACCACCAGGTGGTGCGATTGAGGGGGTAGTGGCCGAAGCTGCCGTACTGGTTGAAGCGACCATCCAGGTAGTGAACGTACTCGTGGCGCAGGTTCCACACCTGGAAGGCGGGGCGCTTCCACTCTGCCTCATAGGCGAAGAAGCGGGCCTGGTTGCCGGGACGGGCCGGATCCCCCTCGATGTAGATGCCGCCGTTGTCGGTGGAGACACCGCCAAACAGGGCGCTGCCGTAGCGCTTCCAGTCGGCGGAGGAGTCGAAGATCACCAGCTCCAGCGCCTCGTTGTGGTCATCCGCCACCGGCTGCCAGCCTGTTTCCATCTGCTGATGGAACTGCTCTTCCTCGGCCCCCAGCTCGCGGCAGATGCCGTCGGCCTGATCCTGGCTCAGCTCCTGGGCCCGCAGGCGCAGGGTCGGCGAGCAGGTGTGCTCGAACGGCAGCACATCCTCCAGCCGTATCGGGGTGCAGAGTCCGGCAAGCTCGCCGCTGATGCAGGCTTCGCTGGTGCGGTCCGTGTAGGTCAAATAGTAGGTGGAGAGGGTCAGTGACATGTCTTCCAGCAGATCCTGGCTCTGCTGGCCACCCGGGATCAGGCTGTGATGACGGATGAGGTCGATGACTGAACCATCCAGCAGCTTGCGATAGTTTTCGCTCTCGTCGGGACGGGTATAACGGGCGACCCGATAGAGGCGGGTGTAGGCATCCAGCACGTTGTTGAGCAGGAACAGATCCTTGCCATCCCGTCCTTGCCACAGCGACAGCTCGCTCATGCCGAGGGCGTGCAGCTGTTTGCGCAGCTCACCATCCTGCTGGCGGAAATCGGCGGCGAAGGGATCGCTGTAGTCGCTGGCGAAGTCGAGGAAGTTGAGCAGATCGAACAGTCCGGTCGCCCAGGCATGCTGACCATTGATCTCGCTGGCATGCTGTGTGCTGTAAGCCAGCATCTGGTTGAACTGGCCGAGCAGGGTGCCAAAGCGGCTCTGTACCGCCGGGCTCTTGAACTGGCCATGCAGGGCGATGCTCCAGGCACCCATGACGGCTCCCACCTCATCGCTGGCCTGCTCCGGATAGAGCAGCGGATGGGCACCGAGCGCCGTCAATGCTTCGGCCAGCGCCTCGGCGGCGGCCGGGCCGTCTTCCTTGTGCTTGCCGTAGTTGTGGTAGTTGTGGGCGCGCACGTATTCCAGCAGCAGCTTCATGGCCGGATGGGCCGGCTGATTGGCCGCCAGCAGGCTCTGGATGCCGCGGGACACCGCCAGCAGCTTGGTATCATCGTGACCATAGTTCTCCTGCCAGACCGGCGCGGGCTGGCCACTGGCATCCTGCACTATCTTGGCCGCTTCGGCGTCCAGCAGCTCAGTGCCCGGCAGGTCCGGCTCGGAGCAGGCGCGGCCGTCGGCACGGCGACAGTCGAGCTGCTCTTCCTTGCTGGCCAGCACTATGGGGCGGTTGAGCACCCGGCTCTCCTGCCACTCGGTTGTCTGTGGCAGGCTCTGCCATTCGTTGCCCCCCACCGGGTATTGATAGCCGGTGTCCTTCAAGACCACCTGCACTTCGCTGCCGGCGGGCAGGGTCTGACGGCACACCCGATAGCTGATGGTCTTGTCCCCTTCCTGACGGGTCTGGGGTTCATCGCACTCCTGCTGGGCCTTGATCTCGTCCAGCAACCAGGTGTACTGGCGCCAGACGTGCAGCTCGCTCACCTGGCTGGCGGCCTGACTGCCTGGCACGGGTTGCAGGCGGAAGAAGATCTGCTCGAGGCGGCCGTCCCGCTCGTTGGGGGTCTCCTCAAGCACGCTAAGCTGTTGCCAGTCTTGGGGCTGGTACTGCCAAAGCTGCTCGGCGCAGCGCCCATGGGCGTTGAGCTCGCAGCGCTCCAGCTCCTGCTTGCTGTGGCCCAGGACGATGCGCTCGGGGAGCGGCAGGGCATCCTGGCGCGGTGCGGTCGGGGTACCTGTCAGCGGCTCCCAGCGGCCCTGTTTCAGGCCGTAGCCATAGTCATAACTGCTGGCCGGGATGGCCTTGCCGGCCGGCACCACCTCTTCACAACTGAGGTAGCGGATCTGCCAGCCCTGCTCGACCTTGAGCTGCGGCTCGCCGCACTGCTGCTCGGCCAGGGCCGCCAGATTGGCACCGCGCCAGTCGAAACGGCGATAGACCCGCAGTTGCTGATAGGGGGCATCGCCATTGCGGGCGCTCAGCTCATAGGTCACTTCGGTGAGGCTGTCCCCCAGCTGACGGCTGGCTTCGCTTTTGAGTTGATACTCTTGCCAGTCGGGGGAGTAGCTGGCCAGCGCCGAGGTGGCGAGCAGGCCGGGGGCTGCCAGGAGCAGCAGCCGGGTAGAGAGGTGATTCATCATGATCCCTTTGGTGGATGGAGTGGCGTGGGGACCAGACAGGGTATTGGGCTCCAAAGGAATATCAATGCGCCAGATGGCATCAAGGAATCATGTATTCGGAAGGAAACAACATAGAAACAGCCCCAAAAGGGGCTGTGTTGATAGCAAGGACTCCGCCTCATATGGGGGGCGCTCTCAGTCCGCGGCTTGCAGGCTCCGGGCGAGCAGGGTGCGGGAGGGTTTCAGGCTGCCGCCGAGATCCGGCCAGGGATGCCACTGATCCGGCACCATAAAGCCAGGCAAGGACTGCCTGATCCAGGCGGCCAGCTCGGCGTGGGGCACGGGCTCTGCCAGCCAGTCGATGAAGGCGGCGGGGCGCTGCCCCCACTGTGCGCTGAGGATGGGCACCACCAGGGCCTGGGCCACGGCGGGGTGATCCACCAGCCGCTGCTCTATGGTCTCGGGCTGGATGTTCTCCCCTCCCGAGATGAAGAGGTTGTCGAGCCGCCCCTCCACCACCAGCTCGCCGTCCGGGGTGAAATGGCCCTTGTCCCGTGTGTGGAACCAGCCCTCCTCATCCAGCGGCAGCACCAGCTCCCCGGCCTGGAAATAGCCGGCAAAGAGGGTGTCGCCGCGCACGCAGATCTCCCCCTGGCGTATGCAGACCTCCCGCCCGGGCAGGGGCCTGCCCACTACCCCGCCACCGGCAGGCAGGCCGGTGCAGACCTGGCTGCCCATCTCGGAGAGGCCATAGCTCGACTTGGGGGTGAACCCCAGGGCCTTGAGGCGATTGACCAGGGGCTCAGGGATGGCGGCCCCCCCGAGCAGCAGCTCGCGCAAGCGGGTGCGACCGGGGTCGAAGCCTTGCGCCAGCAGGCGCCAGAGCTGGGTCGGTACCAGCGAGAGGTGGGTGATGGGCTGATCCTCGAGCCGCCCCTTGAGGGGCTGGCTGCGATCGTCCAGCACCAGGCTGGCCCCCGCCAGGAAGACCCGGAACAGGATGGCGTAGCCGCCCACGTGAAACAGCGGCAGGGAGAGCAGCCAGCCGCAGTCGGCATCGAGCGGGATCAGGCTGGCCGAGCCCCGGGCCGAGGCGAGGTGGTTGGCGAGGCGGTGCACCACGGCTTTGGGTGTGCCGCTGGATCCCGAGGTGAGGATCATGTTGTTGAGCTGGGCCGGTTCAAGCGGCCAGGCTTCCTCGCTTGCCGGCAGTTCACCCCTGAAGTCGAGCTGCAATGGCAACCCGCTCCCCACCGGAATCTCCCCCGCTGACCAGAAGGCGCAGGCATCAAGCTGTGCGGCCAGCTCGGCCTGCCTGGGGAGGGGGAAGGCGGGATTGAGCGGGCAGAAGACGAGGCCGCTGCGCACGCAGGCCCAGGCCAGCAGCACGTCCTCCAGGGCGCCGCGCACCACGGCGACCAGCCGGTCGCCGGCCTTTAAACCCGCCTGCTCGAGCTGCTTGCACAGGCCGTTGAGCCGTGCATCCAGCTGCCGGTAGCTGAGGGAGCCGTTGCCGTGGATGGCGATGCGTTCGGGCGTTGTCTGTGCCCAGTGGCGCACCGGGCAGGCCTCCAGTGAGGTGCCAGCTGCACGGACGGGCGGCATGGGAGCCCCTTCAGTCACGGTGAAACAGGGGAGTCATCAGGCTTGGGTCGGGTTGACCCTGCTTGTCCAGCAGATCCCTGGCCAGCCAGCGCCTGGTATCCAGGCCAGGGGCCTGATCCGGCGCCCACTCCCCCGCGAGGCGGGCGAGCTGACCGAGACCGACGCCTGACTCGAAACAGGAGGAGACGATGACTTTCAGCTTAAGCTCGCGGGCGCGGGCCACCAGGGCCTCGCTGTTGGCCAGGGAACCGAGCAGGGTTGGCTTGAGCACCAGGGCCTTCAACTGGGGTATGGGTTCCCATGGCTTGCCCTGGGCCAGCAACTCGTCGAGGGCCACCGGCATGCCGGTACGGTTGGCGACGAAGGCGATGTCGGCAAAGTCGGCACAGAGATCTTCCAGGTATTCGATCCGGTTCGGATCCAGGTGACCGCAGAAGGCCCAGGCCTCCTCGCGGGTCCAGCCCTGGTTGGCGTCCAGCACCAGCTTGAGATTGGGGCGCCGATCGAGCAACAGGCGGATCAGCGCCAGCTCGTCCCGCATGGGGTAGCGGGCTACCTTCAGCTTGGCCTTGAGGGGGGTCTCGTGCAGCCACTGCTTCCAGTTCTTGAGCAGCTCCTGAGGGGAGCCCTGAATGAGGGGATAGGGTTCGGGCAGGCTGGTGCTCTGCTGTGGCCAGTGACGGCGGGCACAGTCGAGCCCGAACTGCACCGAGGGTAGCCGGGGGGCTATGGTCTGCCCCCGGGCCAGCTGCGCCAGGCAGGCCAGGCTCTCGGCTTGCGCCTCGGCCAGGCTCTCCCTGGAGAAACCGGGCAGGGGGGCTATCTCCCCCCAGCCGTCGTTGATGCGCACCAACAGGCCCTCTCGCGCCACCTCCACCTTGCCGTGAAAGGTCAGGGGTTGGGTAAAGGGCAGTTGGTAGCGATAGAGGGCGAGTGTCATCAGGGGTTCCGCTTGTATTTGGAGAAGTCGGGGCGGCGCTTCTCGTTGAAGGCGTTACGCCCTTCCTGACCCTCTTCGGTCATGTAGAAGAGCATGGTGGCATTGCCCGCCAGCTCCTGCAAACCGGCCTGGCCGTCGCAGTCGGCGTTCAGTGCGGCCTTCAGGCAGCGCAGCGCCATGGGGCTGTTTTGCAGCATCTCCCGGCACCAGCGCACGGTTTCCCGCTCCAGCTCGGCCAGGGGCACCACAGTGTTGACCAGCCCCATGTCGAGGGCTTGGCTCGCATCGTACATGCGGCACAGGAACCAGATCTCGCGGGCCTTCTTCTGGCCGACGATGCGGGCCATGTAGGAGGCGCCCCAGCCGCCGTCGAAGGAGCCAACTTTCGGGCCTGTCTGGCCGAACTGGGCGTTGTCGGCGGCTATGGTGAGATCGCACATCATGTGCAGCACGTGGCCGCCACCGACCGCATAACCGGCCACCATGGCGACCACGGGTTTGGGGCAGGTGCGGATGTCGCGCTGGAAGTCGAGTACGTTGAGGTGATGAGTCCCCTCGTCGTCGCGGTATCCACCGTAGTCGCCACGGATCTTCTGGTCACCGCCGGCGCAGAAGGCCTTCTCGCCAAAGCCGGTCAGTATGATGGTGCCCACCTTGTCGTCGTAACGGGCATCGGCCAGGGCCTGCAGCATCTCTTTGACGGTGCGGGGGCGGAAGGCGTTGCGCACCTGGGGACGGTTGATGGTGATCTTGGCAATGCCATCCTGGGACTTGTGATAGAGGATGTCCTCGTAACCGGCGGAGCAATCCTGCCACTCAATGGGAGCGTACAGTTCCGCTTCCGTCATTGCCTCAATCATGGTGTTTTCCTTCTGGTGTGGTAGAGGTCAGCCGGGCAACCCTGTCAGGGGCGACGGGGGCATAGGGTTGCGCTTCCGTCATTGCGTCAGTCATGACTCTTCTCTTCTGGTTGTTTGACCCAGTCCCGCAGGAGCCGGGCAAAGGTGTCGGGCTGGCTGGCGTGCAGGTTGTGCCCGCCATCCAGAGCCAAGTGATTGATATTGCAGCCTTGCTTGACCAGCTGGCAAGCCAGGCGATGGAATTTGTGATCCCGGCTGCCGGAGATCCAGCGCACCGGCAACCGGGTTTTGCCCAGCCAGGGGGCGAGATCCGGCTGCTTGCCGAGCGAGGTGGCGCGCAGCATGGTCGCCACGGCTCTGCCCTCGTTGCCAAGGCGTTTAGCCATTTGGCGGCCACGGGCCTCCTCGTCCAGATCGGCGAACACCCCCTGCCGGTACCAGTCCGCCAAGACCTGGGCCAGGGGTTCGCGCTCGAAGCGCCGGGCCCAGCCCTCGTCGTGTTTGATGCGGGCGGCGCGCTCGGCTACCGGCAGGCCGGGGTGGCAGTTCTCCAGCAAGAGCGCCTGCAAGCCGGCGGGGGACTGGCTGGCGTGATAGAGGGCGAGCCGCCCCCCCAGGGAGTAGCCCGCCAGCCGGTAGCGCGTTATACCCCGCGCGGCCAGCTCGCCGCAGAGCCATTCGTGGGCCTCGTCAAAGCCGCTCACCCTCAGCCCCTTGTTGCTGCCGTGGCCCGGCAAGTCCAGCGCGTGGCAATCGATTCCAGGCATTGCCTCGATCACTGGCTGCCAGTCGTCGGCATTGCCGAGCAGACCGTGCAGCAGTACCAGGGTTGGCAGGTCAGTGCTAGATGCCACGGATAAGGGTTCCCAGTGCCTTGAGATCCTCGGCTGCCTCGTTGTCACGCAGAACCTTGATTTCATATGCCACGGATAAGGGACCCCAGTGCCTTGAGATCCTCGGCTGCCTCGTTGTCACGCAGAACCTTGATTTCATATGCCACGGATAAGGGTTCCCAGTGCTTTAAGATCCTCGGCCACCTCGTTGCTCGGCACCTTGATTTCAATCAGGGTTACCCCTTTTTCCAGGGCGGTTGCGTAATCTTGCTCGAACTCGGCCAGGGTGGTCGGCGCTCTGTAGTGCAGGCCGAACATGGCGGCGGCGTGCTCGAAGTGCAGGCCGTGGGGCAGGCAGTAGTAGGTCTCCAGCAACGCATCTTTAGTCGGTACCGGCAGCATGCGGAAGATGCTGCCACCGTCGTTGTTGAGCAGGATCACCACCAGGGGGCGGCTCCCCTTGCCGAGCAGGGCCAGGCTGTTGAGATCGTGCAGGGCGCTGAGATCGCCGAGCAGCAGTGTGGTCGGCTCGTCGCTGGACAGGGAGAAACCGAAGGCAGTGGCGATCAGGCCGTCGATGCCGGAGGCGCCGCGGTTGGTCATCAGCCGGCTGGGGCCCTTGCCGGTTTCGCCGAGCATGTCCATCAACCGGGCCGGCATGCTGTTGCCGACGAACAGCTGGCCCTGGATGAGCTGGGTCAGACGGTGGCAGACCCCGAGTTCTGAGAAGCGATCGCAGGCGCGGCGGATCTGGCCGCTGATGCCCTGCTGGCGCTCCGCCAGCCGGTGCCAGGGCAGATGGCGGTGGTCCACCGGATGGGCCGCGGCGAAGGCGCCGGGCGTACACACCAGGCGGCGACGCAGCCGGTAGTCCGGATCCAGCCTGGCCGGTTGCGGGTCCACCAGCCAGTAATCCTGCCAGGGGTGCTGCTTGATGAACTGGCCGAGCCGCTTGGAGATGAGGCGGGCACCGAACTGCAGCAGCACCTCGGCCCGGGCCAGCTCGGTCACGAAGCAGCTGTTCTGCAGGGCAAGATCCATGTGGATGAGGTTGCGGCTGTCGAAGCGGATCTGGCTCTGCAAGTCCGCCAGCAGCGGCCAGCCGAGGCGCTCGGCCAGCTGGGCCACCCTCTGCGCCTCGGCCGGGTCCTGAATGCGGCCCGCGACTATGACGCCGCGCTTGCCCTGCAAGGCGGCCCAGTCGGGCTGGCGGGGGCAGTGCTGCTCGCCCTGCTGCCAGGGGCTCCAGGGCTCCCTTGAATGGAGCCAGTCGCCGAGCGGGGCCAGGTAGTCGGAAAAGTCCAGGTACGCCTCGCCGGGATAGAGGGGCTCGGGGTACATGCAGTTGAAGTGAACCGGCCCCGGGGTCAGTGCCTGCTTGGCCAGGGCCTGATCCACCGAGCTCAGCACGAAGGCCGCCGGTATGGTCGGGGTGGGGCTCGGCAGGTTCTGCTGATAGACGGGGTAGCGACCGAAGATCCCCTGCTGATCGATGGCCTGGTTGGCGCCGTTGTCGATGAGCTCCGGGGGGCGGTCGGCGGAGAGGATGATGAGGGGAACCCCGGTGAGCTGGGCCTCGGCCACCGCGGGCCAGAGGTTGGCCACCGCAGTGCCCGAGGTCATGATCACCGCCACCGGTCGGCCGCTCCCCTTGGCCAGCCCCAGCGCCATGAAGCCCAGACCCCGCTCGTCGAAGTGGAGATGACGGCGAAAGCCTGGATGGGCGGCGGCGGCCATGGTGAGCGGCGCCGAGCGGGAGCCCGAGGCCAGCGCTATGTCCCGCACCCCGAGGCGATAGAGCTCTTCCAGCAAGAGGGAAGACCAGACGTGGTTGAAGGTGGCATGCTGGCTGGCAAACGCTCGGTGCTCAGGCAATTGGCTGGCGGGCATAAGGCTCTCGCAGTGGGTCGATGAAAAACGCTATCCCAGCAGGGAGAGCACGTTGGCGATCTTGTTGTCGAGTTCGGCCCACTCGGCGGCAGGCTCGGACCCGGCCACTATGCCGGCACCGGCAAACAGACTGATGCCCCGGGCCGTGATGCGGGCGCTGCGGATGGCGACCGAGAACTCCGAGGTCTCCCGGCTCAGCATGCCGCAGGCACCGGCGTACCAGCCGCGCTGGTAAGGTTCATATTCGCGGATAAAGGCCAGCGCCGCCTCGCGGGGGGCTCCGCCCACCGCCGGCGTCGGGTGCAGGGCGGCCAGCAACTGCCAGTCGCACACGCCGGGTTTGAGCTCGGCCTCGATGTCGCACTTGAGGTGTTGCAGCAGCCGCAGTTTCAGGATGCGCGGCTCGGTCAGGGTGGCGTCCGTGGTGAGGGGCGCCAGGCGGCTCAGGATGTCGGCGTGCACCAGCCGGTTCTCCAGCCGGTTCTTGCTGTCGGCCAGCAGCTCGGCGGCCAGGGCTGCGTCGGCCGCCTCGTCACCGGAGCGGCGTATGGTGCCCGCCAGCGCCTCGGTGAAGAGGTGGCCGCTCTCCCGGCGATAGAGGCGCTCGGGGGAGCAGGAGATGAAGCTCTGCTCGGGGGAGAACTGGAAGCCGAAGTGGAAGCACTCCTGGGCGTGACTTGCCCACTGGGTGAGCAGGGACCAGGGGCAGAGGGGGGCATCCCCATGCTGGCCGGTCAGCACGCTTTCCCGGGAGAGCACCACCTTGGGGGTGTGGGCCTGAAAGGCGGGCGCCGTCACCCGCTCTACCAGGGGTTGCCACTGGGCCTGACCCGGGACATCCCGGCGCTGCCAGGGGCGTTTTTGCAGTGGGGGCAGGGGGGCTTCTGGTTGCAGGGCGTCGAGGGCTGCCTCGGCCGCCTGCAGTTCGGCATCCAGATTGCCGTCGGTCAGCCAGAGGTTGAGGCAGAGGCTGACACACTCTCCCCGGCGCACCAGCTCGATACGCGGCAGCACGAAGCGGCAGGGGCCGAATCCCTGCCAGCCGGGCTGGGCCGGATCGAACGCCAGGCCGCCGTAGTAGCGGGGGCTGTCTTCACTGTTTGCGTTGGCGAGATCGCAGACCCGCTGGATATCCGCTGGCCGGGTCAGCTCGTGGATGGCGCCGAGGGCCACGTACTCGGGGCTCCTGGGGCCGCGGGCCTGCCAATAGATGCGGGGATACAGGGTCTGCGCCGCCAGCCATCCCGGGAAGAGGTCGACGTTGGCCGCCACGCGCAACCGCACGAAGCCGCTGACATTGCTGTGACGCAGGGCGTCCAGTTGTTGCTTGAGATGGGTCTGAGCCAACATGGATGTCTTGTCTGAGCCGGATAGTCGCAATCGCTCTGGGGGAGGATGGCGCAGGTTGATGCCAAAGGGCGATGATTTCCTATATATTATCTGCCCATTCTTCCATGTAAATTGCCCGAGGGAGCCCAGCCCCCACGGAGCCAAGTATACCTAAATCCGGTTCGATAACCCTTAACACGATCAATATCTGATTGTTTGGCCATCACAATATGACAAATACCTTCTCTGTTTGGTTGCTGGCGGCGCGTTTGCGAACACTGCCCCTGGCGTGCTCCTCCATTTTGCTGGGCTCGGGGCTCGCAGCCAGTCGGGGGGCCTTCGACGGCGCCATCATGGGCCTCTCCCTGTTGACAGCCATACTGCTGCAGATCCTCTCCAACCTGGCCAACGACTATGGTGATGCGGTCTCCGGGGCCGACAACGGCGAGCGGATCGGGCCCCAGCGTGCCGTGGTCTCCGGCCTCATCACCCGCCACCAGATGTGCATTGCCATGGGATTGACCGCGCTGGCGGCCGTGGTGAGCGGCCTCTCCCTGCTGGTCTGCGCCTTCGGGGAGCAGTGGCAGCAGATCCTGACGTTCATCCTGCTGGGGGGGGCGGCTATAGTCGCGGCCATCACCTACACGGTGGGCAAGACCCCTTACGGCTATCGTGGTTTCGGGGACATCTCGGTATTCCTGTTCTTCGGCCTGCTGGGGGTGCTCGGCTCCTACTACCTGTTCACCCATACCCTGCAATGGGATCTGCTGCTGCCCGCCACCGCCTGCGGCCTGTTGGCGACCGCCGTGCTCAACATCAACAATGTGCGGGACATAGAGAGCGATGCCGCCAGCGGCAAGATCACCCTGGCGGTGCGGCTCGGCCGCAACCGCGCCATCGCCTATCACTGGGGGCTGCTGGGGGGGGCGCTGCTGGCCACCATCGCCTTCCTGCTGACTCAGCCCGCGAGTGTCTGGCCCTGGATCTTCCTGCCCGCCATCAAGCCCCTCACCGATGCCGCCCGCACCCTGCGCGAGAGCTTCGATGGCGAGGTGTTGACCGGCGCCCTCAAGAAGACCGCCATCAGCGCCTTCCTGTTCAGCCTGCTGCTCTCGGTCGGGCTGGCGCTCTCCTGAGCGCTGTGCCGCCATGGAGTGGCGCTGTTTGTAGCGCGCCAGACCAAGAAGGGCCCCGTTGAAGGGGCCCTTACTGTTGGTGTGCCTTGCCGTTTTCTTCAAGCATTTCAGCGCTTTTCCCTCCTGCTCCAGGCCTGATGGCCGTGATCCGGCTGGCAATATTGAGAAATTCTCGGAACGGGTCGCCGACTTGTGACGGGCCTCGATTGTGGCACGGCGTCGATTGCTATAGAGATGTAAGCGTATGGGGTTTCATATGTAAAAAACCAATGGCAGGGACAGGCTTATGGACAGGTTAGGGAAACATCTTGGATGGGGGTTGCTGGCACTGCTGGGCGCCAGCTCCCTCGGTTACATCGCCCTCAACAGGGGCGAGCAGATCAACGCGCTCTGGATAGTGGTCGCGGCTGTGTGCGTTTACCTTATCGCCTACCGCTACTACGGGCTCTTCATCGCCAAGCGGGTGCTGGCGGTCGACAGCAGCCGCATGACGCCGGCGGTGCGGCACAACGACGGTCTGGACTATGTGCCGACCGACAAGAAGGTGCTGTTTGGCCACCACTTCGCCGCCATCGCCGGCGCCGGTCCCCTGGTCGGCCCCGTGCTGGCGGCCCAGATGGGCTACCTGCCCGGCATGCTCTGGCTGCTGGCCGGTGTGGTGCTGGCGGGGGCTGTGCAGGACTTCATGGTGTTGTTCGTCTCCACCCGTCGCGATGGTCGCTCCCTCGGCGAGCTGATCAAGTCGGAGATGGGCCCGGTCGCCGGGGTCATCGCCCTGATCGCCACCTTCATGATCATGGTGATCATACTGGCGGTGCTGGCGATGATAGTGGTCAAGGCGCTCACCCACAGCCCCTGGGGCACCTACACAGTGGCCTTCACCATACCGCTCGCCATCTTCATGGGGATCTACACCCGCTACCTGAGACCGGGCCGCATCGGTGAGGTCTCCATCATAGGTCTGGTGTGCCTCATCTTCGCCATCGTCTCCGGTGGCTGGGTGGCCGAGAGCCAGACCTGGGCTCCCTACTTTGACTTCGACGGGGTGCAGCTGACCTGGATGCTGGTGGGCTATGGCTTCGTCGCCTCCGTGCTGCCGGTCTGGCTGCTGCTGGCGCCGCGGGACTACCTCTCCACCTTCCTCAAGATAGGCACCATCATAGGCCTGGCCATCGGCATACTGGTGACCCAGCCGACCCTGCAGATGCCGGCGCTGACCCAGTTCGTGGACGGGACAGGCCCGGTCTGGGCCGGGGATCTCTTCCCCTTCCTGTTCATCACCATCGCCTGCGGTGCCGTCTCCGGCTTCCATGCGCTCATCTCCTCCGGCACCACCCCCAAGATGCTGGCCAACGAGAACCAGGCCTGCTTCATCGGTTATGGCGGCATGTTGATGGAGTCCTTCGTCGCCATCATGGCGCTGGTCTCCGCCTGCGTCATCGATCCGGGCGTCTACTTCGCCATGAACAGCCCCATGGCGGTGCTGGCGCCGGCGGGCACCGCTGACGTGGTGGTCTCCGCCGCCGCCGTGGTGAGCAGCTGGGGCTTCCAGATCACCCCGGAGACCCTGACCCGCATCGCCAGCGAGGTGGGTGAGCAGAGCATCATCTCCCGTGCCGGCGGTGCCCCGACCCTGGCGGTCGGCATGGCCTACATACTGCACGGCGCCCTCGGCGGCCTGATGAACGTCGCCTTCTGGTACCACTTCGCCATCCTGTTCGAGGCGCTGTTCATCCTCACCGCCGTGGATGCCGGCACCCGGGCGGCACGCTTCATGCTGCAGGATCTGATGGGGGTCATCTCCCCCTCCCTGAAACGCACCGACTCCCTGCCGGCCAACCTGCTGGCGACCGCCTTGTGCGTGCTGGCCTGGGGTTACTTCCTGCATCAGGGGGTGGTGGACCCGCTCGGCGGCATCAACACCCTGTGGCCGCTGTTCGGCATCGCCAACCAGATGCTGGCGGGCATGGCGCTGATGCTGTGCGCCGTGGTGCTGTTCAAGATGAAGCGTCAGGCCTATGCCTGGGTGGCCTTGCTGCCCACCAGCTGGCTGCTCATCTGCACCCTGTCGGCGGGTTGGGAGAAGACCTTCAGCGACAATCCCAAGCTCGGCTTCCTGGCCATCGCCAACAAGTTCCAGGCGATGATCGACAGCGGCACCATTCCGGCCCAGTACACCGAGTTCCAGCTGGCTCAGCTAGTGTTCAACAACCGCCTCGATGCGGGGCTGACCATCTTCTTCATGGGGGTGGTGGTGGTGCTCGCCGGCTTCTCCCTGAAGACGGCCCTCAAGGCGCTGCAGAACCCGCAGCCGACCGCCAACGAGACCCCCTATCAGCCGATGCCGGCGCAACAGGGTGCCACCCGGCCCCAGTCTGATGACGACGGCGATCTGGCTCCCAGCCTCAAGTAAGTCAGCAGGCCGGCACCCCAGGGTGCCGGCTCCTCACTGACGACGAACAAGGAGCAAGCATGTTTGATACCCTGGCCAAGGCGGGCAAGTATCTGGGGCAGACCGCCAGGCTGATGGTGGGCGTACCCGACTACGACAACTATGTGCAGCACATGCGGCTGACTCACCCGGAGCAGACCCCCATGAGCCACGACGAGTTCTTTCGCGAACGCCAGGATGCCCGCTATGGCGGCAAGAATGGCGGGCGCTGCTGCTAATTAGGCCACCACCAGCGCGCACGCCCTGGCCTCGGCGCCGGCTGGATATAATCCCTCTTTTCACAGGACCTCAACATGACACAGGCTGTAGCGGTCACCCTTGATTGAACGGTTTTCTCGGTTTCGGCTAGATATACGATCCCCACCTCACAGGATGTCCAACATGACACAAGCTGTAGCTGTCACTCTGCTGACCGGTTTTCTCGGCGCCGGCAAGACCACCCTGCTCAACCACTTCCTGCGCCACCATGCCGATGCCTCCGTGGCCATCCTCGAGAACGAGTTCGGCGCCGCCAATATCGACGGTGCCCTGCTGGAGGGAGGCTCGGGGGTCAGCGTGGTGGAGCTCAGCAACGGCTGCGTCTGCTGCAGCGTGCGCGGTGAGTTTCGGGCTGCGCTGGCCGATCTGCTGGCCCGGCGGGCCGCGGGGGAGTTGCAGTTCGAGCGGCTGATCGTCGAGACCACGGGGCTCGCCGATCCCGCCCCCATCATCCAGACCTTCTTCGTTGAGGAGGTGCTGCGGGATGCCCTGCGCCTGGATGCCGTCATCACCCTGGTCGATTGCGAACACATAGGCCGCCAGCTGGACGAGCATCCGGTGGCGGCGGCCCAGCTCGGTTTTGCCGACCGCATCCTGCTCACCAAGACGGATAGGGTGGACGGAGCTACCCGGGAGGCGGCCATAGCGCGAGTCCAGGGCATCAACCCCAGGGCGCAGCTCATCGACATAGTGCGGGGGGAGTGCCCGGCCGGGCTCTGGCTCGATCTGGATGCCTTCGCTCTCAGCGACGAGCTGAGCCTAAGCCAAGGCATCAAGATAGTGCGTGGGGGCGGTCAGGGCGTCGAGGCGTTTGCGCCCCTCTCGGCCCGGCCCCGCTCCTGGCAGGATGTCATCTCGGCCCAGCTGTTCGAGGGGGGCGAGCTGGACTTGAAGAAGATAGGGGCCTTCATGGAGCAGTGCATAGAGCAGCATGGCAACGACATGTTGCGCTACAAGGGGGTGCTGGCCATCGCCGGGGAGCCGCGCCGGCTGATAGTGCAGGGGGTGCACAGGGTGGCGGGGTTCGATTACGGCTCTCCCTGGGGTGACGAGGTGCCCTGCTCGCGGCTGGTGGTGATCGGTCGCTACCTGCCCCTGGAGGCGCTGGAAGAGGGGTTCGCCCTGGCCCGGGCCTGAGGAAAAATGACAGATGCGTGAATCACTCAAACAGAAAATCATCCGGGTCTGCCACCAGAAGATCGGCCAGAAGGGGGAGGGAGTGGGCGTCTCCTTCTATGCCTTTTTTGCCAACAGGAACGACGATCCCGAGCTGCTGATGGAGGCGGCGGCCTGGTGGATCCAGACCCAGAGGCTCGACCACTTCGAGAAGGCGCGCAAGATCATCGCGCTGGTCGAGGCCATGAAATAGGGCGGGATGAAACAAGAAGGGCTCCTGATGAGGAGCCCTTCTTGTTTATGGTTTGCAGCTATCGACGCCGAATGGCCTTAGTTGGCTGGCGCCACTGCGGTCCGGCGGGAGAAGAAGAGGCAGTCCAGCAGCCAGATGACCAGCATGGAGGCGCCCACCAGGGGGAAGCAGATCCCGAGCAGCACCAGCACGGCGATGGCGCCGCCCATGGGGGGCAACTTGGCGGGCAGGGGCGGGGCGGCGAGCCGGCCCTTGGGGCGACGGCTCCACCAGATCCAGAGCCCGCTCACCGAGCTTGCCAGCACCATCAGGCAGATGA
Organism: Aeromonas mytilicola subsp. aquatica; assembly: GCF_044336385.1. Taxonomy (NCBI): domain Bacteria; kingdom Pseudomonadati; phylum Pseudomonadota; class Gammaproteobacteria; order Aeromonadales; family Aeromonadaceae; genus Aeromonas; species Aeromonas mytilicola. The sequence continues at coordinate 4,182,069 of NZ_CP172298.1, read as the reverse complement.
TCAGCATGACCAGCTGGTGGGGCCAGCCGTAGATCTTGCCCATGTGCAGCATGACGCCGGTTTCCACCGTCTTGGCGACCGGACCATAATCCTGCCAGCGCACGTCGGCCAGCACCTTGCCGCTGTATTGATCGATGTGCAGGGTGGCGTCGTTGCGCGGGTCGTCGGCGAACAGGGCTATGGTATAGACGCCTGTGTCACCGACCGGCGGCGTGATGCTGTAACCCGGGTGAACCCCGCGCTCGGTGGCGATCTCCACTACCCGTTGCAGGGGGATGCGGTGGCTGGCTATGACCATGCCGTCGTGTTCTCCGCCATGGTTCATGGCGCTGTGATCATGGCTTTCCGGCGCCGGCTGCGAGCTCGGCATGGGCGTGTTCTCGACGGCCCAGGGCACAGTCTGTTCATGGGCATGGTTGAGGGTGCGGGCGAGAGGGGCGGATTTGGGCACCTCATTCCACATGGCGGCCGGGAAACGGTTCCAGACGTTGGCGAACTGATCGCCCCAGAAGCCGGTCCAGGTCATGCCGCTCAAGAGCAGCAGCAGCAGGAAACCCGCCCCCCAGAAGCCGACCACGGCGTGCAGATCGCGCCACCAGAGGCGTCCGCGCTGGTTCATTCTGGGCCAGAGGATGCCCCCTACGCCGGGCCCCTTGCGCGGCCACCACAGGTAGAGCCCGCTGACGAGCAGCACTATGCCCCAGCCGGCGGCGAGTTCGATCAGCCGATCCCCTGTGGTGCCGAGCAGCAGCTCCGCATGCAGGGCGCGGGCCACCGCCTGCAGATTCCACTTGTTATCCATGGTGCCGAGCAGGGCGCCGTTGGCGGGATCCATGAAGAGGGTCAGCTCGCGCTCACCCTGGTTGACGATGAGCTGGGCGCTCGCGTCAGTGGCCACGGGGGGCAGGTATTTGCGCAGGCTGGCATCTGGCATGGCGATCTTCGCCTTGGCCAGCAGTTGATCGGCGCTCAGGGCCTGGGTAGCGGGGGCCACCTTCATCAACTCGGGGTAGAGCAGGTTGTCGAGCTGGGGCTTGTACAGGTACAGGATGCCGGTGAGAGAGAGCAGGATCAGAAAGGGGGCGACGAAGAGACCGGCATAGAAGTGCCAGCGCCAGATCTTTTGGTAATAACTCGCGTCTTGATTCTTCATCTTTGATCCTTGCACCCAGGCTAAAGGTTGCAGTTGGTGGAATGTTTGGTTGGCGCGGATGATAGCAGCAACGTTTTATTAACTGCAACAGAACATGCTGGCTCCGCCTTCACTTCGTTGCGCACAGAAACTGTGCCATTTGGCGTCGATGTCTGTCGGTGATGTCCTGGGCTCGATGGACTTTTTGCATATAAATCCTTACCTTGTTGCAACATCAGGCGGCGTCGGCGCGGCGAAAAATTCAGGGGAGGAGGGGGACGTGCACTTGCAACCACACGGCCATTTCGAGATGCAGCGACAGGGGCAGGTGCTGATTTGCCGCCCGAGCGGCCCCTTCAATCTGGCGGGCGCCATGGCCTATGAGGCTGCCTTCAGCCAGCAGATCGCAGGATTGCGCGATGCTCCCTGGGGGATTGTCGAGGTGGCGACCGAGTTCGAGGCCGCCGGTCCCGAGGTGCTGGCGCGTTTTCGTCGGCAGTTTGGCTGGTGCGCCGCCAATGGCTGTGCCTTTCTCGCGGTCGTGGTGGTGGGCGGGTTCAAACGCTATCTGGCGGATCAGGTCTTCAGCGATCTGCCGTTCAGGGCTGTGGGTTACTTCGAGCAGGAGGCGGCGGCCATCCGCTGGCTGGGGGAGCAGCTCGGCGGCGACGTCACACCGGTGAGCTGACCCGGCAGCCCGGGGCCATCTTGTCTGCCCGTCTCATTCCAGCTTGATAAACCATTTATCCCGCTCGTCGACACAGTCGGGCTCGCCCATCTCGAACTCGCGGCAGATCAGCGGCCGCACTTCATAGAAGCTGCACATCGTTGATTGGGTGGCTCAGCGCGGCTTGCTACCCCTTGGTCAACTCAGCTTGATAAACCACTTATCCCGCTCGTCGACGCAGTCGGGCTCGCCCATCTCGAACTCGCGGCAGATCAGCGGCCGCACCTCATAGATGCGGCACATCATGGTGTTGCGGTCCAGGGCCGCGCACCAGCCATCTTCCAGCCGGCGCATCACGGGGATCTCACCTTCCCTGTCGAGCACATAGCGATCCGGCACGCCGGTATCGGTAAAGAGCATCACTTCGAGGCGGCAGCAGCAGGCTTCGCAGTTCTGGCAGCTCACGTCGGTTTGGATTGCTTGGGTCATGGTGCCTGTCTTGCCGCATGGCGGCATCGAAATATATGAAACAGGCGCCTGTCAGGCGCCTGTGGTCTGGCTAAGGGCTTGTGAAGAACCTTAGCCCAGTTTGCGGGCGCGGTAGGTGCGCCCCTTGATCTTGCCTTCCTGCAGCCGCTTGAGGGCGGCGCTCGCCACCTGACGCTTGACAGCCACGTAGGAGTACTGCTCGGAGATCTGGATCTTGCCCACATCGGCGCCAGCAATGCCACCTTCGCCGGTCAGGGCGCCCAGGATGTCACCGGCCCGCACCTTGGTCTTGCGACCCGCATCGATGGAGAGGGTCACCATCTGCGGTGCTATCGGCTTGATGTCGCGACCTATGCTGTCAAGATCCCCCAGCGGCATCGGCGCCTGCTGGTACTCCTCGATCAGGTTGACGCGCTGGGCTTCGTTCGGCTGATAGAGGCTCAGGGCCAGGCCTTGCTGGCCGGCACGACCGGTACGGCCGATGCGGTGCACATGCACTTCAGGGTCATAGGTCAGCTCGTAGTTGATGACGGCGCCCAGCTCCTTGATGTCGAGGCCCCGGGCCGCTACGTCGGTCGCGACCAGTATGGTGGCGCTGCCGTTGGCAAAGCGTACCAGTACCTGATCCCGCTCCCGCTGCTCGAGATCGCCGTTCAGCGCCAGGGCCGAGAAGCCCTTGGCGGCCAGGTGATCGGCCACGTCGTTGCAGGCGCGCTTGGTGTTGCAGAACACCACGCAGGAGCTGGGTTGATAGTGGCTGAGCAGCCAGGTGAGGGCGTCGAGGCGCTGACCGGCCGGCACTTCATACAGCTTCTGTTCGATGGCGCTGCCCTCGTGCAGGGACTCCACACTCACCTCGACCGGGTTGCGCTGCACGCCGCGGCTCATCTGGGCTATCCCCTCCGGATAAGTGGCGGAGAACAGCAGGGTCTGACGGCGCTCGGGGGCATAGCTGATGACCTTGTTGATGTCTTCGCCAAAGCCCATGTCCAGCATGCGATCTGCCTCGTCCAGTACCAGTGTCTCCAGGCTGGAGAGCTCCAGGGTACCCTGCTCCAGGTGCTTGAGAATGCGACCCGGGGTGCCGACGGCGATGTGGGCGCCGAAGCTCAGGGTGGCGGACTGAGGTGCGGTCGGGGTGCCGCCACACAGGGTCACCAGCTTGACGTTCGGCAGGGCGCGGGCCAGACGACGGATCTCCTGAGCCACCTGATCCGCCAGCTCGCGGGTCGGACAGAGCACCAGGGCCTGTACGTCGACACGGTTGACGTTGAGGCGGGAGAGCAGGCCCAAGGCGAAGGCGGCTGTCTTGCCGCTGCCGGTTTTTGCCTTGGCGATCAGGTCTTTGCCTTCGAGTACCAGGGGCAGGCTCTGGGCCTGGATCGGGGTCATCTGCAGGTAACCCAGGCTGGTGAGGTTCTCTTGCAGGGCGGGGGAGAGATTGAGGCTGCTAAATTCGCTGTTGTTCACAAAAGGACTCTATTTCGGAGAAAACGGGGATGCGCGAGCGCTAAGGCCGCGCATCATACCAGAATGTGGCACCGGATGTGGCGGATTTTTGAACGCTTAAGCCGGTGCAATCTCAGGGCGGGTTCATCTGTCCCCATGGCGACAGAGAGGTGTAACCGGGGTGGCACCTGGTGAATGTTTGCAGTGGTTCGCTAATTATTTATCAGGGGTAAACGTTTTCTATCTTGGTTGATTAAATTTCCTGGATGAAATAGGTGCCGTGCATGAGAAGGAGTGTTGCGAAAATGATACTGGAATATCCATTGGCGCTGTCAGCGCAATCAGAATATTCCTATCGACATGTTTTATAAGGTGTTTTTAACTTGATGTCGCGCGATTAATATACCGTTAATGGTTAATTAATTTAAAAACGTTTGTATTATCTCGCATACATATTATTGAGTCAGATTGTGATGGCTATCTGATTTTTAAATATACGATTCTTTATGATGGCGCCGGTCAAAAATAACAATTCATTCAGGTGCTACAGGTATGGAATACGTTCACTTTGTGCTTGGACTCGTGATGGTCCTCGCGTTGGCGTTGCTGGCAAACCGCCGCAACTGGAAACAGATCAAGCTGCGCTATATCGGGCAGCTGTTGGTGGTGGAACTGGCGCTGGCCTGGTTCATGCTGAACTCCGAAGTGGGCCTGGCAGTCGTGGGTGGCTTCGCCGCCGGCTTCACCAAGCTGATGGAGTTTGCCAAGCAGGGGACCGACTTCGTGTTCGGTGGCCTGGTCAACGAAGGAGCCTTCTCCTTCTTCCTGATGGTGCTGATGCCCATCGTCTTCATCTCTGTGCTGATCGGCATACTGCAGTACATCCGCCTGCTGCCCATCGTCATTCGTGGCATAGGCACAGTGCTGGCCAAGATCAACGGCATGGGCAAGCTGGAGTCCTTCAACGCCATCAGCTCCATGATCGTCGGCCAGTCCGAGAACTTCATCGCGCTCAAGAACACCTTGCCGCACCTGAACGAGAAGCAGATGTACACCCTGGCGGCGACGGCCATGTCCACCGTCTCCATGTCCATCGTCGGTGCCTACATGCAGCTGATCGAACCGCGTTACGTGGTGGCCGCGCTGGTGCTCAACATGTTCAGCACCTTCATAGTGCTGTCGCTCATCAACCCGTACGAGCCGGACAACTCGGTCACCGACCTGAAGGCCATCGCCGAGGGTGACGAGCACCACACCCCGAAGAAAGAGAACTTCTTCGAGATGCTGGGGGAGTACATCATGGCCGGTTTCTCCGTTGCCGTGATAGTGGCCGCCATGCTGGTGGGCTTCATCGCCCTGATCGCCCTGATCAACTACCTGTTCGAGATGGCGTTTGGCGTCAACTTCCAGTACGTCATGGGCTACCTCTTCTACCCCATCGCCTGGATCCTCGGCATCCCGGGTGGTGAGGCGCTGCAAGCCGGCTCCATTATGGCGACCAAGCTGGTGACCAACGAGTTCGTGGCCATGATGGATCTGGGCAAGATTGCCGCCGATCTCTCGCCCCGCACCGTCGGCATCCTCTCCATCTTCATGGTGTCGTTCGCCAACTTCAGCTCCATCGGCATCATCGCCGGTGCGGTGAAGGCGCTGAACGAAGAGAAGGGCAACATGGTATCTCGCTTCGGCCTGAAACTGGTGTACGGCTCCACCCTGGTGAGCCTGCTCTCCGCCGTGATCGCCGGTGTGATGATCTAGTCATTACCCATACGGCAGTAAAAAAGGGTCCCGAGGGACCCTTTTTGTTTGCCGGAGATTCAGTTTCGTCACAACAGGCCGGGATAAGTCAGGATGTTGCTGGAGACGCCATTCAATTCCGCCTGGAAGTTGGTGTCGCCGATGAGCGCAACCAGCACGTAGGTGTTGCCCAGTCCCAGCGTCAGCAGACTGCCGTTCATGCGCCATATCACGCTGCTGGTCACATCCTGGGTGCTGCCATCCGAATAGTGCCCCGTGGCCGTGAAGGTGATGGTTCTTGCCAGGTTCAGCACATTAAGGTCGCTGGTGGAGCTGACCACCAGGCTGGTCAACACCGCATTGCTGACGGTCACTGACTGGCTGGCGACAAAGCCCTGGACGTTGATGCTGACGGTGGCACTCCCTGGTGCGACCCCGGTAGCCATGCCAGCCGACGTGACGGTGATGATCCCAGGGTCGCTGCTCTGCCAGTTGGCTTGAGCCGTCACATCCAGCGTCGCCAGGTTGCTGAGTGTCGCCGTGGCCTTGAATTGTGCCGTCGTGCCAGCGGCCAGCGAGCTAATGGGTTCAATCACCACGCTGGTGACAACAGCATTGGACACAGTCACGACCAGCGTGGTGCTTTGGCCATCCAGGGTCGCCGTGATGACGGCCATCCCCGGCAGTACTGCGTTCACCAAGCCAGTGTTGAGGCCAACGGCGGCGACAATCGGATTGTTGCTGGTCCAAGTGACATCTGTCGTGACATCCACGCTAGTGCCATCACTGTAACTGCCAGTGGCGGCGAGCTGGCCGGTCAGACCAGCGGCCAGGGTCAGCGGTGGCACCGTAATGGTGAGGCCATTCGGGTTGAGCACGGCTTGGGTGACGATGACCTGCAGGGTGGCACTTTGGCCGTCCAGGGTGCCGGTGAGGATGGCTGTGCCTGGGGCAACGGCGGTGACCAGACCCGTATGCAGACCCACGGTAGCAATGGCGGTGTCACTGCTGGACCAGCTGACATCTGTGGTGACGTCGAGGGTGCTGCCATCGCTGTAGCTGCCGCTGGCACCTAGCTGTCCTGTCAGGCCGGCGGCCAGGGTCATGGGCGGTACTGTGATGCTGAGCCCACCCAGATTCAGCGTGGCGCTGGTGACAGTGACCTGCAAGGTGGCACTTTGACCGTCGAGGGTACCGGTGAGGATGGCGGTACCCGGAGCAACGGCGGTGACCAGACCAGTATGCAGACCCACGGTGGCAACGGCGCTATTGCTGCTTGACCAACTGACATCAGTGGTGACATCAGTGGTGCTGCCATCGCTGTAGCTGCCACTGGCGGCCAGTTGCCCCGTCAGGCCGGCGGCCAGGGTCATGGGCGGCACCGTGATGGTGAGTCCATTCGGGTTCAGCACTGCCTGGGTGACGGTGACCAGGATGGTCGCACTCTGGCCGTCCAGGGTGCCGGTGATGGTGGCTGTGCCCGGGATGACGGCGGTGAGCAGGCCGGTGTGCAGACCCACGGTGGCAACAGAAGGGGCATCGCTCACCCAGCTGACATCGGCAGTGACGTTCCGGGTGGTGCCGTCGCTGTAGGTCCCGCTGGCGGTCAACTGACCCGTCAGGCCCGCAGCCAGAATCAATGGCGGCACAGTGATGGTCAGGCTGCCGGTGTTGAGCGTGGCATCGGTAACTGTGACCTGCAGGGTTGCACTCTGACCATCCAGGGTGCCCGTGATGATGGCTATGCCCGGGGCGACGGCGGTAACCAGCCCGCTCTGGCTGACATTCGCAACGGCAGGGTTATCGCTGCTCCATTGGACGCTGGCGGTGACATCGATTGTCGTGCCGTCGCTGAAGGCCCCGTTGGCGGCAAGCTGGCCGGTGAGGCCGGCAGCCAGTGTCATGGGCGGTACCGTGATGGTGAGTCCACCGGCATTGAGGGTGGCGTTGGTGACGGTGACCTGGATGGTTGCACTCTGGCCGTCCAGGATGCCGTTGATGGTGGCGCTGCCGGGGGCGACAGCGGTGACCAGACCGGTCAGGCTGACGGTGGCGATGGCGGGATCACTGCTGCTCCACTGGACACTGGCCGTGACGTCCGTACTGGTACCATCGCTGTAGGCTCCGCTGGCTGTCAGCTGACTGCTCAGTCCCGCAGCCAGGGTCAGGGGAGGTACTGTGATGGTGAGCCCATTCGGTTTGAGAGTGGCGTTGGTGACTGTGACCAGAAGCGTGGCGCTTTGGCCATCCAGGGTACCGGTGAGGGTGGCCGTGCCTGGGGTAACGGCAGTGACCAGGCCGGTCAGGCTGACGGTGGCGATGCCGGGATCACTGCTGCTCCAGTGAGCGTCGTGGGTGACATTCCGGATGGTGCCGTCGCTGTAGGTGCCGCTGGCGGCAAGCTGCCCTGTCAGGCCGGCAGCCAGGGTCATGGGCGGTACCGTGATGGTGAGCCCTCCCGTTTCCAGGGTGGCATCGGTGACCTCCAGCACGACTGGGTTGCTGACAACATTCTGGAAGCGGGCAGAGATGATGGTATTCCCTTCGGTGACGGCCGTCACCTCGCCCTCCAGATCTACGGTGGCGATGCTGATATTCGAGCTGTCCCAGTCGACCTGGTCGGTAACATCCTGTGATGAGCTGTCACTGAAGGTGGCGGTGGCCTGGAATTGCTGCCGGGTCCCTTTGGGCAGCGAGCTGGCTGCGGGGGTGATCTGGATGGCAGTCGCCATGGCATTGGTGACGGTCAGGGTGGCACTGCGGCTGATGGCGCCGTAGGTCGCACTGATGGTGACCTGGCCTATGCGATTGCCAGTCACCAGCCCCTGACTGTTGACGCTCGCGACAGTGGCGTCGCTACTCTTCCATTGCACCAGGCCAGAGACATTCTGGGTTGAGTTGTTCGTGAAGGTGGCGATGGCCTGCAACTGGGTACGGGTGCCAAGGGCTATGGTGCTTGCGGCAGGGATCACTTGCAGGGTCTTGAGAGTGGTATTGGTGATCTGGATGCTGGTGCTGCCCGTGACTCCTAGCACGCTGGCTGAGAGTGTGGTGGACCCTGCGGCGATGCCGCTGACCAGACCGCTCCCATCGACGGTAGCGACGGCGGTGTTGCTGCTCAGCCAGGCCACTTGAGTAGACACATCCTGCACGCTCTTGTCATTGAAGGTGGCGATGGCAGTCAATCGGGCTTTGGTGCCTATGGCCAGTTGCAGGTTGGCCGGGGTGATCTGGATTTTGCTGACTGTCAGGTTGACCGCAAAGATGCGGGTCTGGCCGGTGACGCCCTGGACAGTCGCACTGACGATGGCATCGCCCAGAGCGAGGGCGCTCAATTTGCCTTTGGCATCGACCTTCAGCACGGTCGGTTTGTTGCTCTGCCAGGTAGCCTGGGTCGAGACATCCCTGGTCGTATCATCGGATAAGGTGGCGATGGCTTGCAGTTGCAGTGACAGCCCCTTGGCCAGTCTGGCGGTGGGGGGAATAATGGTGACCTTGGTCGCGATGGCGTCTGTAATGGTCAATTCAGACCTGTTGCTGGTGATCCCCTGATAGCTTGCCGTTATCTTCGTGGCGCTCATCTTGAGGGGGGTGACCAGGCCCTTCTCATCTACGGTCGCGACACTGGTGTCCGAGCTGCTCCAGCTTGCCTGCTCCGTGATGTCGACCGTACTGTTGTCGCTGTAGGTCGCGATGGCCAGGTATTGGGTGCTGATCCCGAGCGGGGTGCTGGGGTTGGCTTCGGCCCGCGCCTTGTTACCCGCGGTGTCGGCTGATATGTCGATTCGGGTCAGTGACTTGGTGACGGGCGCCGGATTGGTTGGGTTATCCTCTCCTCCGCCACCTCCCCCACCGCAACTAAATAAGAAAAGAGTGAAAAACAGTGAAAGAAATACATTCATTGGCTTGCTCATTGATATTCCCCTTCAATCCCTGTGCTTAATATGAAGTGAAGATCATCCCGGTACTTCTGTATAGGAACAGCGAATCCTGCAGCTATGGCCGCCTCAATGTTTAATGGATAATGAAATCACAAAAGGTGTTGTTATGATTGGGTTTTATTTTTATCGATCAGGCATATTCAATATTTGGTAGTTATTTAAAGCATCCTTTTAGACATGGATTAATTGGCATCATTCATAATGACAAAAATATTATTTGTGATGTTTTAATATGTCTAGGATAGCGGCGCTGATAATTCAATCGATAGTGATAGAATTAAAAATATGGTTTTTTGACGAAATCGACACAAAAAGTTATATCCGGAATGGATCTTATGAGCGGGGCTGGCACGGGGAGTGGGTGGACGCCGTCTGCGGGTCAAGAATGGCGCCAGGTGATGGGGAAAGATGGGCCGGCAAGCGGTGAGCTATCAGCCATCTGGGGGCAGGGGGCTCATCATCAGCCAGGTCATGAGCCTTGCCCCCGTTGTGATGACTCAGGTCAGCTTGCCTTTGAGCAGCCATTTGTCGAGGGCATTGGCGAAGCGCTGCTTGTCGGCGGCGTTGAAGGGGGCCGGGCCGCCGGTCTGTACCCCGGCCGAGCGCAGCTCCTCCATGAAGTTGCGCATGCCGAGCCGGGCCTGGATGGTCTCGCGGGTGTAGATCTCGCCACGGGGATTGAGCGCCTCGCCGCCAGCATCGATCACCCAGGAGGCGAGGGGGATGTCGCCGGTGATCACCAGATCGCCGGGCTGAACCTGCTGGGCAATGACATGATCCGCCACATCGAATCCCTTCTCCACCTGCTGGGTCTTGATGAAGGGGGAGGGGGGGACCCGCAGCCCCTGATTGGCCACCAGCGTGGTGACGACCTGGGCGCGGTGGGCGGCGCGGTAGAGGATCTCCTTGACCGGAATGGGGCAGGCATCGGCATCGACCCAGATGGGCATGGCATGGTTTCCTGTAGTTGAAACGGGCATAAAACGAGAGCGGGCATGGTAGCACAGACGCCCCTTCCCGGTGTGGGGCTGAGTCGGCCCCCGCTTTCGTGTAAGCTGGGGCCTGAGCATGAATGAGAAGGAGACGAGATGGATCGGGTGCCCAGTGACGTAATTTATGGTCTGACCCTGGATGGCAAGGGGGGCATGACCCCGCTTGCCACAGGCAGCGAGATCCCGGCAGCCCAGCCCAGCTGGGTGCATCTGGATTACGGCAATCCGGAGGCGGCCCGCTGGCTGTTGCAGACCCCCTTGCTCAATGACGCCGCGCGCGAATCCCTGCTCGGCCAGAGCAACAGGCCCAAGCTGGTGAGGATGGGGGAGACTGTGTTGCTAATCCTGCGTGGCATCAATCACAACAAGGATCACAGGCCCGAGGAGATGGTGGCGCTGCGCATCTACATCACCCCGGATTTCATCCTCAGCAGTCGCCGTCGCTCCCTGCTGTCGGAAAAAGATGTCTTCCAGCAGTTGGCGCTGGGGGGCGGCGCCATCTCTACCGCCGACTGGCTGGTGGAGATCTGCGATGCCCTGACCGACAGGGCGGGGGAGTTTGTCGAGGAGCTGCACGATCAGATCCTGGAGCTGGAAGAGATAGTGCTGATGCGTGAGCTGCCCGCCACCGGCCGACTGGCGCGGATCCGCAAGCAGCTCATCATGATCCGCCGTTACCTCTCTCCCCAGCGGGATCTGGTGGCGCGCCTCGCCAACGAGAAGCTCACCTGGCTGGATGAGGATGACCGTCGGCGCCTGCTCGACATCGCCGATCGGCTGCGCCGCTGGCTGGACGATCTGGACGCCGGGGTGGCTCGCTCCGCCGTGCTGGCGGACGAGATCAACAACCTGACGGCGGAGGCCACCAACCGCCGTGCCTACCAGATGTCGGTGATGGCGCTGATGTTCCTGCCCGCCAGCTTCCTGACCGGCCTGTTTGGCATCAACCTGGGTGGCATCCCCGGGGCCGAGAGCCCGACCGCCTTCTGGATCTTCTGCGGATCTCTGGTGGGGCTGGCGACCGGGCTGGCGGTCTGGCTCAAATATCGACGCTGGTGGTAAGGAGCACGCATGACGACATGGGAATCCTTTGGTGTGACCCTGCTGCTGTTGCTGGGACACACCCTGATCCGCGGCCTCATTCACAAGAGCCTGATGGCGCTAGGACAGAGCCGACAGGTGAGCGAAAACCGGGTGCTCTATGTGGAGCATGTGTTCCACTTCCTGCTCGGCTGCGCCACCCTGCTGATCCTGGCGGGGGTGTGGGGGCTCGACTTCTCCCGGCTGGTGGTGCTCGCCTCCTCCTTCTTTGCCGTGCTCGGCGTCGCCATGGTGGCGCAGTGGTCGATCCTCTCCAACATCACCGCCAGCATCACCATCTTCTTCGCCTTCCCCTACAAGATCGGCGACCGGATCCGCATCCTCGACAAGGATGACTCAGTCACCGGCGTCATCACCGAGATAGGCCTGTTCTACCTGCGGGTACGGGATGACAACGGCGATCTGGTGACCTACCCGGCCAACCTGATCCTGCAAAAGCCGGTCAGGCGGCTGGAGGGCAAGGAAGCCGAGCCACTGCAGCCGGAATGAGAAAAGGCTCTTTGTGGAGCCTTTTTTGCTGGTGTCTGCCTCAACGCTCGAAGAAGCGATAGAGGTGCTCGACCTGGATGGGGCAATCGGCTACCAGGTGGATATGGTCGCGAGCCTCTTCGGTCGAGGAGAAACTCATCGGGCAACCCAGGGTGTCCGTCATCATGTAGAGATGGCCGTCCTGACCCCGAAACTCCACTACCCAGCCGGGGGAGATGATGTCATGCATGATCTCCGCCTCCCTGAATCTGTGCTGCTGGTGAAGCGCACGCAATTCGCTGACTGTCATGACATCCTCCTGTGACTCATGGCGCCACCCTCAAGTCTAGTCGCCCGCGGCGGTCGCAGGCCCGGATCACCGGATGGCGGCGCATCAGGCCGCCTGGGGCTCCCGTGGTGGCTGCAGGGCGATCAGCAGTTCCCCGGCCACTGGCGCCACCGGGCCTGTGACGACCCGGGGTTTTCCCCTGGTATCGACGATGAACAGGGGAATGGCGCCGGGATTGGCGTCCTGATACTGGGTCCAGTCGAAGGCCTCGCTCAGGCGGGTCGCCTTGATCTGGCCGCCCCGGCTCAGCAGGCCGCTCAGGCGGGCGAAATTCATCTCGGGCCCGAACAGATCCTGGCGTGCACGGAAGGTGGCGCTCTCCCGGTTCGCCTTGCCGTGCTGCTCGCTGGAGCGCAGGGAGTGGACTTTTTCCTCCCCGTACAGGTGGGCAAAGTGCAGCACCCCGAGGGCGTTGTTGTGACGGTTGGGGGAAAGCGCCAGCACCGTATGGATGCTGGTGAGGGGCAGGTGCAGCTCGGCGTGTTCCGATTGCGGATTGCCAAAATAGCAGGGCAGGCCGCTCATGCGGGCCAGCTTGCAATGTTCCCAGGCCGGATCGGAGAGATGGACGGGTATGCCCTGATCCGCCAGCGCCCGGCCTATGGCGCGGGCCACCGAGTTGGCGCCGATCAGCAGCCAGGTATCGGGTGCTGGCTGGCGCATGCCGAGCAGCCTGGCCAATGGGGTCGCCGTCAGGCTCTGCAACACCACTGTGAAGATGATGACGGCAAACACCAGGGGCACCAGCTTGTCGGCATCTTCAATGCCAGCCTCGTGCATGCTGATGGCGAAGGAGGCGCTGACCGCCGCCGCAACTATGCCGCGGGGGGCTATCCAGGCGAGCAGGGCCCGGGCGCGCCAGGGGAGATCCGATCCCAGGGTCGAGACCAGGATGCAGAGCGGACGGGCCACGAACTGCACCACGCACAGCAGCACCAGCACCATGGGGCCGAGCTGCCAGAGCTGCGCCAGATCGAGTCGGGCCGCCAGCAGTATGAAGAGGGAAGAGATGAGGATGACCGCCAGATCCTCCTTGAATGCCAGCACCTCCTCCAGATCCAGTCCCTCCTGGTTGGCGAGCCAGATGCCGAACACCGTCACCGCCAGCAGACCGGACTCGTGGCTGAGCCAGTCCGAGAGGGTGAAGGTGACCAGCACCAGGGCCAGCACCCCGAACTTGTGCAGGCTGACCGGCAACCAGTCCTTGCGCATGATCAGTGTGGTGATCCAGCCGGCAGCCACCCCGATCAGCGAACCCACCCCCACCGTCTTGGCCAGGGCCAGCAGGGTGTGATCGATGAGATCCCCCTGGCTGCCGAGGCGCACCGCCTCGAACACCAGTACCGCAAACAGGGCACCGATGGGGTCGATGACTATCCCCTCCCAGCGCAGGATCTTGTCCACCTCCCGCACCGGCCGAATGACGCTGAGCATGGGAGCGACCACGGTCGGCCCTGTCACCACCAGCACGGCCCCGAGCACCATGGCGACCCGCCAGTCCAGCCCCAGCAACCAGTAGCTGGCGGCGCCTATGACGGCGAAGCTGATCAGCATACCGGTGGAGCAGAGGTTGCGCACCACCTTGCCTATCCCCTTGAGCTCGGTCAGGTGCAGGGTCAGTGCCCCTTCAAACAAGATGATGGCGACCGAGAGCGACACCAGCGGAAACAGCAGCTCCCCTAGCAGTTGATCTGGGTCGAGCACGCCTGTCACCGGGCCGAGCAAGAGGCCGCTCAACAGCAGGAACAGGATGGCGGGGACCCGCAGTGACCAGGCGAGCCACTGGGCGAGCAGGGAGATCAGGGCGATCCCGGCGAGAGAGAGTGCAATCATGCCAACCTCGGGTGGGTGATGGGGTTGGGAGTAGTGTAGCGGGGAAGGAGGGCAAATTGACACCCGGTAGAGGCGGCCTCGGGGAGGCCGGTATCCCGGGAGTAACCTCAGCGGGCTGGCCTGATCAGATGGGGCTCTCTTTGTGGAGTTCGGTGACGCAGTCGGTCACCGCCAGCACCAGTGCGGAGCGCACCATCTGATCGAGCCGGTTGAGCTGCATTTGATAGAGGGGCCAGTCCTCCTCGTTGGCCGGGGGATCCTGCGGCATCATGCTGGTCTGATGGATGGCATGCAGGCGGCTTAGCAGGTCGCGGATCGGCTTGTCGCTGAAGCGATAATCCTTGGGGTCGCGCACCAGAAAATCGCGGATCTTCAGATAGGCCTCGAGATCCTGGTAGTGCTCGAGGGAGATGAGGCCGAGGGCGAAGATGAGCTTGAGGCGCACCTCCAGCTGGCCGAGGGGGCCGCTCTGATTGAGCAGGGGTTCGATGGCGTATTTGACGGCATACTCCTCCTGGCGGAACGCGCGCCGCATCAGGGAGTCGACCGCCTCTTCCAGGATGGTCACGACCTCGAGAAAGAAGCCGCGAGGGCCATCCTGCTCGTTCAGTCGCTCCAGTACATCATCTTCCTGGTGTGTGGTCATAGGTGCTTAAGGTCCGGCTGACTGGGAGAGAGAGTGCCTCTCTCCCGGTTTTTATCATATGGGGCGGCGTCACTCGCCATGCGCTCGGGCTGCCGGCGAGTGCGCCCCATGGGGTCACTTCAAGGTGTCATAACGGGAGACGATGGCGCGCACTATGTCGCTGCCTTCATCCAGCCCGGTCACCCGGGCCAGGGTCCTGGCCGGGCCCAGCTCCGCCAGCAGGGCCTGCAGCTCCACCGCCTGGGGATCGTCAGCATTGTTGTAGTGCAGCGCCGCCGCTATGCCCTCCTGCAGGTGGTCGCTCGGCAGGCCGTACTCCAGGGTACCGAGCAGCGGCTTCACCAGCCTGTCCCCCGCCGCCAGCTTGCGCAGTGGCTGACGGCCGACCCGGTCGATTTCATCCACCAGATAGGGGTTGGCGAAGCGGGACAGGATCTTCTCTATGTAGGCGGCATGCAGGCGCGGATCGAAGCCGTAGCGTTTCACCAGCACGGCCCCGCTCTCTTCCATGGCGCGGCGCACCTTGCTGCGGATCAGCGGATCCTCGATCGCCTCCCGCACAGTGCGATAGCCCCGCAGCTTGCCGAGGTAGGCGGTGACTATGTGCCCTGTGTTGAGGGTGAACAGCTTGCGCTCGACGAAGGCCATCAGGTTGTCGGTGGGCTCCATGCCCGCCACCTGGGGCAGCGCCCCCTTGAACTGGGTCTGGTCGACGATCCACTCGCTGAAGCTCTCTACCGTCACCTCCAGCGGATCATCGTTGGCCGCGGCGGGGGGGACTATGCGATCCACCGCCGAGTCGACGAAGCCGACGCAGTTGTCGAGGGTGGCATGATACGCGACCGGCAGGTACTTGAGTACCTCCTGCTTGAGGTGGCTGGTGCCGCGCACCATGTTCTCGCAGGCGATGACGTTCAGCGGCGTCAGGTTGCCGGCATCGAAGCGGGCCTGCAGCCCTTTGGCCAGGGTGCTGGCTATCTTGTCCAGTATGTTGGGGCCCACCGCCGTGGTCACCAGATCGGCGGTGATGATACGGGCTATTACCTCGTGCCCGGCCGAGCTGACGGCGGCCACGTTGCGCACCACGTCCAGCTTCTGATCCGTGCCCACCACGTGCACCTTGTACTCCTGGCGGTGATTGAGCTGATCGATCAGGGTCTCGTTGACGTCGGCGAAGGTGACCTGATGGCTGGCGTCCGCCAGCAGTTTTCCGATGAAGCCACGGCCTATGTTGCCGGCACCAAAATGCAATGTTTTCATGATATTAACCTCTATAACCAAAGACGATGAAGGACGATTAGGCAGCCTGTACGGCCCCCAGCAGATCCAGGAACTCCTGGGGATCCTGGGTGCTGGCCAGCCGGTCGATGAGACCGGGCTCATCCAGTGCATTGGTCAGGCGGGTTATGACCTGCATGTGTTCGTCATTGCGGGCGGCGATGCCGATCACCAGGCGCGCCACCTCGTCGGCGGCTTCGCCAAAGGCGACCCCGGCCGGGTACTGGCAGATGACGATGCCGGTACGCTTCACGTGCTCCTTGGCAGCTATGGTGCCGTGGGGGACGGCGATGGACTCGCCGAGGTAGGTGGATACCAGCTGCTCGCGCTCCAGCATGGCGTTGACGTAGTCGGGCGCCACATAGCCCCGCTCCGCCAGCAGCTTGCCGGCAGCCCGGATGGCGGCCTCTTTGTTGTCAGCCTTGAGGCCCAGGTGCACGTCCTGGAGGCTCAGGGTGAAGACCTCGGCGGCCTGCGGCTCGTAGCTGTCGTCGTTGGCCGCCACCAGCAGTTGCGGGTTGGCCACGTCGTCGTTGGCGGCCCTGGCCAGGCTGAGGTTCTGCACCAGCTCCTGATAGAGGGCGTTGTCGAGGAAGTTGGAGAGGGAGATATGGTGAGCGTGAGGCGCATGGCGGCGGGCCCGCTCGGTCAGATCCTTGTGGGTGATGACCCAGTCCACTTGATCGTCGAGCTGATCGATGGCGCGGTTGGTCACGCTGATGTTGAGCCCGGCGGCCTGCACCCGCTTGCGCAGCAGGCCGGCGCCCATGGCGCTGGAGCCCATGCCAGCATCGCAGGCGACCACTATATTGCGCACCGCAGTCAGCTCGGCACCCGGCTTCTTGGCCGCTGTGGTCTCGGGTTTGGCACCCTTCATGCTCTTCATCTTGCGGGTGGCTTCACCCAGGGCATCGGCCTCGTCGGCTTCTGGCTGCTGGGCGCGAACAAACACGGCTGCGACCAGGAAGGAGACGGTGGCGGAGGCGATGATGGAGAGCAGCACCCCGATGAGGGAGGCTTTCGGCGTCATCAGCAGCACGGCGAAGATGGAGCCCGGGGAGGCCGGGGAGACCAGACCGGCGTTGAACAGGGTCAGGGTGAAGACCCCTGTCATGCCACCGGCGATCACCGCCAGGATGAGGCGCGGGTTCATCAGCACGTAGGGGAAGTAGATCTCGTGGATGCCACCGAAGAAGTGAATGATGGAGGCACCGGCGGCGGACTGCTTGGCGGCGCCACGGCCGAACACCATGTATGCCAGCAGCACCCCCAGACCCGGACCCGGGTTCGCTTCGATCAGGAAGAAGATGGAGCGACCCTGCTCGGTGGCCTGCTGGATCCCCAGCGGCGAGAAGATGCCGTGGTTGATGGCGTTGTTGAGGAAGAGGATCTTGGCCGGTTCGACGAAGATGGAAGTCAGCGGCAGCAGACCGTGGGCGACCAGGAAGTCGACGCCACCGGCCAGGGCGCCGGAGAGCACCTTGACGAAGGGACCTATGACGAAGAAGGCGAGGATGGCGCACAACATGCCGATGATGCCGGCGGAGAAGTTGTTGACCAGCATCTCGAAGCCGCTCTTGACCCGACCTTCCATCGCCTTGTCGAAGCGCTTGATGGCCCAGCCACCCAGGGGGCCGACCATCATGGCGCCCATGAACATGGGGATGTCGGTCCCCACTATGACGCCCATGGTGGTGATGGCACCGACCACGGCACCCCGCTCACCCCCGATCAGCTTGCCGCCGGTATAGCCAATCAGCAGGGGCAGCAGGTAGGTGATCATGGGGCCGACCAGCTTGGCCAAGGTTTCGTTTGGCAGCCAGCCGGTGGGGATGAAGAGGGCGGTAATGAAGCCCCAGGCGATGAAGGCGCCTATGTTGGGCATGACCATATTGGACAGGAAGCGTCCAAAATTCTGTATCTTGACTTTGGTATCCGGTGATAACATGTCGGGACCCCGTTTTAAGCCTGTGTGATTGAAAGTGGTAGTCGGGATGACGGGTTTTGCCGAACCCCCATCCCTGTCGTCTAAGCAACTTCAATCTACCAGCTTGTGATCAAATTAGGCTGAAAACGGGGTGTCTTGTGACCCAGCTCTCAAATACCCCGACCTCCCCCCTCCCTTCATGGTGATGCCGATCACATTCAGGCGCTGTAGTTTGGCTACATCTCGATCTTTCCCGTCGTGAACGGCTTTTTAATGTGACCAATATCACTCTTTATGATTTGCGCAAACCTCGTGTCAATGTGATTGTTGTCACAAATTTTTAATTTGTAGCCAATTGGAGCATGCCTGGTGACGGCAATTCAGAGGGTGGCGGCGATGGATTTCGCATCATCATCAACTACTAATCAATGAATCAGTGGTTTTGTAACCCACTTTCAGTTTTGCTCCCCGCGCTTTCGGCCACTTGAGCGCTGTCCCGCCTCCTTTGGCAGGCCCTGATTGGCCTCCCTGGCGACCCCTGCCAATACCCGCTGCGAAAAACGGGAGTGTCGGCACAGCCACAAGCACAGGCCGACCCGGCCCATCCACACCCTCTGAGGCTGCTGCCCAGGTTGCCGTGCCCATAAAAAAAGCCCGCAATATTGCGGGCTCTTGGCGTGCAGGGGAGCGGGGCTTATTCCGCCTTGGGGGCCGCGTCGGCCGCAGCCTCGCTGCTCTCGCTTGCTGTGCTCTCGGCTGCCGGTGCTTCCGGTGCCGGACCCGGCACCAGGGCCACCGCCGGTTTGGCGATGAGGGAGCGGGTCTCTTCCACCGCCTCGCTCAGCTTCACCTCGATGATCTGGCCAAGCTCATAGACCACTTCTGTCTTGTCCAGGTAGACGCGACCGTTGTCCCAATTGCACTCCAGCCTGTCCTTGTTGTCCAGGATATGGCGGGCGGGCATGAAGACCACGGCGCCGTTCTCCTGCAGACGCAGCTTGAGGCCGGCCCGCATCACATCGATGATCTCGGCGTTGAACACCTGATCGGTACCGGCGGCGGCCTGGAGGTAACGGACATAGAGCCAGTCGCCGATGTCGCGCTCCACCCTGCGGTGCAGGCGGCGGCACTCAGTCAGGTGCTCGGTGAGCTCCTGGCTCGGGCGCTCACCCGGGGTCTTGCCGGCGATGACGGCCTTGAGCAGACGATGGTTGACCATGTCGCCGTACTTGCGGATCGGGGAAGTCCAGGTGGCGTAAGCATCCAGCCCCAGGCCGTAGTGGGCACCCGGCTCGGCGGACATCAATGCATAGCTCTGGAAGCGGCGGATCTTGCCGTCCAGCCAGCGGGTGTCCAGGCTGTCGATCCAGCGGCGCAGGGCGCAGAAACCGGACAGGCTGGCGATATCGATCTTCTCGAACGGGGCCTCGGCACTCTTGAGCAGGTCGATGGCGCCGTCGAGGGACTCCTCGTCAAAACCGGTGTGGACGTTGAAGATGCCGTAGCCGACGCTCTTGCCCAGCACGCGACCGGCGCAGATGTTGGCGGCTATCATCGACTCTTCGATCATCCGGTTGGCGATGCGGCGCGGCTCCACATGGATGGCCAGCACGGCGCCGTTCTCACCCAGCTCGAAGTCGTAGTCGGGACGGTCCGGGAACACCAGGGCGTGCTCGGTACGCCACTTGATCCGCGCCTCCGTCATGGCTTTCATCAGCGGCAGCTGGGCCAGGACGCCGGCGTCTATGTCCAGCGCCTTGCCGTGCTCGGCCCAGTCGGAGACGTCGTCATAGTTCAGACGAGCGTGGGAGACGATGCGGGCGGCGAAGAATTCGGTCTCTTCCAGCAGCAGGCCATCCTCGGCGATCAGCAGACGTGCGCACAGGGTGTTGCGCTCCTCGCCTTCTTTCAGGGAGCAGAGCTCGTCGGAGAGGGTGCGCGGTATCATGGGCACATTGCGGCCCGGCATGTAGACGGTGAAGGCGCGCTTGGCGGCTTCCTGGTCCAGCTCGCTGCCTTCGGCCACATAGGCGGTCGGATCGGCGATGGCGACCAGCAGCTCCCAGCCGTTGTCCAGTTTGCGGATGGAGAGGGCGTCATCCATGTCCTTGGTCTTGGCGCCATCTATGGTGAAGAAGGGCACCTGGGTCAGATCGCGACGGGGCAGCTCTTCCTCTTCGATGACGTTCCACTCGGGCAGGTCCGCCGGCTCGATCTGGGCCAGGTTGTGGCGCGCCAGCACCACCCACCAGGGCACGTTGTGATCGTCCTTGTCGGCGATGAGCTGGGTGATCTCGGCGGAGAAGTTGCCATCCACCAGGGCGTGACGCTTGAGGGTCGCCACCACCCAGTCCCCTTCCTTGAAGGACTTCTCGTCCAGACCCTTCTTGGCGCGGGCCTTGATGGCGTCCTTGATGAGGGGGTGATCAGGCACCACGTTGAGGCGGTCGCGGAACATCTTGACACGGCCGACGAAGCGGACCACGGCCTGCTCCAGCAGGGCATCCGGCTCGGCCACTTCCTTCTCTTTCTCGGTACGGATCAGGGCGCTCACCCGGTCACCGTGCATCACCTTCTTCATGTAGGGAGGCGGCACGAAATAGCTGGTCTTCTCATCGACCTCCAGGAAGCCGAAGCCCCGATCGGAGGCGCGAATCACACCCTCTTTCTTGGGGATGTTTTCGCGGATTTGTTGCTTGAGCTGGGCCAGCAGCGGATTGTCTTGGAACATAAGTGAGGAACCTGAAGTGGAAAACCTGGGTGGAGACCTGATGAAGGATCGCCCAGCACTATACGTTTTTACCCCTCCAAAGCCAAGGTGAATGGCCCGCTCAGCGGGGTTGCAGTGCCCGGCGACCCTGCTCGATCAGGCGCAATGAGATCTGCTTGTGCAGCCCCCGCTCCAGCACCCAGCGGTGCCAGTAGAGGCGCTCGACCAGGTGGAGATCCGGGCTGAGATCGAGTAGCAGCCCCTGTGCGAGCTGCTGGCGGATCTGCAACTCGGGGATGAGACAGCAGGCCAGCCCCTGCTCGGCCATGGCGACGAAGGCCTCCGACGAGCGCACCGTGTGGCAGGGGTAACCGCCGGGGGCCAGGGCGAAGTGGCGGGCCATGAAGCTGACGTGCATATCGTCGCGCTGATCGAAGGCGACCGCCGGTGCCTTGGCCAGCGCCGCCGGGGTGAGCCCGTGGGGGAAGTGGCGGGCGACGAAGGCGGGGCTGGCGGTCAGCAGGTAGCGCATCTCGCCGAGCTCGTCGACGCAGCAGCCGGCCAGGGCCTGCGGCTGCAGGCTGACGGCGCCGAACGCCTGGCCCTCGCGCACCTTGTCGAGGGTGCGGCTCTCGTCATCCACCAGCAGGTTCAGCTCTATGGGGTGCTGTTCCAGCAGGGGGGCCAGGGCGGGCAGGAACCAGGTGGCCAGGCTGTCGGCGTTGACGGCTATGCTGACCCGGATCGGCGCCTGGGGCTCGCTGGGGGAGAGTTCGCCCGCCAGCTCCAACTCCAGCTGGCGTACCTGACGGTAGTGGGCCAGCAGCTTCTGCCCGAGGGCCGTGGCCTGCAGGGGCTGGCTGCGGATGATCAGCGGCTCGGCAAACTGCTGCTCCAGCTGCTTGATGCGCTGGGAGATGGCGGACTGGGTGATGTGCAGACGCTGGGCGGCGCGCTCGAAGTTCTGCTCCTGCATCACGGCATCCAGTGCCAGCAGCAGCTTGTAGTCCAGCGTCTTCATCAGCATTCCTTATCAGAGAAGGGGATTGAGCAAGGATGCTACTGGAGCGGGGGCGGGAGAACAACCTGGCCCGGCGGTGGGCACTGCGTGGGGGCATCCCGGGCTGTCACTGTGAGATGTGACAGTAGAGATAAGGTGAGATTCATAAGATACTCATTCGGTCCGTTTTTGCATGGGGTGGAAACGGGCCATAGCGAGAGTTTTGGTCCCGGGTGTCAGCCCGGGATTTTTTTATGGGGTCAGCTCATCCCGAGCAGCTCTCCGGCCGGGACGTACTCCCCTCGCAGGGGACGGTTGACGGCGCGCTCGAAGCGCTCGTCCAGCTGGAAGCGGATCCCGACTCCGCGTACGGCCCCCAGATCCACCGCCTGACGGTGACCGAGCCGCTCTATGGGCAGGCCGAGGCGGCGGAAGATGCGCTCCACCGGCAGGCTGACCACGGCGACCAGCTCCCGGATCCCCTGTTCCCTGGCGAAGGCATAAACCTCGCGGAAGATGACGCAGGTCAGCTCGCTGATGCCGTTGTCGAGCGCGGGAGCGCGGCCGGCATCGATGGCAAGCCGGGTCAGCTCCCAGACATCGGCGCCGCGCGGGGGACGCTCGCCGGCGAGGGCACCGGGAAATATGCTGGGCAGCATGTAGTCCTGTGCGCAGCTGAGCAGCCTGATGCAGCCGCACAGACCCTCTTCATCTTCAATCAGCACCCAGTGGGTATCGGGCTTGTCGAAGCTGTCCCGCTCCAGACCCCGGTGGGATTCCACGTCCCAACCGAGCCGATCGGAGAAGACGCGCTTGCGAAAGCGATAAAGCTCGTTTTCGACCTCCCATCTGGGGTGTTCTTTCAATTTTCCTTTGAAAACAAGCATTCATGTCTCTCCATTTCATGGTTAGGCGCTATAATCCAAGGCCTTGGCCAGGGGAGGCTAGCCTATGACACGCGACCAACTGCTTGAGTATCTGGAACATTTCACGCTGGTAACGGATGGAAACCGGCTGGCCGAGCTGATCGGCCGCTTCACCCTGGGAATGGGCTACGACTACTATCGATTTGCGCTCATCCTGCCCATGTCGATGCAAAGGCCCAAGGTGGTGTTGTTCAACCAGTGCCCGGACTCCTGGGTGCAGGCCTACACGGTGAACAACATGCTGGCCTGCGACCCCATCATCCAGCTCGCCCGCACACAGACCCTGCCCATCTACTGGAACCGGCTGGACGAGAAGGCGCGCTTCCTGCAAGAGGGGAGCATGGACGTGATGGGGCTGGCGGCGGAGTTCGGGTTGCGCAACGGCATCTCGTTTCCGCTGCACGGGGCGACGGGGGAGAACGGCATACTGTCGTTCATCACCCGGGAACGGGCATCCAGTGACCTGTTGCTGGAGTCCTCGCCCATCCTCTCCTGGATGTCCAACTACATCTTCGAGGCGGCGATCCGGATAGTGCGTCAAAGCATGAGGGAGGAGGATCCCCAGGAGGCCCTGACGGATAGGGAGACCGAGTGCCTGTTCTGGGCCAGCGAAGGGAAGACATCGGGGGAGATCGCCTGCATCCTCGGGATCACCGAGCGCACCGTGAACTACCACCTCAACCAGGTCACCCGCAAGACGGGGTCGATGAATCGCTACCAGGCCATCGCCAAGGGGGTCAGCAGCGGTATCTTGCTGCCGAATCTGGAGCAGGTGGTGGTCACCAACTTCCCCAGACTGTTGCAGTGAATGCCGGCCTGGCGACGCTGCCCTGTCGCTCGGCATCTCCTCTGTCGCCATCACCCAGTGTCCCAAGCCGATCCCGTCACTTTGGCGATTCTCGGGGCGGGCCCCCGGGGCCACAATTGTCAGATCCTGCAATTGACAGCCTGCCAGATGTCGTTTTTCGCCCCGCCTTATCAGTTTTTTGAATGCATCAGAAAATGAATGAATTTCTCTGATTTCACGCCTCCCCTTATAGTGCCCCCAGATCTCCCACACAAAGGTTTGTCCATGTTCGCGACCACACTGCAGGGCTTTACCCTCGGCCTTGCCATGATCATCCCCATAGGTGCCCAGAATGCCTTCGTGCTGAGCCGGGGCATTCACCGCAACCACCATCTGCTGACGGCGACCCTCTGCTGCCTGTGCGATCTCGTGCTGATCGGCATAGGGGTGTTTGGCGGTGCCAACCTGCTGGCGGCCAGCCCCATCGGACTGGCGCTGCTGACCTGGGGCGGCGTGCTGTTTCTCGGCTGGTTCGGGGGGCGCTCCCTGCGCAGTGCCTGGCGCGGGCAGGGGGCGGCCCTGGCGGACTCTCCCCAGCTGATGGGGGTCAAGAGCGTGCTGGCCATGACCCTGGGGGTGACCCTGCTCAACCCCCACGTCTATCTGGATACCCTGATGCTGCTCGGCTCCTTCGGCAGCCAGTTTGCCGAGGATCTGAGACCCGCCTTCGCCGCAGGCGCCATGCTGGCCTCCCTGGTGTGGTTCTACGGGCTGGCCTTCGGGGCGGCGGCGCTTTCTCCCTGGCTTGCCCGGAGCAGGGTGCAGCAAGTCATTGATATGGTTGTCGGTATCATAATGCTGGTGCTGGCGGTCAAGCTGGCAAGCGGGGCTCTGCTGGCCTCATAAGGCTATTTTTGTGCCGGGCTTCATAAAAATGAGTCCCGGTGTCATCTGCTGACATATTCGTCTGTTAAATTCCCGGCGCTGGTAAAGCGTTACTCATAATAAAAGGGAAAAGACAGTGAATAACTCCATGAAGCTGGGGGCAATCGCCGCCATCGTGCTGCTGACCGCCTGCAGCAATGAAAATGACAGCAAGGCGCAGCCGGGGACAGTCTCCCTGCGCCTGATCCAGACCTCCGACATCCACTCCAACGTGCTGGGGTATGACTACTACCAGAACAAGGAGGACCGCAAGTTCGGCCTCTCCCGTACCGCCCTGCTGATCCGCGCCGCCCGCGCCGAAAACCCCAACAACCTGCTGCTCGACAACGGTGACCTGATCCAGGGCACGCCGCTGGCGGACTACATCTTCGAGCAGTCCGGTGCCGGTTACCTCGAGAAGCAGGCCCACCCTGTGTTCAAGGCGATGAACGAGCTGGGTTATGACGCGGGCAACCTGGGCAACCACGAGTTCAACTACGGCCTGGATTACCTCGGCAAGGTGCTGGCGGGGGCCGAGTTTCCCTATGTGAACGCCAACGTGTTCGAGGCGGGTGCCTTCAAGCGCGACGCCAAGGGACAGATTGACTGGAGCGGCAACAAGTTCACCCCTTATCTGCTGCTGGAGCGCCAGGTGACGGATGACAAGGGCCAGTCACAGACCGTCAAGGTCGGCATCCTGGGTCTGACGCCGCCCCAGGTGCTGCAGTGGGACAAGCGCCATCTGGAAGGCAAGGTGGTGGTGGCCGACATGGTCGAGACCGCCAACCACTATGTGCCCGAGCTGCGTGCCAAGGGGGCCGATCTGGTGGTGGTGGTGGCCCACACCGGCATCAATGCCAACAGCTACGAGGCCATGATGGAAAACTCCGCCTGGCACCTGGCCAAGGTGAAGGGGATAGATGCCCTGATGCTGGGTCACGCCCACAAGAACTTCCCCGGCGACTTCCCGGACCTGCCCGAGGTGGACAACAAGGCCGGCACCCTGAGTGGCATTCCGACCGTGATGCCCGGCTACTGGGGCAACCACCTCGGCATCATAGATCTCAAGCTGGAGCAGGTGGATGGCAAGTGGCAGGTGAAGCAGAGCCAGGCCAGCCTGCGCAAGATAGATTCAAGCGAAGGTAGTGCCGTGGATCAGCGGGTGGTGGACCTGGTGCAGGCGGATCACGACGCCACCAACCAGTGGCTGGACGAGCCGCTGGGCAAGATCACCTCTCCCATCCATAGCTTCTTCGCCCTGGTGCAGGACGACCCCTCGGTGCAACTGGTGAGCGATGCCCAGCGTCAGCACGCCGAGCAGCTGCAACAAGACGGCCTGCTCAAGGAGCCTTACCCCATACTGTCGGTGGCGGCCCCCTTCCGCGGCGGGCGCAACGGCATCAATGACTTCACCTATGTGGCCCAGGGGAACATCTCCCTGCGCAACGTCTCCGATCTCTACATCTATCCGAACACCCTGCAGGTGGTCGAGGTGAACGGGGCCACCGTCAAGGAGTGGCTGGAGATGAGCGCCGGCCAGTTCAACCAGATAGACACCGGCAAGACAGAGGTGCAGTGGCTGGTGAACGAAAGCTTCCCCACCTACAACTTCGACGTGATCGACGGTGTGAGCTACGAGGTGGACATCACCCAGCCGGCCCGTTACAGCAAGGAAGGGCTCAAGGTGAGCGACGGTCAGCGCATCAGCGGCCTCACCTTCAACGGCCAGCCGGTGGATCCGACCCAGAAGTTCTACGTGGTGACCAACAACTACCGCGCCAGCGGCGGCGGTCACTTCCCGGGCATAGATGGCAGCAATATCGTCCACGAAGATCCCTTCGAGACGCGGGAGATCATCGCCCAGTACCTCAAGTCCCAGTCTGCTGCCAACCCGGCGGGCTTCAGCCCGGCGGCCAATAACAACTGGCACATGAAGGCGCTGCCAGTGGGGGTTGACGTGCGGCTCTACTCCTCGCCGAGCGATGAGGCCAAGGCCCTGGCGGGGGCGGATCTTGAGTACAAGTCCACCCTGCCGATGGACGACGCCAAGCATCCCGGCTACGCCATCTACCGGCTGATCCGCCAGTAATGGTGGTGAACCTCAGATAGCAAAAGCCCTCGCATGCGAGGGCTTTTTCATTGGGAAGGGGCCTTAGTAGAAACCCGCGTCGTCCGGGTTGGGACGGGTCTTGAAGCGGCGATGCAGCCACATGTACTGCTCCGGGGCCTTGCGCACGGCGGCTTCAATCTCGCGGTTGGCGCGGGCGGCATCGACCAGGTCGTCACCGCTCGGGTAGCCTTCCAGCGGCGCTCCTATGTGCAGGGTGTAGCCCTCCTGGGTACGGATGTTGTAGCAGGGCAGGGTGACTGTGTTCTTGACCCTGGCCAGGGTGGCGGTGCCCGTGATGGTGGCCGCCTGCTCCACCGCGAAGTAGGGCACGAAGACGCTGGCGTGGCTGCCGTAGTCGTGATCAGGCGCATACCAGAGGGCGTCGCCGTTGCGCAGCGCCTTGATCATCCCCTTCACGTCCATGCGATCCACCAGGTACTTGTTGGAGGCGCAGCGACCGTGGTACTGGGCGTACTCCAGCACCGGATTGGTGTTGGGGCGATAGACGCCGACCCCGGGCCGCACCAGGCCGAAGCAGCGGGCATTGAGCTCCAGCGTCAGGAAGTGGCAGGAGAGCAGCAGCATGCCCTGACCCTTTTCGATGGCGTCGATGACATGCTCTTCCCCCTCCACCTTCATCAGGCGGCGCATCCGCCAGTCTGGCCAGAACCAGGCCATGCCCACCTCGAAGATGGCGCAGCCCACGCTCTCGAAGTTCTGTTTGAGCAGGGTTTCCCGCTGATCCCGACTGAGCTCGGGCATTGCCAGCTCCAGGTTGCGACGGGCAATCTTGACGCGGGATTTCAATACCTTGCGGGCCAGGGTGCCGAGCTGGCGACCCAGCCACATCTGGCTGCGCCAGGGCAGCAGTACCAGCAGCCAAAGCAGGCACAGACCGAACCAGCTGCCCCAGTAACGGGGATGGAACAGACGGGGTTCGAGGCGGGGAGCATGTTCTTGGGCCATGAAGAGTCTCTTGTTCACAAAGGCAAAGGAGGGAGCCCAGCCGACACGGGGGGATCAGTGCCCGTGGACAGGCTGTCACTCGCAATCTGGGGATTCTATCCGAAAAACGGGGGCGGGTGCGAATCGCCATCACCTGGTCAGAGGGGTCAGACGGGGGCGCCGTGGCGGGCATAGCAGTGCTTTTTTCACGTCCCGGAAAAGAGTGTGATAAAATCGGCCGCTGAAATTTTCAGGTTTTGAGAGCCGATACAGATGAAAATCACCCTGCCCGAGTTTGAGAAAGCCCGCGTTCTGGTCGTTGGCGATGTCATGTTGGATCGCTATTGGCATGGCCCCACCGGCCGCATCTCCCCCGAGGCGCCGGTGCCCGTGGTCAAGGTCGAGCACATCGAGGAGCGCCCGGGTGGCGCCGCCAACGTGGCCCTGAACTCTGCCGCCCTGGGTGCCCAGGCCGTGTTGCTCGGGCTGACCGGTCAGGATGAGGCCGCCGATGCCCTGGCCGGCCAGATGGCAGGGGTCAAGGTCGCCTGTGATTTCGTTCGTCTGACCGACTACCCGACCATCACCAAGCTGCGGGTGCTGTCCCGCAACCAGCAACTGCTGCGCCTCGATTTCGAAGAGGCCTTCCACGACGTGGACGCCAGCCTGCTGATGGGCAAGGTGGAGCAGGCACTGCCGGGGGCCGATGTGATGATCCTCTCCGACTACGGCAAGGGCGCCTTGAACGACGTGCCTGGCATGATTGCCCGCGCCCGCGCCGCCGGCATCCCTGTGCTGGTGGATCCCAAGGGGACGGATTTCGAGAAGTATCGCGGCGCTACCCTGCTGACCCCCAACATGTCCGAGTTCGAGGCCGTGGTGGGCAAGGTGAAGAGCGAAGAGGAGCTGGTCGCCAAGGGGCTGGAGCTGGTCAAGCGCTTCGAGCTGGACGCCCTGCTGGTGACCCGTTCCGAGAACGGCATGACCCTGATCCGCGAAGGGCAGCCCGAGCTGCACCTGCCGGCCCAGGCTCACGAGGTCTATGACGTCACCGGTGCCGGCGATACTGTCATCTCCACCCTGGCTACCTCCCTGGCTGCCGGCATGAGTCTGGACGAGGCCTGTGCCCTGGCCAACACAGCCGCCGGCATAGTGGTGGGCAAGCTGGGTACCTCCACGGTGAGCCCGGTGGAGCTGGCCAACGCCCTCTACACCGAGCAGGAGACCGGCTTTGGCGTCATGTCCGAGGCCCAGCTCAAGGTGGCCGTGCAGGCCGCCCGCCTGCGTGGCGAGAAGGTGGTGATGACCAACGGCTGCTTCGACATCCTGCATGCGGGCCACGTCTCCTACCTCGCCAATGCGGGCAAGCTGGGGGATCGCCTGATAGTCGCGGTCAACACTGATGAGTCCGTGCGCCGCCTCAAGGGGCCGGGCCGTCCGGTCAACCCCACAGAGCGCCGCATGACGGTACTGGCGGCCCTGGGTGCCGTGGATTGGGTGGTGCCCTTCGGTGAGGACACGCCCCAGCGACTGATCGCCGAGATCCTGCCAGACCTCTTGGTCAAGGGGGGTGACTACAAGCCCGAAGAGATCGCCGGCTATGCCGAAGTGACCGCCAACGGTGGCGAGGTGCGGGTGCTGAACTTCGAGGACGGCTGCTCCACCAGCGAGATCATCAAGACCATACGCGAGCGCGGCTAAACCTGTCCCATTAGGCTATTTTATTCGCCATTTTAAACCTGGGCAGTGCTCGAAATCCTCACGTACTCCAGTACGCTCCGGTTTCTGTGCGCTGTCCTGGTTCAAACTGCCTTCAACAATGACGCCTACTGGAATAGGTTGGAAGTGAGTGGTTTGACTACTGAGCCAGCAGCAAAAAGGCGACCCTAAGGTCGCCTTTTTTCATGCCGTGAATCCGGCTCAGGACTTCTTGGTGACCTGGGCGGCGGGCATCAGGCCCTGGTTCACGTCTTCCAGATCCTTCTGCTCCAGTATGCCGGCGGCCTGCTTGAGGGAGAGGATGCTGAGGATGTAGTTGTAACGGGCCTCGGAGAGTTTCTGCTTGGCCTGGTACAGCTTGCGGGTGGAGTCCAGCACGTCGACTATGGTCCGGGTACCCACTTCATAACCGGCCTCGGTCGCCTTCAGGGCGCTGTCGGCGGAGATGACGGACTGGCTGTAGGCGCGCACCGAGCCGATGCTGGCGTTCACGTTGTTATAGGAAGAACGCACTGTGCTCTGCACCGAGCGGAAGCTGCGCTCCAGCTGCTCGCTGGCGGCCACGTAGTTGAACTGGGCCTGCTTGACCTGGGAGGTGGTGGCGCCCCCGGTGTAGAGCGGCAGGTTGAAGTTCAGACCGATGTTGCCCTGATTGCTGTTGCTCTCGGGGTTGCGGATCTCGTCCTTGTAGTCGTTGTAACCGGCGGTGAGACCGGCGCCCAGATCCAGGGTCGGCTCATGGCCCGTCTTGGCCAGATCGATCTGCTCCTTGGCGATGTCCTTGCCGATGCGGGCGCTGTGCAGCTCCAGGTTCTTGTCCAGGGCCAGCTCCAGCCACTTGTCGGAGTTGAACGGGGTCTTCTGCGGGGTAAAACGCTCGGTGTTGAGCACGTCCAGCTGGCGATGATCGATGCCGGTCAGCTCGCGCAGGCTCTCGTAGCTGTTGTCCAGGGTGTTCTCGGCATTGATCTCGTCTGCCAGCGCCTGATCGCGCTCGGCCTCGGCTTCATGCACGTCCGTGATGGCGGTCAGGCCCACTTCGAAGCGCTGCTGGGTCTGTTCCAATTGACGCTCTACCGCGGTCTTGTTGGCGCGGACGAACTCCAGGGTATCCATCGCCTTGAGCACGTCGAAATAGGCCTGAGCGGTACGCAGCATCAGGTTCTGGTACTCGAGGTTGTAGGCCACGTCGGACTGGGTGGCGCTCTTCTCGGTCAGGTCCAGGTTGACCCAGTTGCTGCGACGATAGACGGACTGATCCAGGGTGACGCTGCCGCTGGCACCGCTGTTGGTCTGGGTATCGTCCTTGTTCTGCAGGTAGTTCAGGCCGGCGCCCAGATTGATCTGTGGCAAGAGAGCGGCGCGGGATTCGTTGATCTTCTCGAAGGCTTGGTCCCGCTTGGCCTTGGATTCCAGCAGCTGGGTATCCTTGATCTGGGCTTGCTGGTAGATTTCGAGCAGGTTTTCGGCATGAGCGGCACTGCTCACACCCAGCATCACCATGACTGACAAGAGTGTTCTTTTCATATGATAGTTTTAACCTTATTTATCAACCCAAAGCTGTCCGCTGGATGAAGGGGGGGATTGTCACCGACCAAGCTTGATTTCAGCTTAACCACTCTACTACAAGCAGATTTCATTGCGAACTGTCTCTTTTCCAGCGACAGAAACGTCAAGAGTCAGGGCGAGTTTTCTCGGCCACGCGCCTAGCCAAATGTCCTGTGGCTGCTAAAATCCATCCCTCATCGTCGGCGAGAGCGAGTGAATGAATGTTCATTCATGCCCCCGAATATTATGGTCAAACCAAGCCAAGTCAAGCTGGTAGGAGTCTCGTATGTCACAGCAAGCCTTGCCTCAAACCAGTCACTATTCCGGTGATGATGTGAAAATCATCGATAAATCATCTGGATACAACGGCTTTTTCAAAGTGAACGTCTATCGCCTGCAACACAGGTTATTTGCCGGTGGCTGGAATGAGCCCATAGTCCGCGAGCTGTTCGAGCGGGGCCATGCGGCCGCGCTGCTGCCTTATGATCCCGTGAGCGACCAGATAGTGCTGGTGGAGCAGTTCCGCATCGGAGCCATCGAGACCAGCCCCACTCCCTGGCTGCTGGAGCTGGTGGCCGGCATCATAGATGAAGGGGAGACAGCCGAAGCCGTGGTGCGCCGCGAGGCGGTGGAAGAGGCGGGCATCGAGGTGGGTCGCTGCGAGCATGCCATCAGCTACCTGGTGAGCCCGGGTGGCAGCACAGAGCGGATCGAGGTCTATGTGGGGGAGGTGGATGCCAGCCAGGCGGCGGGGATCCACGGTCTGGCGGAAGAGGGTGAAGACATCCGGGTTCATGTGGTGAGCCGCGAGCAGGCCTACGCCTGGCTCAAAGAGGGGCGCATCGACAACGCCGCCACCGTCATCGCCCTGCAATGGCTGGCCCTCAATCATGGCGAGCTGCAGGCCCGCTGGCTGGCGGGGCGCTGAGGTGGCGCTGACCCTGCAACAGAGCCGGCGCTATGTGCCTGATCTGATGTCCTTGCAGCGCACCTGCGGGATCAATTACTCACGGGTGTTGATTGATGGAGTTGCGATATGCCATTAGTCCAGAGCCCGATGAAGCGTTATGTGCCTGATCTGATGTCCTTGCAGCGCACCTGCGAGGTCAACTACATGGCCTTGATGAAGCTGCTGCCCCCCGGCGGCAGCGTGGGGGCGGAGCGCCGTTATCAGGTGGGCAACGGCCTGCAGTTCCAGCTCACCGTCAGCGAAGAGAGCCGCTTCACCAGTCAGGTGATCCTGGCCCAGCACAATCCCGAGTTGCCGAGCTACTTGCAGGCTCGTATAGAGATTCGTTTGTATCACGATGTGCGGATGGCGGAAGTGTGTGCGGCGCAACAGATTTCAATGTTGCAACCACGTTATGATTATCCCAATAAAAAAATGCACCACAGGGATGAAAAAGAGCAGGTAAATCTATTCTTGGCCGATTGGCTAAGATTTTGTCTCAAACATGGCACCAGCCTGATCAACATCCTCTAGTCGAACCCATAAAAAAGAAGCGTGATTTTGGAAACAGAGCTACCTCAGGCGCCGGACGGCAGTGTGCGCCTGTTACAGATTACCGATACCCATCTCTTCGCCAGTGCAGAGGGACGACTGCTGGCCGTGCGAACCGCAGAGAGCCTGGCCGCCGTGCTGGAGCAGGTGCAGGCCAACGCCCATCCGTTCGATCTGATCCTCGCCACCGGGGATCTGTCCCAGGATCACAGCCCGGAATCCTATCAGCGGTTCGCCTCCATGATGGCCCCGTTGGCGCGCCCCATCTACTGGTTGCCCGGCAACCACGATGACGGCCCCCTGATGACGGAGTACCTCCATGCCGCCGGGATCAGCGAAGCCAAGCAGCTGGTGGGGGAGCACTGGCAGGTGATCCTGCTCGATACCCAGGTGCGCGGCAAACCCCATGGTGTGCTCGGGGATCACCAGCTGGCGGCGCTGGATCAGGCGCTTCGCCAGCATCCCGAGCGCCACGCCCTCATCGCCCTGCACCATCAGGCGGTGCCGGTGGGCTGCGCCTGGCTGGATCAGCACAATCTCAAGAATGCCGACGATCTCTTCGCCGTGCTGGCCCGCCATCCGCAGCAGAAGACCATCTTGTTCGGCCATGTGCATCAGGAGTTTGACGAGGTGCACCAGGGGGTGAGGCTGATCGCCAGCCCCTCCACCTGCATCCAGTTCAAGCCGCTCTCCGATGGCTTCGCCCTGGACGAGTCCGGCCCGGGCTGGCGTTATCTCACCCTGCATCCGGATGGCCGCATTGCCAGCCAGGTGTGGCGGCTGCCGGTGGGGCAGTTCGTGCCCGACCCCAACGCCACCGGGTATTGAGGAGTCCGCCACCATGACCCCGGTTCTGCTCTATCTGCACGGTTTCAACTCATCGCCCGGCTCGGCCAAGGCGCAGCAGATGGCTGCCTGGGTGGCCGAGCACAGGCCCGACATCGAAGTGCTTATCCCGGCCCAGCCCAATACCCCGGCGGCGGCCTGGGAGGCCATCGAGGGCGTCATTGCCGAGGCCAGGGCTCGCCATGATGGCCGCCTCAGGCTAGGTGCCGTGGGCAGCTCCCTCGGCGGCTTTATGGCGACCCGGGTGAGCGAGCTGCATGGCTGCCGCGCGGCGCTGATCAATCCGGCGGTGCGCCCCCATGAACTGCTCTGCGACTACCTGGGCCACCAGGTCAATCCCTATACCGACGAGCGCTACGAGCTGCTGCCGACCCACATGGACGAGCTGCGGGCGCTGGCGGTACCGGTGAGCGCCCCCGAGCGACTCTGGATCCTGCAACAGCAGGAGGATGAGGTGCTCGACTATCGCAAGGCATTGAGGGAATACGAGTTTGCCCGCCTCTCCCTGGAGTGCGGCGGCAACCACGCCTTCGTCGGCTTCGAGCGCTATCCCGCCCAGATAGTGCGCTTCCTCGGGCTCTAGCCGTGCAACCGCCCTTGGCCGCCTTTCTGGAACAGGTGCTGGCCACGGCCCAGGCCGGGCTCACCTACTCCCAAGATCCCTTCGATATCGCCCGCTTCGAGGCGCTGCGAAACGCGGCTGCCACGCTTGTCGCCAGCCAGAGCGAGCTGGATCCCGAGGCCATCGCCCACTGGATTGCTCTGGACAGCGGTTATCCCACCCCCAAGCTGGATGTGCGGGCGCTGATCCTGGATGACGCGGGCCGGCTGCTGCTGGTGCAGGAGCGCAGCGACGGACTCTGGACTCTGCCTGGGGGCTGGTGCGACATAGGCGACTCGCCAGCGGGCGCAGTGGTGCGCGAGCTGGTTGAAGAGACGGGCCTTGAGTGCCGCGCCGTGCAATTGCTGGCCCTGTTCGACAAGCTCAAACACCCCCATCCCCCGCAACTGCCCCATGCCCACAAGGCCTTCTTCCTGTGCGAGGTGACGGGGGGAGCGCTGCTCACCGAGACTGACGAGACCCTAGGCGCGGCCTATTTCCCCATCGACGCCCTGCCTCCGCTCTCCCGCCACCGGGTGGTAGAGAGCCAGTTGCAAAGCCTGCATGCCCATGTACGGCAGGGACGGCGTCATACCCTGTTTGACTGACACACCCGGGACGCTGAGCCCGGCGGCAAGGAGGCTAGATGATCAAGCGCATCGGCAATACCCCCATTCAGGCGAAACACAGAGCCAGCTGTCATTGCGGCGCCGTGGTGCTGGAGCTCAGTCTGCCGGATGGTGTGGTGGATCCCCGCCGCTGCGACTGCTCCCTCTGCCGGCGGCGGGGGGCCATAGTCGCCTCTGTGCCGCTCTCCGGCATCCGCATCCTGCTGGGAGAGGAGGTGCTGCGCTGTTACCAGTTCAACACCCGGACCGCCAAGCACTACTTCTGCGGCGTCTGCGGCATCTACACCCACCACCAGCGCCGCTCCAACCCGGCCGAGTATGGCTACAACCTGGCCTGTCTCGAGGGGGTCAACCCGTTCGCGCTCGGCGAGGTGCCGCTGCGGGACGGCATCAACCACCCGGCCGACAGGGCTGAATGACGGCATGGTGCCATCTGCTTCTGTAGCCGCCGAAATGGCTGTGTTAACCTTGGTCAGCCTGCTCTCTGGCGGGCCATTCTCCTCCTCTTGCCAACCGGGAGCCTGCCCGTGACGACTGCTTCAGCGCTGCCGGATCTGATCCTGGGGGCCTCGCTCTACTTTCCCCCCCTGTTCAAGGCGGTGCTGCTCGGCCTGCTAGGCTGGTTGCCGGTGCACCACCTGCTGCGGGACTGGCTCTACGGCGGGGACGTCTGGCACCCTCTTCTGATGGATCTCTCCCTGTTTATCCTCGCCGTCAGTGGCGCACTCTGGATACTGCTACATGGCTAAATCTCCCCTGGCAACCCTCAAATACTTCTCCACCCTGCTGGTGTGCGCCCTGGCGCTGGTGTCGCTCTGGTGGTTGTGGAACTACTACATGCAGGGCCCCTGGACCCGGGATGGCAAGGTGCGGGCCGAGCTGGTCAGCATCACCCCCGAGGTGTCGGGCAAGATAGTCAGCATCTGGATCAAGGACAACCAGCTGGTGAAGAAGGGGGAGACCCTGTTCAGCCTGGATCCCGTGCCCTACCGGATTGCCCTGGACAACGCCAACGCGGCACTGGCCAAGGCGAAATCGGATCTCGACAAGGCGGAGCACGAGGCCAGGCGTCGCCAGGGGCTGTCCCGCACCGTCATCTCCGCCGAGGCGGTCGACGAGTCCAGGCTCAATGCCCAGGCGATGAAGGCGGCCTATCAGGTGGCCCAGGCCAATCTGGAGCAGGCCAGATGGTCGCTCGCGCGAACCGAGGTGCACGCCGCCAGCGACGGTTACATCACCAACCTGCAGGCCAGGGTCGGCAACTACGCCAGCGCCGGGGTGCCCCTGGTGGCCCTGGTAGATATCCACTCCTTCTACGTGCAGGGCTATTTCGAAGAGACCAAGCTCAGGCACATAGCGCCAGGCAAGCCGGCGCGCATGGTGCTCTACAGCGGGGAGCAGGCGCTCAAGGGGGAGGTGGAGAGCATAGGGCGCGCCATTCACGATCAGAGCCTGGAGGGGAGCCAGGGGCTGCTGCTCGACGTCAAGCCTAACGTGCCCTGGGTGCGGCTGGCCCAGCGGGTGCCGGTGCGGATCCGTCTGCTGGATGTGCCGCCCGAGCTTGCCCTGATCGCGGGCACCACCTGCACCATCACCATAGGGGAATAGGGTGGCAGGCCGGGGACGCTGGCACCAGACACCCTGGGGCCAGGCCAATGAGGGCCAGTGGCGCTATGCCCTGCGCAACAGCCTGGCCATGTGCCTGTCGCTCTGGCTGGCGTTTGTGCTGCAACTGGATGCTCCCTACTGGGCCATGACCTCGGCCGCCGTGGTGAGCTTTCCCACCGTCGGCGGCGTCATCAGCAAGAGCCTGGGACGGGTGGTGGGCAGCCTCATCGGCGCCATGGCGGCCGTGATGATCACCGGCCTTGGCATCAGCGATCCCTGGTTGTTCAGCTTCCTTATCGCGCTCTGGCTGGGGCTCTGTACCTATATCTCCAACCACTATCAGAACAACGTCTCCTACGCCTTCGCCCTGGCGGGCTACACCGCGGCCATCATCGCCTTCTCCTGCGTCAACGTGACCGAGACGGAGCACATCTTCGACATCGCCCAGGCCAGGGTGAGCGAGGTGATAGTGGGCATCCTCTGCGGCGGTCTGATGATGATGATTCTGCCGAGCCTCTCGGATGGAGAGACACTGCTGGCGTCCCTTGGCAAGAGTCAGGCCCGGCTGCGGGAGCACGCCCAGCTGCTCTGGCTGGGGGAGGCGGGGGCCGATGTGCGCGGTGCCCACGAGGGGATCATCGGCCAGATCCTCACCATGAACGTGCTGCGCATTCAGGCGGTGTGGAGTCACCACCGGCTGCGCCGCCACAACCGGCTGCTCAACTTCCTGCTGCACCGCCAGCTGCGGATGGTCAGCCTGATCTCCGGGGTGCGCCGCATGCTGCAACACTGGCCGCAGCTGCCGGACGGGCTGACACCCCTGCTGACCTCGGTGATCCGCGCGCTGGGCGAGCCCGATTGCGACAAATACCGCATCGCCCGCCTGCTGGCCCCCTTCGTGGCCGAGTCGGGCAGCGATTTTCGCCGCCGCACCTTCTGGCTGCGCCTGCGCCATTTCTGCTGGAGCTATCTGGAGTGCCAGCGCTGGCTCGGCCGGCTGGCGCCCTATGACGGCCAGGAGTGGCCAACGCCGCCCCACCACAGCTCGCTCACCCGTTACAACGACAGCGTCGAGGCGGCCTACAACGGCGGTCGCACCTTCCTCTGCGTGGTGCTGGGCTGCGCCTTCTGGATCAACACCCAGTGGGAGTCGGGCGCCTCGGCCCTGACCCTGCTCTCCATCTGCTGCGTGCTCTATTCGGCCACTCCGGCGCCGACCAAGGGAACCCAGACCATGCTGCAGGCCATCCTGCTGCTGAGCCTGGTCTGCTTCGCGGTCAAGTTCGGCCTGATGATCCGCATCGACGACTTCTGGCTGTTCTGCGCCCTGCTGTTCCCCGCGCTCATCACCATGCAGCTGATCAAGTTGCAGCGCCCCTCGTCGGCGGCGCTCTGGGGCCAGCTCATAGTGCTGCTCGGCTCCTTCCTCGCCATCACCAACCCGCCGAGCTACGACTATCAAGCCTTCGTCAACGACAGCATCGGCAAGGTGCTGGGGGTCATGGTGGCGGGACTGGCGTTCCAGATCCTCAGACCCAGCTCGGACAGGCGCAAGAGCCGCCGCCTCATCCGCTCCCTGCGCCGCCACTTCATCGATCAGCTGACCGCCAGGCCCCGGCAGAGCGAGAGCCAGTTTGAATCCCTCATCTATCACTGCATCAGCCAGCTCGGTCAGGGGCAGGATCAGGGCGCCCGGCTCTGGGTGCTGCGCTGGGGCGTGGTGCTGCTCAACTGCAGCCACATCGTCTGGCAACTGCGCCAGTGGCGGGGCAGGGAGCAGGCACTCTATCTGGTGCGGGACGCCTGCGTGCGCTGTCTTGAGGGGATCCTCACCGAGCAGGGGGTGCAACATGGCTCCCTCCATCAGACCCTGGCCGAGCTGGATCGCATCAGCCTCGGCCTGGCCGATCACCCCGAGCCCTCGGCCCGGGAGCTGGCGGGCCTGGTGTGGCGACTCCATTGCTCCCTCTCCCCCCTGTTGCAGGCGCAGCCCTCGGCCCTGGCGCCCGCCTGATCCCTCTCGTCCTTGTTGCAGGTGCAGCCCATGGCCCTGGCACCGTCTGCTCCCTCTCGTCCTTGTTGCAGGTGCAGCCCATGGCCCTGGCACCGTCAGCTCCCTCTTGCCCTTGTTGCTGGCGCAGCCCATGGCACTGACACCCGCCTGATCCTGCGGGGCCATAGCCTCTCTGGATCACCCTTTGCCACCGCCCTATTTGTCCAAGACCCTCCCAGCGAGTAAGATTCCCTCCAAACGTCAATTCGCAAGGCCCTCCATGTCCACTCAATACAATGCGGATGCCATTGAGGTCCTCAATGGCCTCGAACCGGTGCGTCGCCGCCCCGGCATGTACACAGACACCACCAGGCCCAATCACCTCGGCCAGGAGGTCATCGACAACAGCGTCGATGAGGCGCTGGCGGGCCATGCCCGCACCCTGGAGGTGACCCTGTATGAAGATCAGTCCCTCGAGGTTGTCGATGACGGCCGTGGCATGCCGGTCGACATTCACCCGGAAGAGGGCGTTTCCGGTGTGGAGCTGATCCTCTGCAAGCTGCACGCGGGGGGCAAGTTCTCCAACAAGAATTACCAGTTCTCCGGCGGTCTGCACGGGGTGGGCATCTCTGTGGTGAACGCCCTTTCCGATCGGGTCGAGGTGACGGTGCGCCGGGACGGTCAGGTCTATGACATCGCCTTCGAGCGCGGCGACAAGGTGCAGGAGCTGACCATCACAGGCACCTGCGGGCGCCGCAACACCGGCACCCGGGTGCGCTTCTGGCCAGAGGCGCGCTACTTCGACTCGCCGCGCTTCTCGGTCAGCAAGCTCGAGCATCTGCTCAAGGCCAAGGCCGTGCTCTGCCCCGGCCTCACCATCAAGTTCCTCGACAAGAACACCGGCATCAAGCTGGAGTGGTGCTACGAAGATGGCCTCAAGGATTACCTCGTAGATGCGGTCAAGCAGTTTACCTGCTTGCCGGAGCAGCCCTTCGTCGGCGCCTTCAGCACGGAACAATCGGCGGTGGACTGGGCCCTGTGCTGGTTGCCGGAGGGGGGTGAATGCCTCGCCGAATCCTATGTGAACCTGATCCCCACAGCGCTCGGCGGCACCCACGTCAATGGCCTGCGTCAGGGCCTGCTGGACGCCATGCGCGAGTTCTGCGAGTTCCGCAACCTGTTGCCGCGCGGGGTCAAGCTCACGCCGGAAGACATCTGGGATCGCTGCGCCTACATCCTCTCGGTCAAGATGCAGGATCCCCAGTTCGCCGGTCAGACCAAGGAGCGGCTGTCGTCCCGCCAGAGCTCGGCCTTCGTCTCCGGGGTGGTGAAGGATGCCTTCAGCCTTTACTTAAACAGCAACACCGAGCTGGCGGAGCAGATAGCCGAGATCTGCATCAGCAGCGCCCAGCGCCGGATGCGCGCCGCCAAGACGGTGGTGCGCAAGAAGATAACCCAAGGCCCGGCCCTGCCCGGCAAGCTCACCGACTGCAACTGCGCCGACCCCATGCAGGGGGAGCTGTTCCTGGTGGAGGGTGACTCCGCGGGCGGCAGCGCCAAGCAGGCGCGGGACCGTGAATTCCAGGCCATCATGCCCCTGCGCGGCAAGATCCTGAACACCTGGGAGGTGGAGGCCGGTCAGGTGCTCGCCTCCCAGGAAGTGCACGACATCTCGGTGGCCATAGGCCTGGATCCCGACTCCGAGGATCTCAGCGGCCTGCGCTACGGCAAGGTGTGCATACTGGCGGATGCGGACTCGGATGGTCTGCATATCGCCACCCTGCTCTGCGCCCTCTTTGTTAAACATTTCAGAACCCTGGTCAACAAGGGCCACGTCTATGTGGCCATGCCGCCGCTCTACCGGATCGACATCGGCAAGGAGGTCTTCTATGCCCTCGACGAGGACGAGAAGAACGGCGTGCTGCAACGGGTCGAGGCCGAGAAGAAGAAGGGCAAGGTGATGGTGACCCGATTCAAGGGGCTGGGTGAGATGAACCCGAAACAGCTGCGGGAAACCACCATGGATCCCAATACCCGCCGCCTGGTGCAGCTCACCATGGGCGAGCTGGAGGAGGGGGACGAGACCCTGCAGCTGATGGACATGCTGCTGGCCAAGAAGCGTGCCCCGGATCGCCGCGAGTGGCTTGAGGAGAAGGGCAACCTTGCGATCATCTAAGCCAATGGCCTCTGTCATCAGCCGACCCGACTTTCAGGTGCGCCGCCCAGTGGCGCACCCTAGCAAGAGAACAACCTTATGAGTGATGCTATCGAGCTCAGTCTGGACGGGGTCGAGCGCCAGCCCATGCGCGCCTTCACCGAGCAGGCTTACTTGAACTACTCCATGTACGTCATCATGGATCGGGCCCTACCCCATATCGGCGATGGCCTCAAGCCCGTGCAGCGGCGCATCATCTACGCTATGAGCGAGCTGGGGCTCTCCGCGCTCTCCAAGCACAAGAAGTCCGCCCGTACCGTGGGTGACGTGCTGGGTAAGTACCACCCCCACGGCGACAGCGCCTGTTATGAAGCCATGGTGCTGATGGCCCAGCCCTTCTCCTACCGCTACCCGCTGGTGGACGGTCAGGGCAACTGGGGTGCGCCGGACGATCCCAAATCCTTCGCCGCCATGCGTTACACCGAGGCGCGGCTGTCGCGCTTCTCCGAGCTGCTGCTCTCCGAGCTCGGCCAAGGCACTGTGGAGTGGACGCCGAACTTCGATGGCACCATGAAGGAACCCGTGGTGCTGCCGGCCCGCCTGCCCCACATACTGCTCAACGGGGTGACCGGCATAGCGGTGGGCATGGCGACCGACATCCCGCCCCACAACGCGCGGGAAGTGGCTCTTGCCTGTGCCGAGCTGCTGGACAACCCCAATGCGGGGCTGGATGTGCTGATGACGCACATTCAGGGGCCGGACTATCCGACCAACGCTGAGATCATCACGCCCCGCGACGACATCCGCAAAATCTACGAGACCGGCAAGGGCTCCATCAAGCAGCGGGCGGTGTGGAGCGAGGAGGATGGCGACATCGTCATCACGGCGCTGCCCCATCAGGCCTCGGGCGCCAAGATCATGGAGCAGATCGCCGCCCAGATGGTGGCGAAGAAATTGCCCATGGTCACCGACCTGCGGGATGAATCGGACCACGAGAACCCGACCCGTCTGGTGATCATTCCCCGCTCCAACCGGGTGGATGTGGAGGGGCTGATGGCCCACCTGTTCGCCACCACGGATCTGGAGAAGAACTACCGGGTCAACCTCAACATACTGGGGCTGGACAACAGACCCCAGGTGAAGACCCTCAAGATGATCCTCTCCGAGTGGATCATTTTCCGCCGCGAGACGGTGCGTCGCCGTCTGCAATATCGTCTCGACAAGGTGCTGGCTCGCCTGCACATCCTCGAAGGCTTGCTGGTGGCCTACCTCAACATCGACGAGGTGATCGAGATCATCCGTACCGAGGATGAGCCGGGCAAGGTGATGGTGGAGCGCTTCAACATCAGCGAAACCCAGGCCGAGGCGATCCTCGAGCTCAAACTGCGCCATCTGGCCAAGCTGGAAGAGTTCAAGCTGCGCGCCGAGCAAGAAGAGCTGGCGCTGGAGCGCGACAAGCTGGAGCTGATCCTGGGCTCCGAGCGTCGCCTCAACACCCTGCTCAAGAAAGAGCTGCTGGCGGATGCCGAGAAGTACGGCGACGATCGCCGCACCCCGCTGGTGGAGCGCGCCACCGCAGTGGCTCTGACCGAGAAAGAGTTGACCCCGAGTGAGCCGGTGACCGTCATTCTGTCTGACAAGGGCTGGGTGCGCGCCGCCAAGGGGCATGACGTGGATGTGGAAGGCCTCTCCTACAAGGCGGGGGATGGCTATCTGGCCCACGCCTGCGGGCGCAGCAACCAGCAGGCGGTCTTCCTCTCCAGCCTGGGCCGCACCTATTCCCTGGAGGCGCACACCCTGCCTTCCGCTCGCAGTCAGGGGGAGCCGCTCACCGGTCGCTTCGCCCTGGGGGCGGGGGAAGAGGTGCGCCATCTGGTGATGGGCAACGAGGGCGAACCCTACCTCATCGCCAGTGACGCCGGTTACGGCTTCGTCTGCAAATATGACGACCTGATTGGCAAGAACAAGAACGGCAAGGCGCTGCTGACGGTGCCGGAAGGGGGCCTGGTGATGGCACCCCAGAAGATTGGTTCGCCAGAGACCGATCTCTGCATGGCCATCTCCAACGAAGGCCGCATGCTGCTGTTCCCGCTCAGCACTCTGCCGGTGCTCGGCAAGGGCAAGGGCAACAAGCTGATCAGCATTCCGTCGGCGCGGGTCAAGGCGCGGGAGGAGTTTATGGTGATGGCCGCCATTATCCCGCAGGGGCAATATGTCACCCTGTTCGCCGGCAAGCGCAAGCTGACTCTCAAACCCTCGGATCTGGACTACTACCGCGGCGAGCGCGGCCGCCGCGGCGCCAAGCTGCCCCGTGGCTTGCAGCGGGTGGACAGGATAGAGATAGAACCCGCCGCCGGTGCCGAGCCGGTAGCAGGGGAAAATCAGGAAGG
This sequence comes from Aeromonas mytilicola subsp. aquatica, assembly GCF_044336385.1. Lineage (NCBI taxonomy): Bacteria > Pseudomonadati > Pseudomonadota > Gammaproteobacteria > Aeromonadales > Aeromonadaceae > Aeromonas > Aeromonas mytilicola. Next base: position 4,139,668 of record NZ_CP172298.1, on the reverse strand, counting down.
GTAATTAATAAGAAAGGGCGCGAAAGCGCCCTTTCTATTTGGTGAAATATCTAATTAACTAGATGATGCCAATTTTATCGTAATTATATCGCATTGACTTGTGAGACAATCGCTTTCAAAGGATTGATTTTCTCAATAAATAATAACCCTTCATGTCATCCTGATTTATTTTTTGTTTATTCTTTCCTGTCCGAACGTAATAATCTTCATTGCGACTATTATTTTTATAAAAGAAATGATAATCACTGGAGCTTTTTGCCTTAACCCATACTACTGTGTGTCCATCAATAGAAACGAGAGCGATAGATATTAATTCTTGAGGTTTTGATATTGCTTGTGAACTGTTGTCATCGACAGTTCTCATGCTTATTCTATCCCTGATAAGAGAAGTAAGTTGCCTGACAAATTTGTCTTCTGAACCATCATTGTATTCTTCTATCTCATCTTTAATTCCATGTATGGACATGTTGTTATCAACACCAATAAATAGATTGCCACCATGTGAATTTAAAAATGCGACAATTGAAATAAGTCGTTGTTCATCTAATTTTTTCTTATCGTAATGACGTTCACCTTTTGATAACAAAAAGCAAGATTTAAATTCTACATTTTGTCCCTCATCACTTCTTATAAGTTCTAAAGCTATTTTGTTCGCTGGCTGGGTGTAATGAAGATCAATTTTTTGGAATTTCTCTAAATGTCTAACGCCACCGATAGGACAGTTAGATATGTTAGTAATCACCTGAAGTACTTTGTTTAGTTTTTTTAATGGCTGGCCTGAATATAACAAGTAGTCAGCAAACTTTGCATGGGCATCAATTGCTTCGATATAATATCTGAGAGTTGGTGGAAAGCATTTTAACGATGCGGCCATTCTGATGTAATTATCACGATCTTCATTTCTTTCATATAGCTTTATTTGCAAGGCCAGCTTAGATAAATTATACAAACTTTCTTGAATTAATGGCGGTGCAGAGATTGTCAGAGGTTGCTCTAAAGTAGGGCGTATTATTCTTAGGATGGCATGTATCTCTGGGAAATTAACAGACCTATCATATATATAATGTACCCAATACGTTGAATGAATTCTTAGTTTATTCCATAGGAATGACTCTTTATAAAGCAAAGACCACGAATCATAACCACAACTTCCTTTTTCAAAGGCGTCATGAATGCTTTTAAGTTGTGTGTCCACATCCTTAGTCATTTGTGAGTCTTTCATAAAAAGCTCCAGTTTTATTTAGCCAGAATAGGCATGGTGAATTTTATATTGCGGTCGAATACAGTAAGAGAAAACTGAAATCCCACACATTTAATTGATATCTTACCTGAATTAAATAAAAACCGAGACACCAACCTTTCCTACACCGATGTAAAGTCGCACTTGGCTTGATGAGAGCTGTAGGTTTGATTCGCGCAGCGTAATCAGACGTTCGCGAGAATCGGCTGTCGCTGTCCTGCTGGTAACCCTTCTTATCTCCCCTTTGCCAATTGCCACAGGTCAAGGAAGTGGCGGATTAGGGCCGTAGGTTTGATTAGCGAAGCGTAATCAGACGTTCGCGAAAATCGGCAGCCGCTGTCCTGCTGGTAACCCTTCTTATCTCCCCTTTGCCAATTGCCTCAGGTCAAGGATTTGGCCGATTAGGCCCCGCAAGTTGCCTCTGCTCGCTAACCTTGAAGGAAGCAGCACTGTGCCAGGAGGCCAGACATGGAAACGGAGAAAGCCATAGGGCTTATCGAGGCCCACGGGGCCTTTCACGGGGATCACTACAGCTTCAACAGCGACGAGTTTGTGCAGTGGTGTCAGCAGGATGCCCACCAGACCCTCAGCCTGGAGCAGGCCAATCACGAGCTTGCCCCCTTCTGCATCCGGGTCGGCTATGCAGAGCCGAGCAGGTCGTGGCGTTACTATCTCACCTGATGCCCATCCGACGCAGGCAAAGGCGAGGCAAGGGCTTCGCCTTTTCTATGGGCTGGTTAATGGAAAAAGGAGCCGGCAAGGCTCCTTTCCTGTGATCATGCCCCGCTGCTCTTATATGCCAGCCTGGCCACCACGCAGCAGCACCATGACGGTAAACAGCAGCCAGTCATTGATGATGTGTGCGCCTGTCGATACCCAGATATTTTTGGTGATGATGTAGCCACTGAGCAGCACTATGCGGGCCGTGCCGATCACCAGAAAGCATTGCAGAAAATTCCAGTCATAAGTGGGCAGGTGCATGGCCCCGAAGATAAGGGCGGTGCAGAGCCAGGCGGTGAGCAGCGCTCGCTTGCGGCTCAGGCTGAGCTTGGTGTGACAAAACCAGAGGATGGCCAGAAAAGGCAGTATGGAGACCACCTCCTCGCCAAAGAGCTGGGGCGCCGTTTTTACATAAAAGAGGATGCGCGCCGTATTGGAGGCCTCTGCCAGCATGGCGCTGACCGGGTTTTCACTCATCTTGAACAGGTGCTGCAGTACCAAGGCAACGACGACCGAAACCAGGATGTTGGCGCCGGCAATCGCCAGCATCAAGAGGACATCCCGCCCCGTCGGCGTTCTAAACAGCGATCGCCATGCCTTCCCCGCCACCATGGCGAGCACGGCCAGGGGGATGAGAGGAAACAGGATGGCGGGGACAAAGCCGCCCGCCGTGGTTTTATAAAACCCTATGTGCGCCGTCAGCACGGCAAAACCCAGCACCACCCCCAGCAAGATCAGCACCCAGCTGCGGCCAGACAAGGTATTTGGGGATTGGCGATAAAAGGGGAAGTCTCCGGCACTCTTGCGCTCGAAGCCATAGCAATCACCGTCATTCAATTCCGGTATTGCTGCTGATTGGTGCTCACCCATGCTGACCCCCGATAGTTCATTCAGTTGGCATGGAGACAACCCTACACCAAGTGGGGCACCTGAGTAGTCACGCCAGCCTCTTTATTTAACGGCCGACCATCAAGCTGTTATTGCGGAGCACCTGCCTTCCTGGCAGCCACTATGCTGCGGACAACCCATCTTTTCCCTATTGCCAAGAGAGCTGCACCATGGCCGAGGAGACTGCGTCGCTCAACCCTGCTCGCTAAACCCGCTGGGTATAGTGATCAAAGGCGACAACCTTTTGATATCCCTCCGATTCGTAGAGTGCTTTCGCGGGCAGATTGGATACGGCTGTGGCCAGTTTGACCGTCAGTGCGTCCGTCTCCCTGGCAAAGGTCGCCACCTGTTTTAGCAAGGCTCTCGCGACTCCTTGCTGGCGGGCCGATGCTGCGACAAACAGATCGTTGAGATACCACATCCGCTTCATCGCAACGGATGAGAAGGCGGGATAAAGCTGGGCAAAGCCAATGGCTTCACCCGTCTCACCGCGAGCCAGAAAGATAACAGACTCACTTTTGGCAAGACGTTCGGCAATGAAGGCGGCTGCGGCCATGGGCGCCGGAGCCTGTCCATAAAATTGGCGATAGGCATCAAACAAGAGGGTGAGATCGTCGATATCAACGGAGGTTGCCTGGTGAATATGCATCTAATGTCCTTATCAGTGCTCAAGAGCCGGCAGGGCGCAATAAACAAGGTGAATCGCACCGCCGAAGTATTAATTATTGAAATTCCAGGCGATGGGTAGCTCAAGGTCGAAGACAAGCTCATCCCCTTCCAGGCGAAAAGGCACGCTAGTCTGGTGCTGGTCATATTCGTTGATGATGAGGCAGCTCTCGGCGAAGTTGGACTCGTAGTTGAGGTGGGCCAGCCCCTTGCTGCCATCTTCATCGAGTTCGATGCTCAGCACCCGCAGCGGGTTCTGCTGGCTCAGGTTGACTCTGGTGTCCCCCACATCCACTAGCCGCTCCAGCAGGGGGAAGAAGTCCTGCTTGTGGTGCTCTATTGCCCGGGCTATGGCCTGCTCCAACTCGGCCTGAGTGGCAAAGGGGCCCGCCAGCTGATATCGGGTCTGGATCCGCTCCTGGGTCATCTTGGTCTCCTTCTCGCTTGTGCCCGATCCGGGCCTGTCGGTCACACCTTATCAGATATGGATGCAGAGCATCAGGCGGGGATGCGGCCGCTGCGCACCAGCGCCCGGCGGATGTTCTTGCACATCTTGCCGAAGCGGTTTAGCTCGTCGAAGCTGGGCGCAATGCCGCGCTGGATCTGATATTGCCAGTAGCAGAGATCCGTATCCACCAGCTCCATCAGCTTCTTGGGGCAGCCGATGCAGCTGTTGTCGGGCCCGCATTTGAAGGTATCTGGCTGATAGAGCGGGAATTCTTGCTTCACGGCGTCGATGATCTGCTGCATGGCGGTAATGCGGTCGGGTTTTCTGCTCACTGCGCTCCCCTGCGGTCGGTATGAGGGGGCCATTATATCCCCGACAAAATGTGGGCCAATGACGCTGAGGAGGTAGTTGGCGCCACCCGGCCGGCATTGGGGGTCATGAGTCCAGGCAGAACAGCGCCCGACGGATCGGGCGCTGGATGAGAAGGGAGGGGGAGACCTATTTCTTGATCTCGTGGCCGATGACGCCACCGACGACGGCACCACCTATGGTGCCGGCCGCGCTGCCTCCGGTCAGGACTGCGCCGCCGACGGCACCTATGCCGGCACCCACGGCGGTACTCTTGCCCTGTTGCGACATGCCGGAGCAGGCTGCCAGGCCAATCAGCAGGGCCATTGCCACCGTCCCTCGTGCCAAACCATGGAGCTTGTTCATGGGGTTACCTCTTGATGTTGTGCAATGCGCCTGGGGTATGCGGCAAACCATCCCGGTGGGGTTGCCGATCCCGACCCGGACCCCGACGCATCAGCCCGGATAGTGGTTGGTTCAGGGGACGCCAGGGCGCAGGGGATGACGCGCCAGGGGGCCGTATATCGGTCGGCGCGACCTGCGCCTGTTCGTGATGGGGCCATCTTCCCTCACCCCGGCTGGGGCGTCTGTACGCTAGCGCTTATAGGGGCACTTTTTATTGGCGGCGCTTGTGCGGGGGCGCAGAGATGACAACGCCCGGCGAGCCGGGCGTTGGGGGACAAGTTCTCAAGGCAGACAAGCGCCCTAGAAGTCGTGGTAGAGGGGCCAGCCGAGCAGGGGGTGCCTGAGGCCGGCGCGCATCTCGAAGTTGTCTAGCTTCTCCGGCGAGGCGTTCTCCCTTTGCTGCTGCTGGTACTGGCGGACAAACCCCAGGGTGTGCAGCAGGTTGGGCACGAAGCCCGGGCTCAGCTCCTGGCGGAGGGCATCGGCCATGTCGGCGGGCAGCTCGGCGAGCATGAGGGCAAGCTGGGTGGTTAGATGCGCGGTGTCGTACCAGGCCTCGTCGAGCTCAATCTCCCGCGCCAGCCTGCGCTTGAGATCCTGTTTCACCTTGAGGGGGGCGGCGCCGCTGCCCTTGCCACAGAGGATGCGGTAGAGCAGGGCCTCGGCCAGCTTGTCTTCCATGGTGGGGTGATCGCTCTCGCAGGCGAAGAAGTGCTGATCGATGAGCCCCATCAGGCGGACCTTGTTGTGCTCGGCCAGCGCCTTCTCGTACTCCTGCCACCCTTGCCACTCCTCCACATCGGGAGGGCTCGAGATCTTGTCCAGCAGACGGGCATCCACGTCCCCATAGAGGCTGTTGCCGGTCTGCCTGGGGCTGACGGAGATCAGCATGGACCAGCCCTTCTGGAACGGCTTGATGGGGCCTTCCGGCGCCTGCAGCAGGGCCAGCGCCCGGGCCGTGTCGCGCCCGGAGAGCTCCTGCAATCCCAAGCTCACCACGCCGATGACGTCGTGGGCGGCCTGCTCCAGCAGGTGCATCTTGTACTTGTTGTAGTACTTGTCGGCGAATTTCAGGCTCATCAGCACCGCCTTGCCCTTGATGGCGGCAAGTTGCTGGGCGCTCAGGAGTTCACGCTCGGCGCCAAAGCGCAGCACCTGGGTGAGGAAGGGACCTTCGTTGGCCTCGCGGATGACTAGTTGCATAGGGCTCTCCTCAATCCAGGAAGCTGAACATGTCGTCCACTTCGTCGTACTCGTCGCTGACCTGGTTCTTCTCCTTGGCCTGCATCACCAGCTCGTTGGCGAACTTGTTGATGATCCCCTCCCAGGTGGCGTTCTCGCTGCGCAGCAGCGACTTGATGGCTTTCTCCACCTCGGGAGCCTGCTCGCGGATCAGCATCAAGAGGCTTCTCGGATCATCCAGCGGGTAGTCGTGGGCATCCTCGCTCTGCTGGCGCTCGCTGTAGGCGAGGGACTCCTCGAGATCTTCCTCTTCGGCGTGCAGGCCATCGCTATAGCCCTCTTCATCCTCGTAGCGATCGCCACGGTAGAACTCGATGAAGGGGATGGCGAGGTAGAAGAGCCCGGCGGGATCCTCGGCGATGCACTCCAGGATCTCGCGCTGCTTGGCCTCGCTGTCCTGGGTGCGGATCAGGTAGTTGAGGAAGTCGAAGGTGTGCTGTTGCAGCTCCTCGGCATTGTTCTTGATGGCCTCCTCCCAGTAGAGAGGTTGCTGGCAGACGATGTCGCGGATCCGCTCCGGAGTCATCAGCTCGGAGATGATGGACGGGAAGGAGATGTCGTGCTGGCCGTTGATCTGGGTCAGGGTAACGATATCAATATTTTCAATGACTTCGGCCAGTTGCTCGTCGGACATCGTCTTGGCGATCAGCTCGAACTTTTCGCTGGCCTGCTTGGGCTCGACCACGGCCAGCTCTTTGATCTCGATGGCGGTAATTTCTATCAGACTGTTCATGCTTTGCCTCAAATTAGAAACGCACTTCGTCGTACATGTCCTGATCGTCTTCTTCGCCATCACCGCCATGATAGTCGGCGTCGGCATCTTCCCCGTCGTCATCTTCGTCGTCGCGTAGATCAAAGTCGTCATCGGCACGACGGCCACCGCGGGGCAGGGGGTTGTCCAGCAGGTAGAGCACGGCGCAGGCTTCGATCAGCTGATCTTCGCTCTGGGCCCGCACCACCTTGACCAGCGGCAGATCGGCGTTGTTGAAGGCCACCGACACCTTGAACTCGTCCCATGAGGGTTGTACGCCGTCGGCGAGCCACCTGGCCCACTGCGGCTTCGCCTTGGGCGGGAACTGCACCCGGCCATAGAGGGCCAGCGGCAGGTATTCGGGCATGAACTCCAGCATGCTGATGTCGGCCAGCAGCAGGGCCTTCATCTTGCCGGTGAACTGCTCGAGTGCCTTGGGCTGATCCTGATCCCGGTAGGATTCGATGTTCTCGCTGGCATCACTTTGCAGCGCCTTGAGTCGAGCCTGGTCCCATTTTTTTTGCATAGCGCCCTCAGGGGTAGAATTGGTCCCACATCTCCTGCATGGCAGCAGCGGGATCGGTCACGATGACGTTGTTGAAATCTTTGATAAAAGCGGCTCTCGCCTTGGGATCGGAAAGCACCTCGTAGGCCTTCTTCACCTGATGCAGCTTGATGGCTGCCTGCTCTTTCTCTTCTTCGCTCGCCCCGTGCAACTTGTCGGGGTGGTACTGGTTCGAGAGCCGTCGATAGGCTTTCTTGATGTCGTTTTCGCTGGCGTTGGACTTGACGCCCAGCACCCGAAAGTAGTTGTTCATGGCAGATCCTGCATCACTGGCATCATCAGAGTCACAATGCTGGCGCCTGATGGGGCTTGGGGAACCAGGCACGGTAAAAACCCGTCATTTTAACGGAAACCACCGGCCACCGCCATGAATAGGACGCGATATGGCAGCGACCCGGGGCGAACGGGGAGCCCGGTCGTCATTAAGCGGCTTGCCAGCCCGTCTGGCATGGGGCCCCTGCATGGGGACTACACTGACAGAGGGTATCCGTGACGGGCGACAGTGCGCCCATGCCGGTACCAAATCGCCGGACGTGCATGTGACAAGGGACCTGCCCTGGCGATCCTCATCAGGCCTCGACAAGATCGCGGCCACCAAAAGGAATTAACCGCCATGTTCAAACTTTATCTTCTGCCTCTGGTACTGCTGGGCGGCCTCGCCATCGCCGCCGATGAGAGCCTCGATGAGCCGCTGGTGCTGCTCAAGGGGGATGTCACCAAGGCCCAGTTTATGGAGAGAGCCGAGCAGCGCTTCGCCCGGCAAGACAGCAACGGTGATGGCACCCTGTCGGTCGCCGAGAAAGAGGCCGCCATGGCCAAGATGCAAGAGGCGATGAAGCAATCGGGCAAGGCCATGCCGGGCAAGATGGGCAACATGAGGCCGATGCAGGATACGACCAAGGCGCAGTTCATCCAGCGCCATGAGAGCCTCTTCACCCGTCTGGACAAGAACGCTGACGGCGTGATCGACGAGGCCGAACGGGCCAGCGTCAAGGCCCGGATCGGGCAGGGGGCCATGTCACCGGCGCAATAGGGGGCGCATCAGCAAGTTCGGCCTTCAGATAAAAAAAGAGCCCGGTAGTCATACCGGGCTCTGCTCATTGTGAGGGGGCTCAAGCCAGCCAGCTGGCCCACAGCAGCCGCAGCTGCAAGCCCCAGCGACTGCTCCAGCCCGTGGTGCTGCTCACTACCTTGCCCTCCTTGATGATGAGGAAGCTGGGGGTGACGCTCACCTGCCAGCGGGCGGCGAGCGCCCCCTGCTCATCGTTGTGGGTGGGGAAGGTCAGCCCCTTCCTGGCCATGCCCTGTTGCAACCTGGCGTCGTCGCCGGAGCGCAGCGCCACCGTCAGCAGGTTACCGCCGTCTTGCCAGAGCTGCTCTACCGTCGGGGTAGTGAAGCGGCAGACGGCGCACCAGCTGGCCCAGTAGTAGACCAGCAAGGGCCTGTCCCTGCTCATGGCCTGCAGGTCGGCCTGGGTGCCATCTTGCAGGGTCAGCACAGGCAGCGGGCTCCCCTCCGGCAGCGCCGGGCTGCGCCACAGATCCAGCAGGGTCGAGATGATCAGGGCAAACAGCAGCAGCCAGAGCGCCTCCTTGCCCCAGCGTCGCCAGCGGGGTCTGGGGGTGACTGTCTCGGTCATTGGTTACCCCAGTTTCGCCAGTTCAGTTTTCACGAGCTGCTCGAGCTGCTCATAGGGAAGCGCGCCCGGCACCAGCTGGTTGCCGATAAGCGTCGCCGGTGTGCCCTGCACCCCAAGCAAGGTGCCGATGCGCAGGCTATTGCGCAGCTCCTCTGTGGCCTTGCCCTCAGGCTTGAGCGCCACATTGCCGGTGGCCGCCAGCGCCTTGTTGATGTCCGCCTCGGTCAGCATGCCCTGCTTGCTCATCAGCTTGTCGTGCAGGGCGAGGAAGCGGGCCGGATCCTGCTGCCACAGGGTGAGGCTGTACTGGGCCGCCTTGGCGGAGGTCTGTCCCTTGAACGGCAGCAGCTTGATCACCAGCCCCAGATCGTTCGGATAGGCCTTGAGCAGCTTGGCTACCGCTGGGTCGAACTGCTTGCAGTAGGGGCAGTTGTAGTCGGTGAAGAGCACCAGGGTCAGCTTGGGGTTCTTGGCCCCCAGGCGCGGGCTGGTGGCGCTGTTGAACAGCACGTCTTTGTTGCCCTTGATGAAGTCGCCGAGCTGGGCCGCCTGATCGGCGGCGTTCTGTTTCTCCCAGGATTCGGCCGCCTCATCCAGGATCTTCGGATTCTGGACCAGGGTCTCGCGGATGAGCTCCTTGATGCGGGCCTCCTGTTCCGGGGTGAAGGGGGCGGCGTGCAGGGCCGGGGTCAAGAGTGTGCCCAGCAGGGTCAGGACGAGCAGGGTCGGTTTCATTTGGTTTCTCCTTGAGAGGGGGCAATACCGGCTTGCGCCAGGGTGGCAAGCAGGGTCGATCGGTCCAGCAGGGGGGAGAGGATCTCGCCATCCGTCAGGCCGGGCCCGTAGATCTGGTTGAAGGGAATGGCCACGCTGCCGCGCTGGCGCAGGAAGCTGGCGATGCTGTCGGAGGGGTGGCTCCAGTCCCCGCGCAGGGCCACCACATCGGGGGCGCTCAGGGCCTGCTGCACGTCATCTCGCAGCAGTACGTTGAATTTGTTGGCTTTGCAGGTGATGCACCAGTCGGCGGTCACATCGATGAAGACTCGCTTGTTCTGGGCCAGTGCCATCGTGATGGCCTGCTCGGAGAGCGGCTGCCAGTCGACCCTGTCCTGCTGAGGCTTGCCGTCCAGGGTGAAGGCGCCGCCGAGCAGCAGGGCCCCGCCCAGCAGGCAGCCCAGTGCCAGCCCCAGGGTCAGTGCCCGTATGCCGTGGCGCCACACCACGGCCAGCAGCAGGGCCGTCAGCATCAGCGCCATCAGGATCAGCACCCAGAAGGGGCCTATGTGGTTGCCGAGCAGGCTGAGCAGCCAGAGGCTGGAGCCCAGCATCATCAGGCCGAGCAGGGTGCGCAGGCGCCCCATCCAGCGACCCGGTTTCGGCAGCCAGAGCGCGAGACGAGGGACGGCGGCGATGAGCAGCCAGGGCAGGCTCATGCCCACACCCAGCGCGGTAAAGATGAGCCAGAGCTGACCCAGCGGCGCCCCGAGGGCAAAGGCGACCGCAGTGCCGAGGAAGGGCGCGGAGCAGGGGGTGGCCAGCAGGGTGGCAAAGCAGCCCTGCAGGAAGTGACCCCCCAGGCCCTGACCGCCGCTGGTGGCCAGGCGGGTATTGAGGTTGCTCGGCAGCCGCAGCTCGAACAGCCCCAGCAGGTTGGCGCAGAACAGCGCCGTCACCACCACCATGAAGCCGATAAACCAGACGCTCTGGAACTGTATGCCCCAGCCGACGGCCCCCTGGGTGGCGCGCAGCAGGGTGCTCATCAGCGCCAGCGCCCAGAAGGAGACCAGGATGCCGGCACTGGCCGCCAGGAATTGCAGGCGCACCGGGCGGCGCTCCCGGCTCTCGAGTTGCAGCACGGATCCCAGCTTGAGGGCCAGCACCGGCAGCACGCAGGGCATCAGGTTGAGGATGAGCCCCCCCAGCAGCGCGGCTCCCAGCAGCCAGAGCAGCGAACGGCCGCCGCTCGGCAGGGTCAGGGGCTCACCTATGCGGACCTCGCTCTGCCAGGCCTGCTCGCCGCTCGCCAGTACCAACCCGAGTGGCTGATGACGGATATCGGGGGCATCCCCCTGCCAGCCATCGCTGACCGGAATGCGGGCGATCAGGGTGTTGCCCTGCACCTCCAGGCTGGGCTCGCCAAATTCGGCCCCCTCCAGGCGCTGGAGGAACACCTGGGGATCCTGCCAGCCCTGGGGGTTGTCTGCGGTCAGTTGCAACTGGTTCTGCCGGTAGCCCGCCTTGAGGGTCACAGTGTCCGGCATGGCCTGTGGCTGGGTGCTCATCGCCTTCGCATAGGCAAGGTCGAACCCCTCAGGGGCAGCGCCATCCAGCGCCAGGGTGAAGGGGTAGTCGGTCAGGATGCAGACGTTGCTGCAGGTCGAGAGGCGCAGGGTGCCCGTCAGTGCCTCGCCGCCGCTGCGGGTGAGGCTGATGGGCAGGCTGACGTCCCCCTGGTAGCCCTGGGTCGAGATGCCGCTGACGTCGAACCGTCTGGGCACTGGCCAGTGCCACTGCGCCGCCGGTTCGGGCTTATCCCAGAGGATCTCGGGGGCTATGCCGCCTTCCCCCGGGTTCTGCCAATAGGTTTTCCAGCCGGATTCAAGCTGCAGGCTGAGCAGCACCCGGGGGGCGGCGGGATCCCGGGTGTCGGCTTGCAGCCGCACCTTGGCGTGATCGTTCTGGGGGCTGGTGAGCCAGCCGGTGTCGCTGGCCAATCCCATGGATTGCCACAGCAGACCGCTCAGCAACAGGGCGGTCTTGATGATGTTTGACATGTGTTTGTCTCTTGAAAATGAAAGTCAGGGTGGAGAAAACCGCCGCAGACTCATTCCCGCCAGACGCAGAGGGTGAGGTGCAGTCGCCGTTCGGGAGGCGAGATGTTGATGGGAGGAGGAAGCGCAGGGGCGCGGCGCGACAGGGGCGCCAGCAGGGCAATCACGAAGGCGATGGCAAAGAAGATCTGCTCAGCGCAGAGCAGATTGGCGGCACTGAGCCACTTGCCGTTGAGCTGGCAACTGCTGGGCTGGGGCGTCGCGGCTTGCCCCTCGTTTGCATCGGCGCTGGACGAGGAGAGGGGGAGCATCTGGCAGCTCAGGGCCTGGTCGAGCTGTGCCAGTCTGGCCAGCGGCTGGGCCGCACAGTTGAGCACCAGGATGCAGACCAGCAGCAGGAGTCTTGTCGCCACGCGTTGTCGCAAAATCATGCTCGTCCTACCCTGTTGAATGGGGCATATCCTATCGATCAATGGTGGCGTGAGCAAGCCAGCGGGATTCGATGCGACCACATGCTCCATCTGGCGTGGTCGGTTCTGTCTGGCGAACGCTTGTTCGCTAAAAGGGGGACCAGTATACTGCGCCGAGTCAAATTCCGAGGTGTTCGATGCTCAAACTTGCCCGTGTGCTGCTGCTTACCCTGCTGCTCATCTTCTGGTTCGTGTTTGGTCTGTTGCTCTGTCTGGTGCGTCCGCGCCACCCCAACAACGTCTATGTTTTCGCCCGCATGTACCATGCCGTCTGCCCGCTCATCGGGCTCAAGGTCCGGGTCACCATACCGGACGAGGTCAAGTCGGCGGGGCCTGCCGTCTATGTCTGCAATCACCAGAGCAACTTCGACATCTTCACCGTGACCGGTGCCGTGCGCCCCGGCGTGGTGGCGGTGGGCAAGAAGAGCCTGCTGTGGCTGCCCTTCTTCGGCCTCATCTTCTGGCTCTCCGGCAACGTGCTGATCGACAGATCCAACCGCTCCCGCGCCATCGGCACCATAGGCCAGGTGGTGGATCGCATCAAGCACCACGGCACCTCCATCTGGATGTTCCCGGAAGGGACCCGCTCCCAGGGCCGCGGTCTGCTGCCGTTCAAGGCCGGCGCCTTCCACACCGCCGTCCAGGCTGAAGTGCCCGTGGTGCCCATCGTCTGCTCCAGCTACTTCGGTCAGGTTGACCTGAACCGCTGGGACAACGGCGAGGTGCTGCTGGAGATGCTGCCCCCCCTGTGCAGCAAGGAGCACGGCGCCGCCGGCATCCGCGATCTGTCGGATACCTGCCGGGCCAAGATGGAAGCCAAGCTGGCGGAGCTGGATGGCAAGCTGGGTCATCGCCCGGCCGCCTGATGTCTGAGCCCAACTGCATGAAGGGAGCCGCCGGCTCCCTTTTTTATTGGTTAAAATCACCACCATGTTGGCCATTTTTACCAACTCATTGCCTTGAGATGGCAACGTCGAATCTCCATCTATCTGTAAAACAACAATAAATTATCTTGGCACGGCTCTTGTAATGCCATGGGAAGAGATAGCCATCCCCATGAACAAGGAGCCAGACCATGAGCGTATTCAGCCGCCTGACTGACGTGATCAATGCCAACCTGCACAGCCTGCTCGACAAGAGTGAAGAGCCGGAGAAGATGCTGCGTCTGATGATCGAAGAGATGGAGCAGGTGCAGATCGAGATGAGAACCCAGGCCGCCCGCGTCATCGCCGAACAGAAACAGCTGGAGCGCCATCAGCAGGCGCTGCGCCACCAGATCCAGGAGTGGTCTGCCAAGGCCGAGCTCGCCATCCAGAAGGGACGTGAGGATCTGGCCCGTGCCGCCCTCACGGAGAAGCTGGCCGAGGTCAAGAAGTGCGAGCAACTGGAGCAGGACAAGGCCCGGGTAGCCGAGGTGCTGGCCCAGCTCACCGCCGACAGCGAGCGGCTGACGACCAAGCTGACCGAGGCCCGCGAGAAGCAGAAGATGCTGACCCTGCGCGAACAGACTGCCCACAGCCGGATCCGTGCCCGCGCCCAGGTGGACAACCAGCGCATGCATGAGCTGATGGCCCGCTTCGACGGCTTTCAGGGCCGGGTCGATCAGCTGGAAGCCCAGCTGGAGGCGGCTACTCTGGGGCAGAATCCCTCGCTGGAGGCCCAGTTCCGCGAGCTGGAGTTGAACGACGAGATTGAGCGCGAGCTGGCTCGCCTGAAAAGCCGGAAGGCGGAGGCATAACCATGAGCCCCTGGCCCAAAGATCTGGCCCATCGCAAGCTGACCGGAGTCTGTGCCGGTCTGGCCAACGGGCTTGGGATCTCGAGGGTGACGGTGCGGGTGCTGGCCTTGCTGGCGCTTATCCTGATGCCGCCCCTGGCCCTGGCCCTCTATCTGCTGGCGGTGCTGGTGATGCCGCCCCGTCGTGAATTGAAACGCTGGCTGGACTGATCCCCGGATCAGACCAGCCGGCCATTGCAAGCCTGTGAGGAGCACAACATGCTGGAATTTATCGTCTTGATGCTGGTGCTGGTGACCATGGCGCTGACCGGTTTTACCGTGCTGGCCATGCTGCTGGTGAGCGGGGTCTTCGTGCTGTTTGGCGCCCTGGCCGGCATGTTTGCCCTCATCATCAAGCTGGCGCCCTGGTTGCTGCTGGTGCTGGCGGTGTGCTGGTTGCTCAGCAACAGGCGCAAGCAGTCGAACACCTACCGTTAAACCTCCCTGACCCTTTACGGCCACCCTTTTGGGTGGCCTTTTTTATGGCGGCTGGTTCAGGGGGACGGATTGATGGGGGTCGCGGCGGCGCTCAGCCAGGGCTGGCTCCAGTCGTGCCAGAGTTCGGGGTCGAGTACCAGGCGCTCCTTGAATGCCTTGCTCTGCTGCTTGAGGCGATACTCGAGGCGCAGTGCCTCGCCCTTGTCTGCTACCTCCTGGCGCCACACCAGGGTCAGCGGCCCCTTGCCACGCAGGGCACGGGCGCCCTTGCCGCTCTGATGCTGGCGCAGGCGCCGCTCGGGATCCGTGCTGATCCCCGCATAGAGCGAGCCCGCGCCGGTGCGCACCAGATAGATAAACCAGCGGGGGGACGGCGTATCGGCCGCGATGGTCATGCTCATGTCTTGCGCCACTGTAGCCCGCCGCGCTTGAGCAGGTGCAGGGGCAACAGGCTCACCAGCAGGCCGGCCCAGACGAAGGCGAAGCCCACCGACTTCACCGGATCCGGGATCTCGCCAAACCAGAAGATGGCGAGCAGGAAGGCGAGGCTCGGCTCTATGTATTGCAGCAGCCCCACTGTGCTCATGCGGGTGCGTGCCACTGCGTAGCAGAACAGCCCCACCGGCAGCAGGGTCGCGGGGGCTGTGCCCATCAGCAGCAGCTTGTCGGCCCAGTCACCGGCCATGAACTGGCTTATGCCGTGCAGGCCCAGCCAGGCGAGGATCAGCAGGGCGACGGGAAGCTGGGCCAGGGACTCGAGATAGAGGCTGACACCGGCATCGTGGCGCACCTTCTTCTTGATGAGGCCGTAGAAGGCGAAGTTGGCCCCCATGATGAGGGAGAACCAGGGCAGTTCGCCGTAGGAGAACAGCATGTAGGCCAGCCCCGCCAGGGCCAGGGCGACCGCCAGATGTTTCTGGGGGGTGAGTCGCTCCTTGAGGAAGAGCACGGCGAAGGCGATGTTGAACAGCGGCGTCATGAAGAAGGCGAGGCTGGTGGCCAGCACCTGGCCCGTGGTCAGGCACCAGGTGAACATGCACCAGCTGATGGACATGACGGGGCCCGCCAGCAGGATGAGGCCAAGCTGGCGGGGCTCGCTGCGCAGGCGTGCCCAGGGGACCCGCACCCCGAGCAGCAGGAAGAGGCCGCCCAGCAGGATGACAGACCAGAGTACCCGGTGGGAGAGCAGCTCCCACATGTTGATCTCGGGCATGAACTGGTAATAGAGGGGCAGCATGCCCCAGAGCACGAAGGAGAGGGCCGCACTGCCGGGGCCCAGCCAGTTCTTCATCGCTTTCCGTTTATTAAATTAAACAAATGTGGCCGCATGATAAGTATCTGCCGCCGGTTCCACAAGCGGGATCCTGCCGGAAACTCTGTTACCATCAGGCCATGAACCGACTCGACCTGCTGTTTGAACAGATCCGGGCCTGCCGCCTGTGCGAGGCCCACCTGCCGCTGGGGCCGAGGCCGGTGATCCGCGGCAGCGAGCGCGCTCGCCTGCTGATCATCGGTCAGGCGCCCGGTACCCGCGTCCATGCCAGCGGCATCCCCTGGGATGACCCCTCCGGCGATCGGCTGCGCCACTGGCTCGGGGTGGACAAGGCCACCTTCTACGACGAGTCCCGCATCGCCATCATGCCGATGGGGCTCTGCTACCCCGGCAAGGGCAAGTCGGGGGATCTGCCGCCCAGACCCGAGTGCGCGCCCACCTGGCACGACAAGGTGCTGATGCTGTTGCCCAACATAGAGCTGACCCTGCTGATCGGCCAGTACGCTCAGCGGCACTATCTGCGTGATGCGGGCAAGGATTCGCTTACCGAGACGGTGCGCAACTGGGCTGACTATGGCCCGGCCTGGTTGCCGCTGCCGCACCCTTCGCCCCGCAACACCTTCTGGCTCAAGAAGAATCCCTGGTTCGAGCAGGCCGTGATCCCCCATCTGCAGCAGAGGGTTGCCCCCTTGCTGCTCTGATTCAGACCGCCGGCTCTGCCAGCGGCTTTGACTTGCCGCGCGCCATGGCGACCAGCGGCAGTATGATGCACAGGCACCCCAGCAGCAGCGGCAGACCCGGTTGCTCGTCGAACAACCAGACCCCGATGGCGACCGCCATCAGCAGGCCCGTGTATTCCGCCGAGGCGATCTTGCTCGCCTCCGCCTTGCGATAGGCCACCACGCACAAGCCCGCATAGACCATGATCAGCGCCGAGGAGCCGAAGGCGGGCCACCACATCTGCCACTGCCAGGCTCCCCCTTCCCACCAGGCCAGCGCCAGTATGATCGGCATGCTCAGCACGTTGGTGAAGAACAGGGTCTGGGCTATGGGCTGCTTGAGGGGGATCCGCTTGATCAGCAGGTTGTTGACCGCCATGGAGAGGGCTACCCCAAGCGCCGCCAGGGCGGCCCAGTTCACCTCGGTCGGGCGCAGCACTATCAGCACACCGATGAAACCCACCAGGGCCGTCAGCACCTTCTGGCGCGACAGCGCTTCCCCTGCCAGCCAGACCGCGAGCGGCACCATCAGCAGCGGGGCCGCATAGAAGAGGGCGTTGGCGGTGGCCAGCGGCAAGCGGGTGAGGGCGACCACCATCAGGCAGACGCCGATTGCCCAGATGTGAGCCCGCAGCAGGTGCCACTTGATGGCCACCGGCGGGTTGCGCCGCCAGGACCAGAGCAGCCAGGGTGCCAGCAGGAGGGCGGCGGAGAGCTGGCGGAAGAAGACGAACTGGAACACCGGCTGGCTCGGCTCCAGCACCTTGACCAGCGCATCGGAGAAGACCGCCACCATGTTGCCCAGCACCAGATAGAGGATGCCAATCCCGACTGCGTTCATACCACCTCCCACGTTAGATGAGGGAAGGGTAGTCTGACGCCCGTTATCCAGTAAAATGATAAAAAATCACCATCCATGAGAATTTTGGATAATGAAGCTACCTCCCCTGCGCGCCGTTCAATACTTCGAGGCGGTTGCCCGCCTGCTCAGCTTCTCCCGTGCGGCCCTGGAGCTCAATGTCAGCCAGAGCGCGGTCAGCCACCAGATCCGCCTGCTGGAGGACTTTCTGGGGGAGCGGCTGCTGCTGCGCCAGGGGCGCCTGCTGTCACTGACCGCCCAGGGGGAGAGCTATTTCGAGGGGATCTCCGCCGGGCTCGGCCAGATAGCCCAGAGCAGCGAACAGCTGCGCGGTGGCGGCGAGATGCGGCTGCGGCTCGCGGTCTACAGCTCGTTCGCGGTGAAGTGGCTGATCCCCAGGCTGGCCGGGCTGCGCCAGCTCTACCCCGAGCTGGATCTGAGCCTCGAGATGGTGGCGGAAGATCCCGAACTCTCCGATCGGGTGGCGGATTGCTTCATTACCGTCTCCCCCCACGGGCGCGGCTATTGCCACGATCTCATCTATCGGGAGCGGCTCTTTCCGGTCTGCAGCCGTCGCCTGTTGCAGCAGGTGGAGGGAGAGTGGCCTGCCGCCATCTGGCAGTTGCCGCTGCTCTCGGTGCAGTCCATCTACAAGGCGCGGGGGGAGGATTGGCAGCGCTGGGCCAAGGCGGGGGGGCTGGTCATTCCGGACGAGGCGCGGATGCACCACTTCAGTCATGTGCTGCTGGCGATGGAGGCGGCGGCCTGGGATCAGGGGGTGGCGTTCGTGAACGATTACATGCTGCGACCGGACGATCCCCAGCTGGTGGCCTTGCCGGTGCACCAGCTGGAGACGGGGGATGCCTTCTACTTCACCTGCAAGCGATCCCGGGCCCATGAGCCCGCCATCAGCCGGCTGCGCCAGTGGCTGATGATGGAGACGCGCCAGAGCATGCCGCTCTAGCCGGCGGGCTGCCGGCTCAGGATAAACAGGGGGCAGGGGATGAACGAGGGGCCGAGGGTTGGAGCGGCCTGACAACTAGGATCAGGCCACTCCAGGCTCAGGCTTTCTTGAACTGGCTCAGGATAAAGAGGCTGGTGGCGCAGACCACGACCGAGGGGCCTGCCGGTGTGTCCTGGTACCAGGAGAGGGTCAGGCCCCCTAGTACGGCGAGACAGCCGATCAGGGCCGCGAAGCCGGCCATCTGCTCCGGCGTCTGGCTGAAGCGGCGGGCGGTGGCGGCGGGAATGATCAGCAAGGATGTGATGATCAGCGCCCCGACAAACTTCATGGCCACGGCGATCACCAGGCCTATCAGCAGCATCAGCACGCAGCGCAGCACGTCGACCCGCACTCCCTCCACTCGCGCCAGCTCCTCCGAGATGGTCATGGAGAGCAGGGGATCCCACAGCCGCCACAGGGTGAGCAGCACCAGGGCGCCGCCGCCGTAGATCCAGAGCAGATCCATGGGTTGTACCGAGAGCAGGTCGCCGAACAGGTAGGCCATCAGATCCACCCGCACGTTGTCCATGAAGCTCAAGGTAACCAGGCCAAGGGAGAGGGCGCTGTGGGCCAGGATGCCGAGCAGGGTATCGGTCGCCACCTGCTGGTTGCGGCTCATGATCACCAGCAGCATGGCCATGGCGAGGCAGCAGACTACCACCGCCAGGGTGAGATCCACCTGCAGCAGTATGCCGAGGGCGATGCCGAACAGACAGGCGTGGGAGAGGGTGTCGCCGAAGTAGGCCATCTTGCGCCACACCACGAAGCTGCCGAGGGGCCCGGCCAGCAGGGCGATGCCGAGGCCGGCCGCGAGGGCATATAACAGAAAGCTGTCCACTTGAATGTCCTTAACTGCGCTTATGTATTGCGAGACGGCAGGCGGATGACGGGGGCCTGCGGCTCATGATGATGGTGTTCGCCGTCGCAGTGATGATGGTGGGTATAGACCGCCAGCACCTCCCGCTCCGGGCGGCCGAACAGGCGGGCAAATTCGGGGTGGCGCGCCACGCTCTCCGGCTCGCCGTGGCAGCAGATGTGGCGATTGAGGCAGATCACCTCGTGGGTGCTGGCCATTACCAGGTGCAGATCGTGGGAGACCATCAATACGGCGCAGTTGAACTCGGCCGCCAGCTGGCTGATGAGGGCGTAGAGCTCGATCTGGCCCGTGATATCCACCCCCTGGACCGGTTCGTCCAGCACCAGCAGCTCGGGCTTGACCAGCAGGGCGCGGGCCAGCAGCACTCGCTGCATCTCGCCGCCGGAGAGTTTCTGCATCCGGTTGTCCAGCAGCTCCTGGGCACCGACCCGCTCCAGCGCTTCCTCGATGGAGAGGCGGCTGTTCTTGCCGAGCTGCAGGAAGCGGCGCACCGTCAGTGGCAGGGTGGGATCCAGATAGAGGCGCTGGGGAACATAGCCGACCCGCAGATCGCGACGACGAATGATCTTGCCGGAGTCCGGGTTGAGCAGGCCCAGCACCAGCTTGCTCAGGGTGCTCTTGCCCGCCCCGTTGGGGCCGACTAGTGTGGTGATTTTGCCTTTGTTCAGGGTAAAGGAGACCTTGTCGAGCACGGACCGTCCGTCAAATGACAGACAGACCTCTTTCAGCTCCACCAGTTGGGTCATGACAGCTCCGGGGTTTACAGCCTGTGAGAGTTATAATATAACAGCGACGTTGGTTTGTTATATTATCACACACTCACTCCCTGACGAGACCTCTATGCGAATTCTTACTCTGATCACTGCGCTGCTGGCGGTGAGTCTGCCTGTCCGCGCCCTCGAGGTGCTGACCACCATCAAACCCCTGGGTTTTATCGCGGCGGCCATCACGGATGGCGTGAGCGAGCCCAAAGTCTTGCTGCCAACCGGCGCCTCTCCCCATGACTTCTCCCTGCGCCCTTCCGATATTCGCAGCATCAATGACGCCGATCTGGTGGTGTGGGTCGGCCCCGAGCTGGAAGGTTTCATGGCCAAGCCGCTGGCCGATCATCCCCACAAGCTGACCCTGACCCAGGTTCCGGGGATGCCGCTGTTCAACTACGCGACTCAGGGCAGCCAGGATCCCGCTCATCATGACGACCACGACCATGATCACGCCGCCCATGAGCACGATGACCACGATGAAGGTCATGAGGGGCATCACCATGAGGGGGTGGATCCCCATATCTGGCTGGGGCCGACCCAGGCCAAGGTGATTGCCAAGGCGATCGCGACCGAGCTTGGCAAGCAGGATCCGGTCAATCAGGCCCGTTATGCCGCCAACCTTGCCGCATTCGATGCCAAGGTGGACGCCAAGGACAAGGTGATCGCCGAACAGATGAAGGCGGTGAACCAGAAGGGCTATTTCGTGTTTCACGAGGCCTATGGATACTGGGAGCGTCACTACGGCATGAACTCCAAGGGCCACTTCACCGTGAGCCCGGAGCGTCGCCCCGGCGCCAAGACCTTGGTGGAGATCCGCAAGGCGCTTGAAGAGAAACAGGCGAGCTGCATCTATGCCGAGCCGCAATTCTCGCCTGCGGTGATCGAATCGGTCGCCCGCAACACAGGCGCCAAGGTGTTGCTGCTCGATGAAGTGGGTGAGCAGGTGACGCTTGGTCCCGATGCTTATCCTCACTTCATGCAACAGCTGGCCGACGCCTTCGCCCAGTGCCGCTGAGTCATCCCAGACTCGCCCTATGGGGCGGCCGCGGCCAACTATACTGACCTCCAGCGTCTGATATGGAGCGTCAGTTATGAAATTATTGCTTGTCCCCACCTGCACCCTGGCACTGCTCTGTGCCAGCGTGCAGGCCTCCCGCCTGTCCGAGCACATTGCCAGCCCCGAGCTGAAGGCAAAAATGCAGGAAGTCTATGGTGCCAGGGCTATCCAGCGCGCCGAGGCCTTTTCACGCCTGCTCGCGCCCAGAGCGGGCACCACGGATCAGCAGAAGCTGGAACTGGTAAATAACTACTTCAACAATCTGACCTACAGCGAGGATCCCAGGCTTTGGGGGGACGAGGACTACTGGGCCAATCCGCTGGAATTCATCGGGGCCAGAGGGGGTGACTGCGAGGATTACAGCATCTCCAAGTACTACACCCTGATGGAGCTCGGCGTCGACGAGAAGAAACTGCGGCTGGCCTATGTGAAGGCGATCCGCTACAACCAGTTTCACATGGTGACGCTCTATTTCCCGACGACCAAGTCCGACCCTCTGGTGCTGGACAACATCAATGGTCGCATCCTGCCCGGCAGCAAGCGCAATGACCTGCAACCCGTGTACAGCTTCGACGCCAAGAGCATCTGGGTCATGAAGTCACGTCGTGAGGGGACCCTGGCCGGGAGTGCCGATCGCCTGACCCAATGGAAGTCGATGCAGAGCCGCTTCTCCAGCGAACATCTGCGTGCCCCCCGCCGCCAGCTATAGCTTGCCTGCGGCCTTCAACTCCTCGAAATACCTTGCCGCCCCCGGATGTTGCGGGGCGTTCAGCACAGGACCAATCTTGTTGCGCGCCTTGTGGAACAGGTTGGCATAGCCATAGGTCTGCTCGTTGAAACTGGTCTGCTGGCTCAGCATGGCCTTGGTCAGGCGATAGGCGTCTTCATCCGGCGTGGCGGCATTGGTCACCAGGGTGGCGGCGATGGCAAAGGTGGGGGTGGCTTTCAGGTTGCCGGGATAGATGCGGGCCGGTACCTGGCTACGCTGGTAGAATTTGACGCCTTGCAGCAGTTGATCCCGAGTCGCACCTTCGATGGCCATGAAACGGATGGCGCAGCGCTTGGATGTCTCCAGCACGATCCGGTTCGGGTGCCCCATCACCAACCCATAGGCATCGATCTGTTTGCTGCACAAGGCTTCGGACAGATTGGCCACGCTCTTCAGATCGAGATCCTGTTCCTTTGCCCCCAAGACGTTGAACAGTGCCAGCGCCGTCTGGCGAGTGCCCGAACTCTTGAGTCCCATGTCGATGGGGGCCAGCTTGAGTTGCTCCAGGGTGGTGATGTCGCCATCGGCTCGCACCACTATGGTGAAAGGCTCAGCATGGGTGGCAAAGAGGGTTCTCAATTCGGGCTGGGGTTGCTTGGCAAAGGGTCCCGTGCCCTGGCTGGCCTGATAGAGCCAGTCAGACTGGACGAGGGCGTAGGGGATCTCTGCGGCTTGCAACTGCCGCAGATTCTCGATGGAGCCCGAACTGGCCTGGGGTTTGCATTGCAGTGTGGGGTCGCTCTTGTGAGCCAGTCGACAGAACTCCTTGATGACCTGGTAATAGATACCCTGTTCTCCCCCCGTGCCTATGGTCATGGACACTGCATGCGAGCCGGGCTGCCACAGCAGGGCAAGCAATAGGATAGGGATTCTCATGATGCCTCCTGGCTGGCATAGCCATCGATGCCCCAACTGCGCAGGGTATCCGTGTCGTTGATGTCGCCAGCTTCCGCCAGCAGGGTATAGCCGGAGGCATGCAGACACTGGGAAAGCAGGTTCCAGTAGAGGGGGGCCTGGGTCAGCTGGCAGCTGATGAAGACCGGCTTGATGGGGTCTAGCTTTGTCAGGTTGTCGTTGTTCATGGGCACATTGCTGAATGCCATCTCGACCCCCTGAGCCTGAAGCGCCCCCAGGCGCTCCTCGGCCAGGGGAGGGAAGCTTGCCAGATCCCAGCGCCAGTCCAGGGTCTTGCTCCTGGCGCTGGCCAGGGAGGAGGCGAACTGTGCCCAGTCGGGGTGATTGAGCAGGCTGAGGGGGAGCTGTAGCCCTTCCGTCTTCTGAGTCAGCCAGTCGTTGAGCAGCGCCCGGATCTCATCCGGCGAGCTGTCCGTGGTAGGTGGGGTCTGGGGCAGTAACCGGCTATAGAGGCGGATGTTTCCCTGAGTGGAGAAAAAGTGCTGCAGGTACATGCCGTTGGCGATGTCGGTCAACCCCGCGAGTTTCTGATGTGCCAGCAGGCTGTCATGTTTGCCGAGCTGGGTGATCTTGAGTCTTTGCTGCAGCAGATCCCGCTTGCGCTCGGAGACCAGCTGGTTGATGGAGACCACGACCTCCTGCAACTCGCGAAGCCATGGGGTTGGCAGATTGCCGCTGAACTGGCGTTTGCGGATCTGCACCAATTGCAGGCTGACTTGTTCGAGGGGGCGCAGCAGGCGGCCGCATACCCAGGTGATCACCAGAGTGAATACCAGCAGCCCCGCGAGCAGTGCCAGTCCGGTGCGGCTGATGGCGTTCCAGAGGTGTTGGTAGGCGTATCCCTCGTGGCCTTCGAGGGTGAGGGTGCCTAGAATGCGCCAGCCATCGGTGAGCTCCTGCTCGATCTTGACAGGTGGCATGTGGACGACAGCGGGCAGCCAGCTGGGGATATTTTGCTGGGCCGTGTGGAAGACTTTCTGGAACAGCAACTGGCCATCGGGATCCAGCAGCGTGACCGAGCTGACGAAGCCGCCATCGAACATGGCGTTGACTATGGTTTCCGCCAGCACCTTGTCATCGTTGAGCAGGGTGCCTTGCAGTACCAGACCCAGGGCCGTGATGGCCGTCTCCAGGTTGGCCGACATCTGATCGAGGATGGACTGCCGTACCGTGGTGATCTCCAGCATGAGCAGCAGAATGGCACCAATGGTGAACAGGATCAGGATGATTACATTTAACAATCTTGCCAATGACATACCCACTCCCTGGAAATGTTTTTGCAACATCTGATGGTCCGGGGGTGAACGCAACCGGACTTGGTTCTTAAAAATAGAAAAAAATGGCTGAAAAAGGCGATCATTTCTGCCCATGCAGGAAGGTTATGCATAAAATGTGAGTTTCGTGCATATCGCGATGAACTTTTTGTAAGTATTTAGGTCTAAAACCCAGATATTCGGTTTTCATAATAAAAAATCATAAAAACAGACCCACAACTACCACCCTTAGATCTAATAACAGGATAGCGGATGAAACGTCTCCGTCCCTTGGTAGCACAGGCTGCCAATTGGGAACCCCCGGTTCCCCGCAAACATTTTTACGCCATGCTATTGCTCACGGCCATGACGCTGTCAGCGGTAGCCGTATTGCCAGCTCCAGGTGACATCCTTGAGCGGCCATTGCGTCTGGAGTTGCCCATTGCCACCACTGGCACGGCAACCAACGAAGACAATACGGATTTTAACGACATCCCGGATCACGAACTGGTGGAAGCCGCGGCGCCGGAAGATGACATTCCGGCCGATGCCACGCCCCAGTGGCAGGATTACCGGGTACGCAACGGCGAGAACCTGACCACCATCTTCAACAATCTCGGCCTCTCCACCACCACCCTCTACAAGGTGCTGGATGCGGATGCCAAGAACAATCTGGCCCGCCTCAAGCCTGGCCAGACCATAGAGTTGCTGATCGATCAGGACAACATACTGCAGCAACTGAAGATCCGCCTGAACATCAAGCAGACTCTGGTGCTGGAGCGTACCGACGACACTTACAGCGCCAACATGCTCAATGAAGAGGTGCAGTGGCAGCAGAAGAGTTATGACGGCGTCATCAATGGCAGCTTCTACGTCAGCGCCCGCAACGCGGGGATCCCGGCCAACCACATCCAGAAGATTGCCAACCTGTTCCAGTGGCGCCTGAATTTCGCCAAGGATCTGCAAAGAGGCGACAAGTTCAAGGTGTTGGTGAGACAGGAGACTGTCGAGGGCAAGAGCACGGGCAACACCCAACTGCTGGGCGTCGAAGTGTTCAGCCAGGGCAAGGCGGTATCGGCCTGGCTGTCGGAAGATGGCAACTATTATGACGGCCAGGCGAACAGCCTGGAGCGCGGCTTCCGCCGGTATCCGACCCATAGTCGCTATCGGGTCAGCTCCAACTTCAACCCGGCCCGACGCCACCCCATTACCGGCCAGGTCCGCCCCCATGAGGGGACTGACTTCGCCCTGCCGGTGGGGACGCCCGTGATGGCGACCGGTGACGGTGTGGTACTCAAGGCGACCCGCCACCCCCTCGCGGGCACCTATGTGGTGATAAAGCACGGCCGCACCCTGATGACTCGCTATCTGCACCTGAGCAAGTTGCTGGTCAAACCCGGCCAGAAGGTGAAGATGGGGGACAAGATAGCGCTCTCCGGCAACACGGGCCGCTCTACCGGTGCCCATCTGCACTATGAGGTGCGAGTCAACAATCGCCCGGTGGACCCCATGAAGGTCAAGCTGCCGATGGCGGAGCCGCTCTCCGGCAAGGACAAGCGCCAGTTCCTTGCCAAGGTGAAGAGCTATCGCAAGGAGATGGAGGCGGGTTGAGCCCCTCTCTGCGTGTCTAGTCCTGAAATAGGTTTACACATTTTCGTCTAGCTTCACGCGACTCAGAACCCCCGATGCACCGCATCGGGGGTTCTGTATTTCAAGGCATGATGCGGCCGCTCCAGGTTGTAAATATCTACCGCCTCGCGCACCATCTCCCGCGCTTGCGCCAGGTCCTGCGGGCTTTGTAACAGCAACTCTCCTTTCAAAATCCCATTCACCCGCTCCGCCAACGCATTTTGGTAACAGTCATAGCCATCCGTCATCGAGCACCGGACCCCGTGCCGTTCATGCAATGACTGATACAGGCCCGAGCAATACTGCACGCCGCGGTCCGAGTGATGGATAAGCCCCTCGCCGCCACGCCGTTGCTTCAGCGCTTTCTTGAACGCCATGCCCACCGACTCGGCGTGCATCCCTTCGTGCACGTGATGGCCCACTATTTTGCGTGAGTACGCATCCGTCACCAGGCTCAGGTACAGCGGCCCGCTCCTGGCTGGCAGATAGGTGATATCGGCGACCCAGACCTGCTCCGCTGCCACCGGTGTGACCTGCTCCGACCCTGCCTTGAGCAAGTTGGGATAACGGTAGAAGCGGTGAAAACTGTGGGTGGTCTTGTGATACGCCCGCTTTGGCTGCACCAGCAGGCGGTGCTCGGCCAATATCTGAAACAGCCTGTCCCGCCCGACCTTGAGCCCGCCATCATCCTGACCCTGCAGCAGATAATGCAGCTTGCGGGTGCCCACCCGCGGTTGGCGTAACCGTACCTGACGCACGAAGCGCACCACCTGCAGTCCCTGTGCGTGGCGCACGTCTGCAACTCGATTGCGCTTGTAGTAAGCCTGACGGCTTATTCCCAGAAACAGGCAAGCCCTGACGATGGTCAGCCTCTGGACTTGCCGCTGCGAGAGGACTTGCCGGGTCGCTTTTTTACGATGGAGACGCCGTAATCATTCTTCAGCACATCGACGACGGCCTCAAAGAACTGGGCCTTCTGGCTCATCAACGCCAGCTGCTGCTCAAGCTCCTTGATGCGCTGTTCGGGTGTCTGGTTGTCGGGGTCAGGCATGGTGATGCTCCTGCCGGCGCGCACAGAAGCCCCCTGGCTCCAATCTTGCCGACCATGTTTACGCAACCATACCAGAACGGTGGAGCGGCCCTGAATGCCATAACGAGTCTGCGCCTGTTTGTAGGTGAGCTCGCCTTTTTCGATCTGCTCGACCAGCGCCAGTTTAAAAGTCAGCGAGTAATCGCGCTGTGTCCGTTTCACACCTTGTCCCATCGGGCTCTCCATTTATGTGGGGGAAAGGTGTAAACCATATTCAGGACGGGACAGCGGATACAAAAAAGGCCCCGCCAATCTGGCGGGGCCTTTTTGCTGGTGGTTGGGCTCAGTAACCCTTGTCGAAGTCGATGCGGCCATCGAGTTGCTGACCGTCGATGAAGCGGATGTAGTTGCGGATGAAGATCTGGGCCACATCTTCCGGGAAGCTGTAGGCGCTGTTGTGGGGGGTGATGATGAGATTGGGCTGATGCCAGAGCGGGCTGTCAGCGGGCAGGGGCTCCTGCTCGAACACATCCAGCACCGCAGTGCCCAGCTTGCCGCCGCGCAATGCCGCCAGCAGATCCCCTTCATGGACCGCATTGCCCCGGCCGACGTTGAAGAAGATGGCCCCCGGCTTGCAGTGGTTGAAGCGATCGGCGGTGAACAGATGGCGGGTCTCGCGGGTCGCCGGCAGTACGCTGACGATGACGTCGGCCTGGGCCAGCATCTTGTTCAGCGTCGGCAGCTGATACACCTGATCGAAGCCGGCGCGCTCATTGCCACTGTGGCTGATGCCGAGCACCCGCATGCCGAAGTGCTTGGCGGTGTGGGCTATGTGCTGGCCTATGCTGCCGGTGCCCAGGATCAGCATGGTGCGTCCCTTGAGCCCCTGATAGGGATGGCTCTGCCACAGTCGCTGTTGCTGCTGTTCGCGGTAGAGCGGCAACTGGCGCGACAGGTTGAGCAGGTGGCCGAACACGTACTCGCTCATCAGCGGCCCGAAGATGCCGCGCACATTGGTGAGCAGGTAGTCGCGGCGGCAGCTGGCATCCAGCAGCACGTCGACCCCGGCGTAGGTGGACTGGAGCCAGCTCAGCCTGTCGGCCTTGGCCAGCAGGGGTCTGGCCCGTGCCGGTTCTGCCATCAGGATGTGGGCATCACCGATCAGCTTCTCGGCATCGCTCTGGTTGTCGGCTCGCAGTATGTG
This sequence comes from Aeromonas mytilicola subsp. aquatica, assembly GCF_044336385.1. Lineage (NCBI taxonomy): Bacteria > Pseudomonadati > Pseudomonadota > Gammaproteobacteria > Aeromonadales > Aeromonadaceae > Aeromonas > Aeromonas mytilicola. Next base: position 4,111,948 of record NZ_CP172298.1, on the reverse strand, counting down.
CAGATGGGGAAGGCGGGCGGCCTTGAGCAGGCGCTCATAGTGGTTGTTGTCCTGGCTGAGCAGAAGCAGGGTACGTTGGCTCATACTCTTGTTCCTTAATCATGTTTGCGGCACGGCGGAGGAGGGGTCTGTCCTCATCTTACCCCAGTTGATCGGGCAAGATAGTCGACCAGGGCGCTTTTTCGTTTTCGCCACGCCCCTCGTGGGCTACAATCTGCCCCACATTTTGCAAAGGATCCGACTCCAGTGTTTGGTGACAAGTTTTATAAGCGACTGGCCGAGCTGCAGCCTTGGCAGCAGACCGTCTACACCCTGGCGCTGGCAGAGCGCATGTACCCCAACTATGTGCTGTTTACCCAGGCAGCCGGTTTCGGGGATGCGAAGGCGTTTCGCCACGCGCTGGATCAGATGTGGAACTACCTCACCGTGAAGGGATCCCGTGTCAATCTGGGGGCCATCCTGGAGGCGTTCGAGGTCTATATTCCCGAGCCTGGCAAGTTTGAATCCTACGGAGCCTACCCGGCGCTGGATGCCTGCGTGGCGCTGGGCTGTGCCTACAACTCGGTGATCTGCCGGGTGGGGGAAGAAGCCATGGATGCCAGCCACGCTTCGGTCGGTACAGTGGCGGGTTTCATCGAGATGCTGGAAGAGCGGGATCTCAGTGACGAAGAGCTCTACGAGCACGAATACATCGAGGCAGAACTGGAGTTCCAGGTCGAGCTGCTCAAGCAGGTCGCCCATGAGCGCGACAGCGATCGCATCCTGGCCATCCGCACCTTTGCGGCCCAGGGCGGCGTCTCCAACATAGGCATCAGCCTGGAAGAGTGATCTCCCCGCACGCTTCCCATAAAAAAAGCTCCCATTCGGGAGCTTTTTTTATGGCCGTCGTTTGTTCAGGCACGCTCTTCGGTGAGCGGTCTGACGCTCAGCACGGGAGCCGCGTCTATGCCGTCGGCATTCATCATGGCCGAGATCCGTTGCAGGGAGGAGAGCAGCAGTCCCTGTTCCCAGTTCTCCAGGGCCTGGAAGCGCTGGATGAAGCTCTCCTGCAGCGGGGTGGGGGCCTGGGCGAGCAGGGCGCGACCCGCGTCAGTCAGTGTCGCATGCACCTTGCGCTTGTCGGTTTCGCTGCGGATGCGCTGCACCAGCTGGCGGCTCTCTAGCCTGTCCATGATGGTGGTCGCGGTGGCCTGGCTCATGTTGGTGTGATCGGCGAGCTGGCGCATGGAGATCTGGCCCAGCTCGTTGATCCCCTTGAGTAGCAGGAGCTGCGGCGACGTCAGCCCGGCCTCCTTGATCAGGCGCTTGGAGTGCATGTCGATGGCACGGATGATCTGGCGCAGAGCAATCAGCACTTCATCATGTTTTTCCATGGAGTCGGGGTCATCGCAGGGCAGTGGAGAGGCGCAAAATTCTCCGCCTAATCCCCAACAAGGTCAATATGGTTTTTGGTGTAATCATTTCTGCTCTAATGAATTTTATGTTAGGTTATTGGACAATTGCCGCATTTAAACCCGATATTTGAGGAGTGACATCATGAATGACGACCTGGATATCAAGTCCCTGGTTGCCGACCTTCGCGTGGTCAGGGTCCGCTATGAACTGCCAGATACCTCGGCTTTCGTGCGTTATCAGCCCGCCTATGACGAGGATCCCAACAACCTGCAGGTGCATCACTACGATGGTGAGCTGCCGCTCTCATGCAGCGACACAGGTTCTTTCAGTCTAAAGGAGTTGGTGAACGAATTGCGCTACGCCTATGTGCTGGTGCACCTCTTCCCCGACGAGAGTGCAATGAACTTCTACCTGGCCGGTCTGGACAATGGCCTGGCCCAGCTCGAGTTCATCGGCGGCTCCTATGACTTCAACCGGCTCTGGATCACCAGCGGGATCTCCAGTCTGGGGGTGCCCATGGCCATCTTCCTCGGCAAGCGTCACGCCGTGAACGGCCAGCCTTCGGTCACCCTGGTGGATCACCGCGAGCGGGTGGCGGGTCGACTGGTCTATCGCGCCATCGGTGGAGCGGGGGATCACGTGGGTGAAGATTTTTTCAACAATGACTAAGGAGGCCCGATGAGAGCAACCAAAGGGCTATTGAAAGGCCTCAATCCCACCATGGCCATGACGGCCCTCACCGTCGTGACCCTGTTCCTGTTGTTTGGGGTGTTTGACCCGGATACCGCGGGAACCTGGTTCACCGGCGCCAAGGACACCATCATTGCAGGCTTCAAGTGGTACTACATTCTGGTGGTTGCCCTGTTCCTGTTCTTCGCCGTCTACCTGATGTTCAGCCGTTTTGGCAGCATTCGACTGGGCGACGACGACCAGGTACCGGAGTTCGGCTACTTCGCCTGGTTCTCCATGCTGTTCAGCGCCGGCATGGGCATAGGCCTGGTGTTCTGGAGCATAGCCGAGCCCATGTATCACCTGCAGGGCAACCCCTTCGTCACCGAAGGGATGACGCCGGAAGCGGCTCAGATCGCCATGCGCCTCACCTTCTTCCACTGGGGTCTGCACCCCTGGGCCATCTATGTGATCGTCGGCCTGTCGCTGGCCTTCTTCAGCTACCGCCGCAAGTTGCCGCTGGCCATTCGTTCCGTGCTCTACCCTATCCTCGGCGAGCGGATCTACGGCTTCTGGGGCCATGCCGCCGACGTGCTGGCGGTGTTCGGCACAGTGTTCGGGGTGGCCACCTCCTTAGGACTTGGCGTCTCCCAGATGAACACCGGCCTCAACCAGATGTTCGGCATGGAAGTCTCCCAGCACAGCCAGCTCTGGCTCATCGGTGGCATCAGCCTGATCGCCACCCTGTCGGCCATCTCCGGCGTGGGGCGTGGGGTGAAGATCCTCTCCGAGCTCAACATCTGGCTCAGCGCCTTCATCCTCGTCCTCTTCCTGGTGCTGGGGCCGACCACCTATATCCTCAACGCCTATGTGCAGAACATCGGTGATTACCTGCAAAACATCGTCAAACTGAGCTTCTGGACCAACACAGAGGCGAACGGCACCTCGGCCTGGCAATCGAGCTGGACCGCCTTTTACTGGGGCTGGTGGATAGCCTGGGCCCCCTTCGTCGGCATGTTCATCGCCCGCATCTCCAAGGGACGCACCATTCGTGAGTTTGTGCTCGGCGTGCTGCTGGTACCCTCCCTGCTCGGCATGTTCTGGCTCACAGTATTCGGCGGTACTGCCATGCATCTGGAGCTGTTCGGCGGCGGTGGCGTGGTGGCGGCGGTCAACCAGGACGTGACCCTGGCGCTCTACAAGACGGTGGAGCTGCTGCACTGGGAGACCTTCGGCTGGATTGCGAAAGGGGTGCTGACCCTGCTCATCTGCACCTACTTCATCACCTCCAGCGACTCGGGCACGCTGGTCATCACCACCCTGCTCTCCATCGGCGATCAGGATCCCCCCGTGCTGCACCGCGCCATCTGGGGGCTGGGTCAGGGGCTGGTGGCGGCCATTCTGCTGGTATCTGGCGGCCTGGCGGCCTTGCAGGCGGCCAGCATCATAGCCGCGCTGCCCTTCTCGCTGATCATGCTGGCCATGTGCTATTCGCTGATGCAGGGGCTCAAGCAGGAGAGTCAGCACCAGTTCGAATACCGGCAGAAGCTCAAGCGCCATCCCGGCTCGGTTAATCTGAGCCTGCTGGATCGCATAGGTCCGGGCTGATGGCCCAGTGCCATTGAGGCAAAACGAAGGGGAACCGCGAGGTTCCCCTTTTTCATTGCCTGTGTTCCGGTGTTGCCGTCAGAGCATCTGCTTGAGGCGATAGAGCAGGTCCAGCGCCTGACGGGGGCTCAGCTCGTCCGGGCGCACAGCCTCCAGCTCTTCCACCACCGGATGGATTTGCGGGGCCAGAGTCACCGGAGCCGGGCGGCTTTCACCGGCTGCGACCGGGGTGGCGCTTTCCAGCTCGTGCAGTTTGTGACGGGCCTGATGGATCACCGATTTCGGCACCCCCGCCAGCGCCGCTACCTGCAGACCGTAGGAGCGGCTGGCCGCCCCTTCCTGCACCGCGTGCATAAAGGCGATGGTGTCGCCGTGCTCAACTGCATCCAGATGGACGTTGGCCAGTCCGCTCATCAGCTCCGGCAAGCGGGTCAGCTCGAAATAGTGGGTGGCGAACAGGGTGTAGGCGCCGATCTTGCTCGCCAGCTGTTCGGCGCAGGCCCACGCCAGCGAGAGGCCGTCGTAGGTGCTGGTGCCGCGGCCAATCTCGTCCATCAACACCAGACTGCGGGCGGTGGCGTTGTTGAGGATGTTGGCGGTCTCGGTCATCTCCACCATAAAGGTGGAGCGGCCTGATGCCAGATCGTCCGAGGCCCCGATGCGGGTGAAGATGCGGTCGATGGGGCCGATGCGGGCGCTGTCGGCGGGCACGAAGGCGCCGATGTGGGCCAGCAGCACGATCAGCGCGGTCTGGCGCATGTAGGTGGATTTACCACCCATGTTGGGGCCTGTGATGATCAGCATCCGCCGCTCCCGCTCAAGCCGGATGGGGTTGGCGATAAAGGGATCGCTCATCACCTGCTCCACCACCGGATGGCGGCCCGCCTCGATCAGGATCTGATCCTCATCGATCAAGGTGGGGCAGCGGTAGTCGAGGGTCTCGGCCCGCTCCGCCAGATTGGCCAGCACGTCCAGCTCCGCCAGTGCGGCGGCGGACTCCTGCAGATCGCCGAGGTGGGGCAGCAGGGCATCGAGCAGCTCTTCGTAGAGCCGCTTCTCCAGCGCCAGCGCCTGAGCCTGGGCGGTGAGCACCTTGTCCTCGTATTTCTTCAGCTCATCGATGATGTAACGTTCATTGTTCTTGAGGGTCTGGCGGCGGATGTAGTGGGCCGGCACCAGATGGCTGTTGGCGCGGCTCACCTCGATATAGAAGCCGTGCACCTTGTTGTAACCCACCTTGAGGGTGTTGATGCCGGTCAGCAGCTTCTCCCGCTCCTCGATGCGGGCGAGGCTGGCGGTGGCGCCGTTGGCCAGATCCCTCAGCTCGTCCAGCTCCTGATTGAAGCCGTCACGGATGACGCCGCCATCGCGGATCAGCACCGGCGGCACCTCCATCACAGCGCGCTCCAGCAGGTCGAGCAGCTCAGGGAAGGTGCTGGCGCGCTCGGCCAACTGCTGCACCGCTTCGTGCTCGTTATCCGCCAGCAGGCGCTGCAACTCGGGCAACTGGGCGAAGGCCTGACGCAGACGGGTGAGGTCGCGCGGACGGGCCGAGCGCAGGGCGAGGCGGGCCAGCACCCGCTCCACATCGCCCACCTGACGCAGCAAGTTGCCCAGCTCGTCATAGAGGTTCTGCTCGATGAGCTCCTTGATGGTGCTCTGGCGACCTTTGAGGATCACCCGATCGCGGATCGGCTGGTGGATCCAGCGCTTGAGCAGGCGGCTGCCCATGGGGGTGGCGGTGCGGTCCAGCACCTCGGCCAGGGTATTTTCATAGCCCCCCGCCAAGTTCTGGGTCAGCTCCAGATTGCGGCGGGTGGCGGCATCCATGATGACCGCATGATCGGGCTGCTCGAGGCGCACGCTGCGGATGTGGGGCAGGGCGGTGCGCTGGGTGTCTTTCACGTACTGCATCAGGCAGCCAGCGGCGCACAGGGCTGTCTCGCTCTGCTCGACCCCAAAGCCCACCAGATCCTGAGTGCCGAACTGCTGGCAGAGCAGCTTGCGGGCTGTGCCCAGCTCAAACTCCCACTCCGGGCGACGGCGCAGGCCGCGGCGACCCTCGACGTGGCGCAGGAACTCGAAGGACTCCGGGTAGAGCAGCTCCGCCGGGTTGGTGCGTTGCAGCTCCGCTAGTAAAGTCTCTTCCTTATCGAACTGGTTGATGAAGAAGCGGCCCGAGCCGATGTCCATGGTGCCGTAGCCGAAGCGACGACCGTCGTGGTAGACGGCGGCGATCAGGTTGTCCTGTCGCTCCGAGAGCAGCGCCTCGTCGGAGACTGTGCCCGGGGTGATGATGCGAATGACCTTGCGCTCCACCGGCCCCTTGCTGGTGGCGGGATCCCCCACCTGCTCGCAGATGGCGGCGGATTCACCGAGCTGCACCAGCTTGGCCAGATAGCCCTCGATGGCGTGATAGGGCACCCCCGCCATGGGAATGGGGCTGCCCGCGGACTGGCCGCGCTTGGTCAGGGAGATGTCGAGCAGTTGGGACGCCTTGCGGGCATCGTCATAGAACAGCTCGTAGAAGTCGCCCATCCGGTAGAACAGCAGGATCTCCGGGTTCTCGGCCTTGAGGCCAAGGTACTGCTGCATCATGGGGGTGTGGGCGCTCAGGTTGGCGCTGGTGGCTTGGTGCTGTGCTGTCATGTTCTATTCCAGAAGGTGCTCTTGCGGGCAAGCGTCTGCCGTAATGGGTCTGAATCTGGTGGCCATTCTACATGGTCGGGCCGAGATGGTGAGGGGTTATCTCGCTTTGGGGAAGGCAGTCCTGAGGTTTCAGGGGCCGGGTGGCGTTGGCAGGGCGTCACCGGGATCAGAAGCGAGGAGGGGCGGGGGTGCGAGGCGTGGAGGGGGGAGGGGCAAGATCCCCGCCATCAGCGCGGGGATTTGGCGTCACAGAAACGGGAGCCGTCTCTCAATACATGGCTTCGTTGCCACTGAGCATCTCGTGCAGCTTGGTTTTCTGCTCCGGGGTCAGCACCTTGCTGACTTCGAACAGGTAATGGGCACGGTAGTAGCGGGCCTCGGCTTGCACGCTGCTGATGGTCTGCAGCTGCTTCTTGGCGGCCGCCTCGTCCCACTTGCCGGTCTTGATCATGTTGATGATGACGTCCTGACCGATGGCGTCGAGCTTGACCGAACCGAGTTCCTTGGCCGCTTTCTCACGCAGGCTCTTGATCTGCTCAACCTGTGCGGTGGAGAGGTTCAGCTCTTGCGCCAGGGTGGTTTCGCTCTGCAGCTCGGGGGCGCTCTCGGCGGCGAAGGTGTTGGTGGCAAAACAGATCGCCAGGGCAGTCATGGCGACTTTAAATTGATGCTTCATCTGCTTTCTCCAGTATCCAAAAAGATAGAAACCGCATACAGGGCGGTGCCTGCTGATTATAGGAAGCCCCCATGTACTGGAGCTTAAGCGTTGGCGACTTGCCGCTGTGGCGCACTTGCGTCCAATGTTCGGCAGGGCCATGCCGGTCGGTCGCTGACGCAGCCGGCTCCGGGTCGGTTGCTCGCGATTCGGGGCGACTGCATAATGACCCCCATGTTTCCCCCGCAAGGGGCCAGAGAGGGCATGATGATGGGGCTTGAGGCAGAGATCGACCGTTTATCCCGGGAGCTCGGCGAGGCATTGCAGGCACGAGGCTGGTTCGCAGCCACGGCGGAGTCCTGTACCGGGGGCGGCGTTGCCACGGCCATCACGGATATTGCGGGCAGCTCAGGCTGGTTCGACCGCGGCTTTGTCACCTACACCAACGAGGCCAAGCAGCAGATGCTGGGGGTGAGCATCGACAGCCTGCTGCGCCATGGCGCCGTCAGCGAGGCCGTGGTGCTGGAGATGGCCAGAGGGGGCCTGGCCCGTTCCGATGCGGGGATCTGCGTCGCCATCAGCGGCATTGCCGGACCCGGTGGCGGCAGTGACGACAAGCCGGTCGGCACCGTCTGGTTCGCCTGGGCGGATCGCACGGGTCGCCATCAATCCCTGCTCGCCCGCTTCGATGGCGACCGCCATCAGGTGCGCCAGCAGGCGGTCAGACAGGCCTTGTCGGGACTGCTGGCCCTGCTCAGATAAATTGGGCTTGATACTGTATGCATAAACAGTATACTTAGCCCAACTTCACTTCTACATCACGATTCCCAGCGGAGATTGGCATGGATCAGAACAAACAGAAGGCACTGGCGGCTGCGCTGGGCCAGATCGAAAAGCAGTTTGGCAAAGGCTCCATCATGCGTCTGGGCGACAGCAAGACCATGGACATCGAAGCCATCTCCACCGGCTCCCTCTCCCTGGATGTGGCGCTGGGCATCGGCGGTCTGCCGTGCGGTCGTATCGTCGAGATCTACGGCCCGGAATCGTCAGGTAAAACCACCCTCACCCTGCAGGTGATCGCGGAAGCCCAGAAGAAAGGCAAGACCTGTGCCTTCGTCGATGCGGAACACGCACTCGATCCTATCTATGCTGCCAAGCTGGGGGTCAACGTCGACGACCTGCTGATCTCCCAGCCGGATACCGGTGAACAGGCGCTGGAAATCTGCGACATGCTGGTGCGCTCCAACGCCGTTGACGTCATCATCGTCGACTCGGTAGCGGCCCTGACGCCGAAAGCGGAAATCGAAGGTGAGATGGGTGACTCCCACGTCGGTCTGCAGGCCCGCCTGATGTCCCAGGCGCTGCGCAAGCTGACCGCCAACATCAAGAACGCCAACTGCCTGTGCATCTTCATCAACCAGATCCGGATGAAGATCGGAGTAATGTTCGGTAGCCCCGAGACCACCACTGGTGGTAACGCGCTCAAGTTCTACGCCTCCGTCCGTCTGGATATCCGTCGTATCGGCGCCATCAAGGACGGCGACGAAGTGGTCGGTAACGAGACCCGTGTCAAGGTGGTCAAGAACAAGGTGGCCCCGCCCTTCAAGCAGGCCGAGTTCCAGATCTTCTACGGTGCCGGCATCTCCAAAGAGGGCGAGCTGGTTGATCTGGGCGTCAAGCACAAGCTGATCGACAAGGCCGGTGCCTGGTACAGCTACAACGGCGAGAAGATCGGTCAGGGCAAGGCCAACGTGATGAAACTGTTCGCCGAGAACAAGGTGATGGCTGCCGAGGTGGAAGCCCGCCTGCGTGAGCTGCTGCTCTCCGGTGCCGTGCCGGTCGAGAAGCCGGTGGCCGCGGTCGCCGAAGAGTTTGAAGACGAAAGCGAACAAGAGTTCGAATAAGGAATAAGGAAGGCCGGGTTAATACCCGGCCTTGTCATTTATGGTCGATGAATCCTCCCCCGAACCCGTTGAACTCTCCTTTGAAGAACTGTTTGCCGCCGCCCGCGCCTTTGCCATGCGCAGTCTGGCTCGCCGTGAGAGCGCCGAGTCCGAGCTGGCCAAGCGGCTACGGCTGCAGGGCTTCAATGAAGAGGTGATCGAGGCGGTTGTCGAGTATTGCCGCGGCTACAACTGGGTCAATGACGATCGTTACGGCGCCATGGCAGTGCGGGCCGGTGCGGCCAAGGGTCATGGTCCCATCAAGATCCGCTTCGATCTGCGCCGCAAGGGGCTGGACGATATGCAGATAGACGCCGCATTCGACCAGCCGGAGCTGGATTGGTTCGAGCTGGCGTTCGCCCTGCTGGAGCGGCGTGCCAGAGTCGCCGATCTGGGGGATTTCAAGCTGCGGATGAAATGGCTCAAGTACCTGCTTGGGCGAGGCTTTACCCAGGATCAGGCGCGTTACGCCATCTCGGCACTGCAGCAGGGGGAGGAATAAAGGGCCGGTGCTGGCCATGGAGCCGTGGCGTGTTCCTGCGATGCGTGCAGATAAGAGAGGGCCTTTTCCCTGTTTTATCCTGTTTCTGATGGCCGCGGCGCCATGATCCGCCACCCAGCCGACTCCCCTTTCGGCCTGCTCCTGCACGGCGTCCTGCCGCTGCCCCGTCCATTGGGGGCTTTTTCACCCGTGACGGGCCCGCGCGTTTTACTTTACCCCGCAGAAAACTTACATTATTGCGATTAAAAGTCCGTATCCGAATCAAGCAGGATTTTCCATGTATATGTCCACGTCAGAGTTACGCGCAGCGTTTCTCGAGTATTTCCGCTCCCAGGGGCACCAGGTTGTCTCCTCCAGCTCGCTGGTGCCGCACAACGATCCGACCTTGCTGTTCACCAACGCAGGGATGAACCAGTTCAAGGACGTGTTCCTTGGCGCAGAGAAGCGTGCCTACAACCGCGCGACCACGGCCCAGCGCTGTGTGCGGGCCGGCGGCAAGCACAATGACCTGGAAAACGTCGGCTATACCGCTCGTCACCACACCTTCTTCGAGATGCTGGGCAACTTCAGCTTCGGTGACTACTTCAAGCAGGACGCCATCCGTTTTGCCTGGGAATTCCTGACCGGTACCCTCAAGCTTCCCAAAGAGCGCCTGCTGGTGACCGTCTATGAAACGGACGACGAAGCTTTCAACATCTGGGCAAACGAGATCGGCGTGCCGGTCGAGCGCATAGTGCGCATCGGCGACAACAAGGGTGCCGCCTTTGCCTCAGATAACTTCTGGCAGATGGGTGATACGGGTCCCTGCGGCCCCTGCACCGAGATCTTCTACGACCACGGCGATCACCTCTGGGGTGGTCCTCCCGGTTCACCGGAGGAAGACGGCGACCGTTTCATCGAGATCTGGAACGTGGTCTTCATGCAGTTCAACCGTCAGGCTGACGGCACCATGGAGCCGCTGCCCCGTCCGTCCGTGGACACCGGTATGGGCCTGGAGCGTATCTCCGCCATCATGCAGGGCGTGCACTCCAACTACGAGATCGACATCTTCCAGGCGCTGATCAAGAAGGCCGCCGAGATCGTCGGCACCGAGGATCTGAGCAACCAGTCCCTGCGCGTCATCGCCGACCATATCCGTTCCTGCGCCTTCCTGGTGGCTGACGGCGTCATGCCCTCCAACGAAGGCCGTGGCTATGTGCTGCGTCGCATCATCCGCCGCGCCGTTCGCCACGGTCGCAAGCTGGGTGCCACCGAGATCTTCTTCTACAAGCTGGCCGCCGAGCTGGCGGTGCAGATGAAGGACGTGGCTGCCGAACTCATCGCCCAGCTGCCGCTGGTCGAGCGCGTGCTGCGCATCGAGGAAGAGCAGTTCGTCCGTACCCTGGACAGGGGCCTGCTGCTGCTCGAAGAGGTGCTGGCGAACCTGGGCGATGCCAAGGTCATCCCGGGCGAGGTGGTGTTCAAGCTGTATGACACCTACGGCTTCCCGGCAGATCTTACCGCCGACGTGGTCCGCGAGCGCGAGATCGGTATCGACGAGGAAGGCTTCAAGGCCGAGATGGAGAAGCAGCGCGCCCGTGCGAAGGAGGCCTCCAGCTTCGGTGTGAACTATAACGAGGTGTTGAAACTCGATTTCGAGACCCCATTTACCGGTTACAAGCAGCTGAGCCAAACGACTCAGGTGGTCGGCATCTACAAGGATGCTGTCGAAGTGAGTGGGCTGATCGCCGGTGAAGAAGCGGTGATCGTGCTGGCCGAGACCCCCTTCTACGCCGAGTCCGGTGGCCAGGTGGGCGACAGCGGCATTCTGAAAGTGGATGACGGCATCTTCGCCGTGACCGACACCCAGTATGCGGGCAATGCCATCATTCACAAGGGCTATATGGAGCTGGGTACCCTGGAGAAGGGCGCCGAGGTGGAAGCTGTGGTCGACGGGGATCGCCGTCAGGCCGTGGCCCTCAACCACTCTGTCACTCACCTGCTGCACGCGGCCCTGCGCCAGGCGCTGGGTGATCACGTGACCCAGAAGGGCTCCCTGGTCGGGGCGGAGCGCATGCGCTTCGACTTCTCCCACTTCGAAGGCCTGACCATGGCGACCATTCGCCGGGTCGAGGAGCTGGTCAACGCCCAGATCCGTGCCAACCACGATGTCGTCACCCAGGTGATGGATCTGGAAGCGGCCAAGTCCGCTGGTGCCATGGCGCTGTTTGGCGAGAAGTACGAAGACGACGTGCGTGTCGTGCGCATGGGTGATTACTCCACCGAGCTGTGTGGCGGTACTCACGCCAAGCGTACCGGTGACATCGGCTTCTTCAAGATCATCGCCGAGAGCGGTGTTGCCGCCGGGGTGCGCCGCATCGAAGCTGTGACCGGCAAGGGCGCCATCGATTTCATGCACCAGCTGGCAGAGCAGTTTGAAGAAGCCGCGGCCCTGGTGAAAGGGGACCAGTTCTCCATCGGCAGCAAGGTGCGCCAGCTGTTGGACAAGTCCCGGATGATGGAGCGCGAGCTGGAGCAGCTCAAGGCCAAGCTGGCCGCTCAGGCTGGCAGCGACCTGCTGAGCCAGGTCATCGAGATCAAGGGCCAGAAGGTGCTGATCGCGGCGCTGGACGGGGCCGATCCCAAGTCCCTGCGCGGCATGCTGGACGAGCTGAAGAACCGGATGAAGTCCGGCGTCGTACTGCTGGCAACCAGCAGCGAGGACAAGGTCAACCTGATCGCCGGCGTGACCAACGATCTGACCGCCAAGGTGAAGGCCGGTGAGCTGGTCAACCTGGTGGCCCAGCAAGTGGGTGGCAAGGGGGGTGGTCGTCCTGACATGGCCCAGGCGGGTGGTACCCAGCCTGATGCGGTGCCGGCGGCCCTGCAATCCGTTCACTCCTGGCTGGAAGAGCGCCTGTAAACGGGCGAGGTGATCTGTGGCACTCTATGTACAGAAGTACGGCGGCACCTCGGTCGGCACGCTGGAGCGGATCGAGGCGGTAGCTGATCGTGTTCAGCTGAGCCGCGCCCAGGGGCATGATGTGGTGGTGGTCGTGTCCGCCATGTCGGGCGAAACAAACCGGTTGCTGGGCATGGCCCAGCAGCTGGATCCGGATGCCAACCGGCGCGAGATGGATGTGCTGGTCTCGACCGGTGAACAGGTCACCATAGCGCTGCTGGCCATCGCGTTGAACAAACGGGGTTGTCCTGCGGTCTCAATGACCGGTGATCAGGTTCGTATCCACACCGATTCCGCCCATGGCAAGGCGCGTATCACCCAGATCGACACCGGGCAGGTTCAGGCCGAGCTGGGTGCGGGCAAGGTGGTGGTGATCGCCGGCTTCCAGGGCCGTGATGAACACAACGCCATCACCACCCTGGGGCGAGGTGGTTCGGACACCACGGCGGTTGCCGTGGCGGCGGCCATCAAGGCCGATGAATGCCAGATCTTTACCGATGTGGATGGGGTCTATACCACGGATCCGCGCATCGAGCCCAAGGCACGCCGCCTCTCCACCATCACCTTCGAGGAGATGCTGGAAATGGCGAGTCTGGGGGCCAAGGTGCTGCAGATCCGTTCGGTGGAATTCGCGGGCAAGTACCGCGTACCGCTGCGGGTGCTGTCGAGTTTTGTCGACGGAGAGGGAACCTTAATCACATATGGAGGTGAGAGAATGGAAGCACCCCTGGTATCCGGCATTGCGTTCAATCGCAACGAGGCCAGCCTGACCATTCTGGGTGTGCCGGACAGGCCGACGGTGGCCGCGCAGATCCTGAATCCGATCAGCGACGCCAACATAGATGTCGACATGATAGTGCAGAACACCATGGGGGATGGCACCGCCGACTTCACCTTCACGGTGAATCGCGATGACTATCGCCGGGCTCGCGCCTTGCTGGAGGAGACCGCCACCCTGTTGGGGGCAGCCTGCGTGCAGGGCAACGGGGAGATCGCCAAGGTCTCCATCGTCGGGGTCGGCATGTGGAATCATCCCGGGGTCGCGCGCACCATGTTCAAGGTATTGGGCGAGGAGGGGATCAACATGCAGTTGATCTCCACTTCTGAAATCAAGATATCCGTGGTGATTGACGAGAAGTACCTGGAGCTGGCCGTGCGTTCGTTGCACTCAGCGTTCGGGCTGGATAATGAGCCTCATGAGCAGCCCTTGGGGAACAATCCCTGATTGATTTAGTTTCAACCATTTACCATATCGGTATCTTTGTAAGATAATGGCGCATATCGATATAAATACAAAACAGGATACAGGAGCAAGCGAATGCTTATTTTGACTCGTCGTGTAGGGGAAACCCTGATGATCGGTGACGAAGTGACTGTCACCGTGCTGGGCGTTAAGGGTAACCAGGTTCGTATCGGTGTGAACGCACCCAAAGAGGTCTCCGTACACCGCGAAGAGATCTACATGCGGATACAGGCCGAGAAAGTACCGGGCCAACCGAATTTCTAAGCCATCCCATTGGCAGCCTCAAGGCGACATCTCAGGTGTCGCCTTTTGTTTTTCCGGGCCCTGCAAATCGTCTTGCAGGGCCCGAAAGCAGGGGGTAAGTGTCGATATTGCTTGAATATTCCACGCTTTGACCAAATGCTGAGCGAACACGCTGTTTTCTCCAAAAAAGTGTTTGACTAAAAATCCCTGTGAAGTATTATCAGCCCCGCAAACGGAGAGGTGGCCGAGAGGCTGAAGGCGCTCCCCTGCTAAGGGAGTATGCGGCTTATACCCGCATCGGGGGTTCGAATCCCCCCTTCTCCGCCATTTGCGCCCGTAGCTCAGCTGGATAGAGTACCTGGCTACGAACCAGGTGGTCAGAGGTTCGAATCCTCTCGGGCGCACCATATTCGACTCATGATGAGTCATGTATCGACCGTCAGCAGGTTGGTACGCTAGAAAAGGCTTACTGTTGAGTAAGCTTTTTTTATCGCTTTAAATCAGGGCGCCCGTAGCTCAGCTGGATAGAGTACCTGGCTACGAACCAGGTGGTCAGAGGTTCGAATCCTCTCGGGCGCACCATTTAAAGTGAAATCAACGATTTATGAGCGCCCGTAGCTCAGCTGGATAGAGTACCTGGCTACGAACCAGGTGGTCAGAGGTTCGAATCCTCTCGGGCGCACCATTTTAGGCAGTACCAAAAGTTTGTGAGCGCCCGTAGCTCAGCTGGATAGAGTACCTGGCTACGAACCAGGTGGTCAGAGGTTCGAATCCTCTCGGGCGCACCATTTTAGCAGTACCAAAAGTTGATGAGCGCCCGTAGCTCAGCTGGATAGAGTACCTGGCTACGAACCAGGTGGTCAGAGGTTCGAATCCTCTCGGGCGCACCATACAGACAGCCTCGACGTCAGTCGGGGCTGTTTTTTTATGGGCGCTATTCCCCCGGCCGTGGGGCTCTGCTGCCCTGATGGCGGTTGATGTGCCGCCGCATTGAACGACGCTTGCCGTTCCCGCCACATCACTCTCCGTCGTCGTCCTATCTTCTCCCCGATCCCTATCAGGCTCTGCTACTCGGCGTCTTGTCATCCCCGCCCAATGTCACCTCCAGCCACACACAGGCGCTGCTGCAGGCACGCTCTGTGCCCGCGGGCATCACGAGGGCGGTATGGACCCAGGCTCTGGACGTTGAACGCCTTGGCGGCCGGCAGGGGTCTTTGGCGGGCAACAAAAAAGGATGCCGAGGCATCCTTTTTTACTTGAATCGTTCACTCAGCTCTTCAGCCATTTGCGAATGCGGTTGGCATCGCCGATCGGGGTACGTTTGCCCACAGAGTTGAGCAGCACTATGGCGAGCTCCTGACGGTCCGGTTTGGCGCGCATCAGCAGGCAGCGACCCGCCTCGTCGGTGTAGCCGGTCTTGGAGAGGCGCACGTCCCAGTCCGGGTTCTTCACCAGGGGATTGGTGTTGTTGAACATCAGGCTGTAGGCCGGCGTGCTGAAGCGCATCTCCTTGTTGGTGTCCTGGGTGAACTGGCGGATCAGCGGCTGGCGATAGGCGGCTGTGATGAGCTTGGCGAGATCCCGGGCGGTGGAGACGTTGCGAGTCGACAGACCGGTGGAGTCGTAGAATCGGCTGTTGCGCATGCCGAGTTGCCTGGCCTTGTTGTTCATGGCGCGAATGAAGGCCGAGCGGCCACCCGGGTAGTGGCGGGCGAGGGCAGAGGCCATGCGATTCTCGGAGGACATCAGCGCCAGGTGCAGGGCGTCGCGACGGCTCACCTTGGTACCGAAACGAACCCGGGAGTAGGTGTGCTTGATGTTGTCCCTGTCGTTCTGATCTATGGTCAGGGTCTGATTGAGGTTCTGGCGGGCATCCAGCACCACCAGTGCCGTCATCAGCTTGGTGAGGGAGGCGATGGGGCGCACCTGGGCAGGGTTCTTCTGATAGAGGGTCTTGCCCGTGTTGATGTCCATGACCAGGGCACTGCCCGACTTGATCTGCAGTTTGGCCGGGTTGGGCGCCGCCAGGGCTGCCTGCGATCCGAGCAGTCCTATCAATCCACATACCAGCGCGATTGCGCGAATCCGACACCCCATACAACCGACTCCATCCACAGCGAAAAAAGGCGCTAGATTCACTCATTTTTGCCCTCGCTTTACAAGAGCGGGAGGGAGGAATTCGTCACTATTTTCCATAAAAAAGGGCCGCCTGCCGGCGACCCCTGTGATTTCTCTCAATCCCTGGAGATGTGGACCTTGCGTCTGCTCAGCCAGCGCCAGACCAGCGCTATCAAGCCGCCCACCAGCAGCACCAGCGGCAGGCAGAGGATGATGCTGAGGAACTGGGACTCATACTGCGCGGCCAGCTTGGTGTGGCTCAGGTAGTAACCCAGCCCGACCAGGGGGCAGATCCACATGATGGAGCTGATGAGGTTCACCACCAGGAAGCGACCCTGGGGTATCTCGTTGGCGCCGACGATGTAGGGATAGGCGGTGCGCACGAAGGCGATGTAGCGGGCGGTGATCAGGGTGATGATGCCGTACTTGTTGAGCAGGTAGTGCACCTTCTCCTTGTGCTTCTCATCCAGGTGGGACATCAGCCTGTGGTACATCTGGGTGTGGCCGAGGAAACGCCCCTGCATGTAGCCGAGCCAGGTGCCGACGAAGGTGGCCAGGATCAGCAGCGGGACGACAGCGAGCGGCAGTACCCCCTGATAGATGAGCACGCCGGTCAGGATCAGCAGGGTGTCACCGGGCAGGAAGGCGGTCGGGATGAAGCCATTTTCCAGCACCAGGAAGGTCAGCAGGACTATGTAGACCATGAAGACCATGTTGGGGTCGGACAGGGTCGCCAGATCCTGATTAATGAAGGCGTGAGCCAGGTGGTAAAACTGCTCCATACATGCAAACTCCGCAGGTTAGCTGGGTTGGTCGGTCAAGGGCATGGCAAGCACCTTGTCGATGCGCAGGCCGTCCATATCCACGATTTCCAGTTGCCACTGTTCCAGGGTGACCAGGTCTCCGGTCTGGGGAAGGCGGCCAAGGAGCAGCATGATAAGCCCTCCGAGGGTGTGATAGTGATGTTTTTCTTCTTCCGGCAGGCGAACCAGTTCCAGACAGTCCTTCAATTCCGGCAGCGGGATCAGGCCGTCGAGCAGCCAGCTGCCATCGGCACGCTGGAAGGCCCAGTTGTCCTCCCCGTCTTCCTGCTGGAAGTCGCCCGCCAGCGTCTCCAGCAGATCCTGCTGGGTGACCAGCCCCTGCAGCTCGCCGTATTCATCCACCACCAGCACCATGTGTTCGGCGTGGGCGCGGAAGTGGTTGAGCAGCTCCAGGCCGTTGAGGGTCTCCGGCAGCAGGCTGCCGTCCTGGGTGAGGGCAGCCAGATCGATGGGCTCCCCCTTGATGTAGGCGTGCAGCACCTTGCTGACGTTGAGGATGCCCACCAGGTCAGAGAGGCTGCCGTCGCAGACCGGGAAGAAGCTGTGGCGATACTCCACCAGGCGCTGCAGGTTGGTCTCCAGCGGCAGGGAGAGATCCAGGTAGCGGATGTCGCTACGGGGCACCATCAGCGAGGAGAGGCTGCGTTCGTCGAGGCGGAACACGTTGCGCAGCATGGTGTGTTCGTGGTCTTCGATCACGCCGGCTTCGGAGCCCTCCACCAGCATGGCGTGGATCTCCTCCTGGGTGACGTTGTTGCTGTTGTTCTGATCGACCCGCAGCAGGCGCAGGCTGGCGTGGGTGGAGGCGGACAGCAGCCAGACGAAGGGACGGGTCAGGGTCGCCAGCCAGAGCATGGGGCGGGCTACCAGGCAGGCGATGCGCTCGGCACTGAGCTGACCCAGGCGCTTGGGCACCAGTTCCCCCACCACGATGGAGAGGTAGGTCACCAGCACTACGACGATTACGGTGGCGAGCAGGCTGCTGCTCTTGGGGGAGAGGCCCCACTCCTGCAACCACTGGGCGAAGGGCTGGGCCAGCAGGGACTCACCGTAGATACCGTTGAGCAGGCCTATGCTGGTGATGCCGATCTGGACGGCGGAGAGGAAATGGGTCGGATTCTCCCCCAGCTTGAGGGCGATGGCGGCAGAGCGGCTCCCCTCGCTGGCCATCTTGCTGAGACGGGCCTTGCGTGCGGTGACGATGGCGATTTCCGACATGGCGAAGACGCCATTGAGCAAAATCAATCCAAGCAGGATCAATATTTCCATACTGCAGCAGCACTCCCGGTAGAAAAGATCGCTGGCAGTGTAATGAATTTGCGGGCGATGCGCTTGTGAAAGGAGGTGATTTGGCCCGTGAATTTTTCAATTTCGTCCAGTGCAAGGGGGCATATGGACCTCGCTGGCTCGTCGTCAGACTGGCCGCGGGACTATATAAACGGGCTTGTCATCCGGGGGCGGAAAATGAAAAGCCCCCGATAGTCGGGGGCTTTTTGGACTGGCGATGGGCACTTAGAGCGCTGCGATCTCGGCCTGCTGGGCTTCCAGCTTGGTCAGCTGGAGACGGTAATCGTCCAGCTTCTCGCGCTCCTTGGCGATGACGGCGTCCGGCGCCTTGGCCACGAAGGCCTCGTTGCCGAGCTTGCCTTCGATACGGCCGCACTCACCCACCAGACGGGCAACCTCTTTGGCCAGACGGGCCAGTTCGGCCTCCTTGTCGATGAGACCGGCCATGGGGATCATCAGCTCGGTGGCACCAATCAGCTTCTTCACCGACAGGGGGGCCACTTCGCCGTCCGCCAGCACGCGGATGGACTCCAGACGGGCCAGGGACTTGAGGAAGGCCTCGTTGTCACCGGCGCGCTGGGCATCCTTGCCATCGCATTTGAGCAGCACGTTGAGGGCCACGCTCGGCGCCACGTTCATCTCGGCGCGGATGTTGCGGATGCCGACGATGAACTCCTTCACCCACTCCTGATCCGCCATGGCGGCATCGTCTACCTTGGCGGCATCGAATTCCGGGAAGGCCTGCAGCATTATGGTGTCGGCGTTGACACCGGCCAGCGGGGCCACCGACTTCCAGATGGTCTCGGTGATGAAGGGGATGATAGGGTGCGCCAGACGCAGCAGGGTCTCCAGCACGGTCACGAGGGTGTGACGGGTGGCACGCTGCTCGGCCTCTGAGCCCTTGCCCAGCACCGGCTTGGTCAGCTCCAGATACCAGTCGCAGAACTGGTTCCAGATAAATTCGTACAAGACGCCGGCCGCGATATCGAAGCGGTAGGTATCCAGCGCGGTGCGGAAGTCGCGGATGGCCACCTGCAGCTGGGACTGGATCCAGCGATCCGCCAGGCTGAACTGCATCTCGCCACCGTGCAGACCACAATCCTGATCTTCGGTGTTCATCAGCACGTAGCGGGAGGCGTTCCACAGCTTGTTGCAGAAGTTGTTGTAGCCGTCCAGGCGCTTCATGTCCCAGTTGATGTCACGACCTGTGCTGGCCAGCGCCGCCAGGGTGAAGCGCAGGGCGTCGGTGCCGTGGGCCTCTATCCCTTCCGGGAACTGCTTGGCGGTGCGCTTGCCGATCTTCTCGGCCATCTGCGGCTGCATCATGTTGCCGGTGCGCTTCTCCAGCAGATCTTCCAGGGAGATGCCGTCGATCATGTCGAGGGGATCCAGCACGTTGCCCTTGGACTTGGACATCTTCTGCCCTTCTTCATCGCGGATAAGGCCAGTGATGTAGACGGTCTTGAACGGGACTTGCGGCTGGCCGTTTTCGTCCTTGATGAAGTGCATGGTCATCATGATCATCCGGGCAATCCAGAAGAAGATGATGTCGAAGCCGCTCATCAGCACGTCGGTCGGGTGGAAGGTCTTGAGCGCCTCTGTGTTGTTCGGCCAGCCCAGGGTGGAGAAGGTCCACAGGGCGGAGCTGAACCAGGTGTCGAGCACGTCTTCGTCCTGACGCAGTGTGGTCACGGACGGTATGCTGTGCTTGGCACGCACTTCCGCCTCGTCACGGCCCACGTAGACGTTGCCGGCGTCGTCATACCAGGCCGGGATGCGGTGACCCCACCAGAGCTGACGGGAGACGCACCAGTCCTGAATGTCGCGCATCCAGGAGAAGTACATGTTCTCGTACTGCTTGGGCACGAACTGGATGCGGCCATCTTCCACCGCCTCGATGGCGGTCTTGGCCATGGGGGCCACGCGCACGTACCACTGGTCGGTCAGCATGGGCTCGATGGGCACACCACCGCGATCGCCGTAAGGCTGTTGCAGCACGTGATCCTTGATTTCGGCCAAGAGACCCAGCTCGTCCAGCTTGGCGACGATGGCCTTGCGGGCGGCGAAGCGCTCCATGCCGGCGAACTCGCTCGGCAGGGCGGCGTCATAGGCGGTGCTGGGGTTGCCGTTGGTGTCGACCACTTCGGCCTCGGCGCGCACGTGGGCGTCCAGGGTGAAGATGTTGATCATCGGCAGGTTGTGGCGCTTGCCCACTTCGTTATCGTTGAAGTCGTGGGCCGGGGTGATCTTCACGCAACCTGTGCCCTTCTCCATGTCGGCGTGTTCGTCGGCGACTATGGGGATCAGGCGGTTCACCAGCGGCAGCAGTATGTGCTGGCCGATCAGCGCCTTGTAGCGCGGGTCTTCCGGGTTCACTGCGACCGCGGTGTCACCCAGCATGGTTTCCGGACGGGTGGTGGCGACGATCAGGTGATCCTGGCCTTCGGCGGTCTTGGCGCCGTTGGCCAGCGGGTAGCGCAGGTGCCACATGTGGCCCTTGATCTCGCGGTTTTCCACTTCCAGATCGGAGATGGCGGTGTTGAGCTTGGGATCCCAGTTCACCAGACGCTTGCCGCGGTACATCAGGCCATCTTCATACAGACGCACGAAGACTTCCTGCACGGCCGCCGAGAGGCCCTCATCCATGGTGAAGCGCTCGCGCTCCCAGTCCACGGAGTCGCCGAGGCGGCGCATCTGGCGGGTGATGGTGCCGCCGGACTCTTCCTTCCACTGCCAGATCTTGTCGATGAAGGCATCACGGCCGTAGTCGTGGCGAGTCTTGCCCTCTTCGGCGGCGATCTTGCGCTCAACCACCATCTGGGTGGCGATACCGGCGTGGTCTGTGCCCGCCTGCCACAGGGTGTTCTTGCCCTGCATGCGGTTGTAACGGATCAGGGTGTCCATCAGGGTCTGCTGGAAGGCGTGACCCATGTGCAGGCTGCCGGTGACGTTCGGCGGCGGGATCATGATGCAGAAGGAGTCTTTGCTGGTGTCGCCGTGGGGCTTGAAGTAACCCTGGGCTTCCCAGTGCTGATAGAGCGCCTGTTCGATGGCGTTGTGATTAAAAGTCTTTTCCATGGTCTCGCCGTATTCTGGATGGATGGATTCTGGTGTTGATTCGTCGTGGATCGAGGGTGGCGTAGTCAGGGCTGCGCCGGATCCGGTGCGGCAAGGACGGGCTGATCCCTCATCTCGAGGGTGTGGCCCGCCTGGCGATAGTGCTTGTAGCGCTCGCGGGCTTGCTGCTTTTGCGTTTCGTCAGTGGGGACAAAATCTACCACTTGAGCGAAGTGTCCTGCAAACAAAGGTGTCTGCTCGGCCAGGTTGATGAGGCGGGCATAGCGCCGCTTCGGTGGCTGATGGCCTATCTCCACCGGGGCCTGGCCGCTCTCCCCCTGCAGCTGGTGCGGCACGAAACGATCCGGTGGCAGTTGCCACAAGAGCTCGTCCAGGCGCAGGGCCTGGGCCTCGTCGTTGCAAAACAGATAGAGGTGGCTGGCACTCCAGCCATCGGCCGCCAGCTGGCAGGCGAGCCGTTCGACCGCAGACGCCTGCGCATCGTCCGGCTCACTCATCAGGTAAAAGGTCACTTGGCTCATCAGGTTGGTCCCGTTTGGCTGTGACGGACAGCGATTGGCCGTCTGCGGGGAGCCGTGCCAGGCACGGTCTTCCCGGATTCTCTCAATGAAACAAGGAAGAGGCAGGCCTCTTCCTTGTGGTACCATTCCCCTGATGCGGGCATCCGAAGAGAGGGGTTACTCCTTGTCTTCGACATCCGCCACGCCGGCTCGATTGAGCAGGAAAATGCTGGCTCGGCAGGGGCAACGGACTGTCGGGCAAGGATGGTTTTACTCTTTATCCTCAACGTCTGCCACGCCAGCTCGATTGAGCAGGAACTGGGTCAGCAGGGGCACGGGGCGACCGGTGGAGCCTTTATCCTTGCCGCTCTTCCAGGCGGTCCCTGCGATGTCCAGGTGGGCCCAGTTGTACTTCTTGGTGAAGCGCGACAGGAAGGCGGCGGCCGTGATGGTGCCGGCCGGCCGGCCGCCTATGTTGGCCATGTCGGCAAACGGGCTCTCCAGCTGTTCCTGATACTCGTCGAACAGCGGCAGACGCCAGGCGCGATCACCGGCCTGCTCGGAGGCGTTGAGCAGCTCGTGGGCCAGGGGGTTGTGGTTGGCCAGCAGACCCGAGGTGTGGTGACCCAGGGCTATGATGCAGGCGCCAGTCAGGGTCGCCACGTCGATCACGGTTTCGGGATCGTAGCGGTCCACATAGGTGAGGGCATCGCACAGCACCAGGCGACCCTCGGCGTCGGTGTTGAGCACCTCGACGGTCTGGCCGGACATGGTGGTGAGGATGTCACCCGGGCGATAGGCGTTGCCGCCCGGCATGTTCTCGCAGCCCGCCAGCACGCCTATGACGTTGATGGGCAGCTGCAACTGGGCCAGGGCGTGCATGGTGCCGAGCACGGAGGCGGCGCCGCCCATGTCGTACTTCATCTCGTCCATGCCATCCGCCGGCTTGATGGAGATGCCGCCGGAGTCGAAGGTCAGCCCCTTGCCCACCAGCACTATGGGCTTGGCGTCGGCATTGCCCTTGTACTCTATGATGGCCATCATGGCTTCGTTCTCGGAGCCACGGGCCACCGCCAGGTAGGAGTTCATGCCGAGTTCGGCCATCTCCTGCTCGCCGATCACCTTGGTGGTGATATTGTCATAGGCATCCGCCAGACGGCGGGCCTGGGAGGCGAGGTAGGCCGGATTGCAGACGTTGGGCGGCATGTTCGCCACGTCGCGGCAGATGCGAACCCCTTTGGCCACGGCCAGGCCGTGGGTGATGGCGCGCTCGCCTATGGTCAGTTCCCGACGCGTCGGCACGTTGAATACCAGCTTGCGCAACGGGCGGCGCGGCTCGGCCTTGTTGGTCTTGAACTGATCGAAGCTGTAGAGGCCCGCCTTGGTGGTTTCCACCGCCTGACGCACCTTCCAGTAGGTATCCCGGCCCTTGACGTGCAGCTCGGTCAGGAAGCAGACGGCTTCCATGGACCCGGTCTCGTTCAGGGTGGTGATGGTCTTGTTGATGATCTGCTTGTACTGGCGTTCGTCGAGTTCCCGCTCCTTGCCGCAACCGACCAGCAGTACGCGCTCGCTGAGCACGCCCGGTACTTGATGCAGCAACAGCATCTGGCCTGGTTTGCCTTCCAGATCGCCGCGGCGCAGCAGCGAACTGAGGTAGCCGTCGCTGATCTTGTCCAGCTGTTCGGCAACCGGAGAGAGGCGGCGAGGCTCAAAAACGCCGACCACGACGCAGGCGCTGCGTTGCTTCTCAGGACTGCCACTCTTTACACTGAACTCCATGGAATCTCCTACATCCTAAAGACAAAAGGCACCATTTATTGAATAATGCGGTGCTTGTTGGGGTATCAGAGGCGGAGCGAACAGCCACAGGCTCCGCAGTTCAAACTGGTAAAAATCCAATATAGGGCCCTATTTTTCAGGCATTCGACTAAAAACACAAGTTTACTTGGGAATGACTGTGATCGTTTTCCGATATTTGTTCAGGGAGACCCTGAAAACCCAGCTGGCGGTGCTGTTCGTACTGCTGCTTATCTTCGTCAGCCAGCAATTTATCCAGATCATTGGCGACGCCGCCGATGGCGAGGTGCCGACGCGCCTGGTTTCCACCCTGCTGCTGCTCAACCTGCCGAATATGGCCCTGTTGATGCTGCCTATCAGTCTGTTTTTAGCCATTCTGTTTGCTCACGGTCGTTTGTATGCGGAAAGCGAGATGACGGTGATGCATGCGGTGGGCTTCAGCCACCGTTTCGTGATGGGCAGCGCCCTGCTGCTGGCCCTGCTGACGGCCGCCGTGGCGGCCTTCAACACCGGCTGGATAGCCCCCCAGGCCAAGGAGCGCGAGTATCAGGTGATCGACGAGTTCAAGGCCGATCCGGGTATCTCCTTCCTGCAGGCCGGTCGCTTCATGGAGCTCGACAAGGGGCGCCTGGTGGCCTACATCCAGGATCTGAACGACAAGGGCTCCGAGCTGCAGAAGATTTTCGTGCTGCAGCGCGCCGAAGGGGGCTCGCCCCCTTCAGTGGTGGTGGCCAACGAGGGGCAGGTGACGGCCGACAGCAACGGTCTGCAGTGGCTGACCCTGAAGGATGGCTCCCGCTACGAGGGCCAGTTCACCGGCAAGCAGTTCCAGGTCTCCGATTTCAGTGAATACAGTCTGGTGATCCGTCAGCAGGAGATGGAGCGATCCAATCGCAAGGCGGCGGCCAAGCCGACTTTGGAGTTGCTCGGCACCCAGGACAACCAGCTGATGGCCGAGTTGCAGTGGCGCCTGTCGCTGCCCTTCTCCATCCTGGTGCTCACCTTCCTGGTGGTGCCATTGGCCCGGGTCAACCCCCGCCAGGGGCGTTACGCCAAGCTGCTGCCGGCCATACTGCTCTATCTCTCCTATTTCCTGCTGCTCAGCGCCGCTCGTTCGGCCATCGACAGCGGGCGTCTGCCCCACTGGCCTGGCATGTTCCTGGTGCCGCTGATTTATCTGCTGCTGATCGGGGTGCCGCTCAACCTGCAGGGCACCAGCTGGTGGAACGGGGTCAAGGGCCACTTTGTCAAAGGCAAGTCAGCATGATGCTGCAACCTGGGAGTTTCTGCTGATGTTCGGCATTCTCGATAGATATATCGGCAGGGTCATCTTCATGTCGATCCTGCTGTGCGAACTGACCCTGGTCGGGCTGGCGGCGCTCATCAAATATGTGGAGCAGCTCAGGGCCGTGGGGGAGGGCAACTACGACATGCTCAATGCCCTCTACTTCGTGCTGCTCTCCATGCCCAAGGAGGCTGTGCTCTTCTTCCCGCTGGCGGCCTTGCTGGGGGGGCTCATCGGCCTCGGCCAGTTGGCGACCAGTTCGGAGCTGGTGGTGATGCAGGCATCGGGCCGCTCCAAGATCAGCATCGTCATGGCGGCGCTCAAGACGGCTATTCCCCTGATGCTGCTGGTGGGCCTGATGGGCGAATACGTGGCCCCGGCCGCCAAGCGGATGGCGGATGACATCAAGGCGGGCGCCATGTCGGAAGGGCGGCTGACCGTCTCGGCCTACGGGGTCTGGGCGCGGGATGGCAACAACTTCGTCAACATCAACGGGGTGCGCAACGACGGCGCCCTCACCGGCATCACCCTGTATCGTTTCACCCCGTCTCGCAACCTGATCGACGTGGTCCAGGCGCAGGAGGGGGTGTTCGAGCAGCATCACTGGCTGCTCAAGCAGGTGCACATCACCCGTTTCGACGATCCCAAGCAGATCCTGGACGAGAAACATGCCCAGATGGCGTGGCAATCCGAGCTGACCCCCAAGCAGCTGGGGGTGGTGAGCATAGACCCCGAGAACCTGCCCATCTCGGGGCTGCGGGACTACATCGGCTATCTGGATGCCAACAAGCAGGATGCCGGGCGCTACAAGCTGGAGATGTGGCGCAAGCTGCTGTCGCCGCTCTCCGTGGTGGCCATGATTTTGCTCGCCTCCTCCTTCATCTTCGGCCCGTTGCGCTCGGTGAGCATGGGGGCCCGGATGCTGATGGGGATCATGACCGGCTTCGCGGTCTATGTGAGCGATCGGGTATTCGGCCCCGTCAGCCTGGTGTATGCGGTGCCCCCCATCCTTGCGGCCATAGCCCCCAGTCTGCTGTTTGGCGGCATCTCCTTCTATATCCTGAGCCGCAAGCAGTAGCGAGAGAATGAGAAGTGCGGCGGTGCCAACCCTATGCTGGCGGCCATAGCCCCCGGTCTGCTGTTTGGCGGCATCTCCTTCTACATCCTGAGCCGCAAGCAGTAGCGAGAGAAGGAGAAGTGCGGCGGTGCCAGCCCTATGCTGGCGGCCATAGCCCCCAGCCTGCTGTTTGGCGGCATCTCCTTCTACATCCTGAACCGCAAGCAGTAGCGGCCTGTATTGGCCAACAAGAAGGGCACCCAGTGGGTGCCCTTCTTGTTTCTCATCTCGTACTCACTGGGTCACTTGTTCAGCTGCTCCAGGTTCTCCTGCTTGCTCAGCACCACCACTTCACACTCGGCCCAGATGTCCTGGAAGGCGCGGGGCCGCTCGCGATTGAACACGCACATCAGGTTGCCGAGGCCGAAGGCCGAGGTCGCGAGCCGGATCAGGGCCTGGGTGATGCGAATGTTGCTGCCGTCCAGATTCTGGATGCGCAGGCGCCAGGCACGCATGCCTATGGTCTGGCCGGCACGGGTCCAGAACCAGGTGTAGAAGCCGCAGATCACCAGGGCGAGCCAGGCGCTGTAGAGGGGGCTGGTCAGCAGCCAGGCCGCATCCTTGCCCTCGGGGACTGTCGCCATCCCGGTGGCCAGCAGCAGGTAGGCTACCCCCATGCCGATGAAACCGGCGATGATCAGCAAGGCGATGACCACCAGGTAGTCATAGAGCAGTGCACCCAGGCGCCGCAGCAGGCCGGCCGAAGGGTGCTGGTGCTGGGGGGGAGGCTGGAGAGAGGAGGGGGTCTTGCGCTTGGCCATGATGATTATTCCATTAATATGATGCGGGCATTCTATGTAACTGGCCGAACATCGGCAAGGCGTTGAATAATTGAGCAAACGGTGGCCGCGCAAGAAAAACACCTTGCATGCCAAAACGCCATTCGTATAATCCCTCGCAGTTGCCCGGGTGGCGAAATCGGTAGACGCAGCGGATTCAAAATCCGCCGTTGCAAGACGTGTCGGTTCGAGTCCGACCCCGGGCACCATCAGATTCCATGACAAAAGGCCATCCTCGCGGATGGCCTTTTGTTTTTCTGCGCTCGCGGCCCTTCAGTCGATATTTTGTGCGATGCGCCACAGCACGCCGGAGGGGTCGTACAGGCAGAACTCCTTCATGCGCCAGGGCTGGGTGGCGATCTCGGTCACCTTGACGCCGTAGCGAGAGACGACCTGGCTCGCCTCCACCTGGGCCCGCCAGGCGGCCAGGTCCTCCACCAGGATATGCATCATGAAGTGCTCGGCCAGTGCCTCGTGGTAATAGTCCTGCAGCAGGAAGCTCACCTCCCCGAAATGGAAGTAGGCCACCCCGTCGCCGTCGGAGGCCAGGGTGAACCCGAGATCCTGATAGAACTGCCTGGAGAGGCTGAAGTCGCGGGCAGGCACGAATGCCTTGATTTCGGTCACGGTGAGATTGGGCATGGGTTCCTCGTTCGGGTGACAGGGCAAACCTGGTTGCGCCAGTATGGCCCGGAAGATCGGGCACAGGCCAGATCAGGTGCTGCATCCCCCTTTGTGATCCCCTCCTTCCCCTCGGATAGGTGAGCTCCCCCCTCTGTCATCATTTGATTATTTAATGCAAACGCATCTTTCATTTGTTCAATAAATGATCTCGAGGGCAAAACGGGTCAGCCGGGCCCCCATTGTCCCGGGATCCTCCCCGTTTGGCATGCCTAGGTGCCATCTTGGTGCAGTTGCCCGGCGCTGCACAGCCGAAGTGCGCCCCCCTTACTGATAGTGGGCAGGATGCGCCAATATGGTGCATCAAATCGCGCAGCCAAAGTCAACTAATTGAAAATAAAGGTTTATATTTTTTGGCCTGCTTTATGCTTTAGATAAGCTAGGTCGCCATGAAGAGCCCGCCGAGTCATGCCCGAGGTGGTGGGCAAGCTGGATGTGACGATGCGTGCAAGTGGCCAAGTTTGACATTCATATCAGGAAATGGACCCGGCCGGGCGCCGGGACGACAAGGAGAGGGCTGTATGTTCAAGAGACTCGTAATGACTGGTCTGCTGGCGCTGGGCGCCACCATGGCCGCCCCAGGTTGGGCAGAAGAGGTGGCCGCGCAGGCCGAGGTGGTGCAGGCTGCCGCGACCGTGACCATCAACAAGGGGGACAACACCTGGCTGATGCTGGCATCCGCCCTGGTGATCCTGATGTCCATCCCGGGGCTGGCCCTGTTCTACGGTGGCCTGGTGCGCGCCAAGAACATGCTGAGCTTGCTGATGCAGGTGTTCACCCTGTTCTGCCTGATCACTGTGCTCTGGGTCATCTACGGTTATTCGCTGACCTTCACCGAGGGCGGGGCCTTCTACGGTTCCTTCGACAAGCTGCTGCTGGTCGGGGTGACACCTGAGTCGATCGCCGCCACCTTCAGCAAAGGGGTGGGGATCAGCGAGTTCATCTATGTGGTGTTCCAGGGGGCCTTTGCCGCCATCACTTGCGGGCTCATCGTCGGTGCCTTCGCCGAGCGGATGAAGTTCTCGGCCGTACTGCTGTTCGCCGTGATCTGGTTCACCTTCGCCTACATTCCGATGGCGCACATGGTGTGGTACTGGGCCGGTCCGGATGCCTACACGGATGCCGCGGCCGCCGAGGCTGCCGGTGCCACCGCAGGCTATCTGTTCCAGCACGGCGCCCTCGATTTCGCCGGCGGCACTGTGGTGCACATCAACGCGGCTGTCGCCGGTCTGGTCGGTGCCTTCATGGTCGGCAAGCGGGTTGGCTACGGTCGTGATCCCATGGCCCCCCACAGCCTGACCATGACCATGATAGGGGCCGCCCTGCTCTGGTTCGGCTGGTTTGGCTTCAACGCCGGCTCCGCGCTGGAAGCCAACGGCACGGCCGCCCTGGCCTTCGTCAACACCTGGCTGGCGCCGGCCGGTGCCGCGCTCTCCTGGACCTTGGCCGAATGGGTGATGAAGGGTCGCCCCTCCCTGCTGGGCGCCGTGTCCGGTGCGGTAGCGGGCCTGGTGGCCATCACCCCCGCCGCCGGTTTCGTCGGTGTCGGTGGTGCCCTCATCATAGGTCTGCTGAGCGGCGTGGCCGGTCTGTGGGGCGTGCATGGTCTCAAGCGCCTGCTGGGGGCCGATGACAGTCTGGACGTGTTCGGCCTGCACGGGGTGTGCGGCATCCTGGGGGCCGTGCTGACCGGGGTGTTCGCCAGCCCGGATCTGGGTGGCACCGGGGTCTGGGACTATGTGACCAATCAGGTGGCCGAGGGCTACTCCATCCTGACCCAGGTGAAGATCCAGGTCATCGGTGTGCTGGTGACTGTGGCATGGACTGCCCTGGTCTCCGCCGTGGCCTACAAGCTGGTGGATCTGCTGATTGGCCTGCGGGTCAAGGAAGATGCCGAGCGGGAAGGGCTGGATGTCACCAGTCATGGGGAGAAAGCCTACAGCCTGTGATCCCCTCAGGCTACCGTTGACCACCTGCCGCCGGCCTTGTCCGGCGGTTTTTTTATGGCGACCCATGAGGCGCCACCCATCCAGAGTCCCCAGATCCCGCCGTTGTTATTTCCTTCAAGGGATGTTTTATGCCTGCAATTTGGCCGGATCTCCGCTAAACTCTGCCACCCTTTATTTGGGGTTGCCGGGTCAGCCCTGCTTCCACCCTTTCTTCTATGCCTTCGGAGCCGCTCATGCCGTTAGTGGGACACCAACATCAGATCGATATTCAGGAACTGACCGACAAGGGGGATGGCAAGGGTCGCCTGTTCGATCGCCCCCTGTTTGTCGAGGGTCTGCTGCCCGGTGAGCAGGCGCTGGTCGAGTTGACCGAGGTCAAGCCGAACTATCTGCACGGCAAGCTGGTCGAGCTGACCCTGCCGTCCGCCGATCGGGTCGCCGATTTTTGCCCGAACACCGAGTGCGGCGGCTGCCAGGTGCGCCCGCTGGCCTATCCGGCCCAGCTCAAGCTGAAACAGTCCCTGGTGCAGAGCGCGCTGGAGCAGGTCGGCCTGGGTGAGACCCAGGTCAACCGCATCCTCGGCATGGACAGCCCGTTCGCCTACCGCAACAAGGCTCAGTACGCCGTGCGTGGCAGCGAGGCCGGCGCCGAAATAGGCTTCTACCGCAAGCACTCCCATGATCTCATCACCGCCGACGACTGCGCGGTGCAGGACTCCCTGCATGTGGAGCTCAATGCCCGGGTGCGCAGCTGGATGCGCGCGCACGACATCGCCGCCTATGACGAGGTGGCCCACACCGGCTGCGTGCGCAACCTGATGACCCGCAAGGGCTTCAAGAGCGGCGAGCTGATGGTGGTGCTGGTGACCCTGGGTGAAGCGCTGCCCTTCGAGGCCGAACTGCTGGCTATCTTAAGCGATCTGCCCATCACCACCCTGGTGCAGAACATCAATGACGAGCGCACCAACCGCATCCTGGGAACGAGCAACCGCGTGCTGCTGGGGGAAGGGGTGATCCGCGACAAGATCCACGAGCTCGCGTTCGAGATCTCGCCCCTCTCCTTCTTCCAGAACAACCCGAGCCAGACCGATGTGCTCTACTCCAAGGCGCTGGAATACAGCGAGCTGACCGGCAACGAGACTGTGTTCGACATCTATTGCGGCATCGGCACCATCTCCCTGTTCCTGGCTGGCAAGGCCGCCAAGGTGGTGGGCATAGAGTCGGTGGAGAGCGCCATCAGCGATGCCCGCCGCAACGCCGCCCTGAACGGCATAGAGCACACCGAATTCCACGTGGGCAAGGCCGAGCAACTGATGCCCGAGCTGCACGCCCAGGGCGTGACCGCCGATGTGGTGGTGATGGATCCGCCCCGCAAGGGTTGTGACAAGGCGGTGCTGCAGACCCTGGTCGCCATGGCGCCGCGTCGTCTGGTCTATGTCTCCTGCAACCCCCAGACCCTGGCCCGGGATCTCGCCTGGCTGGTCAAGCAGGGCTTCGTGCTGGACGAGGTACAGCCGGTGGACATGTTCCCGCACTCCATGCACGTGGAAGCAGTCGCCCGCCTGAGCCTGCCAGCGAAAGACTGAGCAGGCTGCTGCGCCATGAGGGCATGGCATTAGCCAGATGGCTCTGATAAAACGACTCCCGTTGGAGTCGTTTTTTTATGGCCGTGGACCGGCATGACAACCAGGCAGGGAGAGCAGGGTGATGATTCGTTTGGCGGACGTGGAGGATGCGGCGGCGCTGGATCACTTCTTTGGACAACTGGATCGGGAGACCCGCTTCATGCTCCACGAGGCGGGGGAGCGCCCCTCAAATATCGAGGGGCAGCGCCAGCGTCTGGCCGCCATGCAGGGAACGGCCAACCAGCGAATGTGGCTGCTGGTGCTGGCCGGAGAGGTGCAGGGGTTTGCCGTGCTCATCGGAGGCGGCCTGGCGCGCAACCGCCACTGCGCCCTGGTGGTGATGGGATTGCGGTCGAGTGCGCGCGGCCAGGGCTGGGGCGAGCGGCTGCTGCGAACCCTGATCGCGAGCGCGCCGGATTGCGGCATCAGCAGACTGGAGCTGGGGGTGATGGCCCATAACGAGGTGGCTCATTCACTTTATCGCAAGTGCGGTTTCCGGGATGAGGGGCTGCGGCGGCAGGCGTATCGGCTGGACGAGGGCTATGTCGACGAGATCAGCATGGGGCTGCTGTTGCCGTTCATGGCCCCATGACGCCGCTGGGCCCGTGAGGCTGGTCCGGCGCGCGCGATTGAGGCAGGCTGTATCGGGAGAATAATAGAGACGAGGAGGGCCCGTGAAGGGGATATTGCTGCGTTGGCTGGCTCGCTACGATGCCTGGTGCCAGGAGTGGGGACTGGTGCCCGAGAACCGGCGCTGCTGCGCGCCGGTGCGACATGATGAGGACGAGAAAGCCTCAGACAGGGGCGAGGCTGGCCTCACTGAAAATTGCGCGTCACGGCCCCGTTAACGCTGTTGTACTCAAATCCCAACCCGTCCGGATAAGCGGGGAAGCGGCCGATGGAGTCGCGCAGGGTATAGCGGCAGTTGTCGTGGCGAAGCTTGCCATCAGCCTGCCCGTCTACCGGGATGAGCCGGGAAATGTAGTCACTCTTTGAATCGGTATCGAGCTCATCGGCCGCCGTCAGATCGGTATCGAGCAGGGCGCCGAACAGGCTCTCGCAGTCATCCCGGCTGCTGACGGAGATCTGATCGCTGTCGCCACCGGGGAAGACTGCATCAGGGAGTTGACCACCCTGATCCTCCTTGGTGCCCACCGGCCAGCCGTGGCTGTTGATGTCGAGATCCTGCTTGCCCATGCCGCTAAAGTTATAGAGTGCCAGCGGCTCCCCCTTCACCTTGACCGCCCAGCCCGCATGGGCGAGTTGCACGGCGCTGGCAAAACTGCCCGCGGTCGCCGAGACGCTGCTCTTGAGTGCATCATCCTGAATGTTGATGAAGCGGGGCAGGGCGGTGACAGCCAGTATGGCCAGCACCACGATGACCAGCACCAGTTCTAGCAGGGTAAAGCCGTGGGAAAGGTGTTTTGGCATGGAATCAACCCATTGAGTACGACGAACAGGTAAGCGCGACATGGAACTGATAGATACCCACTGCCACCTCGATTTTCCGGTCTTCGATACCGATCGGGAGGCATTGCTGGCCCAGTGGCGCCAGCTGGGGGTGGGCGAGTATATCATCCCCGCCGTGGGAGAGGAAAACTGGGGACGGGTGATGGCGCTGGCCGAGCGTCATCATGACATTCGTTATGGTCTGGGGGTGCATCCCTGGTATGTGGGGGCCCAGACGGAGGGGGCGCTGACAAGGCTGGAGGCCCTGCTGGCGGGCAAGCCCCGGGGGCTGGTGGCCATCGGCGAATGCGGGCTGGACTTGCGCACCCAGGTGCCCCAGGAGGGGCAGCTTGAGCTGTTCGAGGCGCAAGTGAGGTTGGCCATGGCCCATGATCTGCCCCTCATAGTCCACTCGGTGCGGGCCAACGACACTGTCGCCAAGATCCTGCGGCGCTTCAAACCGGCGAGGGGGGGCGTTATCCACGCCTTCAGCGGCTCCCTGCATCAGGCCGAGGCGTTCTGGCAGCTGGGTTTCAGGCTGGGAATAGGAGGGGTCATCAGCTATGAGCGGGCCAACAAGACCCGGGAGGCGATCCGTGCCATGCCGCTGGAGGCCTTGCTGCTGGAAACCGACGCCCCCGACATGCCGCTGCAGGGATGCCAGGGGGAGATCAACACCCCGGCCAGTCTGCCGACCATAGCCCGGCTGTTGGCGCAATTACGGCAGCAGCCGCTGGCGGATGTTATTTCGGTGTTACATGAATCCACTCTGCGGCTTTTCCCGCGGTCGACCACGAATTTAACAGATGATTAACGCCAGATGCCGGTGTGATAAAAAACAGGACCCATAAAAATCGTTTGCGGTCTAATTAAACGACGTTCAGCCCATTTCAGGCTTATAAAATGTGACCAGTATTCTATTTTGTCGCACCGTAATTAGTATAATGCGCACCCTTGATTAGCGGCTTTCATACACAAAACGTTAACAAGCTGGCAGGTGCTACTAAAGAGGAAGTGTTAATAATGAATCTGATAATGGGTCTGGTAGGGATGGCGACGCTCATCCTTATCGCGGTGCTGTTCTCCAGCAATCGCAAGGCAATCAAAATCCGCACCGTGGGTGGTGCCTTCGCAATTCAGGCCGGTCTGGGTGCCTTCGTGCTGTATGTCCCGGTTGGTCGGGATATTCTGGTGAGCGTGTCCGATGCCGTCTCCAGCGTCATCGGTTATGGTCAGAACGGTATCGAATTCCTGTTCGGTGGTCTGGTCAGCAACAAGATGTTCGAAGTGTTCGGTGGCGGTGGTTTCATCTTCGCCTTCCGTGTACTGCCCGTCATCATCTTCTTCTCTTCCCTGATCGCGGTTCTTTATTACCTCGGTATCATGCAGTGGGTAATCAAGCTGCTGGGTGGTGGTCTGCAGAAGGTGCTGGGTACCTCCCGTACCGAATCCCTGTCTGCCACTGCCAACATCTTCGTCGGCCAGACTGAAGCCCCGCTGGTGGTGCGTCCCTTCATCTCCAAGATGACCGACTCCGAGCTGTTCGCCGTCATGTGTGGTGGCCTGGCCTCCGTTGCCGGCTCCGTGCTGGCCGGTTACGCCTCCATGGGCGTCAAGATGGAATACCTGATCGCCGCCTCCTTCATGGCTGCCCCGGGTGGTCTGCTGTTCGCCAAGCTGCTGGTACCGGAAACCGAGACCCCGAGCTACGACGAGAACTCCGCCGATGGCGAGCTGGACGACAAGCCTGCCAACGTGATCGACGCCGCCGCTGCCGGTGCCTCCGCCGGTCTGCAACTGGCCCTGAACGTGGGTGCCATGCTGCTGGCCTTCATCGGCCTCATCGCCATGATCAACGGCATCTTCTCCGGCGTGGGTGGCTGGTTCGGCATGCCTGAGCTCTCCCTGGAGCTGCTGCTGGGCTGGCTGTTCTCCCCGCTGGCCTTCCTGATCGGTGTGCCCTGGAGCGAAGCCGTGGTGGCCGGTTCCTTCATCGGTCAGAAGCTGGTGGTGAACGAGTTCGTGGCTTACCTGAACTTCGCCCCCTACCTGAAGGATGAAGTGCTGATCAACGGCGTGGCCATGTCCGACCACACCAAGGCCATCATCTCCTTCGCCCTGTGCGGCTTCGCCAACCTGTCCTCCGTTGCCATCCTGCTGGGTGGTCTGGGTTCCATGGCACCGAACCGTCGCGGCACCATAGCGCGCTTCGGCCTGAAGGCCGTGCTGGCCGGCTCTCTGTCCAACCTGATGTCTGCCACCATCGCAGGCTTCTTCCTGGCACTGACAGCCATGTAATGCTTGTCTGACAGACAAGTTGAAACGAGCGCCACAGCGAAAAGCTGTGGCGTTCTCGTTTGGGGCGGTGACAACCGTTTTCCTTTCTAGACTAATAATAAAATGAGTCAAATCGGAGGTTTTATGAATGAAGTGCTACTGGCGATTGCTGCCGGCTTTATCGTTGGCGTGTTGTTTTCTTTCCTCAAGTTGCCGATCCCGGCACCTCCCGTACTGTCCGGGGTAATGGGGATTGTGGGGGTCTATCTGGGGGGGATTGCCTACTCCTGGATCCTGACCCGCTTCTTCTCTTAAGCACCTTCCAGTGCTGGATTTGCCGGGTGTGAGGTACCTCTGAAATTGGCAAATCCGGCTTGCAAACACGGGGTATCTCGGCTGAAATAGGCGATGCCAGCAGGGTGCTGGCATTGACTAATGCCCACATGAGGTGGGTGTTGGCGGTCAAATGGAATTGATTGGGAAGTCGGGTCTGCGGTTGTCGGCCTTTCTCAAGTCTTCATGGAACCAAGTCCGCACTTTTGTAAGAAAGTGACAGGGCTCTTGCCTTATTTGCAGCCGTATTGCCTGTGCATTTGCGCTGTAATTCCATATCCCTTTCGCCTGGGATCTTCGTTTGCCGATCCTGTGTGTTCGGTGGCGGCGGATCGCGGCTGAGGGGACTTATCGAGACTTTGGAGACATAGCATGACTGATCTGAAACTGGCCGCCCAACGCGCCCTGAACCTGATGGACCTGACCACCCTGAACGATGACGACACCGATCAGAAGGTCATCGACCTGTGCCGCAAGGCCAAGTCTCCGGCCGGCCTCACCGCCGCCGTCTGCATCTATCCCCGTTTCATCCCTATTGCTCGCAAGACCCTGCGTGAGATCGGCGCCGCCGACGTGCGCATCGCCACCGTTACCAACTTCCCTCACGGCAACGACGACATCGAGATCGCCGTGGCCGAGACCCGCGCCGCAGTCGCCTACGGTGCCGATGAAGTGGACGTGGTGTTCCCGTACCGCGCCTTCATGGCCGGCAATGAACAGGTCGGCTTCAGCCTGGTCAAAGCTTGTAAGGAAGCCTGTGGTGACAAGGCGCTGCTGAAAGTGATCATCGAGACCGGTGAGCTGAAAGAAGAGGCGCTGATCCGTCGTGCCTCCGAGATCTCCATCGATGCCGGTGCCGACTTCATCAAGACCTCCACCGGCAAGGTGCCGGTCAATGCGACCCCGGAAGCGGCCCGTATCATGATGGAAGTGATCAAGGCCAAGAACCCGAAGGTGGGCTTCAAGCCTGCTGGTGGCGTGAAAGACGCAGCCGTTGCCGGTCAGTACCTGGCCATGGCCGAAGAGATCCTGGGCAAGGACTGGGTCTCCCCGCGCACCTTCCGCTTCGGCGCCTCCAGCCTGCTGGCCAGCCTGCTGGCGACCCTGGGCCACGGCGACAAGCCGGCCAATACCAGCGGTTACTAAGCGGTGACAGGGGGCGGCCTGCCGCCCCCTCTTCGGATCCTGTTCGGTCTGTGTTCGTGCAAGGCGCACGGAGGGAATGAAAGATGTTTTTGCCTCAAGAAATTATTCGCAAGAAGCGCAACGGTGAAGCGCTCAGTACCCAAGAGATTCAATTCTTCGTCCAGGGCATTACCAACAACAGCATAGGCGAAGGGCAGATAGCGGCCCTGGCCATGGCGGTCTACTTCAAGGACATGACCATGGATGAGCGGGTCGCCCTGACCTGCGCCATGCGCGACTCCGGCATGGTGCTGACCTGGGATCACCTCAACCTGGGTGGCCCCATAGTCGACAAGCACTCCACCGGTGGCGTGGGTGATGTGGTCTCCCTGATGCTGGGCCCCATGGTCGCCGCCTGCGGCGGCTTCGTGCCCATGATATCCGGCCGTGGCCTGGGCCACACCGGCGGTACCCTGGACAAGCTGGACGCCATTCCCGGCTACCAGACCTCGGTCGACAACGATCGCTTCCTGAAGGTGGTGAAAGAGGCGGGCGTAGCCATCATAGGCCAGACCGGCGATCTGGCCCCGGCCGACAAGCGTATCTACGCGGTGCGTGACATCACGGCCACCGTCGAATCCATCGCCATGATCACCGGCTCCATCCTCTCCAAGAAGCTCGCCTCCGGGCTCGAAGCCCTGGTGATGGACGTCAAGGTGGGCTCAGGTGCCTTTATGCCGACCTTCGAGGCCTCGGAAGAGCTGGCCAAGAGCATAGTGGCCGTGGCCAACGGTGCCGGTTGCCGCACCTCTGCTCTGCTGACCGACATGAACCAGGTGCTGGCCTCCAGCGCCGGCAACGCGGTAGAAGTGCGCGAGGCGGTACGCTACCTGACCGGTGAATATCGCAACCCGCGCATCCACGAAGTGACCATGGCGCTCTGTGCCGAGATGCTGATCTCCGCCAAGCTTGCGAGCGACGAGCAAGACGCTCGTGCCAAGCTGCAGGCGGTGCTGGACAACGGCAAGGCTGCCGAGATCTTCGGTCGCATGGTGACCGGCCTCGGTGGTCCGGCGGACTTCATGGAGCGTTACGATGCTTATCTGCCCAAGGCCGGCATAGTGCGCCCCGTGTATGCGGCGCAGAGCGGTTTCGTGACCGCCATGGATACCCGCGAACTGGGCCTGGCCGTGGTCGCCATGGGTGGTGGTCGCCGCGCCGCCGGGGACAAACTCGATTATGCGGTCGGTCTGACCGACTTTATCCGCCTGGGGCAGAGCGTCGAGGCTGACAAGCCGCTCGCGCTGATCCACGCTCAGACAGAAGCTCAATTTGCCGAGGCCGCCCGCATGGTGCAGGCTGCCGTCAAGATCGGTGACACCCGACCAGAGGCACTGCCCGAGGTTTACCGTCGCATCGGTCTGGCCGATTTGTAACAAGGGGAAGACCCATGAAACGTACCTTTATTCTGATGATGGACTCCTTCGGTATTGGCGCTGCCGCCGATGCCGAGAAGTTCGGAGATGTGGGCGCCAATACCCTTGGCCATATCGCCAAGGCCTGCGCCGCCGGTGAGATTGAAGGCCGTGGTGCCCTCAACCTGCCCAACCTCAACAAGCTGGGCCTGGGCCATGCAGGGGAGCAGGCTTCCGGCTACTTCCCGGCAGGCTTGAAGAAAGATATTGAGGTAGTCGGTGCCTACGGCTTCGCCCAGGAGCTCTCCTCCGGCAAGGACACCCCGTCCGGCCACTGGGAGATCGCAGGCGTGCCTGTGCTGTTCGAGTGGGGCTACTTCCACGATCACCACAACAGCTTCCCCCAGGAGTTGCTGGACGCCATCGTCGAGAAGGCGGGCCTGCCGGGTTACCTCGGCAACTGCCACGCCTCCGGCACCCAGGTGCTTGATGACTTGGGTGAGGAGCATATGCGGACCGGCAAGCCGATCCTCTACACCTCTGCCGACTCAGTGTTCCAGATCGCCTGCCACGAAGAGACCTATGGCCTCGAGAAGCTGTATGAGCTGTGCCACATAGTGCGCGAGCTGCTGGAGCCCTACAACATCGGTCGGGTCATCGCCCGTCCGTTCGTGGGCAGCGGCAAGGGCAACTTCAAGCGCACCGGCAACCGTCACGACTACTCGGTGCTGCCGCCGGCGCCGACCGTGCTGGACTACATGAAGGATGCGGGTGGCCAGGTGGTCTCCATCGGCAAGATTGCCGACATCTATGCCCAGCAGGGCATCACCAAGCAGGTGAAGGGCACAGGCCTGACCGAGCTGTGGGACAGAACCCTGGAAGAGGTGAAGGCCGCCGGTGACAACACCATAGTCTTCACCAACTTCGTGGACTTCGACTCCTCCTACGGCCACCGCCGTGACGTCAAGGGCTACGCCGATGCGCTGGAGTATTTCGACTCCCGTCTGCCGGAGCTGTTCGAGATACTGCAAGATGGCGATGTGGTGGTGCTGACCGCCGACCACGGCTGCGATCCGACCTGGAGCGGCACCGACCACACCCGTGAATACATTCCTGTGCTCTTCTACGGCAAGCCGGTCAAGGCTGGCTCCGTCGGCCGTCGCGAGACCTTCGCCGACATCGGCCAGAGCATTGCGGCCTACCACGGTCTGCCCAAGCTGCAATACGGTACCAGTTTCCTGTAACTGACCCGCCCGCCACTTCGGCGGCGGGCAATTTTAAAAACAATAAAACTCAACCTAGTGTGAAGGAATCAAGAGAATGGCAACTCCTCATATCAATGCAAAAGATGGCGCCTTTGCTGACACAGTGCTGATGCCGGGCGACCCCCTGCGTGCCAAGTACATCGCCGAGACCTTCCTGGAGAACGTCGAGCAGGTGTGTGACGTGCGCAGCATGCTCGGCTTCACCGGTACCTACAAGGGCCGTCGCATCTCCGTCATGGGCCACGGCATGGGCATCCCGTCCTGCTCCATCTATGCCAAAGAGCTGATAACCGACTACGGCGTGAAGACCCTGATCCGTGTGGGCTCCTGCGGCGCCGTGCGTGAAGACGTCAAACTGCGTGACGTGGTGATCGGCATGGGTGCCTGCACCGACTCCAAGGTCAACCGTCTGCGCTTCAAGGATCACGACTTCGCCGCCATCGCCGACTTCGATCTGGTTGCCAACGCCGTGCAAGCCGCCAAGAACAAGGGCACTCCGGTGCGCGTGGGTAACATCTTCTCCGCCGACCTGTTCTATACCCCGGACCCCTCCATGTTCGACGTCATGGAAAAATACGGCATCCTGGGTGTCGAGATGGAAGCCGCCGGCATCTACGGCGTGGCCGCAGAGTACGGTGCCCGTGCACTGACCATCTGCACCGTCTCCGATCACATCCGTACCGGCGAGCAGACCACCTCCGAAGAGCGTCAGCTGACCTTCAACGACATGATCGAAATCGCGCTGGACTCCGTCCTGCTGGGCGACAAGTAATCCCCATTCACATCATGCAAAACGGCGATCCTCGGGTCGCCGTTTTTTTATGCTTCATTTGGGGAGTCAGCCCGGAGGGCCTGGTGTGCCGTCTATACACTCTGGTTGCGCACCGCGAGAGCAGCACCATGAAACCAATGCATATCCTGACTCAGCTGATCTTCATTCTGATGCCGAACATCGCGTGGGCCAGCGAGGGGGCGGCTGGCCCCGCATCACCACCTCTGATCTCAATCACGCCGCTCTGGGCCCCTGCTATTCGCCAAGATTCTATGGTAGAGAAAGAGCCCTAATCACCCTCTTGGCTAACCACCAGCGACCAGCTCTCATCGGGATCGAACAGCTGGATCGCCTCAACGGCCGTTGCCGTGTCTGCCCCCAGATCCTTTTGATAAACCCGCCCCTCGTGATTCACCATGAAGGTCATCACCCCACTGTTGGCATAATCGGCCGGCCAGGCAATCAGGGCGACACCGTCTCTTAACAGCCCGTCGACAAAGTACTCTTTACTCCCCCCATTGGCCGCGGCTCCCTGAGCATACAAGATACGGTAATAGTAGCCATGATAGGGAGTGCGTTGACCGACCACGGCCTTGTAGCCCTCTGCCGCGGCACTGACGACCTCCTCTCCGGCCGGGCTTGCTGGTTCACCCTCGCCCACAGGCCAATAGAGTCCATTTTGTTGTCCTGCATCACTGCGTAGTTTGGCCGCGAAGAGTCCCGCGGTTTGGCCATCATGCCCCATGGCGGCGTACTCTATCTGTGCGTCGATAAAGCCACGGCACACCGCAATCGCCCCCAACTCATTCCGACCGATGCGGCGATAGGCGATCTCTTTGGCACCTGCGGCGCCATCGAGATACCACTTGCCATCTGCGGCCACGAGGGGGATGGGCAGTGGCCAATCCGATTCTCCCACGACCAGGATCATTTTATCCTTACCTTCGGCCACCAGTTGGTGCTTGCTCTTGAAGCTCGCGACGAAGGCGGTGCGATCATTGGCGTCGGCCACCTCATCCCCCGAGGTGATGGCCTCCTCACTATTTTCTCCGAGCAACAGCGTCAGTGCGGTGACATCGTTCCGCTCCAGGGCCGTGATCAGGGCCTGCACCGCCTCATCCGGGGTGGCGAAGGTGCGTTGCGCCATGGCGCTTGCGTCGCAGGCAGCGGTCAGGGCCAGCAGGGCCAACCCCCATGAGGGGGCCCAACTCCATTTCAACAAACGCTTCATTATCGCGTACTCCGTCTGGGTTGAGTGTTGCGCCCGGCATGCGCGCTACTAGCCACACTTTCACGCCCACGATGGCTGGCGGCGCGCTCGGTTCTGCCCGAATTCTGCACCCCTTGGAAGGCACTCTTTGAGGCTGCTGGTGCTCTGCGTGTCGCCGTCTGTGTTGCGCTCTTGCTGTGGGTAGCGCGTGGCTGGATATGGCCGCGATCACGAGCCCCAGCTGTCTGTGGAGTGATTTGCTGCCGCTTGACCTTGTCTCCTGCGTAGTTGCCCTGGCGCGGCGTGCGTTGAGCCACATTCGCCTCCCTGCTCACCTGTCTAGCGTCGCGTGTTGCGTTGGCAGTTTCGCTTTTGGGCTGGCGGTTGGCTCCCGCATAGCTCCCCTTCGGTGCTGTTGCGCGAGCCTCCCTGTTCACCTCATTGACTGCGCGTGGTGCGCCGGCGTATTCGCTTTTAGGTTGGCGATTGGCCCCCGCATAAGTCCCCTTAGGTGTGGCATCTCGTCGGCCCCCTGCCTCGTTATTCAGCGAGCGTGGCTCCAGGGTAGCCAGCTCAGCACGCTGGGGGCGCGCCGCTGTGATGGGGCTGTCGGCTTGGCGCAGGTAGTTATTGGGGCCGCGCTCAAACTTGTTGAAGTAATCGTTCCCCTTGGCATTGATATAAATATTGTTGTTGGAGCCCCGCTGATAGTTGGCCGGACGGTTGTAGCCATTGGCGGGACGAAAACCATTGCCATAGTTGGGGTTATAACGATAGGGAGCGTAACCGCCGGGATAATCAGATCCCCACCGCGGGTAATAATAATCGCCCTCATCATCATCGTCGTTGAAGACCTCGTTGACCAACATGCCCGCACCAAAGGCGAGCAAGCCCGTCACGACCATATCACCGCGGTCGTATTCATCATCGTTGTCGTCCACCACTGTCGTGGTCGTTGCCGCAGGCACAGTCGTTGTCGTGGTTGCTGTGGTCACCGGTGCTGAGGTCGGCCCGGCAGCTGGCGCGCTATAGACGGCGGTTGGGTCGTATTGCGGGACGTAAACGACGTCAGGGTTGGCAGGCGCAATGGTGACGATCTGCTGATTGTTCTGCTCATCCTTGGCCACTTTCATTTGTTCCGAGTCTTTCAGGTTGCCCACCTCCATCGCCTGTTGACGCAGGCGCTGAACGGCTGCCAGCACGCCCGGTTCATCGGCCAGGAAGGCGCTGCCCAGCTCAGTCGTCCACTCCATCTTCAGGCACATCATGTCCATGACGGTCGGGAAGTGCATCAGCGACATGGTGGGCGGTGTAAAGCCCAGCGGCGCAATGGCGGCGGTCAGCTCTTTCCCTTTGAGATTGGGATGGGCGACCAGCCAGTTGCCGGCATCGAGCACCTCTTGCGGATTGGTGGCGCTGGCCAGCACCTGAGCCAATACCGCATCAGGGTAAAGGGCTACGGGCGCAAGCAGGGTCTCGAGAGCCTCTGGGGTATATTTCGATGCTTGTGTGTTAATCGGCTGAGGCTGCGCTTGCGGTGCGACCGCAGCGCTGGCTGTGCTGGCGGCCGCGCTGGGCTGGACGCTTTGCGCGACGGGGGGGGGGTCCTCTTTGCATGCAGCCAATACCGTGCTGAGGGCGATCACGGCCGCCAACGCGCTACGGCGAAATAGGGGTTGCTTCATGATCTTGCTTCCTTCTGCTGGAGTGGCTGATGCGCCTCTTGCCTGATGATTTCCACAAATGTTGTATCTCAATGCATTCAATGCGGGCGTTTCATACCGAAAACATAAACCACTAATCGAGATCACACCCAAAACCGGCTGGAAAGGCGTGAAAAATTCGTTTGCTTCTGTCTCAAGCTACCCCTGAACACCTTAACGTGACCAAAATCAGATGGACAAATCTGAGAA
Organism: Aeromonas mytilicola subsp. aquatica; assembly: GCF_044336385.1. NCBI lineage: Bacteria > Pseudomonadati > Pseudomonadota > Gammaproteobacteria > Aeromonadales > Aeromonadaceae > Aeromonas > Aeromonas mytilicola. The sequence goes on along the minus strand of NZ_CP172298.1, from coordinate 4,069,298 downwards.
GTGAAGGGCTATGGGATACCGCCTTCGGTGGCGCTAGAGATTCAACCAATGTACTTGGGGATGGAGAGGATCTAGGCGCAGCACAATGGGACTGCGGATGCAGCGCAAATGGCTGGACAGGCGGGTCAAGGAACTGCGGCATGAAGTGATCGTGGATCGCCACTTGGTCAACGAGCGCTTCAGCGACGACGGCGGAACCAAGCTACTCGATACTCTGCTCGATCAGCTACTCGAACCGCTGGGGGTAATAACAAGAGCAAGGCGTTTCGCGAACGGCGCCTTATTCGATGCCGGGCGGCGGGGCGTTGTCGGCGGAGGCCTGGCTCTGCACAGCTCTCTTCTTGTGCTTGCGGACCCGCATGTAGTTGCGGCGCACCCCGTAGGAGATGAGCAGGCCAGCCAGCAGCATCACCAGCAGCATCAGCCGCTGTTTCTCCTGACTCACCTTGAGATGGGTATCCTGCGCGGCGAGCAGCCGTTGCTCCTCCAGGGTGATCCTCAGGTAGCCCAGGGTCAGGTTTCCCTCCTGGATCTCCTGCACGAACTGGGTGCGCCCCTTGCCCTGCTCCGGCAGTGACTTGTTGTCGGTGCCGATGGGCAACAGGTTCTCGAGGGGAACGGCCTGATCCGACTGGGCGAGGGGGATGCCGCGGGCGTCGTAGAGGGTGACGTCGAGGATGTCGGGCTCGGCGGCCAGATCCTGTGCCAGGCGCTCCAGCTCGCTCTCCTTGTCCTCCTTGATCCAGCGCCGCATGTCCCGGGCGGCGTAGGCGACCAGCGCCTGAGCCCTATCCCGCGCCGCGCTGTGCAATGCGGCCTGGCTTGCTCCCTGCATGTGGATCATCAGCACCAGCACCCAGAGACCGAGCAGGATCCCCGCTGCCAGGCTGATAACACGTTTGATGGGGAGATGACGCACAGCGCTGAGCCTCTTGGGGTGAATGGACAATGGTGGCGGGATCTTGGCGCTTGCCTGTACAAAAAGCAATACGCTACTCTGGGCCCGCATGATGAACCCCATGATCCCCAAGGAAGGCGTCTCTCTTATGTTGTTGTCCCAACTTCCCCGCTCCCCGCACGACTGGTCCCAGGCTCTGTGCGGTGCTCCCTGCTGGCAGCTCTCCCCCGAAGCCCTGCTGCCCGCGGCCAGTGCCCATGACGGCGCCTGGCTGGTGCTGTTTGGCAAGGCGCTAGGTGCCCGCCACCTGACACAGGTGGCAACGCTGCTGGCAGACCATAGGGTCGAGGCCAGCCTCTACCCCGTGGGGGATCAGGCCGGTGTGCCCCTGCTGCTGCTCGGCGCTAGCCGCTTCTCCCCCGAGCTGGTGCTGGCCCTCAAGGGGCAGGAGTGGGACATAGATGCCTGCCATCTCGCCACCTTGCCCACCCTGGGGGCTCCCGGGCTGCTGGTGATGGACATGGATTCCACCGCTATCCAGATCGAGTGCATCGACGAGATAGCCCGTCTGGCCGGGGTGGGTGAGCAGGTGGCGGCCGTGACGGCGGCGGCCATGCAGGGCAAGCTGGAGTTTGCCGACAGCCTGCGCAGCCGGGTCGCCCTGCTGAAGGGCGCCCCTGTCGTCATCCTCGATGAGGTGGCGGCCGCCATGCCCTGGATGCCCGGCTTGCAGCTGATGGTCGACACCCTCAAGCAGGCTGGCTGGACAGTGGCGATCGCCTCCGGCGGCTTTACCCGTTTCGCCGGCGAACTGCAGCACGCGCTGGGGCTGGATGCCATCTTCGCGAACGAGCTGGCGGTGGAGGGGGGCGTGCTGACCGGCCAGGTGAGCGGTCCCATAGTGGATGCCGCCGCCAAGGCCGAGGCGCTGCTGCAACTGGCGCGGGAGCACGGGATCCCCGCTGCCCAGACGGTGGCGGTCGGCGATGGCGCCAACGATCTCAAGATGATGGGGGTGGCAGGGCTCGGCATCGCCATTCACGCCAAACCATTGGTGCGGGCCCAGGCGGCCGCCACCCTCAATCATCATGATCTGGAAGGGGTGCTCTGCCTGCTCGGCGCGCTCGCCTGCCGCGACAGGCGCTGGAGTTGAAACCCGCTCAAGGAGGAGCAGAGAACAAGATGGAACTGTTGCAACAATCCCTGTTTGTCCCCTGTGGCGAACATCGGCTCCATGTGCGCCATATCCAGCCCGGTGTCGCCGTCCATGCCGATCCCATCCTGATGGTGCACGGCGCCATCGAGAACGGGCGTATCTTCTACACCGAATCCGGCAAGGGGCTGGCCTGTTTTCTGGCCAGACACGGCTATCAGGTGTACGTGGCCGATCTGCGTGGACGAGGCCAGAGCACGCCAGCCATCGCCGAGCGTGCCGGCCACGGCCAGCATGAGTTGATCACCGAGGATCTGCCCGCGCTGCAGCACTGGGTGGCGGCGCGCCATCCCGCAGCCAGGGTGCACTGGATGGCCCACTCCTGGGGCGGGGTCATCATGGCCTCGACCCTGGTGCGCTTCCCCGAGCTGGCGGATCAGATAGCGAGCCTGGTGTTCTTCGGCACCAAGCGGGGGGTCTCGGTGCAGAGCCCCGAGCGCTGGCTGAAGGTGGACCTGATCTGGAACCGGCTGGCGCCCTGGCTGGCGCGCCGCCAGGGGTTTCTGGCTGCCCGCAAGTTGAAGATAGGGGCCGATGATGAGCCCTTGCGTTACCTGCAGGAGACCATTCCCTGGGTGAAGTGCGGGCCCTGGCAGGATCCCCACGACGGCTTTGCCTATGACGAGGCCGCCGCCAGGGTGAGCTGGCCGCCGCTCTGGATGATCTCGGCCAAGGCGGACAAGGTGCTGGGGCACCCCACAGACGTGCGCCGCTTCAGCGCCGAGATGGGGTCGGCGACCCGCCATACTCGCCTCGGCCGGGATAACGGCAACCGGCTCGATTACGATCACATCAACATGCTGACGGCGCCCCAGGCCCAGGAGGATCACTTCCCCGAGATCCTCGCCTGGCTGCTCAACCCCCAGGCGGCCTGAGCGCTCGCTGAAACGGGCAGCCATCTGCCCGCCACCTTCCCCTGATGCCGACACCTGACGGCACCAGGGGCTGGCCTCTTCGGGCTACTTCGCCGGGGGCTTGATGCCGAGCCGGAACAGGGTGGCCTCTGTGGTATCGGTCAGCTCGCCGACCCCCACCACGCTCCACAGCTCCTCTTCCAGCTGCTTGGCCTTGTGAATGGCGAACTTGGCGATGTAGTCCAGCTCGCCCGCGATGAAGCTGGTGTCGGGGCGACCGGTGCGGGAGATGCCGACCAGCACCGAATAGAACTCGCCCTGCTGCAGGGCCAACTCGATGAAGCGGCGCTTCGCCTCCGGCGAGGAAAAGCTGCTGGCCAGGTGGCTGCGAAACAGGGGAGCCCCGCCCTGGGAGTGCAGGCTGGCGATGTAGACCTCTTCCTCCTCCGGTTTGTCTTCCCGCGCCATGGTGCGCAAGGGGTTGAGCAGCACCGTCTTGAGCAGAGCCCCCTGGAACAGGGGGTAGAGGTTCAGCTGCTTCTCCTGCCCGGCGCAGGTCTGCAACAGGCGGGAGAGGCTGCGCGGCCGTGGGGCCATGCCCACGGCGGAAGGTCTGGCGGCCGCCTTGAGCTTGTTGACATAGACCGGCGAGTTGAACAGGTGGTGGGTATAGAGGTTGCGCAGCGCCCGTGCCATGCCGCGGTAGCGCTTGTGCTCCCGGGTGGTCTTGAGCTTGTTCTGGTTGCTCTCGATCAGCAGGCTGAAGAACTGATGGCCTATGTGGCGCTCCGCCGTGCCCTCGATGCAAAGGTGCAGCACGGTACGGCTCAGATTGAGGCTGACCAGCCGGTAGGGCAGGCGCTGCAAGTCCATGGTCTTGGCGAGCTCCTGCAACCTGGGCAGGGCGACAGTGACTGTCTCCCCCTTCTCCCCCTCGAATGCCTCCTCCAGCTCGATCTGCATGCCATGGGCCGAGATGTCACGGGTCCAGCCGATCCAGGCGCGATCCTGGTGCCTGAGCACTATCGCCGTCTTGTGTACGTAGCGGGCCTCCTTGCGCAGTTGCACATAGTGCAGCGTCTCTATCTCGAAGGGGGCCGCCTGGGTGTCGTGGCCGAAGCGTTGCAAGGCGTTGGCGTTGGGCTGCTGGCTGTCGTAGTGGAACTCGCTGCGCTGGTGGTCCAGCCCTATCTCCTGCAGCAGGCCGACATAGCCTATCTGGCCGAGGCGCTCGCGCAGCAGCATGTCTTGCAACTGGTGCGACTCCCCCTGCTGGCTGTCGAGGTCGGCTTCGCTCAGAGTGCAGGCCTCCAGGCTGAACTTGTAGACGCGCCAGCTGGGGCGACGGGCCCCGACCTGGAAGAAGAGGGCGGCCAGGCCGCTCTGCTGCAACTCTTCGCGGGTGGCGGAGAAGAAGTAGAGGTGACTTCGCACCGAGTGGGTGAAGCTGTAGATCAGGGTCTCGCGCAGTCCCCCTTTGGCGGGCAACAGGGAGGGCATGCGCGCCGCCGTGAAGAGGCTGGCGAGCATGTCGCGGTTCTTGGCGTCGCGCCAGTACTCGAGGATGTGCTGGTTGTTCTCGGTGCGCAGGGCGATCTCGAGGTTTGGGGTGTCGCCCCGCCCGAAGTAGAGCGGCATGCCGGTCATGCGCGGCAGGTAGAACTGCTCGTATCCCTTGATGATGGCGGCCGACAGCAGGTAGTCGACACTGACCCGATAGCGACTGCGGTTGCGCTCGATGAAGTCGCGCAGGAACTCGTCGAAGGCGGGATGCTCGCCGCTTTTCACCAGCCGCAGCCAGAATTTCCCCTCTTTCTGCTCCTGCCCCAGGATCTGGTAGCTGATCGGCTGGTGCAGTATGGGGAGGGGGTTCTCGCGCTCCAGTCCGGTGAAGAAGACCTCTATGTGGTCGCCGGTCTGGTAGTCGGGCAGATAGGGAACCGAGACCCGGATCCCGCCGAGGGAGAGATCCGAGCTCTTGGCCAGCAGCTTCTCCCCGTTCGCCAGCCTGAGCACCATGGGGGAGCTGAAGTGCATCCGCTCCTCCTGCCGACCGTAGTGGCTGGCGAAGGGGATGGCGTTGACATCGAAGGGGCTGAACGGGCTGACGGGTAGGGAGAGGCTCTCGCTGCGCCCCTGATTGAGCTTGTACCAGGCTTGCAGCGCCTCGTAGACCCCCAGCGTGTAGCTGTCCCGGTAGAGATAGCACTGGGACTGGAACTGTTCGACGGCCTCGGCGGGCATGAAGTGGGTCACCCCTTCAAACTCGTGTACCTGGCAGAGGGCCCCCAGCTCGTTGCGCATGTCGATCACGCGCCGACAGGGGGTGCACTTGCGCTTCAGTTCCATCTTCAGCAGGAAGCGGCCGTTGGTATTCTCGTTCTGGGTCAGGCGGTTGAAGATCTCGTCGAAGTCCTTTTCCCGGAGCAGGGGGACAAGTTGTTCAATCAGGTGTAGTGGTTGTTCTGAATCCATGTATTCCTGCCGCGGAAAGTCACTTTTCCGATTCTGGGTTTGATCTGCCGGTCGCAAACCAGTATATCAAGCAGGAATTCATCCTGTCCCCGAGTTATCCATGGCCAAAAACAAAACCGCCTATGTTTGTTCCGAATGTGGCGCCGACTTCACCCGCTGGCAAGGTCAGTGCAGCGAGTGCAAGGAGTGGAACACCATCACCGAGGTCCGGCTGGGCGTCACTACCCCCGGCAAGAGTGCCCGCTACACAGGTTATGCCGGTGCCGTCGGCAGCCAGGTGCAGACCCTGGCCGAAGTTGCGACCACAGAGATCCCCCGCTTCAGCTCGGGCTTCAAGGAGCTGGATCGGGTGCTCGGCGGCGGTGTGGTGCCGGGCTCGGCCATCCTCATCGGCGGCAACCCGGGGGCGGGCAAATCGACCCTGCTGCTGCAGACCATGTGCGGTCTGGCGCAGCGGATGAAGACCCTGTATGTGACCGGGGAGGAGTCCCTGCAACAGGTGGCGATGCGAGCCAGCCGGCTGGGCTTGCCCACCGACAAGCTGCGGATGCTGTCGGAAACCAGCGTGGAGCAGATCTGCATCATTGCCCAGCAGGAGCAGCCGCAGATCATGGTCATCGACTCCATCCAGGTGATGCATGTGGCGGATGTGCAGTCATCCCCCGGCTCCGTCTCCCAGGTGCGCGAATCTGCGGCCCTGCTCACCCGCTACGCCAAGCAGAATCATGTCGCCATCTTCATGGTGGGCCATGTAACCAAGGACGGCACCCTGGCCGGACCCAAGGTGCTGGAGCACTGTGTCGACTGCTCCGTGTTGCTGGATGGCGCCCACGACTCGCGCTTTCGAACCCTGCGCTCCCACAAGAACCGCTTCGGCGCGGTCAACGAGCTTGGCGTTTTCGCCATGACGGGGCAGGGGATGAAGGAGGTGAGCAACCCCTCCGCCATCTTCCTGAGCCGTGGTGACGAGCAGGCCCCCGGCTCCATCGTCATGGTGATCTGGGAGGGGACGCGCCCCCTGCTGGTGGAGTTGCAGGCGCTGGTGGACTACTCCCAGGTTTCCAACCCGCGCCGGGTGGCGGTGGGGATGGATCACAACCGTCTCGCCATGCTGCTGGCGGTGCTGCATCGTCACGGTGGCTTGCAGATGGCGGATCAGGATGTCTTCATCAACGTGGTCGGCGGGGTCAAGGTCGAGGAGACCAGTGCGGATCTGGCGCTGCTGCTGGCCATGGTTTCCAGTTTCCGGGATCAGCCCCTGCCCAAGGATCTGGTGGTGTTCGGCGAGGTGGGGCTGTCTGGGGAGATCCGGCCCGTGCCCTCCGGCCAGGAGCGGTTGCAGGAGGCGGCCAAGCACGGTTTCCGCCGCGCCATAGTGCCTCACGCCAACGCGCCCAAGCACCCCATCGAGGGGATGGAAGTGGTGCCGGTGAAGAAGCTGTCCGATGCCCTCGAGGCCTTGTAACAGCTTAAAAGAGCACAAAAAAAGGAGCCAGTGAGGCTCCTTTTTCATTGAGGACGGCGGATCAGGAGGGGGGATTGTGCTCCCTGTGCTCTTGCAGCAACTGCTCCAGCTCGCGATACAGCAGCTGCTCTTCACCTATGTTCAGTTCTATCATCCGCTTGAGGTGAGTGGCGCTATCGATGTCGATGTGGTGGCAGTAGAAGCCCAGCTTCTTGCTGGCCTCGTGGGTCAGTTCGACCTGCATCTTGATCTCGATGTCACTGCCGCCCAGCATGAAGCAGATCTCGTACTCCTTGTCGTCGCTGCCGACCCAATCCTCGGGCCTGATGAGCAGGGCGCCCTGCAGGGAGACATCCACCAGCTGGGTACGCCACTGGTGCACCCCTTGCGTCAGCTTGGCGGCGGTCAAATAGAAGATTCGGGTAAAGTGGCGGCGCTCGGCCATGTTCATCTCCGGTCTGCGTGCGAGCACAGTGCTAACCATCCATGCCCAGAGTGTAATCTAGCCGGCGCATCAGGATGTTGAACTGGCTCCGATATTGAGCATCAGACTCGCTAGCGGCTGAGGGATTCGACCACCTGAAGCGCCTTGACCAGCCTGTCCTCCTGCTTGAATCTGTCCTCCAGCACCGGACCCAGCTGATTCAGATCCTCATCGAGCTGCAACAGCTGGGCCTCGTCGGCATTGCTGTATTTGTCGTTGAACTCCAGGGCAAACTCGGTGCAGGCGCGGATATGGGGATAGATGCGTTTGGCCAGTTCCAGCTTGTCACCGCTGGCTTGCTCGAAGGCGGTGACCACGTGGTTGTAGATCTCGAAATGACCAGCGCTGACGTAGTCGACCAGCTGCTCGCAGAAGCGTTGCAGTTCGACATGACCGGGAAGGGAGCGTTGCTTGGACTTGGTGGGCATGAGCCCGGCCAGTCGCATGTACTCGACCAGTAATGCCTGCCTGGCATCCAGCCAGTCATCGATTGCCCTGTGCTTGCCTGCCAACGCGCGCTTGGTTTGTTCCAGTTCAGTTAACATAGTCCCTCCATGGGCATGGCATGAAGCGCGATGGCTGCAGGCCTTCGGTCATTCTCAGCGACTGACGACACTCCTATAACTAGGGAAAATCCTGTTGACCGTCAATAGGAGTGTGGGGATATTGTTACATCAGGCGGGGGTTTGCATACAAGTCTCCGTCGGTTTCTGGTCCCGTGTCGCTTGTCAGGAGGACGCAGGGGCGAGATATGTGACTATTTCCGCAGATCTTGATGAAAACCCCAGCATTCAAGCCAATCCGGCTGATAAAGCCTTTGCCTGAGTGTTTTTTTTTGAATAGAGTGGCCCGGTGCTAAATGCCCGATCATAAAGGAAATGTTATGAACAAAGCTCAACTTGTCGATGCAATTGCCGCCAAAGCAGACCTGAGCAAAGCTCAGGCCAAAGTTGCTCTGGAAGAGATCATCAATGGTATTACCCAGAGCCTGAAAGAGGGCGATGCCGTTCAGTTGGTGGGTTTTGGTACCTTCAAGGTCAACCATCGCGCGGGCCGCACCGGTCGCAACCCGCAAACTGGTAAAGAGATCCAGATTGCAGCCGCCAATGTGCCGTCCTTTGTGGCAGGCAAGGCGCTGAAAGATGCCGTCAAGTAATCGCGTAAAGTAATCAAATGAAACCCGGCGCCTGCCGGGTTTTTTCTTGCCATCTTCGTTAAAATTTGTTTCAGATACACTCAGGATATGGCATGCGCTGTAGTGAGGTGGATATGGAACAGAAGAATGCCATCCGGCAGGTGGCCGTGCCCTGGGCACCCTCCCGCCAACTTCCCCCCGGCCTGGTTGTGGCCGAACTGCATCAGGATATCTGGAGTGACAATCTGACGGTTGTGTTGGGGCGTGCCCGCAGCATAGATCTGCCGCCGCAGCCGCTGTGCCGGGTCAGTTTCCGCCATATCTTCGCCGTGAGGGTGATGGAGGATTGCGATCTGGCGGAAGGGCGGGACAGCCACGTCATCGAGGAGCAGATCCAGCTGATCACGCCGTCCCGCTTCGCCAGCTGGTTCCATCAGGAGTCCGATGGTCTGCACCTGGACGAGGACTTGCAGCACTATCGCATCTCGACCTGGGATTACTGCGCCGATGTGCTGACCTCTTCCCCTCCGGAATTGCAGTTTGTGGCGCTGGAGGAGTGAGCGGGCGCCACCATCCAGATAAAAAAGCCGGAACATCGCTGTTCCGGCTTTTTCTTGCCTGAGGGCCGACGGGGTCAGCCGAGCAACTGCTCCCTGTGCAGACCGAGCACTATCAGGAGCCCGAGCAGGTAGAAGGCGCTGAGCTTGATGCCGAGGATGGCCAGTATGCCGGCACAGAGGCGAACCAGCGCCTTGTGCAGCCAGGAACCGGTGAAGCGATACATGTTTACTCCACCGATTCGGCCGGGGCGAACTCGGGCACCTTGGCCATGGCATCCAGTACCACCTGGATGCCGGCTCCGGGTTTGCAGGCGTTCTCGCTCAGGTGGCGGCGCCAGGCGCGGGCCCCCTGCATGTTCTGGAACAGGCCCAGCATATGACGGGTCATGTGGGAGAGGTAGTTGCCCTTGGCCAGCTCCTGTTCCATGTAGGGCAGCATCATGTGCACCACTTCGTGGCGGCTCGGCACCTCGCCCCCCAGACCGAATACCCGACTGTCGACCTCGGCCAGGATATAGGGGTTCTGGTACGCCTCGCGCCCCATCATGACCCCGTCCACCTGCAGCAGGTGCTCCAGGGTCTGCTCGAGGGAGTTGACCCCGCCGTTGAGGGCTATGGTCAGCTCGGGATAGTCCTGCTTGACCCTATAGACGCGCGGGTAGTCCAGCGGCGGGATCTCGCGGTTCTCTTTCGGGCTCAGGCCGCTCAGCCAGGCCTTGCGGGCGTGGACGATGAAGGTCTCGCAGCCGGCATCGCGCACCTGCTCGATGAAGGCCTGCAAGAACTCGTAGGAGTCCTGATCATCGATGCCGATGCGGGTCTTCACTGTCACCGGAATGCCCACCACATCGCGCATCGCCTTGACGCAGTCGGCCACCAGGGCGGGCTCCCCCATCAGACAGGCGCCGAAACGACCGTTCTGGACGCGATCGGAGGGGCAACCCACGTTGAGGTTGATCTCGTCATAGCCGCGCTCCTCGGCCAGCCTGGCACAACGGGCCAGGTCCGCCGGATTGCTGCCACCCAGCTGCAGGGCGAGGGGATGTTCCTGCTCGCTGTAACCCAGATAGTCCCCTTTGCCATGGATGATGGCGCCCGTGGTCACCATCTCGGTATAGAGCAGTGTCTGGCGGGTCATCAGACGGTGGAAATAACGGCAATGCCGATCGGTCCAGTCCAGCATGGGGGCGATGGAGAAGCGCTGCGCCTGCATAAAAATCATCCGGGTTGGCAAAATAAGGGGCAGGATTCTACCACAAGGTGAGACGGCCTCAGAAAATGAATTTTGTCGCCGCGCACAGGGGGCCCTGTGATAGTATCCGGCTAATTGACAGGGTATCTGCGTGATCATGAATCAAGACCTACTTCTACAACGAGCGGAACGTCTCTGCGACCAGCGGGGGATCCGTTTCACCCCGACCCGGCGCCAGGTGTTCCGGCTGCTTGCCGCCCATGGCAATGCCATCAGCGCCTACGATCTGCTGGCCCAGTTGCAGCAGACCGAGGCACATGCCAAACCCCCCACCGTCTACCGGGCGCTCGACTTTCTGCTCGAGCAGGGGTTCGCCCACAAGGTGGAGTCGCTCAACGCCTTCATCTTCTGCTGCCACTTTGACCATGCCCACCCCATGCAGCTGCTGATCTGCGATCGCTGCAAGGAGGTGGTGGAGCTGCACGATCCGGCCATCGACAGCGCCTTTTCCGAGCAGGCTCACCAGCATGGTTTTACTATTACCAACAAGACCATAGAGGCCCATGGTCAATGTGCTCGTTGCTCTGACACCCTAGGAAGTGAAGATGAAGGCTGATTTTGTAAACCCGTTCCTGCTCTCCCTGCTCAATGTGCTCTCTACCATGGCACAGCTGGAGCTCAAACCCGGCGCGCCCAAGCGCAAGACGGACGAGCTGGCGCGGGGGGATGTCTCCGGCCTCATCGGCATGGTGGGTCCGCAGACCCGGGGCTCGCTCTCCATCAGCTTCGAGAAGGGGCTGGCGCTGGAGATCATGCGCCGCATGCTGGGGGAGGCACCGGCCACCATCAACGAAGAGGTGACCGACATGGTGGGCGAGATCACCAACATGGTGACCGGCGGCGCCAAGCGCATGCTGGGGGAGAAGGGCTATGAGTTCGACATGGCGACCCCCATCATAGTCTCCGGCCCCAATCACACCATCACCCACAGGGCTGACGGTGCCAAGATCATGATGCCGTTCGATTCCGAATACGGCCGTGCCACCATAGAGATCTGCTTCGAGTAACCGCCATGTGGACGATGCTGAAATGGACTGTCATCTGTGGGGTGCTGCTGCTTATCCTGTCGGATATCCAGATCAGCACTTCCCTCTACAAGTACGAAGACAACAGTGTGCAGATCAACTTCCCGCGCTGGCAGAGTGAGCAGCCCTGGGGCAGCCTGCGCTGGCATGCCGGCCAGGTCGAGAGCCACTGGTACGGCCTGGCCGGCAAACCCAAGCCGGCCTCCGTGCTCTGAGCACAAACCCGATTTGCCATGCACCCGTTGCAAAAATGAAAGAGGCCAGCGAAAGCTGGCCTCTTTTTTATGTCGTTGGGGATGAGGATCAGGCGGCTTCGGCGGCCAGCTTGTCACCACCGCGCACCAGGGTGCCCAGGCCGCAGGCCAGCAGGGTAGGCAGCAACCAGGCCAGGCCCTTGTCGAACAGCGGCAGGAAGGCGAACGCATCCATCTTCATGCCGGCGGCACCCAGACCGTCCAGGCAGCCGAACAGGAAGGCAACCAGCAGCACGGAGCGGAACACCAGGCGGGGACGCCCGAAGTAACCCTTCAGGAAGGTGACCAGCACCAGGGCCACGGCCACCGGATAGATGGCGACCAGCACCGGGATGGAGAGGCTGATGAGCTGGCTCAGGCCGACGTTGGCCACCACGGCACAGACGACACCCAGCAGTACCACCAGCTTCTGGTAGCTCACGCCGGTGAGATTGTGGAAGAAGTCGGAGCAGGCGGAGATCAGGCCCACGGCCGTGGTGAAACAGGCCAGGGTGATGATGGCTGCCAGGATGAACTGACCCGGCTGACCGAACAGGCTCAGCACGTAGGCGTTGACGATGGCGCCGCCATTGCTGACGTCGGTGGCGACACCGGCCGCAGTGTTACCCAGCTGGAACAGGGAGACATAGACCACGGACAGGCCGATGGCGGAGATGATGCCGGCGATGGCCAGGTACTTGAACTGGCTCTGATAGTCGTGAATGCCTTTCTTGCGCAGCAGATCGACGATCAGGGCGCCAAACATCAGGGACGCCAGGGTATCCATGGTGTTGTAGCCTTCCAGGATCCCTTTCACCAGGGGGCTGTGCTGATAGTCGCCGGACGCGGCGGGCATGGTGCCCTGGGGGGCGACGAAGACGCCGACGGCCAGGGTCAGCAGCAGCAGCATCAGCACGGGGGTCAGGTATTTGCCGATGGCATCCATCAGCTTGCCCTGATTGAGGGAGACCAGGATGGCGATACCGAAGAAGACCACAGTGTAAGCGGCCAGACCGGATTGACCCATGTCGCCGAGGAAGGGCTTGAGACCCATCTCGTAGGCCACCAGGCCGGTACGGGGAGCGGCAAAGGCCGGGCCTATGATGATGTAGATGGCGACGGCCAGCGCGGTGGCAACGCCTGTGGGCAGCAACTTGGTCATGCCGGCCCAGCCGTTACCGGCCTTGGCGACGGCGAGAATGGTGATGAGGGGCAGGCCCACGGCGGTCACCAGGAAGCCCAGCATGGCCAGGGAGAGGTGCTCACCCGCCATGTAACCGGCCAGGGGCGGGAAGATGATGTTGCCTGCGCCCAGATAGAAGGCGAAGGTCATGAAGCCCAATCCGAGTACATCGGACAATGTGAGTGATTTCGTCAAGTTCAACCTCGTCTGTCTTGTAAACTATTGCTTGTTATAGTTTTTTATTGGTCAGTGACCGGCGTTGTTCAGGGGTAAAAAAAAGAGCCCCGCTGCTTTTTTCATCGCCACCAGTGGTTTGAGCTGGTCTTGAGCGGGCGCTCGTTTGCTAGTCAGCATAATGATGTGAAAAAATAGTTCAAGGCGAAATTTACATCTTCAAATAGAAGGGGTGGGTTAGTTGGATGTATCTGTCGGAATAGCCTCCGGCAGTAGAATGGATCACAATTTCACCCTGCTCACACCTGCTTAATCCTCTGCCAAGTAGCAATAAAACGCGATTTGCCTCTTTCCCCTCCCTGGTGATAACAGCTGTATAACAAAGGCTGTACAGATCATAATCTGCCGAGATGCATAAAATTTCATCTGCCATGGCGGTGGGCAGCACCAGCGCCAGCCGTCCATTCTGACTCAGCAGACGACGGCTTGCCGCCAGCAGCGCATGGGGATCGAGCGCGCCAGTGTGACGGGCTAGCGCCCTGGCCGGATCGCTAAATACCTGACCTGCCAAGAAATAGGGAGGGTTGGAGACGATGAGATCGTAAGGAGCCGCCTGATAATCCTGAATGGCGCTCTCTATGATGCTGACCCGGGTGGCCCAGGGGGAGGCCGCCACGTTATCCCTGGCCTGGTCCGCTGCATCCTTATCCAGCTCCACCCCGTCGATCCGGCAGTCGTTCGTGCTGCGCTGTGCCAGCATCAGGGCGATCAGGCCGCTGCCGGTGCCGATATCGAGTACCCGGTGCGCCTGTTCGACTGGCGCCCAGGCCCCCAGCAGGATGCCGTCGGTGCCCACCTTCATGGCACAGCGGTCATGGTCGATGTGAAATTGTTTGAAGGTAAAACCGCTGCTACGTCCCATCTGACCCTCGTTGCTCGTCTGCCATGGCGAAAATGGTCGGCGATTATAGCGGCTAAGCCACAGTCGCCATAGGAGCCGGCGGCATAATCGCCTATAATCTGCCGCTTCCTTAATGACCGAGTATTGCCATGAGCCAGTCCTTTGATGATTTCGACCTGAATCCAGCCCTCAACCGGGCCTTGGCCGAGATGGGTTTCACCCGCCCCACCACCATTCAGCAGATGGTGCTGGAGCCAGCCCTGGACGGCCGCGATATTCTGGCATCAGCTCCGACCGGTACCGGCAAGACAGCCGCCTTCCTGCTGCCCGCCATGCAGCACCTGCTGGACTTCCCGCGTCGCAAGCCGGGCCCGTGCCGCATGCTGATCCTGACTCCGACCCGCGAGCTGGCGCTGCAGGTCAGTGCCCATGCCAGGGCGCTGGCGGTGCATACCCACCTCAGCATCGAGACCATCATCGGCGGCGTCAGCCATGAAGAGCAGCTGCCTGCCCTGACCAAGACCACCGACATAGTCGTGGCCACCCCGGGTCGCCTGCTGGAGTACATAGAAAAGGAAGAGTTCGAGAGCCACGACATCGAGGTGCTGGTGCTGGATGAAGCGGACCGCATGCTGGACATGGGCTTCATCAAGGATGTGAACCGGATCGTGGCCGAGGCGCGCTACCGCAAGCACACCATGTTGTTCTCCGCCACCCTGGAAGGGGCCGGTCTCGAGAAGTTCGCGAGCGAGATCCTCAAAGATCCGGTGGAACTGCATGCCGAGCCGCCCCGCAGCGAGCGCCGCCCCATCACCCAGTGGGTGCACCTGGCCGATGACGCCGCCCACAAGCTGGCGCTGCTGATCCACATTCTGAAGGATCCCCAGACCCAGAAGGCCATCGTCTTCGTCAAGACCCGCGAGCGGCTGGCGGAGCTCTCCGGCCAGTTGCAGGCGGCCGGTGTCTCCTGTGCCTGGATCCGTGGCGAGATGGAGCAGAGCAAGCGAGTCGAGTCGATCCGCAAGTTCCATGAAGGGGAGGTGCCCTTCCTCATCGCCACCGATGTAGCCGCCCGGGGCATCGACCTGCCCAACGTCAGCCACGTCATCAACTACGACATGCCCTACGGCACCGACGTCTACGTCCACCGTATCGGCCGTACCGGTCGCGCCGGCAACCGTGGCTGCGCCATCAGCCTGGTAGAAGCCCACGACATGGCCATGGTGGCCAAGATAGAGCGCTACACCGAGGAGCGCCTCAAGCGCCGGGTGATCGATGAGCTGCGCCCGCGACACAAGGAGGCGCGGGTGCCGGTGAAGAAGAAAAAGCCGAAGGATGGCAAGAAAAAGAGCGCCAAGAAGAAAAAGAAGTAATGCCCCATTGACGCTGCAACGGCCATCCTCGGATGGCCGTTTTGCTGCCTGTCACCCGGGCCTGTGGAGATCAGCGCGCAGAAAAAAGCCGACGCATGAACGTCGGCCAACAAAAAGTGCTTACAACAGAGGATTCATAGGTTCAGACCCGGGGATCCCGAACTTGGTTCCCTCCATTTGTAATTAATTTTCAGCGCGCTTGAACATCAGGGTGCGATCGTCGGATTCTTCTGGCACGAAATAGTAGCCAGCCTCATTGAACCCGGTCAGCTGGGTCACCTCGGTCAGCCTGTGCTTGATGATGTGGCGGGCCATCATGCCGCGGGCCTTCTTGGCGTAGAAGCTGATGATCTTGAACTGGCCATTCTTCTCGTCCTTGAACACCGGAGTCACTATGCGGCCCTTCAGGGCGCCCGGGCGAACCGACTTGAAGTATTCGTCAGACGCCAGATTGATCAGCACCTCGCTGCCCTGTGCGGCCAGCACCTTGTTCAGGTGCTCTGTGATGATGTCACCCCAGAACTGATAGAGATCCTTGCCGCGCTCGTTGTCGAGGCGTATCCCCATCTCCAGCCGGTAGGGCATCATCAGATCCAGCGGTCGCAACACCCCGTAGAGGCCGGACAACATGCGCAGGTGTGCCTGGGCAAAGTCGAGGTCGGCCTCGCTGAAATCCTCAACGGCCAGTCCGGTGTAGACGTCACCCTTGAAGGCCAGCAGCGCCTGGCGGGCATTGCTCGGGGTGAAATCCGGCTGCCACTGGGCAAAACGGGCGGCGTTGAGTCCCGCCAGCTTGTCGCTGATCTTCATCAGGCTGGCGATCTGATCCGGGGCCAGCTGCCTGGCCCTGTGGATCAGCCGGGCGGAGTGATCCAGCAGCTCGGGCAGGGTGAAACGGGAGGTCACCAGCGGCGACTCGTAATCCAGCGTCTTGGCCGGGGAAACCACAATCAGCATAACTGTCCTTTACTAGCGGTGACGCACGCCCCTCATTCATCCAGGGTCACGTTGTCGAGTGTGCCTGCACCCAGCTGCTCGCGACCCGACAGCTTGATCAGCAGTCGCAGGTCGTTGGCGGAGTCGGCATGGGCAAGGGCCTCACTGTAGCCAATTTGGCCGGCGCAGAACAGGGCGAACAGCGCCTGATCGAAGGTCTGCATGCCGAGTTCGCCGGATTTGGTCATCACCTCCTTGAGCCTGTGCACCTCTCCCTTGCGGACTATGTCGGTGATGAGCGGGGTGTTGAGCAGTATCTCGAAGGCGGCGACACGGCGCTGCCCGTGAAGGGAGGGCAGCAGTTGCTGTGCGACTATGGCGCGCAGGTTGAAGGAGAGATCGAACAGGAACTGGCGATGCTTCTCCTGCGGCACCAGATGGAGGATGCGATCCAGCGCCTGGTTGGCATTGTTGGCGTGCAGGGTGGCGAGACAGAGGTGGCCCGTCTCGGCAAACTGGATGGCCAGCTCCATGGTCTCCTGGGTGCGGATCTCGCCTATGAGGATGACGTCCGGCGCCTGGCGCATGGAATTCTTGAGGGCCACGTTGAATGATTCGGTGTCTATCCCCACCTCCCGCTGGGTCACCAGGCAGCGCCCATGCTGGTGGACGAACTCCACCGGATCCTCCACCGTCAGTATGTGGCCGTCGCCGTGCTGGTTGCGGTAGCCTATCATGGCCGCCTGGGTGGTGGACTTGCCGGCCCCTGTGGCGCCGACGAACAGCACCAGGCCGCGCTTGGCCATGGCGACCTCCTGGAGTATGAGGGGCAGCGTCAGTTCCTCGAAGGTGGGAATGCGGGTCTCGATGCGGCGCAGCACCATGCCCGGCAGATCCTGCTGCCAGAAGGCGCTGACCCGAAATCGCCCCAGCCCCTCGCGGTGAATGGCGTAGTTGGCCTCCCGGGTGTGCAGGTAGCGCTCGAAGTGCGCCTCGTCCAGGCTCTCCCTGACCAGCGCCAGTGCCCCCTGCTTGTCCAGCGGGCTCCCCCCGAGTGGCGCCAGACGCCCGTTGACCTTGAGGGTGGGAGGGGCATCGACCGTGATGAAGAGATCCGAGCCCTTTTGTTCAACCAGTGCAGCGAGCAGAACATCCATGTTCATAGCGACTCCTTGGGTGTGAAAGCGTCTTAAATGCTGTTGGGATCGGCCGCCTTGGCCTTGGCGTCCAGGGCGGCAACCACGCCCCGGTTGACCAGCTGCTTGAGGCTCTGATCCATGGTCTGCATGCCGTGGGTCATCCCGGTCTGGATGATGGAGTAGAGCTGGGCGACCTTGTCTTCCCGGATCAGGTTTCGCACCGCCGGGATTCCCAGCATGATCTCGTGGGCCGCCACCCGGCCGCCGCCGATACGCTTGAGCAGGGTCTGGGAGATGACAGCCCGCAGGGACTCGGAGAGCATGGATCTCACCATGTCCTTCTCCGAGCCGGGGAAGACGTCGATGATCCTGTCTATGGTCTTGGCTGCCGACGAGGTGTGCAGGGTGCCGAACACCAGATGGCCCGTCTCCGCCGCCGTCATGGCCAGGCGTATGGTCTCCAGATCGCGCATTTCCCCCACCAGTATGATGTCCGGATCTTCACGCAGGGCCGAGCGCAGGGCGTTGGCGAAACTCTTGGTGTCGCGATGCACCTCGCGCTGGTTGACCAGGCAGCGCTTGTTCTCGTGCACGAACTCGATGGGATCCTCGATGGTGAGGATGTGGTGGTGGAAGTTGTCGTTGATGTAATCGACCATGGCCGCCAGGGTGGTGGACTTGCCCGAACCGGTCGGGCCCGTGACCAGCACCAGGCCGCGGGGAAACTCCGCTATCTTGCGAAACATCTCCGGCGCCCCCAGATCTTCCAGGGTCAGGACTGTGCTCGGTATGGTACGAAACACGGCGCCAGAGCCCCGCGACTGCTGGAAGGCGTTGACCCGGAAGCGCGCCATGCCGGGCACCTCGAAGGAGAAGTCCACCTCGAAATTCTCCTCCAGCTCCTTGCGCTGGTGGTCGTTCATGATGTCGTAGATGAGGGCGTGTACTTCACGGTGATCCAGGGCGGGCAAATTGATCTTGCGAACCTCCCCATCAACCCTGATCATCGGGGGAACCCCGGCCGAGAGGTGTAGATCCGAGGCCTTATGCTTTACACTGAAAGCCAATAACTCTGTGATATCCATAGATTTGTTATTCTCCCATCACAAGATCACGAACGAAATATGAGCCAGATTGCCCAGCACCTGCTTCAGGTAAAGGAACGTATTGTACAGGCCGCCAGGCGAGTTGGCCGTGGCGCCGATCATATCCAGCTGCTTGCGGTCAGCAAGACCAAGCCGCTTGAAGACATCCAGGCCGCCTATGCCGCCGGTCAGCGCCGCTTTGGTGAATCCTATGCCCAGGAAGCCGCGCTCAAGATAGATACCCTGCGTGAGCAGGCGGCCTGCCAAGACATAGAGTGGCACTTTATCGGCCCGCTGCAATCGAACAAATCCAGGCTGGTGGCGGAGCGATTCGATTGGGTGCAAAGTGTCGATCGTGACAAACTCATCGAGCGCCTCAACAACCAGCGTCCAGCCGGGTTGGCGCCGCTAAATGTCTGTCTGCAAATCAATATTAGCGGAGAGAGCAGCAAATCCGGTACGTCGGAGCAAGAGATTTTCCGGCTGGCCGTCCTGGTTGCCCAGAGCGAGCGACTGGTGCTGCGTGGCCTGATGGCCATCCCGGAGCACACCAGCGACGAGGTGGTGCTGGCCGCGCAGATGCGGCGCATGCAGGCTCTGTTCACCGAGCTTGCGCAACAATACCCGAGCGTCGACACCCTCTCGATGGGCATGACCGAGGATCTCGAGGCCGCCGTCGCCCATGGCAGCACCATGGTCCGGGTCGGCACTGCCATCTTCGGGGCTCGTGACTATTCATGAGCAAGAGCCGGGGCGAGAAACACCCCGGCCGTGCTTTTTTTCAGGTAAACAGGCGCGTGTGATGCCGGTGTCAGCCCGCACAGGCTGGGTCGGCATCCGCTGCGATGTCAGTAACAGGAGTGTTTGATGCAACATAGAACCCTCGCCTTCATCGGGGCGGGAAACATGAGCCGCAGCATCATTGCCGGTCTGATCCAGGCCGGTTATCCGGCCGAGCGGATCACCGCCGCCAACCCCAGCCGGCCCAAGCTGGACCAGCTGGCTGACCAGTTCGGCATTCGCATCACCCAGAACAACGCCGAGGCGGCCCGTGAGGCCGAGGTCATAGTGCTGGCGGTCAAACCCCAGCTGATGGCGGCCATGCTGGAGGCGCTGGTGGCCGAGCTGGGCTCCCTCGAAGGCAAGCTGCTCGTCTCCATCGCCGCCGGCATCAAGGTCGAGCGGTTGCAGGAGATGGCGGGGGGGCATGCCCGCATCATCCGCACCATGCCCAATACTCCTTCCCTGCTGGGATTGGGGATGACGGGCCTCTATGCCCCGACCGGCATAGCGCAGGCGGATCGCGACTTCGCCGAGCAGATGATGCAGGCCGTCGGCAAGACCCTCTGGGTCGCGCAGGAGAGCGGCATCAACGGCGTCATCGCCGCGGCGGGCAGTGCCCCGGCCTATTTCTTCCTGTTCATGCAGGTGATTGCCGAGGAGGCTGAGGCCATGGGCTTCACTCCCGAGCAGGCCCGTCTGCTGGTGCAGCAGACCGCCCTTGGCGCCGCCGCCATGGTGGAGCAGAACCCCGGGCTCTCCCTGCAGGCCCTGCGCGAGCAGGTCACCAGCAAGGGCGGCACCACGGCCGAGGCCGTCAAGACATTCCAGGAGCAGGGGCTGAAGCCACTGACCGCTCGTGCCATGCAGGCGGCCGTCACCCGGGCCGCCGAGATGGAAACCCTTTTCTGAACCTTTTGTAGCAAGGAGCCCGGATGAACACGGCTTACTTTTTGATTAACACGATTTTTGATCTCTACCTCATGGTGGTGCTGCTGCGAGTCTGGTTGCAGTGGGCCCGCGCCGATTTCTACAACCCCATGAGCCAGATGGTGGTCAAGGTGACCAACCCCCTGGTGATCCCGCTGCGCCGCATCATCCCCGGCTTCGGCGGGCTGGATATGGCCTCGGTGTTGCTGGCGCTCATCATCGCCTTCGCCAAGCTGGCGCTGCTCAAGAGCATGAACGTGCTGCTGACCGACTGGCTGACCCTCAGCCTGTTTGCCGTGCTTACCATTCTGAAGAAGACGGGCTCGATGATCTTCTGGGTGCTGCTGATCCGCGCCATCCTGAGCTGGGTCAGCCAGGGTCGCAACCCCATCGAGTACGTGATGCATCAGCTCACCGAACCCTTCCTGGCACCTATCCGCCGCATACTGCCGGCGCTGGGTGGCCTGGATCTCTCCGTGTTGGTCGCCTTCATCGCGCTGCAGGCCATAAACTATCTGTTGGGGGATCTGTTCGGTCAGCTGTGGTGGATGATCTGATGCCAGCCGTCCTGCTGGAAGGGGACGCGCTGATACTGCACCTGATGATCCAGCCCAAGGCGAGCCGGGATCAGATCGTCGGCTTGCACGGGGACGAACTGAAAGTGGCCATCACGGCGCCGCCGGTGGATGGTCAGGCGAACAGCCATCTGATCAAGTATCTGGCCAAACAGTGCAAGGTGGCCAAGGGGCAGGTCCGCATAGTGCGGGGGGAGCTGGGACGGCACAAGACGGTCGCCATAGAGGCACCGAGGCAGATCCCCGCCGAGATCGCCGCCCTGCTGGAGAGTGGAACAGGAGAAGGATGACATCATGAAAACAGTCTGGATGAGCTGCCTGCTGGCGCTCTTGATGACACTGCCGGTGCGGGCCGAGCAGATGAAGGAGCTGGGCCCCTGGCAGGTTCACTACAGCGCCTTCAACTCCAGCTTCCTCACCCCTGAGGTGGCCAAGGCCTATGGCCTGGAGCGCAGCCGCTACAACGGCATCGTCAACATTGCGGTGCAGAACAAGCAAGGGGTGGCTCAGGCGGTGGGCATCAGCGGCGAGGCCAAGAACCTCACCGGCACCATACGTACCCTGAGCTTCCAGGAGGTGAAGGAGGGTGACTCCATTTACTACCTGGCGGTGCTGCCCTACCGGAACGAGGACACCTACCAGTTTACCCTGAAGATCATGGGGGAGGGGCAGCAGCAGACGCTGACCTTCCAGCAGACCTTCTACGTCGACTAGCTGTCCGGATGCGATGAAAATGCCCCGAACCCACAGGTTCGGGGCATTTTTTTATCCGGCGAGAGCCTGCCTCCGTATTTAGCGGCTGGCCAGCGGGTAGGTGAACAGGGCCAGGTGGGCGAAGTTGAACAGGAAGTGCAGCAGTATGGCGACGCTCAGGCGGCCGCTGAGCTGGAATGCCAGGCCGTAGCAGGCCCCCGCCAGGGCGGCAAACAGCACCAGCAGCGGACCACCGGCCAGGTGCGCGGCTCCGAACAGCAGGCTGGCGACCAAGAGGCCGAGCCAGGGCTTGCTGCGACTCGCCACCCCTTGCTGGATGAAGCCGCGAAACAGCGCCTCTTCCGCCACGCAGGTGAACACCAGGTTGTTGAAGGCGAACAGCCACCACCAGTGGGGCAGCCCCACGTCGGGCTTGAGTGCCCCCAGTTGCCAGGCGGTGATCAGCAGGGCCGCCAGCGGCAGTATGAGCAGGGCCAGCGGTCGCCAGCGCATAGTGCCGCCAGGGCCGAGCAGGGCGGGCCAGGCCAGCAGCAGGCCGAAGAAGATGAGCGGCTTGTCCAGATTCAGGTAGAGGGTGAAGGGGACGCTGGCGGGGCCGGCCTGTACCCGATCCAGCACCTTGAGGTTGTCAAAGCCCGGCACCAGGTGCAGCGTCAGGGCCATGGCCCACAGCAGCACCAGCGTCAGTGCGACGCCACGCCAGGGTTGGGGCAGGCCTGGCGTGCGCCAGGCCAGCAAGAGACCGGCCAGGCTGACCAGCGCGGCGACGGGGCTGAGTCGTTCCAGCCAGAGGGCGGTCAGCAGGGCGACCCCCAGCAGGATCAGGCCGCTCCTCTGCTGGCGGGCAAGGCAGAGCAGCACGGCCAGTCCCAGGGCGAGCCAGATGAGGGTGTCAGGGAGTGGTAACATTGAGTCTCCTTGTGGGTTCCAAGGGGCGCACCTTAACCAGCCTCTGTCTCTCGCACAAGGCGCAATGGACTGGTCGGAGCCCTGGTGTGCCACTTCTTGCCGATGGTTCTGGCCGGTCTGGACAATAAAAAAGCCGGAGCAAAGGCTCCGGCTTTGGGGATAGATGGTGGCCCGGATGAAGGGGCCCAAGCCAGATTAACGGCCGGATTCGGCGATGACGCGGGCTATGATGTCGGCGCGCTTGGTCGCTTCCAGCTCGCCCAGGGCGATGAGGCCGGCCTTGAAGATGACGTTCTTCGGCAGGCTGACGTCGTCCAGGGTGGTGATGGCTTCGACGTGCAGACCGTTCAGGCGGCTGGCATCGCGCGGGCTCAGGTTGACCTGGGTATTCATCACCTGCTTGCCTTTCTTCTTGGCAGGCACGGCGGCTTTCTGGCTGGATTCCTGTTCTTCGTCTTCCGGCAGTTCGTCATCAAAATCGTAAATGGACATAGTCAATCCTGTTGGGTTGCAAGGGGCATGCTCGCCCGAAATGTGGGTATTCAGCCCATATCCTCGTTGCGGATAAAGGCGCGCCAGGAGCCGAGCACCTGGGCAAAGTCTTCCAGTCCGCACATGGCCAGCTGCTCATCATCGTAGTAGGCGAGATCGTCGAGATCCTCATCCAGCTCGATATTGAGGACGTTGGCTTTCACCTCGGCCTCCTCAGGGGTGAGCAGCAGCGAATAGTCACCGCCGTGACGCCTGTACTCCGTGCGGGTTCGATTGGAGAGCTGGTCGATGATGGAGAAGAGCTCGTCGAGGGTCTCCTCATCCTTGCCAACTTCATCGATCAGCCACTGACCTATGGCCTCATGGCCCATGGAGAACCGGGCGCGATAGCCACCGAACGGGTCGCGGCGAAATTCATAGTCCATAGCGGAGTCCCTATCGGAAGGGTGGAGCCACCACAACACGGAGCGGCGTGACGCCGGATCCATGATCCAGGGTGGGGCACAGATAGCGTAAAGTGGCCTATTCTAGCGATCCCCCCCGCGCTTGTCTTGATGATGTGGGATCTTTAACGGGTCTGTCCCCCTGATCCAGGCCACCCGGGGGCCCTGTCAACGAATGGTATGGAGAGGCAATGCAGCTCAATGACACCCTCGCCCGTCAAATAGTGAGCCGGGCGATGAAGATACTGTCGTTCTCGGTGAACGTGATGGACGAGCGCGGCCTTATCATCGCCTCCGGCAACCCGGAGCGGCTCCATCAACGTCACGAGGGGGCCGTGCTGGCGCTGACCGAGAATCGGGTGGTGGAGATAAGCGAAGCGACCGCCCAGCAGCTCAAGGGGGTGAGGCCCGGCATCAACCTGCCCATCGCCTATCAGGGGGAGTTGCTCGGGGTCATCGGCATCTCGGGGGATCCGGAGGAAGTGCGTGCTTACGCCGAGCTGGTGAGGATGACAGCCGAGCTCATTCTGGAGCAGGCGGCGCTCACCGAGCAGTTGCAGTGGGACAAGCGCCACAAGGAGGAGCTGGTGCTGCAGCTCATCCGCGGCGAGGGGCGGGCCGATCAGTTGCAGCAGGCGGCCCGCTTCCTCGATCTCGATCTGGCTCAGCCTCGCGTCGTCGCCGTGCTGGCGCTGGAGGAGGCGGATCCCGCCCGGCTGCGGGAGCTTGTGCACTTGCTGGAAAATCCGGAGCGGGACAACCTGGTGGCCATCAACGGCCTGGACGAGATAGTGGTGCTCAAGCCGGCCCAGCTCAGCGACGGCGTCTGGCAATCGGCGCAGGAGCGCAGCCGCATCAAGCTGCTGCTGGCCCGCATTCCCCATTTCAAGGTGCGCATCGGGGTGGGTGATTACTTCGCCGGGACGGGCGGGTTGGCGCGCTCCTACCAGACCGCCCGCGACACCCTGCGCCGCGGCATGAGCCAGGCACCGCGCAAGCAGGTCTACTTCTTCGAGGATTACCGCCTGCCGGTGCTGCTCGGGAGCCTGGCGGACTCCTGGCAGGCGGATCAGCTGCGGGCCCCCCTGCTAAAGCTGGCAAAGGAGGATGCAAAGGGAACGCTGCAAAAGACACTGCGCCAATATTTCTTGCAGGATTGTGATCTGCATCCCTGTGCCGAAACGCTCTTCATCCACCCCAATACCCTGCGTTATCGACTGACCCGGATAGAGCAGATAACCGGCTTAAGTTTCAACAAGTTAGATGACAAGTTCCTGCTCTATCTCGGGCTCAATCTCGACGGCTGATTTGTTCATGTGAACAAAATAGAAGGCTCCTGAAGCACAAGCTTTGGCTTTTCAGCCAAAGCATTCCGGGCGGGGATCACCATAATGGCCACCACTTACTTCCACTCAAGGTGCCCGTCATGATCCCTGTATCCGCGCTCGGTGCTCTCGCTGCGCTCTCCATCGCCATCTTCCTCATTCTGAAGAAGGTGCCGCCCGCCTACGGCATGATAGTCGGTGCCCTGGCCGGTGGCCTGATCGGCGGCGCCGACCTGACCCAGACCGTCGCCCTGATGATCGGCGGCGCCCAGGGGATCACCACGGCCGTGATGCGGATCCTGGCGGCCGGTGTGCTGGCAGGCGTCTTGATCGAATCGGGTGCCGCCACCACCATAGCCGAGACCATAGTTCGCAAGCTCGGCGAGACCCGTGCCCTGCTGGCCCTGGCGCTGGCCACCCTGATCCTGACCGCGGTCGGCGTCTTCGTGGACGTGGCCGTCATCACTGTCGCCCCCATAGCGCTCGCCATCGCCCGTCGCGCCGATCTCTCCAAGGCCGCCATACTGCTGGCCATGATAGGGGGCGGCAAGGCGGGCAACGTCATGTCCCCCAACCCGAATGCCATAGCCGCGTCCGACGCCTTCCATCTGCCCCTCACCTCAGTGATGGCGGCCGGCATCATCCCGGGCCTGTTCGGTCTGGTGATGGCCTACTGGCTGGCCAAGCGCCTCAACAAGCGGGGCAGCAAGGTCGCGGCCGACGAGGTGGTGAACTTTGACGGTGGCAAGCTGCCCGGCTTCTTCGCCGCCATCAGCGCCCCCCTGGTCGCCATACTGCTGCTGGCCCTGCGCCCGGTGGCCGGTATAGTCGTGGATCCCCTCATCGCCCTGCCCCTCGGCGGCCTGGTCGGCGCCCTGATGATGGGCAAGTTCAGCAAGGTGAATCAGTTTGCCGTCTCGGGTCTGGCCCGCATGGCGCCGGTGGCCATCATGCTGCTAGGGACCGGTACCCTGGCGGGCATCATAGCCAACTCGGGTCTGAAGGATGTGCTGATCAGCGGCCTGACCGCCTCCGGCTTGCCCTCCTACCTGCTGGCCCCCATCTCAGGTGCCCTGATGTCGCTGGCGACCGCCTCGACCACGGCCGGTACTGTGGTGGCCTCCAACGTGTTCAGCTCCACCCTGATCGAGCTGGGTATCAGCAGTCTGGCGGGGGCCGCCATGATCCATGCCGGTGCCACCGTATTTGACCATATGCCCCACGGCTCCTTCTTCCACGCCACCGGTGGCAGCGTCCACATGGGTGTGGGTGAGCGCCTCAAGCTTATCCCGTACGAAACTGCGGTCGGTCTGACCATTGCAACTGTCTCCACCCTGATGTTTGGCGTGTTTGGCCTCGCCTAAGGAATTGATATGAAAATTGTTATTGCCCCCGATTCATTCAAGGAGAGTCTGAGCGCCATGGCGGTGGCCGATGCCATCGAGGCCGGTTTCAAGCTGGTGCTGCCGGATGCCACCTATGTCAAATTGCCCATGGCCGATGGCGGCGAGGGCACTGTGCAGTCCCTGGTGGATGCCACAGGTGGTCACATACTGCCGGTCGAGGTGACCGCGCCCCTTGGCAACAAGGTGCAGGGTTTCGTCGGCCTGCTGGGTGATGGCAAGCGTGCCGTCATCGAGATGGCGGCGGCCTCCGGTATCCATCTGGTGGCACCGGAGCAGCGCAATCCGCTGCTCACCTCCAGCTTCGGCACTGGCGAGCTGATCCTGGCCGCGCTGGAGATGGGGGTCACTCACCTCATCCTCGGCATCGGTGGCAGTGCCACCAACGACGGTGGTGCCGGCATGATCCAGGCGCTCGGCGGCAAGCTCTTGAAAGAAGATGGCACCCCCATAGCCCTGGGCGGTGCTGGTCTCGCCGAGCTTGCCACCATAGACCTGAGCGGGCTGGACCCCCGCCTGAGCGAGCTGGTCATCGAGGTGGCCTGCGATGTGAACAACCCGCTGTGCGGCCCGAAAGGTGCCTCCGCCGTGTTCGGCCCGCAGAAGGGGGCGACCCCCGAGATGGTGGCCCAGCTGGACGCCAATCTGGCCCACTACGCCGACTGCATCGAGCAGGCCCTCGGCAAGCAGGTGAAGGAACTGCCGGGGGCGGGCGCCGCTGGTGGCATGGGCGCTGCCCTGGTCGGCCTGCTCGGGGCCGAGCTCAAGCCCGGCATCCAGATAGTGATCGAAGCCTTGAAGCTGGCCGATGAAGTAGCCGACGCGGATCTCGTCATCACAGGGGAAGGGCGCATCGACAGCCAGACCATCCACGGCAAGACGCCAATCGGTGTCGCACGCTGCGCCAAGCAGTTTGGCAAACCGGTGATCGGCATCGCCGGCTGCCTCACCGACGATTGCGGCGTGGTCCATGACCATGGCATCGACGCCGTGTTCGCCGTGGTCAACCGGGCCATGTCCCTGCCGGAGGCGATCGCAACCGCCACCACCAACCTGCAGCTCACGGCCCGCAACGTCGCCGCCCTCTATCTGCTGCGTCGTTAACCCTCTTCTGGCCGGTGCCCGTCACCGGCCACACCCAGCCCCGTGTAGCGGATGTGGTTGCTCGCCTGAGGGCGGACCCTCTGACGCACCTTGCCGATCCCAGGATCGGCTTTTTTATTATCCTGCTGTCTTTTATATGGTTTTTGTATTCTGCCAGTGGCCTTTGCGGCATAGTGATCCCCCATAGTACAAGGAGCAACCCATGATCTTGCTGACCCTGGGGGTACTGCTATTTACCCTGATCCATCTCTATCCCTGCTTCGCCGCAGCGCACCGTGCCCGAATGTGCGATCGGCTGGGGGAGAACCGTTACAAGGGACTCTTCTCGCTGCTGGTGTTCGTCGCCATCGGCTGCATCCTCGCCGGCTGGCGCAGCGCCAGCCCTATGCCGCTCTACTTCCCGCCCGCCTGGGGGCCCATGCTGGTGATGGCGGTTATGCCGGTTGCGCTGATCCTGCTGTGCGCCGGCCAGGGGGCCAACCACCTGCGCCGTTGGCTGGTACACCCCCAACTGCTCGGCACCCTGCTCTGGGCCTGCGCCCATCTGGCGGTCAACAGCGAGGCACGCTCCCTGGTGCTGTTTGGGGGCTTGGGCGCCTGGGCGCTGGTCAGCATCGTCTGGATATCGGTGCGGGACTGGCGCACCAAGCCGAGACCAGCGGCCACCTGGCAGGGGACGGGGATCAGCGTGGGCGCCGGTCTGGCGCTCACGGCCCTGCTCATCTTCTGGGGCCACGGCTGGTTGACCGGGATCCCGCTGCACTGATCCCTGAACCTTGTTCGGGGATCTCGCGTATGATGGAGAAAACCCGAGGAGTCACGTCAATGAAATGGTTCACCCTGCTGCTGTTGCTCGGATCTGGCGCGGCATCTGCCGCCTGTCCCGACTACTTCAATGTGGAGATGCGGGAGCTCAACAACACCCAGCGTCACAACCTCTGCCAGCTGACCGAGGGCAAGGTGGTGCTGGTGGTCAATACAGCTTCTTATTGTGGTTACAGCGGCCAGTTCCGGGATCTGGAGGCGCTCTATCAGAGCTACAAGGACAAGGGCTTGATGGTGCTGGGGTTCCCCTCCAACGACTTCTGGCAGGAGGCGGGCAATGAGAACAAGACCGCCGAGGTGTGCCGCCGGGATTACGGTGTGACCTTCCCCATGTTCAACCGGGTCTCGGTGCGTGGCGCCGATGCGGTGCCCCTGTTCAAGGGGCTGGCGGCCGCCGCCGATGGGGATGCGCCCAACTGGAACTTCCACAAATACCTGGTGGGCCGCGATGGCAAGTTGATTGCCAGCTATGGCGCCAATCAGAATCCGGCCGATGATCCCCTCAAGGAGCAGCTGATCCAGGCGCTGGGACGCTGACCCTACCCCCTGGCGGGCGGCTCTGGAATAATGGGGGCCCGCCACTCACTCTGGTTATTCCGTGCTGCAACGTCTTCCCCAAATGGTGATCTTCGATGCCCTGGTCCGCGAGCAAGGCATCTCTGCCGCCGCGCGGCGGCTCGGGGTATCCAAGTCCCACATCAGCAAGCAGCTGGCCCAGCTTGAGACCGAGCTCGGGGCCCAACTGGTGCAACGCACCACCCGCCGCTTCTCCCTGACCGAACTCGGTCAGGAGTATGCCCGTCACTGCCGCGCCCTAGTGGCGGTGGCCCTGGAGGCGGACTCCATGGTGGCGGAGCGACGCGGCAAGGTGAGCGGCGTGCTGCACCTGGGGGTGGGCCAGTCTTTCGGCCGCTTGCACGTGATCCCGCGGCTCAAGGCATTCCAGGCGCGCTACCCCGATCTGGAGCTGGAAGTCTCCCTGTTCGATCACAGAACCAACCTGGTGGATGAGGGGCTGGATCTCTGGATCACCACCTACGAGGACAAGCCCGAGGGGCTGGTGGGGCAGCGGCTGGCGGACATCGGCTTCGTGCTGGTGGCCTCGCCGGACTATCTGCTGAGCCACGGCACCCCGCTGCACCCCAGGGATCTGGCCAGGCACAACTGCATCACCTACCAGAGCCGGGAGCGGCGCTACCACGAGTGGTCGTTTCGCCAGGGCAAGGAGCGCCAGACGGTGCAGGTGGCCGGCAACTACAGGGTGGATCTGGCGGAGGCGGTGCGGGATGCCGCCCTGGCCGGGCTCGGCATCGCCTATGTTGCCAACTACCTGCTGGACAAGGAGCTGCAATCCGGTCAGCTCATTCCCCTGCTGCCCCAGTGGCGCCCGAACCAGAAGATGGCGGTGCACGCCGTCTACGCCAGGCGTGAGCACCTGGATCCCAAGATCCGCCTCTTCATCGACTTCCTCAAGGAGAGCTTCGGCCCCGAACCCTATTGGGCACAGCGGCTGGCCCCCTGGCTTGGGGGCAGATTGTCCGGTGTGGAGGAATAATCGTTTCCATACAAGAACACTGACTTTCGCCTGATACCAAACACGAGCCAAATCAGCCAGTTGGCGCAACCGATATCGTGCAAACGTTTTTGCTAACAGGGTTGTAACCAGGTGGGCTTGCAGTGATGGGGGTAGGGGAGCAGAATCCGCGCCCATCTTCAGTCCCACTAGATGGAATCCCTATGATCGCCCTGCTCGGCATCTTGAGTATCCTGGCACTAGCCGCACTCTGTTCTGATAATCGTCGTCGTATCCCGTTGAGAACAGTGGGTCTCGCCCTCTGTCTGCAAGTCCTCTTCGCCGCCCTGGTGCTCTGGCTGCCTGCCGGTCAGAGCGTGCTCAACGGCGTCAGCGAGAGCGTCAGCAGCGTGATCGGCTACGGCCAGGAGGGGATCGCCTTCCTGTTCGGCGACCTGGCCAAGTTCAAGCTGGGCTTCATCTTCGCGTTCAACGTGCTGCCGGTCATCATCTTCTTCTCCGCGGTGATCGCCATCCTCTACCACATCGGCATCATGCCGCGGGTCATCGCCCTGCTGGGAGGCGGCCTGCAGAAGCTGCTGGGCACCGGCCGTGCCGAGAGTCTCTCCGCCACCGCCAACATCTTCGTCGGCATGGTGGAGGCGCCCCTGGTGGTCAAACCCTACCTCTCCAAGATGTCTGATTCCCAGTTCTTCGCGGTGATGAGCTGCGGTCTCGCCTCAGTGGCCGGTGGCACCCTGGTGGGCTATGCCAGCATAGGGGTCGAGCTGAAATATCTGATCGCCGCCGCCTTCATGTCGGCGCCTGCCGGCCTGGCCATGGCCAAGATCCTGGTGCCGCCCGGTGCCGATGAGGTGGATCACCATCAGGATGTGGAGATCCCCCGCGCCACCAACGTGATCGAAGCGGCGGCCGATGGCGCCATGTCCGGCCTCAATATCGCTGTGGCGGTGGGGGCGACCCTGCTGGCCTTCGTCGGCGTGATTGCCATGCTCAACGGTCTGCTGGGCTGGGCCGGTGATCTGGTGGGGCTGGATCTGAGCTTCCAGATCATCCTGGGCTGGCTGTTCGCCCCCGTCTCCTGGCTGATCGGCGTGCCCTGGGATCAGGCCCAGGCGGCCGGGGCGCTTATCGGCACCAAGATCGTCATCAACGAGTTCGTCGCCTTCATCGCCCTGGTGCAGGATCAGACGCTGGACGAGTCGAGCAAGGCCATAGTCACCTTCGCCCTGTGCGGTTTCGCCAACATCTCCTCCATGGCGATCCTCATCGGCGGCCTGGGGGCCATGGTGCCGGAGCGCAAGTCCTTCATCGCCCGTTACGGCATGCGCGCCATCCTGGCGGGGGTGCTGGCAAACCTGATGAGCGCTTCGCTCGCGGGTCTGTTCCTCGCCCTCTGAGTGGCCTCGAGGCTAGCGCCTTCAGATCAAAGCCCGCTTCGGCGGGCTTTCTTGTGGCTGTTGTCGGGCAAAAAAAAGCGCCTCAGAGGAGGCGCGGGGAAAAGACAGATTGGAAGCGTCACATGGGTGCCACTTGAATGAGGGATGAGCCGTGCCATCCAAGTGTGAGTACATCATGCCTTTCCCAGTCTGAAGCCCTTCTGAGGCGATTCTTCATACTATGTTCATTTTGCTAAACGCCCGGTAGCGTCAGCTCGAAGCCTCTGCTCCCTTGCTCCAGTGCCAGCAACCAGTGTTGTGAACGGGATGCCGCCGGCTAATCAGGGGGTCAGCGCTACGTTGTCGACAGTCTATTGTTCCAGCGCCAGCAACCAGTGTTGTGAACGGGATGCCGCCGGCTAATCAGGGGGTCAGCGCTACGTTGTCGACAGTCTATTGTTCCAGCGCCAGCAACCAGTGTTGTGAACGGGATGCCGCCGGCTAATCAGGGGGTCAGCGCTACGTTGTCGACAGTCTATTGTTCCAGCGCCAGCAACCAGTGTTGTGAACGGGATGTCGCTGGCTAACCAGGGGTCAGGGAGTCAGCG
Organism: Aeromonas mytilicola subsp. aquatica; assembly: GCF_044336385.1. NCBI lineage: Bacteria > Pseudomonadati > Pseudomonadota > Gammaproteobacteria > Aeromonadales > Aeromonadaceae > Aeromonas > Aeromonas mytilicola. Next base: position 4,037,892 of record NZ_CP172298.1, on the reverse strand, counting down.
TGAAGTGGTCGACAGTCTGTTGCTCCAATGCCAGCAACCAGCGTTGTGAACGGGATGCCGCCGGCTAACCAAGGGTCAGGGGGTCAGCGTGAAGTGGTCGACAGTCTGTTGCTCCAATGCCAGCAGCCAGCGCTTGATGGGAATGCCGCCGGCGTACCCCGTCAGCGCGCCGCTGCTGCCTATCACTCGGTGGCAGGGCACTATGATGCTGAGCGGGTTGCGGCCGTTGGCCGCCCCGACGGCCCGCACCGCCTTGGGGTTGCCGATGGCCTGGGCTATCTCGAGATAGCTGACGGTCTCGCCGTAGGGGATGTCGCACAGGGCGCGCCACACCGACTGCTGGAAGGGGGTGCCTCTGGCGGCGAGCGGCAGCGTGAAGCGCCGCAGCCGGCCAGCAAAATAGGCCTCGAACTGCTCTAGGTAGGGGGCCAGGGCCGCATCGTCCCGCTGCCACTGCGCCATGGGGGTCACCGGCTGTTCCCCTCGCACGAACTCCACGAAGCGCAGGCCATCCTGGTCGATGGCGACCAGCAGGGGGCCCTGGGCGCTGTCACAAAAGCTGTATCTCATGAGTCTCTTTTCCTCGGCCTGAACGGCTCACTCCATCCCGGGCTTGCCACGGGCCGACTTGATCTCGCCCTTGCGCTTCTTGGCGTCGACCCGCTTGCGCTGGGAGCTTCGGGTCGGCTTGGTGGCATGGCGGGCCTTGGGGCGCCAGGCGGCCTTTTTCAGCAGCTCGGTCAGGCGGCTCATGGCCTCCTTGCGGTTCATGTCCTGGCTGCGGTGGGTCTCGACCCTGATCTGGATGAAGCCATCGTGGACCCGGCTGTCGCTCAGCTTCTCCAGCCCCTCCTTGTAGAGATCCGGCAGGCTGGGGGAGTCGCGGTAATCGAAGCGCAGCCAGATGGCGGAGTCCGTCTTGTTGACGTGCTGGCCCCCGGCACCCTGGGCGCGCATGGTCTGAAACTGCAGCTCATGCCAGGGAATGATCACGCTGTTGGAGATGACTAACATGGGGTGATGCTCTCATTTGGTGCATCAAGGGAGTCTGGTGCAGCTTGGTGCCTCATTATGGGGCGAGATGCGCTTCCTTGGTGATCCTGGGCCGAAACGGCTCAAGGGTTAATGGCTATCTTTATGAAAATAAACAATAAAAATACTTGGCACAAGAATTGATGACCCATTCGTGACATACCATGGATTGGGAGCAACCAGATGAAGCTGATTACTGCGATTATCAAACCTTTCAAGTTGGACGACGTGCGCGAGGCCATCGCCAACCTGGGCGTCGAGGGCCTGACCGTGTCCGAGGTCAAGGGTTTCGGTCGCCAGAAGGGGCACACCGAATTATACCGGGGGGCCGAGTACCAGGTCGACTTCCTGCCGAAGGTAAAGCTGGAGATCGCCACCGCCGACGAGAACGTGGAAGGGGTGATCGAGGCCATCTGCAAGGCGGCTTATACCGGCAAGATAGGGGACGGCAAGATTTTCGTCTATGACCTGCTGCAGGCAGTGCGCATCCGTACCGGCGAGAGCGACGACGAGGCGCTGTGATGCTGCGCCAGGGCCCCGGCCACTGAGCCGACCGGGTTGAGCGCTCAGGCCCTGCCGGGCCGATAGCAAAAGAGAATGCGTGGTCATGGAGAGACTGGGTGGGATTCCATCCGGTCTTTTTGTTTTGGCGACGATTAAATATGTGGCCTTACCTCTGCAAACCGCCTTGATCCTCTCATCCCGATTCATGCAGAATGCAAACGAAAATAGTTATCACTTTATGCACAGACAAGGAATGGATGATGAAAATGAAGATGTTGGCGCTGGTGTTCTCCTCGCTGATCGCCCAGTCGGCCTTTGCCGCCGCTGAAGTGAATGTCTACTCCAATCGGCAGGATGAGCTGATCAAGCCCATCATCCAGCAGTTCGAGAAAGAGACCGGGATCAAGGTCAATGTGGTGTTTGCCAAAGAGGGGCTGAACGAGCGCCTGGAGCGCGAAGGCAAGCTCTCCCCGGCGGATCTGATGCTGACCGTCGACATCAGCCGTCTGACCGATCTGGTGGACAAGGATCTGGTGCAGCCGGTGGACAGCAAGACGCTGCAGGAGAACATCCCCTCCATCTATCGCGATCCGGACAACAAGTGGTTCGCCCTGACCACCCGGGTGCGCGCCATCTACTCCAGCAAGGATCGGCTCGGCAAGCTCGACACCATCCGCTACGAAGATCTGGTCAAGCCTGAATTTAAAGGAAAAATTTGTACCCGCAGCGGCAAGCACGAGTACAATGTGGCGCTGGTTTCGTCCATGATTGCCCATCACGGCATGGCGGACACCAAGACCTGGCTGGAAGGGGTCAAGGCCAACCTGGCGCGCAAGCCGCAAGGCAACGACCGGGATCAGGTCAAGGCGATCAAGGACGGTATCTGTGATGTCTCCCTCGGCAACAGCTACTACCTGGGCGCCATGCTGAAAGATCCGGCGCAGAAATCCTGGGCCGAGGCGGTTTACATCAACTTCCCGAACCAGGCTGATCGCGGTGCCCACGTCAACGTGAGCGGCGTGGCCATGACCAAGTACGCCAAGAACAAGGAAGCCGCCCAGAAGCTGATGGAGTTCCTCTCTGGCGATACCGCCCAGCATATGTATGCGGACGTGAATGCCGAGTATCCGGTCAAGGCCGGGGTCGAGCCTTCCGCCATGGTCAAGTCCTGGGGTAGTTTCAAGTCTGACCCCATGCCGGTCAGCGACTATGCCAAGCACCGCAAGGACGCCTTGCAGCTGCTGGATGAAGTGAAATTCGACTTGTAATCAGATGGGGCCTAAGGCCCCATCAATCGCTGTGGTCTCATGAAAAATTTTGGATGGATTGCCGGCAGCTGGGCCACCGCCCTGCTGCTGGGTTTACCGGTGCTTGCCCTCATCTTCTCTGCCTTCTCGGCAGACGGAGACCTGTTTCGCCACCTCGCCGATACGGTACTGCTCGATTACCTTGGCAACACCTCAGGGCTGGTGCTGGGGGTAGTGCTGCTCAGCCTGCTGTTCGGGGTGCCCACCGCCTGGCTGGTCGCCATGTGCCAGGTGCCGGGGCGCCGCGTCCTGCAGTGGGCGCTGATGCTGCCCATGGCCATGCCCTCCTACATAGTGGCTTACGTCTATACCGACCTGCTTGACTACTCGGGCCCGCTGCAGGCGGGGCTGAGATCCCTGTTTGACTGGCAAAGCCCGGCCGATTACTGGTTCCCGGCCATCCGCTCCCTCGGCGGTGCCGCCTGGGTGCTGGCGCTGGTGCTCTTCCCCTATGTCTATCTGCTGGCGCGCGCCTCCTTCCTGGAGCAGTCGGTCAGCCTGATCCACTCCAGCCGATTGCTCGGTTGCACCCCCTGGCAGAGCTTTCGTCGCCTCAGCCTGCCCCTGGCCCGTCCTGCCATCATGGTGGGGGCGTCGCTGGTGGCGATGGAGACACTGGCGGACTTCGCCACCGTCCACTTCTTTGCCATCAACACCCTGACGACGGCCATTTACGACACCTGGCTCGGCTATGGCAGCCTGGCCACAGCCGCACGGCTCTCCTGCCTGATGTTGCTGGCTGTGGTGCTGCTCATCGCCCTGGAGCGCCGCTCCCGCCAGCGCCAGCAGGTGTTCCAGAAATCGATGGGCCATGAGCAGCCCCTGCGCTACCCCCTCAAGGGGGCCAGCCGTCTGCTGGCCGGGCTCTGGTGCTGGGGGCTGGTGCTGGCCGGTTTCGGCCTGCCGTTCGTCATACTGCTGGACTACGGGGTGCGCTACTTCGAGTTGTCGTGGACGCCGGAATTCGTGCGTTTCGCTGGCAACAGTCTGCTCATCTCGGCACTGACTGCCCTGCTCGCCATGGCCATAGCCCTGTTGCTCGGCTTCTTCCGCCGCCTCGATGGCGGCACCCGCAGCCTGCTGCCCCTGCGCATCGCCGCCACCGGCTATGCCATGCCGGGCACAGTGCTGGCCATCGGGGTGCTGGTGCCGCTGACGGCGCTGGATTTTGGTCTCAACGATCTGGCCGAGTGGCTCGGGATGCAGGGGCCCGGCCTGCTGCTGACCGGCACCCTCACCGCCATCGTATTTGGCTACCTGGTGCGCTTCGTGGCCATCGCCATCGGCTCGGTGGAGAGCAGTATGGGCAAGGTCTCCCCTAGCCTCGACATGGCGGCCCGCTCCCTGGGGCAGGGGACGGGGGGCATGCTGCGCCGGGTGCATCTGCCCCTGGTGCGACGCGGCCTCTTTGCCGGTGCCATGCTGGTGTTCATCGAATCCATGAAGGAGCTGCCCGCGGCTTTGCTGCTGCGGCCGTTCAACTTCGAGACCCTGGCCACCCACGTCTACCAGTTCGTCTCGGACGAGATGCTGGAGCGGGGGGCACTCGGCGCCATCGTCATAGTGCTGGTGGGGCTGGTGCCGCTTATCTGGGTCAACCGCAGCCTGGACAGCCCGGGGCATTGAGTCGCCACGTCGGCCAATGAAATTGCATGCGGTGTGCTTGACCGAAAGGCAGCGCACCGCCAGAAACGAGAGGAAGTCTGTCTTGTCTTGCTTGCAAGTAGAGAAGGTAAGCTGCCGTTACAACGGTCAGAACGTGCTGGAGCAGCTCTCCCTGACGGTGGCCGACAACGAGATCGTCTGCCTGAGCTTGGTAGCGAGTGGCTGCGCTGAATTTAACACGAGAGGAACCGAGTCGTGTCTTGCTTGCAAGTAGAGAAGGTAAGCTGCCGTTACAACGGCCAGAACGTGCTGGAACAGCTCTCCCTGACGGTGGCCGACAACGAGATCGTCTGCCTGCTGGGTGCGAGTGGCTGTGGCAAGACCACGCTGCTCAAGGCGGTCGCCGGCCTGCTGCCGTTGGCGGAGGGCAGCATTCGTCTGGGGGATACCCTGCTGGATGGGCCCGGCGTGACGGTCTCGCCTGAGCGTCGCCACATCGGCATGATCTTTCAGGATTACGCCCTCTTCCCCCATCTGACGGTGGCCGAGAACATCGGCTTCGGGCTGACCCGGGTGCCTCGCGACAGCCGCCAGCAGCAGATCGACGAGGCGCTGACCCTGGTCAACCTGCAGGGGCTGGGGGATCGCTATCCCCATCAGCTCTCCGGTGGCCAGCAGCAGCGGGTTGCCATCGCTCGCGCTTTGGTCTGCAAGCCCAAGTTGATGCTGCTGGACGAGCCCTTCTCCAACATCGACACCCAGGTGAGGATGAAGCTGATCCTCGAGATCCGCGCCCTGCTCAAGCGTCAGGGAATCGGCGCCATCTTCGTCAGCCACAGCAAGGAGGAGGCGTTCGCCTTCGCCGATCGGCTGGCGCTGTTCCGGGCCGGTCATATCGAGCAGGTGGGCCAGCCGGAGCAGCTCTATCGCCGCCCCGAGAACCGCTTCGTGGCGGAGTTTCTCGGCGGGGTCAACTATCTGGCGGCCGAGGTGGTGGACAGCCACTGCGTGCAGACAGCGCTCGGGGTCATCTGTGGCCATGAAGCGCACGGTCGCGCCCCGGGAGAGCGGCTGCAGCTGATGCTAAGACCCCAGCAGCTGGTGTTGACGGCCGCCACTGACGGCGACTTGCTGGTGCGGGAGCAGCAGTTCCTCGGCCATCACTGCCGGGTGCTGGTGGAGTGCGCCGGTCAGGTGCTGGAGGCCAGCATAGGGGAGCCTCTCGAAGGGGCGCGGGCGCGGGTGACCGTGGCCCCCCATGCCCTGGTGCTGTTCGAACAGATGCCCTGATAGTGATGTGAAATCAAGGAATTGACCCGGTTCCGGTTTATAATCGCGCCACGCCCATAGCCAATGTCTTTGGAGAGAGAAATGAAAGCCCAAGCCGGGATCTGCGCAGAGCCGAATCTGCATGCCCTCTATCTGATGTTCAATCGCACCGGTGACGGTGCCGAGCTGGCGGCCCGTCTGGCCAAGCTGCCGGTTCTGTGGGATGCGGTGAGTGCCGATTTCCCCGACGCCGGTTTCAGCGGTCTGGTCGCCGTCGGCGCCGAGGGCTGGGATGCCATCTACCCTGCCGCCCGTCCGCCCCAGTTCCGTGGCTTCATGGCGCAGTCTGCCAACGGCCAGGAGGCCCCGAATACCCCGTTCGATCTCTTCGTGCAGTTGCGCGCGGATCGGGTCGACGTGCTCCATCACGCCGGGCAGCGGGTGATGGCGCTGCTGGCCGGCCTGGTGGAGCTGGCCGAAGAGGTGCGTGGTTTCCGCAATCTGGATTGCCGCGACCTGACCGGTTTCGTCGATGGCACCGAGAACCCCCAGGATGAGCACAGGGCCGAGGTGGCGCTGCTGGAGGGGGGCGAGTTTGCCGGCGGATCCTATGTTCATGTCCAGCGCTGGGTGCATGCCATGAGCGACTGGGAGAAGCTGGCCCTGAAGGAGCAGGAAGACATCATTGGCCGTACCAAGGCAGACAACATCGAGTACGAGTCGGCCGACAAGCCGCTGACCTCCCACATCAAGCGGGTCAACCTCAAGACCCCGAAGGGAGAGTCCATGGAGATACTGCGCCAGAGCATGCCCTGGGGCACCATGCGCGAGCAGGGGCTCTACTTCATCTCCTGCTGCCGCACCCCGCAGCACTTCAACGCCATGCTGGCCAGCATGTACAAGGGGGAGGGCAGCCACTTCGATCACCTGCTGCGCTTCACCAGGGCGGTGACAGGGGCCGCCTTCTTCGCCCCCTCCATCGATTTTCTGGTCGCCCAGGGTAAGTAACGACTTGCCGATCGTGCAGAAACAAAAATCCCGGCCTTGGCCGGGATTTTTCGTTCGGGTGGCGCGAGCGCGACCCGATCAGGGGGTCTGTTCGAACAGCTCGAGGGCGGAGAGGTAGAGCTCTTCGATGTCGGTGTCGCTGGTCGGGGTGATGAAGATGGTGTCATCACCGGCTATGGTGCCGAGGATACCTTCGGCCTTGCCGAGAGAGTCGAGCAGGCGGGCGATGAGCTGGGCCGCACCCGGGCTGGTGTGGATCACTACCAGGGCACCGTTGTGGTCGACATCCAGTACCAGGTTCTTGAGCGGGCTGGAGGTGGTGGGCACACCCAGTTCCACCGGCAGGCAGTAGACCATCTCCATCTTGGCATTGCGGGTGCGAACGGCGCCGAAGCGGCTCAGCATGCGCGAGACCTTGGACTGGTTGATGTTCTCAAAGCCCATCTCTTGCAGGGCAGTGACTATCTCTGCCTGGGAGCCAAATCGCTCCTCTTTCAGCAAGGCTTTAAAGGCCTTGGCCAGTTTTTCTTGCTTGTCGTTATGTTTCATCTTGGACTCACGAATGAGGGAGGTGACCGCCTGTCACGCTCAGGCGGCAGATACGAACAGCGCTGCTATTTTGCATTCATATGCCTGTTTTGGCAAGGAAGCGGCGCTTGTTCTGCATATTGATTCAAATATAGCTTGCATCAACTTATGCTGGCGCTAGAATCAGGACGAAATTTTGAAAACTTATTCAATTGGGCTGTATGGGTATCGAATTAATCGGCATCGAAAAATCCTGGCACAAGGTGCCGGTACTGCAACAGGTCAGCTTCCGGACCGCACCCGGCGAGACCTTGGTATTGCTGGGCCCGAGCGGTGCGGGCAAGAGTTCGCTGCTGCGGATGATGAACCTGCTGGACACCCCGGATGCGGGTGTGCTGCGCATTGCTGACAGTGAATTTTCTTTCCCGTCCAGCCTCTCTGCCGCGGAATTCAACCGTCAGGCCCAGGCCTTGCGCCGCAAGGTGGGCATGGTGTTCCAGCAGTACAATCTGTGGCCCCACCTCACCGTGATGGAGAACCTGATTGAAGCCCCCGTCAAGGTGCTGGGCATGAGCCGCGAGGCCGCCATCGAGAAGGGCGCCTACCTGTTGGCCCAGTTGCAGCTGGCCGACAAACGGGATGCCTGGCCTGCGCGCCTCTCCGGCGGTCAGCAGCAGCGGGTGGCCATAGCCCGTACCCTGATGATGGATCCCCAGGTGCTGCTGTTTGATGAACCGACCGCGGCGCTCGATCCTGAAATAACCAAAGAGGTGGCGGAGATCATCCGCACCCTGAGCCAGACCGGCATCACCCAGGTGGTGGTGACCCACGAGGTGGAGTTCGCCCGCAAGGTGGCCAGTCAGGTGATTTATCTGGAGAAGGGGCGGATCATCGAATCCGGCACCGCCGCCATCTTCCAATCTCCGCAAACCAGCCGGTTTGCCGAATTCTTGATGCATTGATACTGAATCGATAAGGAAGCTGTCATGAAAAAGAGTCTGTTGCTGGTTGCTGCCATGGGTCTGCTGAGCACCTCGGTGCTGGCCAAGGAGATCAAGTTCGCCACCGAGGCCACCTATGCGCCGTTCGAATACCTGGATGACAAGAACGAATTCCAGGGCTTTGACATCGATCTGGCTCGCGCCGTCTGCGAGCAGGCCAAGCTGGAGTGCAGCTTCCACAACCAGGCCTTCGACAGCCTGATCCCCAGCCTCAAGTTCCGTCGCTATGACGCCGTCATCGCCGCCATGGACGTGACCCCGGAGCGGGCCGCCCAGGTCGACTTCTCCGACATCTATTACGAGAACTCGGCGGTATTCGTGGCCAAGAAGGGTGCCTTCAAGGGGCCTGAAGAGCTGGCGGACAAGACGGTCGGCGTGCAGAACGGCACCTCTCACCAGTCCTACCTGGTGGACAACTGGGTGAGCAAGGGTCTGCTGACCGTGCCCTACGCCAGCTACCAGAGCGCCTTCCTCGACATGATGAACGGCCGTACCGATGGTGTGTTTGCCGACACCGCCGTCGCCGCCGACTGGCTCAAGCAGCACAAGGAGTACGCTGTCATCGGCACGCCGGTGACCGACGCCAAGTACTTCGGTACCGGCTTTGGCATCGCTGTGGCCAAGGGCAACCAGGAGCTGCTGACTCAGCTGAACAAGGGGCTGGCCGAGATCAAGGCCAACGGCACCTATCAGAAGATCTATGACAAGTACTTCGCGCAGTAAGCCATGCTGAGCCTGTTGTTGGATGCAGCCTGGATGACCCTGGGGCTGGCCTTGGCATCACTGGTCGGGGGCATGGCGCTTGCGCTGGCGTTCAGCGCCGCCGAGCTCAGCAAGCGCAGTTGGCTGGTGTGGCCTGTGGCCACACTGACCACGCTCATTCGTGGTTTGCCCGAGCTGCTGGTGGTGCTGTTCATCTACTTCGGCTCGACCCAGGTGTTGTTCCTCATCACCGGCGAGTACGTGGAGTTCAGCCCCTTCGCCTGCGGCGTGCTGGCGCTCTCCCTGCTGTTCGCCAGCTATGCCACCCAGACCCTGCGGGCGGCGCTCAATGCGGTGCCCGCCGGGCAGCGGCTGGCGGCGCTGGCGCTGGGCCTTGGCAAGAGCCACATCTTCTTTCGCATCGTGCTGCCCCAGGCTTGGCGCCACGCCCTGCCGGGCCTCGGCAACCAGTGGCTGGTGTTGCTGAAAGACACTGCCCTGGTCTCCCTCATCGGGGTGAACGAGATGATGCGCCAGGCACAGATGGCTTCGGCCAGCACCTATGAACCCTTCACCTGGTATGCCGCTGCGGCCCTTATCTACTTGGCCATCAGCCTGGTGAGCGAGTTCGGCCTCAAGCAGGCTGCCAACTATACCCGCCGTTACGGAGGCTGATCATGCAGGATTACCTGATGACCCTGCTGGGGGGGCTGGCCATCACCCTGCAGCTCACCGCGCTCAGCCTGCTGCTCGGCGTGCTGCTGGCGGCTGGCATGACCTGGGTGCTGGAGCGCCGCATTCCGGTGGCGACCCAGCTGGTGCAGCTGTGGGTGCTGATCTTCACCGGCACGCCTCTGCTCATCCAGATCTTCCTCATCTACTACGGGCCGGGTCAGTTTGAATGGCTCAAGGCAGGGCCGCTCTGGCCGCTGCTCAAGCAGCCCTGGTTCTGCGCCGTGCTGGCGCTGGGCTTCAATACCGCGGCTTATTCCACCCGGCTGTTCAAGGGGGCGCTCGATGCCATCCCCGCCGGCGAGGTGGAAGCCTGCCGGGCGCTCGGTTTCTCGGCCGGCCAGACCCTGTGGATGAAGGCGCGTCACGCCGCCCGTCGGTTGGTGCCCGCCTACTCCAACGAGGTGATCCTGGTGCTCAAGGGCAGCTCCCTCGCCAGCACCATCACCATCATGGACATCATGGGGCTGGCCCAGCGTCTCAACGCCCAGACCTATGACACCCTGGCGGTGTTCACCGTGGCCGGGGGTCTCTACCTGACCATGAATGGATTGTTAACAATTGGTTTCCGCTGGTGCGAGAAGCGAGCACTGGCATTCCAGTCCTGAAGCAGTCGTATTTACCTCTTAATGGTGAGGGAGACACAGGAAATCTGTGTCTTTCCTCCCATTTATCGCATATTCCTCTCCGCTTTCGTCGCCGCTTGTTCCCTGGCTCACAGAACCTGTGATTACAACTGTTATCAGATTGTTTTTTAGCAGGGGATCCTTTAAGGTGAGGCGCACAATAAGAAACAGCGTTAACCCAACTAGAAACAACCTTAAACCTACGCTTAGACATGGAGTTGATCATGAAAGTTGCCGTTCTGGGTGCCGCCGGTGGCATCGGCCAAGCCCTTGCTCTGCTGTTGAAAAATCGCCTGCCTGCCGGTTCCGAATTGAGCCTGTATGATATTGCCCCGGTCACTCCGGGCGTGGCGGCGGACCTGAGCCATATCCCGACTGACGTGAAAGTAAAAGGTTTCTGCGGTGAAGATCCGAGCCCTGCTCTGGTCGGCGCCGATGTCGTGCTGATCTCTGCCGGCGTGGCGCGCAAGCCCGGCATGGATCGTTCCGATCTGTTCAACATCAACGCCGGTATCGTCAAGAACCTGGTGGAGAAGTGTGCCGTCTCCTGCCCCAAGGCACTGATCGGCATCATCACCAACCCGGTCAACACCACGGTCGCCATCGCCGCCGAAGTGTTGAAGAAGGCCGGTGTCTATGACAAGCGTCGCCTGTTCGGCGTGACCACCCTGGACGTCATCCGTGGCGAGACCTTCGTGGCCGAGGCCAAGGGCCTGAACATCGACAAGATCCGCGTCAACGTGATCGGTGGCCACAGTGGCGTGACCATTCTGCCGCTGCTGTCCCAGATCGAAGGGGCCAGCTTCACCGCAGAAGAAGCGGCTGCCATGACCAAGCGCATCCAGAATGCCGGTACCGAAGTGGTGGAAGCCAAGGCCGGTGGCGGTTCTGCTACTCTCTCCATGGGTCAGGCAGCCTGCCGCTTCGGCCTGTCGCTCATCAAGGGTCTGCAGGGCGAAGCCAACGTCATCGAGTGCGCCTATGTGGAAGGCAATGGCGAGCACGCCACCTTCTTCGCGCAGCCGGTACTGCTGGGCAAGAACGGTGTCGAGAGCGTGCTGGACTACGGCAAGCTGGGCGCCTTCGAGCAAGAGTCCATGGACAGCATGCTGGCTACCCTGAAGGCCGATATCCAGCTGGGTGTCGACTTCGTCAAATAAGCCGCAGCGTCGATCATAAGGGGAGCCTAGGCTCCCCTTTGTCATTTCCGAGGTTTGGCATGGCGGGCTAAGGAGATGGACCCGGCTGCCGATAAAGAGGGCAGCAGGAGATCCCTATGATGAAACCCACTACCCTCATCGGCCTCGTCGGTCTGTGCAGCCTCCCCTTGCAGGGGGCCGAGCCGGTATCCGCGGCCACGCCAACCCAGTCGGTGGCGACCGCCTCCTTCCCGGTGCCCTCGGCGGCCTTGCCATCGACCGCACCAGCGCCGGATGCGTCAGCTGCCCTACCGGCCACCGTAGCTGTACCGTCAGCCGCGGTGCCTGCTGGTGATCCGGCCCCTGTGCTGTCGACCGTTGCCGCACCTGCCCCCGTGACATCAGCCCCGGCGGCTGCACCGCTGCCCAAGGCGGTGAACCCTGGCTCTCTGGTCACCACAGAGCTGCAGGCGGTACCGCTCTATCGGCAGGACGAGCTGCTCAACTGGATAGAGCAGGGACGTCATCTGACCCGGGTGAAGCAGGACAGGTGCCAGCTGACCCAGGACATAGAGGCGCGCGCCTCTGTGATGAAGATCCCGGCCTATCAGTTCCTGTGGGGGGACATGCTGGCCTGGGGCGTCTGCATCAAGCCGGACGCCCAGGTCGGCGTGCAATACATGTGGGAGGCGGCCAATCAGGGCCTGGCCCCGGCACTGGAGCAGCTGGGGCGCTATTACTGGAAAGGCATCCTGGTCCAGAAGGATCTGGTGCGGGCCGAGACCCTGATGCGGGAGGCCGCCAGTCTTGGTTTCCAGCGGGCCCAGATAGAGTGGGTCGAGATGCTGCTGCAGGGCATGGGCAGTCCGCTGGATTACGAAGAGGCCTATCATTGGCTGCACGGCGCCGTCATCGGCGACAAGGCGACCCACCAGAAAGCCGCTAGCCTGCTGAGCCGGCTCGGCAATCGCATGCCCGCCAATGCCATCGCCCGCGCCAAGGCGATGCACTAGGCCCGGCAAACCAGGTCACTGGATACAACAAGGCCCACGAACCTGCGTTCGTGGGCCTTGTGCATTTCTCCGGGCAGGCGGCGGGATCAGAGATCCTGATGGGGGCCGAATACCTCGTAGTGCATCCGGTCGGCAGGCACGCCCAAACAGCTCAGCTGATCTTTCACAGCTTTCATGAAGCCCAGGGGACCGCAGAAGTAGTAGTGGGCGTTGGCCGGGATGAGGTCCGTGACCTGTTCCAGCGCCATGGTGCCGCTGAAGTCGTAGTCCTTCCCCTGCACGTCCTGCTCGGCAGGCACCCTGTACCAGGCCCGGCTCTGCAGGCTGGCGTGCTGGCGGCTCTTGGCCTGGATCTCTTCCTTGAAGGCGTGCTGGGCGCCATGCTCGCAGGCATGGAACCAGCGGATTTCAGTTCCCGCTTGTTCGGCCAGCAACTGGTTGAGCATGCCCAGCATGGGGGTCAGGCCCACACCGGCGGAGAGCAGCACCACCGGGGTGGTCGTCTCGGTTTGCAGGAAAAAGTCCCCCGCCGGCGGCATCAGCGCCACCTCGTCACCGACATGAAGCTTGTCATGCAGCAGGTTGGAGGCCTGGCCCTGAGGTTCGCGCTTGACGCTGATGCGGTAGTCGCGGCCATTGGGGGCATCGGAGAGGGAGTATTGACGGATCTCCTGATGCGCCAGCGACGGGTGATTGAGCCTGATGCTGATATATTGCCCCGGCTTGAAGCGCAGCACGGGCTTGCTGTCGACGGGCACCAGCATGAAGGAGGTGACAAGCTCGCTCTCCTGGCGCTTCTCCTTGATGAGGAAGGGGCGGGCCCCTTGCCAGCCACCGAGCTCGCTCGCCTTCTCCCGGTAGAGCTGGCCCTCCCGACCTATGAAGATGTCGGCCAGCACGCCATAGGCCTTGCCCCAGGCTTCCAGCACCTCGTCCGTCACCGCACTGCCACCCATTTCTTTGAGCGTGGCCAAGAGATGACTACCCACAATGTGATATTGTTCCGGCTGGATCAGGAAACCCGTGTGCTTGTGGGCGATGCGTTCCACGGCTCCGGCCAGGGCCCCCAGGTTGTCGATATTCCTGGCGTAGGCCGCCACGGCACTGAACAGAGCCAGGGGCTGACCGCCACTGCGCTGATGGGCCAGGTTGAACACATCCTTCAATTCGGGGTTGTGGTTGAACATGCGCTGGTAGAAGTGCTGGGTGAGGGCAGGCCCCGCCGATTCGAGCAAAGGAATGGTGCTCTTGATGACGGCGATGGTGGCTTGGTCTAACATAGGAGGTCCTTTCTAATTGAACATCTGGAATGTCACTTAATAAGTTGCATCCTAAATGTTTAATTGATCTGGATCAATCATCAATTCTTTGCGCTATGCGCCACAGGCACTATGAGACTAACAAGCTATACCGATTTTGGATTGAGAGCCCTGCTCTATCTGGCCACCTTGCCGGAGGGGGAATTGTCGAGCGTGGCCAAGGTGTCTGCCTTGTATGACGTCTCTCGCAATCACATGGTGAAGGTGGTGAACCAGCTGGTGAAGCTGGGTTATCTGCAGTCCCAGCGTGGCAAGAATGGCGGGATCCGCATGGCCTGTTCCCCTGAGAGCGTGAACATAGGCCAGGTGATCCGGGCGCTGGAAGGCAACCTGGACGGCATCGACTGCAACTCGCCGGTGTGCCACATCGTCTCTGTCTGTCTGCTCAAGAGTGCCTTGAAGGAGGCGATGAACGCCTTCCTCGCGGTGATGGACGGCTATACGCTGCAAGACCTGCTGGCCAACCGCGACGAGCTGCAGCAGGTGTTCGGCGAGTTGATCCCGACCCTGGTGCTGGAGCCGGATGACGAGAACGAGTGAGACGAAAAAGGCTGCCATCGGCAGCCTTTTTTCAATCCTCGTAACCCGACTCGTTACGGTAGAGATGTGGCATGATCCTCGCCATCTTCACCATGTTGTTCTCGACTTCGATGATCTCGATGGGATAACCCGCCAGCCTGACGCTGATGTTGGGCTGGGGGATCTCCTCCAGGTACTCCAGGATCACCCCGTTGAGGGTACGCGGGCCGTCAATGGGCAGGTGCCAGTGCATCTCCTTGTTCAGCTCGCGGATGCTGGCGGAGCCTTCCACCAGGAAGGAGCCGTCCGGCTGGGGGTGGATCTCGTCGCTTGGCGCCGGGGCCATGGAGGTGGTGAAGTCGCCCACTATCTCTTCCAGGATGTCATCCAGGGTGATCAGCCCCTGAATATCGCCATACTCGTCGACAATCAGCCCGATCCTCTCCTTGTTGCGCTGGAACTTGGCCAGTTGCACGTTGAGGGGCGTGCCCTGTGGAATGAAGTAGATGGGATCGACTTCCCGCAGCAGGCTGGACTTGCTGAACTGGTCTCTGGCGACCAGCCTGAGGGCGTCACGAGAGTGTAAAAATCCGACAACGTCGTCGATATTGTCGCGATAGAGCAGGATCTTGGTATGGGCGCAGTGAGCCAGCTGGCGCAATATGCTCTTCCAGTCGTCATTGATGTCGATGGCAGAGATCTCGCTGCGTGGCACCATGATGTTCTCCACCGTCATCTTGTCCAGATCCAGAATGCTGATCAGCATCTCCTGATGGCGCTGGGGGATGAGGCTGCCCGCCTCGTTGACTATGGTGCGCAGCTCTTCGGTGTTGAGGGAGTCATCCTTGCGATGTTCCAGCCGCAGCAGCTTGAGCAAGAGGTTGGTGATGCTGTTGATGAGCCAGACCAGGGGGGCGAAGGGTACCATCAGCCCCTTGAGGACCCAGGAGGCGGGGTAGGCGATGCGTTCGGGAAACATGGCCGCCAGTGTCTTGGGAGTGACTTCCCCGAATACCAGCACCACCAGGGTGAGGCCGAAGGTAGCAACGGCGACGCCGATGTCCCCGAACAGCCGGATGCAGACAATGGTGGCGATGGCGGAGGCCAGGATGTTGACCAGGTTGTTGCCGATCAGGATGAGGCCAAGCAGGCGGTCCGGTCGGGCCAGCAGCTTTTCGACCCGACGGGCCGCCTTGTGCTTGGTTTGGGCCAGATGCCGCAACTTGTAGCGGTTGAGGGACATCAGACCGGTTTCAGAACTGGAGAAGAAGGCTGACAAAACAATCAAAATAACGAGAACAATCAGTAATGTGCTCGTTGAGATACTGTCCAAGAAGGGCTCCTGTTGGGATGGTTTTGGGGTGGCTGAACCGTCAGCTCAGCAAGACTTCCTTGACGAAGCGGCTGCCAAAGTAGGCCAGGGTCAGGATGACGCTGCCGATGAGGCTCAGCATGATGACCTTGCGACCACGCCAGCCTCGGGTGTGGTGACCCCACAGCAGCAAGGCATAGACGCACCAGGCCAGGATCGAGAGGATGGCCTTGTGGGATTTGCCCTGGGCGAACATGTCTTCCAGGAAGAACAGACCCGAGGCGATGGAGAGCGTCAGCAGCAAGAGGCCTGCGGAGATGAGCTGGAACAGCCGCTTCTCTACCGTCATCAGGGGCGGCATGGCTGGCAGATGGCTGATCTTTCTGGACTTTAGCTGCCGATCCAGACAGGCAAGCTGGAGCGCAAAGAGGCAGGCGATCATCAGCACCGAATAGGCCATCAAGGCGAGCCCTATGTGCAGCAGCAGTTGGGGATGAGCTTCCAGATGAGTGATGTAGCGACCCGGTATGAGGGCGCTGGCGGCGAGCAGCAAGGCCGAGAAGCTGTAGACCACGGGCAGCAAGATCCAGCCGTTGAAACGGCGGGTGACGCAGGTCATGAAGCAGCTGATGATGAGGCTGACTAGGGAGGCGACGTTCAACATGCTGAGATTCTGGCCGGAATGGGTGGCCAGCACCTCGCTTCCCACCGCCACACCATGGGCGGTCAGGGCCAGGCCGACACAGGCAAACAGCGACACCTGCCCGACGGGCTTGGCGCTGAGCAGCAGGTGCAGAGAGGCGATGATGGCCAGCAGGTAAAACGCCAGGGCCAGAACAGAGATCACGATCATAACCAGGTCGTTGTCGAACAAGCTTTTATGGATAAGAGGGGCAGTATACCTTGCACAAGATATGCTCGCCAGTTGTGCCAGGGGCTAACTGCCCATATATAAGTAGCAACTGACGGCCCCGTGCGGCGAATAATCGTCCTCCGGCGTTGACTGGGGTATAATGCCCTCCATTTGTTACACCCGCTCATTCGATGGCGGGTCACCGCCGCAAGCGGTGAGTAATCGTCCTCACAGTGCTGACTGGGGTATAATGCCCCACTAGTTACGCCAAGAATCGGAATGCGTCATGTTTGAGAATTTGACTGAACGACTCTCGCGCACCCTGCGCAATGTCAGTGGCCGTGGCCGGCTGACCGAAGAGAACATCAAGGATACCTTGCGTGAAGTGCGCATGGCGCTGCTCGAGGCGGACGTGGCCCTGCCGGTGGTGCGTGACTTCGTTGCCCGCGTGAAAGAGCGTGCCGTCGGCCAGGAAGTGGCCAAGTCCCTGAGCCCGGGCCAGGCCTTCATCAAGATAGTGCATGGCGAGCTGGTCTCCGTCATGGGGGAGGCGAACGAGCAGCTCAATCTGGCCGCTCAGCCGCCGGCCATCATACTGATGGCGGGTCTGCAGGGGGCCGGTAAGACCACTACTGTGGGCAAGCTCGCCAAGCTGCTCAAAGAGCGCCACAAGAAGAAGGTGCTGGTCGTCAGTGCCGACGTCTATCGCCCCGCGGCGATCAAGCAGCTCGAGACTCTGGCCAACGACATCTCTGTCGATTTCTTCCCGAGCGATGTGACCCAGAAGCCGGTGGCGATCGCCACCGCCGCCATCGATCAGGCGCGCAAGAAGTTCTATGACGTGGTGATCGTCGATACCGCCGGTCGTCTGCACGTGGACACCGAGATGATGGCGGAGATCCAGGATCTTCACGCCACCATCAAGCCGGTCGAGACCCTGTTCGTGGTGGATGCCATGACAGGTCAGGATGCCGCCAATACCGCCAAGGCATTCAACGAAGCGCTGCCGCTCACCGGCGTCATCCTCACCAAGGCGGACGGCGACGCCCGCGGCGGTGCCGCCCTGTCGGTGCGCCACATCACCGGCAAGCCGGTCAAGTTCATCGGTATGGGCGAGAAGACCGACGCCCTTGAGCCCTTCCACCCGGACCGACTCGCGTCCCGTATCCTCGGCATGGGCGATGTGCTGTCGCTTATCGAGGAAGTGGAACGCACAGTCGACAAGGAGAAAGCCGCCAAGCTGGCCAGCAAGGTCAAGAGCGGCAAGGGCTTCGATCTGGAAGATTTCCGCGAGCAGCTGGCCCAGATGCGCAACATGGGCGGCATGATGGGCATGCTCGACAAGCTGCCCGGCATGTCCGGTCTGCCGGATAATGTGAAAGATCAGATGGATGACAAGATCACAGTGCGGATGGAGGCCATCATCAGCTCCATGACGCCCAAGGAGCGTGCTCATCCCGATCTCATCAAGGGCTCCCGCAAGCGCCGCATCGCTGCGGGTTCCGGCATGCAGGTGCAGGACGTGAACAAGCTGCTCAAGCAGTTCACCGAGATGCAGCGCATGATGAAGAAGATGTCCGGCAAGGGCGGCATGCGCAAGATGATGGGCCAGATGAAGAACATGCTGCCGCCCGGATTCGGTGGTGGCGGACGCGGTCCGTTCTGATTTTCCTGCTTGTCAGGCAAAAAGGCTCACCTCGGTGAGCCTTTTTCATGCCAGCTCCTGCGCAAAAAATAGCAGGCTTGGTTGCAATTATTACGAATCCAAGTAGAATTACGCGGCTTATTTTAAGCTAGGGTCTGCGTATTTGCAGGCCTTGTTCATTAGATGTTCATGAGGACGATATGGTAACCATTCGTTTACAACGTGGTGGCGCGAAAAAGCGTCCGTTCTACCAGGTAGTAGTTTCTGACAGCCGTTGCGCCCGTGACGGTCGCTTCATCGAGCGCGTTGGTTTCTTCAACCCGGTTGCTGCTGGTAACGCTGAAAAGCTGAACCTGGACCTGGCTCGTATCGAGCATTGGGTTGCTACTGGTGCCGCTGTTTCTGACCGCGTTGCCAAGCTGATCAAAGACGCTAAAAAAGCTGCTTAATCAGCCAAACGGTAAGGAGTTAAGGTGGAAAAACCTATAGTTCTGGGCACCCTGGGTACCGTCTACGGCATCAAGGGCTGGCTTAAAGTGAACTCCTTCACCGATGTTGCCGAAGCGATTTTCGATTACAACCCCTGGCTGATCAATCAGAACGGGGTGTGGCGTGAGATTCAGGTTTCGGCCTGGAAGCGTCACAACAAGGGTCTGATCTGCAAACTCGATGGTATCGATGTTCGCGAGGATGCCCTGGCATTGACCAATGTCGAGATTGGCGTAGCCGCCGATCTGTTGCCTGCGTTGCCTGAAGGTGAATTCTACTGGCGTGACCTGATTGGTTGCTCCGTGATGACCACCAAGGGATACGACCTGGGCAAGGTGACCGAATTGATGGAAACCGGCTCCAACGATGTGTTGGTGGTTGAGGCCAATGTAAAAGATGCCTTTGGTGCAAAGGAGCGGCTGATCCCGTTCCTGGAAGAGCAGGTGATCAAGAATATTGATCTGACTGCTCGAACAATCGAAGTTGATTGGGATCCTGGTTTCTAGTTTCCCGCGCTAACACGGGTGCCGGAGGTTTCTTATGTGGATTGGGGTGATCAGCCTCTTCCCGGAAATGTTCCGAGCCATTACCGAGCACGGGGTAACGGGTCGGGCCGTCAAGAGTGGCCTGCTGCAGATTGAGTGCTGGAACCCTCGGGATTTCACCCACGACAAGCACCGTACGGTCGATGATCGTCCTTATGGTGGTGGGCCTGGGATGCTGATGATGGTTCAGCCGCTGCGTGATGCGATTCATGCAGCCAAGCAAGCGGCGGGAGACGGGGCGAAAGTCATCTATCTCTCTCCTCAGGGGCGCAAGCTGACTCAAGCGGGCGTAACCGAGTTGGCGACGAATCAGACACTGATTCTGGTCGCCGGTCGATACGAAGGTATCGATGAACGCGTGATACAAACCGAAGTCGACGAAGAGTGGTCTATCGGGGATTACGTGTTAAGTGGTGGCGAGTTGCCTGCCATGACCCTGATCGATGCGGTTTCGCGTCTGGTCCCCGGGGTCTTGGGTGATCAGGCCAGTGCCGAGCAGGACTCCTTCACGGATGGCCTGCTGGATCATCCCCACTACACTCGGCCGGAGTTGTTGGATGGATTGGCGGTGCCCGAGGCGCTGACAAGCGGCAATCACGAAGTGATTCGGCGCTGGCGTCTCAAGCAGTCGCTCGGACGAACCTGGCAGAGAAGGCCGGAACTTATTAACAACCTAGCTCTGACTGACGAGCAAGAATCACTTCTTGCCGAGTATGTCCGCGAAGTGCGTGACAGCGTTAAGTAGAGTTTTCAGTTTATCCTAGGTAAGGAAAGACAATGAGCAAGATTATTCAGCAGCTTGAACAAGAGCAACTGCGTACCGACATCCCGGCTTTTGCCCAGGGCGACACCGTACGTGTTCAAGTTCGTGTTAAAGAAGGTGGTAAAGAGCGTCTGCAGGCTTTCGAAGGCATCGTCATTGCCAAGCGTAACCGCGGTCTGCACTCTGCTTTCACCGTTCGCAAGATCTCCAACGGCGAAGGTGTTGAGCGTGTATTCCAGACTCACTCTCCGCTGATCCACAGTGTAGAACTGAAGCGTCGTGGTGATGTTCGCCGCGCCAAGCTGTACTACCTGCGCAACCTGTCCGGCAAAGCTGCTCGTATCAAAGAGAAGCTCAACTAATTCGATTCGAATTGGTGTCGGTATGTCGGCGAAAAGCTCGACAGGTAGTGAAAAGGCTCGCCAATGGCGAGCCTTTTTTGTGTCTGTAATTCGGGTATCGGTCAGAGGTGTTAGTGTTCTGGTCGTCGTCTACTGACTGACCCGCACCACAGAGTTGTCGCGCCCGAAGGGGCCAGGCACGTAGTCGTCCGCTTCCCAGTCGTTGTCATAACGGGTCTCCCCGTCCGGCTGCACCAGCTGGTAGCAATACTCGAAATGGCTGGGGCCATCGGTGGGAAGGTTGAGGGTCGCCTTGAACTCCCCGCTCTTCATTCTTTTCAATTCAATGGGTTGCCACTGGCTAAACTCCCCCAGAAGCAAGACCTGTTCGGCCTCGCCTGCGGCCTCCTTTTCCACTGCGAAGGTCACCTTGACCTCGGGGCGGGACTTGAGAAATTGCTTGTTGATCGGCATATCGACTCCTTGTCACTGACTGCGAAGAAAGCAGCGCTGTTCATTTTTATATCACTTTATGACAAGGATGTTGATAGCAATCGTCAGGCAGGCAGGGCGAAATGACGCCGAAGCAGCTGGTGAGTGAAGTCAATCTTGAGGTAAAAGCCCCTTGGCAGTGTCTGGATTGGCTGGCCATTGCGGCCGATGGCGCGGGTCAGTGCCTTGCTGTTGGCCGCCTTGGGGCGCAGTTGCATGACCTGGCCGTGGCGGGCACTGATCTGCTCCACCTCCCCCAGCACTATCATGTCCATCAGCTCCTCCCAATCCTGACGCAGTAACCTGTCTTCTTCTTCGTTCGGGCTCCACAGCAACGGCATGCCGACCCGGCGCTCACCGACGGGGATGGTGCGGCTGCCCTCCACCGGGATCCAGAGTACCCGCGACAGCTTGTTGCGCACATTGGACTCCTCCCAGCGCTGGCCACTGATCCCGATGAGGGGCGCGACGCAGACGAAGGTGGTTTCCAGCGGTTTGCCCTGAGGATCGATCGGGATCGTCTTGAGCTCTATGCCGAGATCGGGGAAGTCCTGCTCCGGTCGGCTACCCGCGCTGGCGCCCAGCTGCCACTCGATCAACTGGCCGATCCAGCCCTTGTCCCGCCGGAGATCCCGTGGCACCGGGATGCCGGCCGTCGCGGCGAGCTGAGCCAGAGTGAAGCCCGCCATGGCGTAGGCGCGCGCCAGCAATTCCTGCTCTGACTGTGGGTTGTCGGGCATGAGGGGCTCCTGTTGGCGAGAAGGGGTGGACAAGTGTGATCCTGACAGAGGATCGCTGTTTTTGTAACCGATCCTTGCCCGGCTATACACAGGGGGGGCAGGATTGTGAATTTTAATCTATGGCAATGATTTTAAAGGAATTTGACTTTTTTCTCCAGCCTGGATAACGGGAGGATCCCGGTTGCTGCGAGTTGTCCAAGGGTTTGGCCTGGCTGTTGCACATAGTTATCCACAGAAATCTTGGATAACTGACATAAAGTGGTGATACAGGGCCCGGCATCAGAAATAAATGTGAGAGCACGCCGATTTTTCTCGCCATATCGGTGCAGATAATGCGCCATCCTTGTGGATAAACTAGCCTTGGTGGATCTTTGAACAGTCGAACTTGTTCACAATTGACGGCGAGGATCCTCGGGCGCAAAAGACATGGATCTTGATCCAGTCTTTAAATATTAACTGTATGTATTTAAATGAATATTTTGTTTTTATATGAATCGGGTATGATACGGCATGATTTGAAGTCATAGTATAAAACTACTGTATATACCCGCTTGATCACAGGCTTATGCACAGTCTGGGTGGGCAACTTGCGGAGCTTGTTCTTCCGGTTTGTTTATAACTTTGCTTGAAATGCCAAGTTATTCATGAGTGGAAGATGACAGTCCCTGTTTGCCGCCACGGGGTGAATGTGGAACAATCTCTTTATAGATTCAGCCTTTATAAGGTGATCACGTGATAGATGGCGACGGATTTCGTCCCAATGTCGGCATCGTGATCTGTAACCGTGACGGGCAAGTATTGTGGGCTAAGCGCTATGGGCAGCACTCCTGGCAGTTTCCGCAGGGGGGAGTTGATGATGGTGAATCGCCGGAACAGGCCATGTATCGTGAGCTGTATGAGGAGATAGGCCTCAAGCCCGAGGATGTGACCATACTGGCGACCAGTCGCAACTGGCTGAAGTATCGCTTACCCAAACGACTCGTTCGCTGGGACAGTTCACCGGTCTGTATTGGCCAGAAGCAGAAATGGTTTTTGTTGCAGCTCGATCCTGGCAGAGAGTCCAGGATCCAGTTCGGCTGTCATGGTCACCCGGAATTTGATGATTGGCGTTGGGTCAGCTTCTGGTACCCGGTTCGTCAGGTCGTCTCCTTCAAGCGGGAAGTTTACCGCCGGGTGATGAAGGAGTTTGCCCCGCTGGCCATGCCGGTGCCGGTGGTGCAGGTTAATCGAAAGGATGGGCGGCGCAACCGCTCGCGCTAAGGAGCACAATTAGTTGCTGACGGAACTCAGACGCATCGTCGAGAGCATGGCCGAGGCCAACACCCTCGAACAGGCCTTGCAGGCATTGGTGAGCCAGACCCGGCTCGCCATGACGGTGGACTGCTGCTCCGTTTATGTCGCCGAGCCCGACATGCGCCGCTATCGACTGGCGGCCACCGATGGCCTGGCCGAGTCGGCGGTGGGCAAGGCCACCTTGCCGTTCGAGCAGGGCATCGTCGGTCTGGTGGGTCAGCGGGAAGAGCTGATCAACCTGGCCGATGCGCCTTCTCACCCCAGTTTCAAGTTCCTGCCCGATGTCGCGGAAGAGGCGTTTCGCTCCTTCCTCGGCGCCCCCATCATGCACCAGCGCCAGGTGGTGGGCATTCTGGTGGTGCAGCAGAAAGAGAGCCGGCTGTTCGATGAAGGGGAAGAGTCCTTCATGGTCACCCTGGCGGCGCAGCTGGCGGCGCGCATCGCCCAGGCCCAGGCCAAGGGCTGGTTGCAGAAGACCGACTGGAGCAAGCCGCTGCGCGGCATCGCCGGTGCCAGTGGCATCGCCATCGCCAAGGCCTGGGTGTGGCGCCCGCGCAAGGCGCTCAACAGCATCACCCCGCGCAAGGACGAGGACCACGGCAAGCAGCTGGCCCGACTGGAGCTTGCGGTGGAAGAGGTGCGCCACGATCTGGAGAGCCTGGCGCTGCGCTTTCGCGAGAGCTACAGCCAGGATTCGGTCGCCATCTTCGACATCTATCTGCACCTGCTGAACGATCCAGGCTACATCAAGCCCATCCGCAACAAGGTCGGCAAGGAGCACTGGACCGCCATCTCCGCGGTCAAGATCATCAGCGATCGGCTGATCGAGCAGTTCAAGGGGATGAAGGATCCCTACCTGCGGGAGCGATCCACCGATGTGAAAGACATAGCCCAGCGGCTCATCAGCCGTCTGGTGCAGGACGAACCCGAGCAGCTCACCATAGGGGAGCCGGTGGTGCTGGTCGCCGACGAGGTGACCGCCACCATACTCGCCGAGATCCCGCGGGAGTTCCTGAGCGGCGTGGTCTCGCTCAAGGGGGGGACCAACTCCCATGCCGCCATCCTGGCCCGCGCCATGGGGGTGGCGGCCATCATGGGGGTGGATCTGCCCCTGGGTGACATAGGTGGTCGCACCCTGGTCGTCGATGGTTACAGCGGCGATCTCTTCATCGAACCCAATCAGGTGATCCTGACCGAGTACCGGCAACTGCTGAGCGAGGAGCGGGCGCTCGATACCCTGGTGCGCAGCGTCGACAACCAACCCTCGGAGACGGCTGACGGCACTCCTGTCTCCTTGCTGCTCAACGCCGGCCTCAGCGCCGACACCGAGATCTCCCTCAATCATCTGGCGGACGGGGTCGGGCTCTATCGTACCGAGATCCCCTTCATGCTGCAGGACAGCTTCCCCTCCGAATGGGAGCAGACGGCGCGCTATCGCGGGATCCTGGAGACTTATCGGGATCGCCCGGTCTGCATGCGCACCCTGGACGTGGGGGGGGACAAGCAATTGCCCTATTTCCCCATAGTGGAGGAAAATCCCTTCCTTGGCTGGAGGGGGATCCGGCTCACCCTGGATCACCCCGAGTTGTTCCTGGTGCAGCTCAAGGCCATGCTGCGCGCCAGCGAAGGGCTGGACAATCTGGCCATCATGCTGCCGATGATCAGCAGCGTCAGTGAAATCAAGGCTTCCCGCCGGCTGCTGGATCAGGCCTGGCGTGAAGTGTCGGAAGAGGCGGCGAGCCGCGATGCGGTGATCCGCTACCCCAGCCTGGGGGTGATGATAGAGGTGCCCTCCGCCCTCTACATCCTGCCGGAGATGGCCCCCCTCATCGACTTCTGGTCGGTGGGCAGCAATGACCTGACCCAGTATCTGCTGGCGGTGGATCGCAACAACGCCCGGGTCGCCAGCATCTATGACGCCTTCCATCCCGCGGTGATCCGCGCCCTGCAACTGCTGGTCGATGCCTCCCATCGCTACCAGAAGCCGGTCTCGGTCTGTGGCGAACTGGCCGGGGATCCGGTCGGTGTGCTGCTGCTGCTGGCCATGGGCTATCGCCGTTTCAGCATGAACACCCACAACATCTCCCGCATCAAGTACGTGCTGCGTCAGTCCGATCTCGGCGAGCTGAAGGCGCTGATGGCCGATGGCCTCAAGCATGACAATCCCCACGTGCTCCGTGGCCTGTTTGCCCGCTACCTGGAAGAGCACGGTCTGGGCGGTTTGCTGCGCGCGGGCCACAAGACCAAGCTGCCCGATTGATATTCAGTCTTGTTCCTGCTGACGAATGATCGGAGAATGCGGCTTTTCTTATGACTGGGGCCGCGCCATGCAGCACGACGGATATTGGGTTTTCTCGCAGATTGATCCCGTAGCATTCAGTTTGGGACCACTATCGGTACGCTGGTATGGTCTCATGTATTTGTTTGGTTTTGCCTTTGCCATGTGGCTTGCGGGCCGCCGCGCCGATGCGCCCAACAGTGGCTGGACTCGCAACGAGGTCTCCGACCTGCTGTTCTACGGCTTCCTCGGGGTGATCCTGGGCGGTCGTATCGGCTATGTGCTGTTCTACAACTTCGATCTCTTCCTGGCCGATCCCACCTACCTGTTCAAGATCTGGACCGGCGGCATGTCGTTCCACGGCGGCCTGATCGGTGTCATCACCGCCATGATCTGGTTTGCCCACAAGACCAAGCGTCACTTCTTCACCGTGGCGGACTTCGTGGCGCCGCTCATTCCGTTCGGCCTCGGTGTCGGCCGCATCGGCAACTTCATGAACGGCGAGCTGTGGGGCCGGGTCACAGACGTGCCCTGGGCCATCATCTTCCCGGAGGCCGGCCCCGAGCCGCGTCACCCCTCCCAGCTCTACCAGTTCGCTCTGGAAGGTGTGGTGCTCTTCATCATCCTGAACCTGTTCTGGCGCAAGAACCCGCCACGGGGCGCCATCTCCGGCATGTTCCTGCTGTTCTACGGCCTGTTCCGCTTCCTGGTGGAGTTCGTACGCCAGCCTGACAGCCAGCTCGGTCTCTACTTCCAGGAGATCAGCATGGGCCAGATCCTCTCCACTCCGATGATCATCATCGGCGCCCTGATGATCTGGGTCGCCTACAAGCGTCCGCAGTTGTTCGGCAACGCGGCGAAGGAGGCAAAGTAATGAGGGCCTATCTCGACCTGATGCAGAAGATCCTGGATGAAGGCACCGTCAAATCCGATCGCACCGGCACGGGGACAGTCTCCCTGTTCGGTCATCAGATGCGCTTCAATCTGGCGGAAGGCTTCCCGCTGGTCACCACCAAGAAGTGCCACCTGCGCTCCATCATTCACGAGCTGCTCTGGTTCCTCAATGGCGACACCAACACCGCCTACCTGAAAGAGCACGGCGTCAGCATCTGGGACGAGTGGGCCGACGAGCACGGCGATCTGGGCCCTGTCTACGGTGCCCAGTGGCGCTCCTGGCCGACGGCCGATGGCACCGTCATCGACCAGATCCAGAAGGCGGTGGATGACATCAAGCACAACCCGGACTCGCGCCGCATCATAGTCTCCGCCTGGAACGTGGGTGAGCTGGACAAGATGGCGCTCGCCCCTTGTCACGCCTTCTTCCAGTTCTACGTGGCAGACGGCAAGCTCTCCTGCCAGCTCTATCAGCGCAGTTGCGACGTATTCCTCGGCCTGCCGTTCAACATCGCGAGCTACGCCCTGCTGACCCACATGATGGCCCAGCAGTGCGATCTGGCCGTGGGCGACTTCGTCTGGACCGGTGGCGATGTGCACCTCTACTCCAACCACATGGAGCAAACGGCGCTGCAGCTCTCCCGCGAGCCGCGTCCCTTGCCGCAGCTGGTGATCAAGCGCAAGCCGGACTCCATCTTCGACTACAGGTTCGAGGACTTCGAGATCCAGGGTTATGATCCCCATCCGGGTATCAAGGCCCCTGTCGCCATCTGACCCCGCATCCGCCGTGATGGCGAGCGGCTCTCGACGGGGTTTCCCGCATGGCGGCATTACGTTATTCCATCTGTTCGAAAGGCGCCTGCGGGCGCCTTTTTCATGCCTAAAAAGAATAAATATGCAAAAAAAAGAATGCTCCGCGGGCTCATGAAGGCGGGATAAAACGTGCTTATAGCAGGCATGATTCATTTTGCCTTCGGTTTTTCCGTTGTTATTGGCAGTTAGAAACGATTTTTCATTAACTCACTCGGCCCCTAGACTGAAAAAGTACAATTTTATGGATAGTTAGACCATGAGCGATGTGTTCAAGCGATTTCTCAAACTGGAGTCAGCCTCCGGAATAATTCTGATCCTGGCCGCCCTGGTGGCCATCGGTCTGGCCAACTCTGCCCTGGCGGAGCACTATCAGAGTTTCCTCAATACCCAGGTACAGGTGCGCATTGCCGCCCTCGACATCAACAAGCCGCTGCTGCTCTGGATCAACGACGGCTTCATGGCGATCTTCTTCCTGCTGGTCGGGCTGGAAGTAAAGCGTGAGATGCTGGAGGGGGCGCTCTCATCACGGGTGCAGGCCACCTTCCCGGCCATCGCCGCCGTGGGTGGCATGCTGGCCCCTGCGCTCATCTATGCCTTCTTCAACTACGAAGACGAAGTGACCCGGGCCGGCTGGGCCATTCCGGCCGCAACCGACATCGCCTTCGCCCTCGGGGTGATGGCGCTGCTTGGCAAGCGGGTACCGACCAGCCTCAAGGTATTCCTGCTGGCCCTGGCCATCATGGATGACCTTGGGGTCATCATCATCATCGCCCTCTTCTATACCCAGCAGCTGTCGCTGACCGCACTGGCGGTCGGCATAGTGGCGACCCTCACTCTGCTGTGGATGAACCGCCGCGGTGAGGACAGGATCGGCCTCTACATGCTGGTGGGTCTGGTGCTCTGGGTTGCGGTGCTCAAGTCCGGCGTCCATGCGACCCTGGCCGGCGTCATCGTTGGCTTCATGATCCCTATCTCCGGGAAGCGCTATGCCTCGCCGCTCAAGCACCTCGAGCATGTGCTGCATCCCTGGAGCGCGTACCTGATACTGCCGTTGTTTGCCTTTGCCAACGCCGGGGTCTCCCTCGACGGGATCCAGCTGTCGGATCTGCTCAGCCCGGTGCCCATGGGCATCATACTGGGGCTCTTCATCGGCAAACCCCTCGGTATCTTCACCATCAGCTGGCTGTCGGTGAAACTCGGCATCGCCCAGCTGCCGAGCGGCGTCAACTTCAAGCAGATCTTTGCGGTCAGCATCCTGTGTGGCATCGGCTTTACCATGTCGATGTTCATCGCATCGCTGGCATTCGAGCATGGCGGACTCGACTACGGCAGCTACTCACGCCTCGGGATCCTGGTGGGATCCACCCTGGCGGCCGTGATCGGTTTTATCGCCCTGCGGATATCGCTGCCCAATCGGGAGGCGAATCAAAGCACGGAGGGGTTATGAGAAGACTCGGATGGTTAGTCATGCTGGCGAGCCCGGCAGTCTGGGCGAATAGCCTGGCGGAGTGCCAGCAGGATGCGGCGTCGGCCAGTTGCTCGGCCTATCTCAACGGGGTGGTGGACAGCGCCCTCATGCTGGGGGACAAGCAGGCCAAGGCCCAGTTCGGTGAAACCTTCACCGAGCGGGCCCTGAGCAGCCGGGCCGGCGAACGAGTGAAGAAGTCCCACAAGCGCTACTGCGGGGAGCGGATGCCGGATCCGGCCCGCCTCAAGCTGACCCTGCAAGAGCAGTTCGGCGCAAACAAGGTTGACTCGATCAGCGACATGTATGACATTCTGGCGGTTGAACTCAGCTGCTACCGGAGCCCGCGCAGCGCGGGAACCCCATCGGATGTCACACCTTAATTACAACCATCTCTACTATTTTTGGATGACTCAGAAGAAGGGCTCCGTCACCCAGGCGGCGGAAGCCCTCTTCCTCACTCCCCAGACAGTCACCGGTCAGATCAAGCTGCTGGAGCAGCGTCTCGGCGGCAAGCTGTTGATTCGAAAGGGGCGCTCCCTCGAGGCCACCGAACTGGGCCAGCTGGTGTTTCGCTATGCCGACAAGATGTTCAGCCTCTCCTACGAGATGCTGGATATCGTCAACTACCGCAAGGAGAGCCAGATCCTGTTTGACGTCGGCATCGCCGATGCACTCTCCAAGCGCCTAGCCAGCCGGGTGCTGCTCTCCGTCATCCCCAACGACGGCTCCATCCACCTGCGCTGTTTCGAATCGACCCACGAGCTGCTGCTGGAGCAACTGAGCGAGCACAAGCTAGACATGATCCTCTCCGATTGTCCGGTGGACTCCAGCCAGCACGCCGGCCTGCTCTCCAAGCGGCTGGGGGGCTGTGGTGTCAGCTTCTTCTGCAAGGCACCGCTGCCCGAAAAGCCTTTTCCTGCCTGTCTCGAGGAGCGCAAGCTGCTCATCCCTGGTCGTCGTACCGCCATGGGGCGCCAGCTGACCCAGTGGTTCGAGCAGCAGGGCATCTCTCCCAGCATCCTGGGGGAATTCGACGATGCGGCCCTGATGAAGGCATTTGGCTTCTTCAATCAGGGTATCTTCATGGCGCCGACCATCTATCGGGAGGAGATCCTGGAGGGGGAGGAGGTGATGCTGATCGGGGAGACCCAGGATCTGATGGAGGAGTACTACGTCATCTTCGCCGAGCGGATGATCCAGCATCCGGCGGTGAAACGGGTGTGCGAGAGTGATTTCTCCTTCCTCTTTGCCGGTCAGGAGGATTTCACCACCATTCAGCCGGCGACCCTGTCATTTTAAATCGACGGGGCAGAGGGTATGATTCCTGTCTTGCAGGGGAGGGAATGCGATGCAGTTGGAAGAGATGGAGGCGAATGCCGGACGTGCGGTCACCCTGCTCAAGGCGCTGGCCAATGAACGGCGCTTGTTCATTCTGTGCCAGTTATTGGAGAGAGAGCTGTCGGTGGGGGAACTCAACGAGGTGCTTGGACTGAGTCAGTCGGCCCTGTCACAACATCTTGCTGTGCTGCGGCGTGATGAGCTGGTGGCGACGCGAAAAGAGGCCCAGACGGTCTACTATTCGCTGCGCAGCCATGAGGTACGCGAGATGATTGGATTGTTGCACAGGCTGTATTGCAGCGAACCCAAATAAAAAACCGGCACTAAGGCCGGTTTTTTTAGCTTTGTTCAGCCGAAGCTGATTAAGCCATAGCTTTGATCTGGGCAGACAGGCGGCTCTTGTGACGAGCAGCTTTGTTCTTGTGGATCAGGCCTTTGGTCGCCATACGATCCATGATCGGCTGAGCAACAGCGAAAGCTGCAGTGGCAGCAGCTTTGTCGCCAGAAGCGATGGCAGCAATTACTTTCTTCAGATAGGTACGGGTCATTGAACGACGGCTGGCGTTGTGTTGACGACGTTTCTCTGACTGAATCGCGCGCTTCTTAGCAGATTTGATATTAGCCAAGGTAAAACTCCTAAAACTGTCTTAGCGAGTGTATTGAAAAGGCCCGGAAATATGCCTTCTCAACCACATATTGTCAAATGATTTGTGCAAATAAACACCGCCCCCCGGTGGTGTGTCAGTTGGGAGGCGGTTAAACTGTCGGCCGATTCTAGCAGCATTCTTTCCATTCTGACAGTTCCAGAGGCCTCGTCTTGAGTAAGAAATTGATCAAATCCGGCATGATAGTGTCCGCAATGACGCTGGTGTCCCGTGTGATGGGCTTGGTGCGCGATGTGGTCATCGCCAATCTGCTCGGTGCCGGGGTGGCCGCAGACGTCTTCTTCTTCGCCAATCGCATTCCCAACTTCTTGCGCCGGTTGTTCGCCGAAGGGGCTTTCAACCAGGCCTTCGTGCCGGTGATGACGGAGTACAAGAAAAACGGTGACGAGCAGGCCGTACGCGAGCTGCTGGCCGCGGTGGCGGGCACCCTTGGCGGCATAGTCACCATAGTCACCCTGCTCGGTGTGCTGGGCTCGGGGGTGCTGACGGCCCTGTTTGGCTGGGGCTGGTTCTGGGACTGGCTGCACGGCGGCCCGGCGGCCGAGAAGTTCGAGCTGGCCAGCCTGATGCTCAAGATTACCTTCCCCTATCTCTGGTTCATCACCTTCACCGCCATGGCCGGGGCTATTCTCAACACCTTTGGTCGCTTCGCCGTCTCCTCCTTCACGCCGGTGTTCCTCAACCTCACCATGATAGCGGCGGCCTGGTGGATTGCCCCGTTGCTGGAGCGGCCCGAGATCGCGCTGGCGATCGGTGTTTTCCTCGGCGGCCTGGTGCAGTTTCTGTTCCAGTACCCCTTCCTTCGCCAGATCAACATGCTGGTGTGGCCCAAGTGGGGTTGGCACCATCCCGGTGTGGTGAAGATCCGCACCCTGATGATACCGGCGCTGTTCGGCGTCTCGGTCAGCCAGATCAATCTGCTGATCAACACCATGCTGGCCTCCTTCCTGGCGACCGGTGCCATCAGCTATCTCTATTACTCGGATCGCCTGCTGGAGTTTCCCCTCGGCCTGTTCGCGGTCGCCATCAGCACAGTGATCCTGCCGGCGCTGGCCAAGAAGCATGTGGATGCGGATCCGGCCGACTTCTCCCGTACCATGGACTGGGGGGTGCGCATGGTGATGCTGCTCGGCCTGCCCGCCATGGTGGGGATTGCCGTATTGCGCGAGCCCATACTGCGAGTGCTCTTCATGCGCGGCGAGTTCGGCATGCACGAGGTGGCCATGTCCAGCGCCAGCCTGCTGGCGTCTACCACAGGGCTACTCTCCCTGATGCTGATCAAGGTACTGGCCCCCGGCTACTATGCCCGCCAGGACACCAGGACCCCGGTCCGGATCGGCATCATGGCCATGGTGGCCAACATGGTGTGCAACCTCATCTTCATCTATCCGCTTGGCTATGTGGGGCTGGCACTCGCCACCGCCTGCTCCGGCACCCTGAATGCGGCCCTGCTGTTCAAGGGGTTGTATCAGCAGGCGGTCTATCGCCCTTCCCGCAACACGGGCGTGTTCTGCCTCAAGCTGCTGGTGGCGACTGTGCTGATGGGGGGCGTGCTTGGCTATCTGTCACCGGATCTCGCCCAGTGGGGGGCCTGGAGCATGGACAAAGCCAGTCTGGAGCTGACCTTGCTGCTCTGCCTTGGGGGCGCCTTGTATGGAATAGTCCTGCTGGTGCTGGGGGTCAGGCCAAGACACCTGAAATCGGGTCAGCAATGAGGCTGATGATGCCCGGGTTCCGGGTCAGATACCTGAAATCGGCTCAACAGCAGGGCTGACCCTGCCTGCTGCCTGATATATAATCCGCCGATTTCCATGGCAGCAACGCACAAGGCACTGATGGAACTCATTCGCGGCATTCACAATATCAAGCCCCATCATCGGGGCTGCGTATTGACCATAGGCAACTTCGATGGGGTTCATCAGGGCCACCATGCGGTGCTGGCCCGACTGCAGGAGAAAGCCGCCCAGCTTGGCCTGCCCGCCTGCGTCATGCTGTTCGAACCGCAGCCCCTTGAGCTGTTTGCGGGGGACGCCGCTCCTGCCCGTCTCAGCCGTTGGCGGGAGAAGTACGAAGCGCTCAAGGGGATGCAGATAGATCGCATGCTCTGTGTGCGGTTCACGCACCGCTTCGCCGAGCAGGCCGCCAGCAGCTTCATCGAGCAGTTGCTGGTGGAGAAACTCGGCGTGCACTACCTGGTGGTGGGGGATGATTTTCGCTTCGGCAAGGGGCGGGAGGGGGACTTCCACCTGCTGGAGGAGGCGGGTCATCGCTTCGGCTTCGAGGTGATCAGCACCCAGAGCTTCCAGGTCGAGCGCCAGCGGGTCAGCAGCACCTTGGTGCGCGAGGCCTTGAAGGCGGGGCGTATGGCTGAGGTGGAGCTGATGCTCGGCCGTCCCTATGCCATCAGTGGTCGGGTGGCCCATGGCGACAAGCTGGGGCGCACCATAGGCTTTCCTACCGCCAATCTCGCGCTCAAACGGCAGGTGATCCCGGTCGGTGGCGTGTTCGCGGTGGAAGTGTTATGTTCCGGCAAGACCTTCCCCGGTGTCGCCAATGTGGGTGTACGGCCGACCTTGAGCGGTACACAAGCCAGATTGGAAGTACATCTATTTGATTTTTCTGGTGATCTATACGGTCAGCAGGTCAAGGTGCTGCTTCGCCACAAGCTGCGCGAAGAGCAGAAGTTTGCCTCTTTCACCGCCTTGAAAGAGCAGATCGAACGAGATGCCCTGGCGGCCCGAGCCTGGTTCGGGCTGCCACCATTCAATTTACCCAGCACTCTTTTAGAAAAGAAGGGAACCCAGGACTGATGAGCGACTATAAACACACCCTGAATCTGCCGGAAACCGAGTTTCCGATGCGTGGCGATCTGGCCAAGCGTGAACCCAACATGCTCAAGCGTTGGTACGATCAGGATCTTTACGGCGCCATTCGCCGCGCCAAAGCGGGCAAGCCTTCTTTCATTCTGCATGATGGCCCTCCCTACGCGAACGGCAGCATTCACATCGGTCACTCGGTCAACAAGATCCTCAAAGACATCATCATCAAGTCCAAGGGCCTCTCCGGCTTCGATTCTCCCTATGTGCCTGGCTGGGATTGTCACGGTCTGCCCATAGAGCTGAAAGTGGAAGGCATGGTTGGCAAGCCGGGTGAGAAAGTCTCCGCTGCCGAGTTTCGCGCCGAGTGTCGCAAATATGCCAAAACCCAGATCGAAGCGCAGAAGACCGACTTCATCCGTCTGGGTGTGTTGGGTGACTGGGAACACCCCTACCTGACCATGGACTTTGGCACCGAAGCCAACATCATTCGTTCCATGGCCAAGATCGTTGAAAATGGCCACCTGCACAAAGGCTCCAAGCCGGTGCACTGGTGTACCGATTGCGGTTCTGCGCTGGCAGAAGCGGAAGTGGAGTACTACGACAAGAATTCCCCCTCCATCGATGTGCGCTTCAAGGCCGTCGACGAGGCGATAGTGGCTGCCAAGTTTGACTGTCCCGAAGGTCACACCGGCAAGGGCCCGCTCTCTGCCGTGATCTGGACCACCACCCCCTGGACCCTGCCGGCCAACCGTGCCATCGCCATGCACGCCGATCTGGACTACGCCCTGGTACAGGTGGAAGGTGACAACCCCGAGCGCCTGATCCTGGCCGCCGAGCTGGTCAAGGACGTGATGGACAGAGCCGGTATCGAGAAGTTCCACAACCTGGGCTATGCCAAGGGTGCGGCGCTCGAGCTGCTGCGCTTCAATCACCCCTTCTACAGCTTCGACGTGCCTGTCGTACTGGGTGACCACGTCACCCTGGATGCCGGTACCGGCGCCGTTCACACCGCCCCTGGCCACGGTCAGGAAGACTTCGTGGTCGGTCAGAAGTACGGTCTGGAAGTGGCCAACCCGGTTGGCAGCAACGGCGTTTACCTGCCGGATACCGAGCTGTTTGCCGGCCAGCACGTGTTCAAGGCCAATGCGGCCGTGGTCGAGGTGCTGACCGAGCGTGGCGCCCTGCTGCATCACAAGGTGTTCAACCACTCCTACCCCCATTGCTGGCGTCACAAGACCCCGATCATCTTCCGTGCCACCCCCCAGTGGTTCATCAGCATGGAGCAGAAGGGATTGCGCAAGCGCGCGCTGGAAGAGATAGAGCGCATCGAGAAAGATGGCATTGCCCAGCACGGCCAGAGCGGTTGGGTACCGGCATGGGGCAAGAACCGCATCCAGGCCATGGTCGAGAACCGTCCTGACTGGTGCATCTCCCGTCAGCGTACCTGGGGCGTGCCCATCTCCCTGTTCGTTCACAAGGAGACTCAGGCGCTGCACCCTGAATCCGTGCGCCTGATGGAAGAGGTGGCCAAGCGGGTCGAACAGTCCGGCATCCAGGCCTGGTGGGATCTGGACAAGGCCGAGCTGCTGGGCAGCGACGCCGACCTGTACGACAAGGTGCCCGACACCCTGGACGTCTGGTTCGACTCAGGCTCGACCCACTCCTCAGTGGTCGATGCCCGTCCCGAGTTCAACGGCAACCCGGCCGACATGTATCTGGAAGGCTCTGACCAGCACCGCGGCTGGTTCATGTCCTCCCTGATGATCGGCGTGGCCATGAAAGACAAGGCTCCCTACAACCAGGTGCTGACTCACGGCTTCACCGTGGACGGTCAGGGCCGCAAGATGTCCAAGTCCATCGGCAACGTGGTCAGTCCGCAGGACGTGATGAACAAGCTGGGCGCCGACATCCTGCGCCTGTGGGTAGCGAGCACCGACTACACCGGTGAGATGACAGTCTCCGACGAGATCCTCAAGCGCTCCGCCGATGCTTATCGCCGTATTCGCAACACAGCCCGCTTCCTGCTGGCCAACCTGAACGGTTTCAATCCGGCGACCGACATGGTGGCGCCTGCCGACATGGTGGTGGTGGATCGTTGGGCCGTGGGCCGTGCCAAGGCGGTACAGGCCGAGATCATGGCGGCGTTCGATGAGTACAATTTCCACGGCGTGACCCAGAAGCTGATGCAGTTCTGCTCCATCGAGATGGGCTCCTTCTACCTGGATGTCATCAAGGACAGGCAGTACACCGCCAAGGCGGACAGCCTGGCTCGTCGCTCCTGCCAGACCGCCCTCTATCACATCGCCGAGGCCATGGTGCGCTGGATGGCGCCCATCATGAGCTTCACCGCCGACGAGATCTGGGCTCTGCTGCCGGGTGAGCGCGGTGAGTTCGTCTTCACCGAAGAGTGGTACGACGGCCTGTTCGGGCTGGAAGCGGGTGAAGTGCTGAACGACGATTTCTGGGCAGAGATCCTCACAGTGCGTGGTGAAGTGAACAAGGCGCTGGAAGCCGCCCGTGGCGAGAAGCGCATCGGTGGCTCCCTGCAGGCCGAACTTACCCTGTTCGCCAAGCCCGAGCTGGCTAAGCGGCTGAATGCCCTGGCCGATGAGCTGCGCTTCGTGCTGCTCACCTCCAAGGCCAAGGTGGTGGTGGCTGACACAGCACCGGAAGGTGCCGTTGCGACCGAGCGCGATGATCTGTGGCTGAACGTGGCCCAGTCTGCTGCCGCCAAGTGCGACCGCTGCTGGCACCATGTGGAAGACGTGGGCACCATAGCCGGTCACGAAGAGATCTGTGGCCGCTGCGTCACCAACGTCGAGGGTGACGGCGAAACGCGTCAATTTGCCTGATGAACATGACCAATAACGCTCTTCATAACAAAACGGGCCTGCGTTGGCTGTGGCTGGCGGTGCTGGCCTTCGTACTAGACCAGGCGAGCAAGCTCGCCGTGGTCAAGTTGCTGCCGTTTGGCTATCCGGGGGTGGAGATCACCCCCTTCTTCAACCTGGTGCACGTCTACAACAAGGGCGCAGCGTTCAGCTTCCTGGCCGATCAGGGGGGCTGGCAGCGCTGGTTCTTCGCGGTCTTGGCGTTTGCCATCTGTGGGCTGCTGACACACTGGCTGCGAAAGCAGTCGGTCACCCAGCGCTGGAGCGGCATCGCCTATTCGCTCATCATCGGCGGAGCCCTTGGCAACGTCTTTGATCGCCTGGTGCTGGGCCACGTGGTCGATTTTCTCGACTTCTACTGGCAGCGCTCCCATTGGCCCGCATTCAACCTGGCGGACAGCTTCATCTTCATCGGTGCCGCCATGATAGTGTTGGAAGGTTTTCGCTCCGAAAAACAGAAGGAGACGGCATGAGCCAGGCCATAGGCGCTGACAGCAGCGTACTGTTCCACTTCTCCATCAAGCTGGAAGATGGCTCGGTTGCCGACAGCACGGCGCTGCACGGCAAACCGGCCCGCCTGCGAATGGGCGACGGCAGCCTGACATCGAGCTTCGAGCAGTGCCTGCTGGGGCTTAGTCAGGGGGAGAGCAAGAGCTTCACGCTGGCGCCGGAGCAGGCGTTCGGTCACTCCAATCCCGACAACATCTACCATCTGGACAGAGCCAAGTTCGGTGCCGATGTGGAGCCCAAGATTGGCACCATCATCCTCTTCGACCAGCCCAATGGCAGCGAGCTGCCGGGCATCATACGGGCGGTGGAAGGGATGTCGGTGACGGTCGACTTCAACCACCCGCTGGCGGGTCACACCGTCACCTTCGAGGTGGAGATCCTGGGCGTGGATGACGAGGAAAAGGTGAGCTGATGGATATTTTGCTGGCTAACCCACGTGGTTTTTGCGCCGGTGTCGACCGTGCCATCAGCATAGTCGAGAGCGCGCTTGAGAAGTTCGGGGCACCCATCTATGTCCGTCACGAGGTGGTGCACAACCGCTATGTGGTGAACAAGCTGAAAGAGGCGGGAGCCGTATTCGTCGAGGAGCTCGACGAGGTGCCGGACGACAGCATCGTCATCTTCTCCGCCCACGGCGTTGCCAAGACGGTGCGCGAGATGGCCAAGTCCCGTGCCCTCAAGGTGTTCGATGCCACCTGTCCGCTGGTGACCAAGGTGCACATGGAGGTCCATCGTGCCAGCCGTAAGGGCTCCGAGGCCGTGCTCATCGGTCACGCCGGTCACCCCGAGGTGATTGGCACCATGGGGCAGTACGAGAATCCGGAAGGGGGTATGTATCTGGTGGAAACGCCGGAGGACGTGGCCAAGCTCAAGGTGAAGAACCCGGACGATCTTTGCTTCGTTACTCAGACTACGCTCAGCGTGGATGAGACCTCGGACGTTATCGATGCCTTGCGCCAACACTTCCCGAAAATTCAGGGACCGCGCAAGGATGACATCTGTTATGCCACCCAGAACCGTCAGGATGCGGTGCGGGAGATGGCGGGGCTGGTGGACGCCATGCTGGTAGTGGGGTCACGGAACTCCTCCAACTCCAACCGCCTGCGCGAGCTGGCCGAGAAGGTGGGGGCGCGAGCCTACCTCATCGACGATGCCACCATGATCGAACCGGGCTGGCTGGACGATGTTGAACGTATCGGGGTGACGGCGGGAGCCTCTGCTCCCGATGTGCTGGTTCAGAATGTCATCGCC
Organism: Aeromonas mytilicola subsp. aquatica; assembly: GCF_044336385.1. NCBI lineage: Bacteria > Pseudomonadati > Pseudomonadota > Gammaproteobacteria > Aeromonadales > Aeromonadaceae > Aeromonas > Aeromonas mytilicola. Next base: position 4,000,188 of record NZ_CP172298.1, on the reverse strand, counting down.
CGTCTGCGCGAGCTGGGTGGCAAGATAGTGACCGAACACCCGGGTCGCGAAGAGAACGTGGTCTTCGAGGTGCCGCCAGAGCTTAGAATCATTTGAATGTGGCCAGGATGGCCTAAGAATAAAGAGTGATGTTCCTGATGCCGGATTTGTTGTTGCGACCTATCCGGCATTAGACTAACAAGACCGCCAGTCACCAAGGATGGGATATGATTGGGTTCTATCGAGGCTTTTCCCTCATTGAATTGATGATTGTCGTCGCCATAGTGGCGATTCTTGGCACCATTGCTTATCCCTCATATCAGCGCTATCTGCTGGCCAGCCACCGTATTGATGCCAAAAAGATGCTGTTGGATGCCGCCAACAGACAAGAAACCTATTTTATGGACTTCAATAGGTACGCCTCCTCCGCTGCCGACCTGAATATCACTGACAACTCCGAGTCCGGCTTCTACCATCTGGTCATCTCTGCCGGCACCAATACTTTCATTCTCTTTGCCACGGCTTCCGGCGCACAAGGCTCCGATAGCGACTGCATCATCTTCTCCATCGATCAGGATGGCACCAGAAGTGCCACCCGACTCGGCGATACCGCCAACGACGCCTGCTGGGACTAGCCGATGAAACTTCAACGCCGTCGCCAGATGACCGGATTCAGCCTGCTGGAGGTGATGATAGCCGCAGTGGTGCTCTCCTTTGGTCTGCTGGGGCTGGTTGGCATGCAGGCCACGGCCAAATTCTCCGGCTATGAGGCCCGACAGCGTACCATTGCCAACTGGCTGGCAAATGACCTCGTTGAACGTGCCAGGATCAACCAGGACAGCTGGACTGCCCAGGGCACGACCGTCGTATCAGGCAACACTATCCTGAACATGCCGAGTTGTGCCAACAGCAATGGCACCATGTCGGATTGCAGCAGGACCGAACGGCAGGCGCTGGATCTCTTCTATTGGCAACAGTCCCTGCTGGGTTCTGCCGTGTCCGGTGCAGCCTCATCTCTGCAGGCTCCGGTCGGCTGCGTGATCCGCGGGGCCAACAACAGCCTGACGGTGGGGATCTTCTGGCGCGGCCGGGAGTCTCTGTCTGATGGCGCCGATGCGGTTACCGCCGTGCGCAACAGTTGTGGACTTGGGAATGCCGCAGATCGGCAGAGGCGTCAGTTCGTGCTGACGACCACCCTATGAACGCCCGTGGCTTTACCCTGGTCGAGTGGCTGATCGCCATGCTGATCGGAGTATTTCTGATCGGTGGTGGCCTGAGCATCTTCGTAGCCTCTCGGGCCACCACTGAGGATGCCTTCGATCAGAGCGAGCTGCAGGAAAATGGCCGTATCGCCATGCGCCTGCTCACTCAGGACCTGAAATGGGCTGGCTTTTGGGGGGACTATACGGGTTCTCCCATGGCCGTGGGGCAGGGGGTTACGCTGAGTGCTGGGTCTAGTGTGCTTGCCGCAAATGATTGTCTGGACAATCTTGGGCGAGGCAGCCTGCCACCCAGTGTGGGAACAAATCGGGGGATCTGGGTCGCAGGGGTGGACAACAGCAGGGCGATTACGGGAGGGGCTTTTGCCTGTATCCCCGTGGCTTCGCGTGTCGCCAATTCGGATGTCATCAGCATCAAACGGCTGATTGGTCTTCCGCTGGCGGATACCGCCGCTACTGGCAATCGCTTTTATCTCGCCACAACGACCCAGGCTGCCCAGATGTTCAAGGGGGGAGAAACGGTCCCCGCTATGACGCCGGAGCGTCAGCTCTGGGAGTATCAGCACTTTATCTATTACCTTTCTCCCAATGCAGCAGGCAACCCTGAATTGAGAAAGCGTTACCTGACCGCAAATGGCGGATCGGTATTGATCTCCGGCCCCATGGCCGAAGGAATTGAACGGATGACGGTGCTGTTTGGTGTCGACGACAGCCCGGTGCCGGATGGTGAAATTGACCGTTATGTCGCGACCGCGAATGTAACTGAACAGGAATGGAGTGAAGGTCGGGTCGTGGCGGCACGCATCTTTATTCTGGTGCGCTCACTGCAAGCATCCAGCAGTTATGTGAATAACAATGTTTATCAGGTTGGCAGCACTAGCGTATCAGGCAATGGAGATGGTTTCCGCCGTCTGTTACTGGAAACCAGTGTATCGCTGCGCAATCCTGCGGTAATAGTGGGAGGTGGAGCATGAGATCCCAGCGCGGTGTGGCTCTGATCGTCGCCCTGATCATTTTGCTGCCCCTTACCCTGATTGCCGTGGTAGTGATGCAATCTTCGGGGCAAGACCTCAAGATGGCAGGCTCGTCCGCCAGCTTCCGACAGGCGGAGCATCGGCTAGAAGGCATCATCGAAGCGGCGATGCAGAGCAACAACATATCGACTGTGATTGCCGGCATGGGCGCCACTCTGGGGGCCAGTGCGGCGATCAGCGTCAATAGCAGCAATGCTTCGGCGGCTGTCGCTCTTACTAATCGTATCGAAACCGTGTGCAAGCGAAAGATTGACGCCAGCAGCAGCAATGTGATTCCTGCGTGCAAGTATGTCGAGCTGCAGGCCAATGTGAATTATGGAAAATATGTTCGCCCGTTGACTTGGATTGCGGGTGTAGAACAACCACTGCTCACCGAATAGGAGCGAAGGATATGTGGCTACGACGACTTGGGGTGATTTTATGCTGGTGTAGCCTTGTGTTTGGCATTACATCGACGAGAGCCGATGACACCGAGCTGTTTATTTATGACTTCAACAAGGCAGGGGACTTTCGCCCCAAGGTGCTGCTGATATTCGATAACTCAGGCAGTATGGCTGACACCATGGAGCAGATCAAAGAGGTCTATAATCCTGCTACCGTGTATCCTGCATTGAGCAATGATCCTGATTCTAATAATAGTAAAAAGTACATTTACTATTCAACCGATGGCAGTATTCCTGCTATTAACACCAGCAGGCGATTCTCCGACAAGCTGAATGCTTGTGCGACTTCAAAAACGCCATTGTCGAATATTGGTTATTTTCAGTCGCAAATGTGGAGTTATGAGGTTACGAATGGTAACCCACCAGGAAGAGGGCGGGGTGAATGGAATTCGCTCAGCGGTGATCAAGAGAACAATATCAATCTGGTAGATTGCAAGCAGGATATTACAGCAAGCAACCCGGCCAACCCCTACAGTGGAAGCTGGACGGTTGGGGCTGGTTATCCAGTAGACAAGGACAGTAGTAGAAGCGGCGAGTGGTTTTATACGGCCAATAAAAATAATGCCGTCAATGCCAGCAATACAGCTGTGACTATTTATTCTGCCAATTATATCCGCTGGTATCATGGTCCAACCGGATACTCAGTGGAATCTCGACTCCGCATTGCCAAAGATGCAGTGAAAGGTTTGATTTCATCCACACCTGGGGTGGATTTTGGTCTGGCGGTATTTAATAGGAATAATGACACTGATAATAATGGCGGGCGTATTGTCAGAGACATATTAGGCAGTGAGGTCACACTGGCAAATGGCAAGACGGGGGAGCAGGATCTGTTGGATCGGGTCGAAGCCCTGACTGCCAGTACCAATACTCCGTTGTGTGAAACATTGAGAGAGGCATATCAATTCTTTGGGGGCAAGACCGTTGTGTATGGACTGCAAGGCAGCCCGAGAGATACTGCAGCCGAGAGCCCGACTGGTACCTATGAGGCTCCCTATGATAATTGTTCAAACAACGGTTACGTTATTTATATCACCGATGGTGAGCCGACTCAGGATACCTCTTCAGATACCTTTGTGCAGGGGTTGATTAATACCCTGAGCACGGATGAAAAGGCAGCCTATGGGACTGTGGTTTCTTATGGTTCTGGAAGAAACAGAGAAAACAGCTATCTGGCTGCCTTGGCTGGTTATATGAAGCACAAGGATGTCAATGCTGTTTCACCAGGCACCCAGACTGTGACCACCTTTACTGTCGGATTCGGTGATGAGGCTATCTCGGGGGCGGGTAATCTGCTGGCGGAGACGGCTAGGCGGGGAGGTGGTGAGTACTACCCAGCGACCGATGCCTCAGCCTTGACCGATGCGCTAAAGGCCTCTTTGCTGGCGATCCTGCGCATCAATACCTCACTGGTGTCCCCTGCGATTGCCAGCAACAATTTCGACCGGACCCGTAGTCTCAATAACATCTATTACGCCATGTTTGAGCCGGACGACGGGCCCAGATGGCGGGGCAATCTGAAGAAATTGGTATTTTCTCCGGACGGTTATGTTGCGGATAGCCGAGGTCTGCCCGCCATCAAGTTTGATGGAACCATCATCGACAGTGCCCAGACCTTCTGGTCATCCGGCCGTGATGGCAACAAGGTGGCTGAAGGCGGTGCCCAAGAAATGCTGGCGGCAAAAAGCAATCGAAACCTCTATGTCATCAATAATGCCCAGAATCGGCTCGATGCGCTCACCAAGACAAATCTGGTGACGCAGGCGGGCAGTGAGGCGGCACTCATGACTTTCATGCAGGCAGGCAGTACGACAGAACTCGATTCCCTGATCGACTGGACCAAGGGGTTGGATGTCGACGACGAAGATTTTGATACGTCGACCCTGATACGCAGCCACATCATGGGAGACCCTCTGCATTCTCGGCCGCTGGTGTTGAACTATGGCCCTCAATCCGGCAACCCGGCCGATGCGCCTGATTTGCGGATCTTGTTTGGGACCAATGCGGGCTTCCTTCATATGTTTAAGGATATGGGCAGCACCATAGATGAGAGTTGGGCCGCCATTCCCTATGAGTTCTTGCCCAACCAGAGGGCATTGCGTATCAACGCCGAATCTGCGGAGCATATTTATGGTGTTGACTCCTCTCCTGTCGCCCTTATCAAAGATGCCAATCGCAATGGGGTGTTGAAATCGTCCGAGAATGATTTTGTTTGGGTGTTCACCGGATTGAGAAGCGGTGGAAAGGCATATTACGCCTTTGATATCTCCAGCCCCAATACTCCAACGCTGAAATGGCGTCTGAACTCCCAAACGACGGGCTTCGGCGAGCTGGGGCTGACCTGGTCGGTGCCTGAAGTCGCCTTTGTGCCAGGAGTCACCACGCCGGTCCTGATTTTTGCTGGCGGTTATGATGTGAACAAGAGTGCCCAGGGGTTGGGGGCGAATGACAGCATGGGTAGGGGGATCTACATCGTGAATGCTGAGACGGGGGCCCTGGTGTTCAGTGCGACCCCGGCAGCCACCTCAACCACGAATCTCCAGGTCACAGGGATGACCGACAGCATGCCGGGGTCGGTAGCGACCCTGGATAGCGATGGTGATGGCAAGACCGACCGCATCTATGCGGGGGATACCGGAGGTAATATCTGGCGGATGGATCTCCCGAATGCCACCAAATCAGATTGGCGGGTATTCAAATTTGCCAGTCTGGGATCTGACAGCACTCAGGCCGCCGATCGCCGCTTCTTTACGCAACCTATAGTGGTGCGCACCATCAACAAGGAAGTGACACGTACAGTGGTGGGGGGAAATACGGTCTATTCCTATCAGGATCGCCCCTTTGATGCGGTGCTGATCGGCAGTGGTGATCGCAATCGGCCATCCTCGGAAGCGACTGTCCGCAATGGTTATTTCATGTTGCGTGACTATGACGTCATGCCCCGTGCAACTACTGCGCAGGCCAGAAATCCCATCCTGATTACCGATCTCTACGACGTGACCTCAGACCCCCTGTCGGCACAGACGACCAGTGATGATGTTCTGGCGACCAAGGCGGGAATCACCACCGCCAAAGGTTGGGTCAACTGGTTGAACGAACCCGGCGAGAAGTCCATGGGGGCGGGGGTGGTGTTGCAGGGCAAACTTTACTTCACCTCGTTCCTGCCGCAGGTGCAGTCCTTCCAGCAATGCACCATTCAGTCTATAGGTGCGGCGCGTCAGTACATGGTGGACATGCACTATGGCAGCTCCTTCCGTTATGTGGTCGATCTCGATGGCAATGAAACGCCGGAACGCTACGTGGAAGTGCAAAACAAGGTGGCGGATGATCTGGTGGTGCATGCAGGGGATGATGCCAAGGTCCGTATCATTGGAGGAGGTGTTGGGGAGGAGGTGATTCTCAAGGACGAGGGTGACGGTGAGCCGGAGCGTTGTACTGGTGCCGGGGAGTGCAACCAGGGCGCGGAAGAGGCGGAAATGGACATGTCGCCCAAGAAAATTTACCTGTATGAAGGAGAGGCGCAATGAAACCACTGAGTACGGTGTTGGGCCTGAGCCTGTTGTTATCGGGAGCGGCGCTGGCGGAGGACATGAAGTGCTACGCCGAGCTGGCGAATGGACAGCGAGTCGTGTTGCATGGTCCTGTGACGGATACTTCTCCTCAGGCTGTACACGAGAAATTCAAGAAGAGAGGGTATGAGGTCGACGGGGCAGTACAGCCGGTGAAGACACTGCTGGAGTGCCGCCCGCTGGGGGAGAAGTTTCAGTCAAAAGAGGGACAGCAGCAGGACGCCAGCCAGTTACGCTAGTGAGCCGACGTTTTCAGGGGCAGACGTTGGCCTGGGTTGACTGGCTGGAGCGTCCCGATTGGGCAATGACCAAGTTGACTTGGGCATTGCCTGAGCGGCAGAGGCTAATAGTGGCATTGCTGCCGAGGCTGGTGCCATCCGGGCTGAAGGTGGTGGAAATCCGGTTGTTGGAGATTGTCAGTGTTCCGGCAAATGCAGCGGTTCTGGCCAGAAATTGATCGCTGTTATTCAAGATGTTGTCTGCCGGAGCATCATTATCGACGAATACCAGCAACTGAGTCGGGTTGGCAGTGACGCAGTTGTCGCTGGCATTGGCCAGGCAGGCGGTGACTGATTGCTGGTTGTCGATGGCTTGACTGCGGGCAAAGCGCAGGTATTTCAGGAGCGTGCGTGATTCAAATCGCAAGCTGTTCTCACTGAGCAGACTCGACATGGCCGGCGCCCCAATCCCGAGCAAGATAACCCCGAGACTGACCGCTATCATCAGTTCCAGCAGAGTGAATCCTTTCACATCCTTGATCATGGCAAATATCTCCCTCGATTAGTTACATCTTATCTCCAGACAGCCAGAACACCAGCGCAAAGGCCAAGTGTTGAGCTGGCACAGCCAGCCCCTTTTCTTTATCATTCCCCATCATTTTCGAATTCAAGATGCATCGCCATGGCAAAAGCCCTCTCTCTGATGCTTGCCCAGTTAAATCTGACGGTAGGCGCTATCGAAGATAACTGTGACAAGGTGCTGGCTGCCGCCGCAGAGGCCGACCAGCAAGGAGCCGATCTGCTGGTCTGCTCCGAGCTGGCGCTGACCGGCTACCCGCCTGAAGATCTGCTGCTGCGCAGCGATCTGATGATACGAGTGGAGGCGGCCTTGGCTCGTGTCGCGGCCTGGCAGGGTCGTTGCGCCATTCTGGTGGGCCACCCCTGGCGTGAAGGAGAGGCGCTCTACAACGCAGCTTCCCTTTATGAGCAGGGCAAGCTCATCGCCCGCTACTTCAAGCAGGATCTGCCCAACTACGGGGTGTTCGACGAGAAGCGTTACTTCACCGCGGCCAGCGATACCTGCGTGGTGCCGTTCCGTGGCCACCAGCTGGGGCTGCTTATCTGCGAAGATCTGTGGCAACCGGGCCCGGCACTCGCGGCAAAGGCGGCCGGTGCCGAGCTGCTGCTCACCATCAATGCCTCCCCTTATGATCAGGAGAAACCCTGGATCCGCCGCGAGCTGATGGCCGAGCGCTGCGAGCAGACCGGTTTGCCACTGGTTTACCTCAATCAGGTCTGTGGTCAGGATGAACTGATCTTCGATGGTTGCTCCAAGGTGTTCAACGGTCAGAGCGAGCTGACTCACAAGCTGGCTCCCTTTGCCGAAGAGCTGGCGCTGGTGCGCTTTGTCGACGGTCAGCCGTTGAAAGAGCGAGAACCCGCAGCGCAGTTGGAGCCCCTGGCCGAGACCTATCAGGCGCTGGTGCTGGCGGTGCATGACTACGTCACCAAGAACGGCTTCCAGGGGGCTGTGCTGGGCCTCTCCGGTGGCATCGACTCCGCCCTGACGCTCGCCATCGCGGCCGATGCCATAGGTGCGGACAAGGTGCAGGCGGTGATGATGCCGTTCCGCTACACAGCCCAGATGAGCGTGGAAGATGCCAAGGAACAGGCAGAGCGGATGGGGGTCGAGTTCAACATCATCTCCATCGAACCCATGTTCGAAGGTTTCATGACCCAGCTGGCGCCGCTGTTCGAGGGAACCGCCCGGGATACCACCGAAGAGAACCTGCAGGCCCGCTGCCGTGGCGTGCTCTTGATGGCACTCTCCAACAAGCGTCGCCGCATCGTATTGACCACCGGCAACAAGAGCGAGATGGCGGTCGGCTATGCCACCCTGTATGGTGACATGGCGGGCGGCTTTGACGTGCTCAAGGACGTACCCAAGACGCTGGTCTTCAAGCTGTGCGAATATCGCAACTCGGTCGACTACGTGATCCCGCAGCGGGTCATCGATCGTCCCCCTTCGGCAGAGCTGGCACCGGATCAGGTGGATCAGGACAGCCTGCCTCCCTACGACATTCTGGACGCAATCCTCAAGCGCTATGTGGAAGAAGACGCCTCGGTCGCCGACATGGTGGCGGAGGGCTTCGAAGAAGCCGTGGTGCGCAAGGTGATCCGTCTGGTGGATCTCAACGAGTACAAGCGCCGTCAGGCTGCCGTCGGGCCCCGCATCACGGCTCGCAACTTTGGTAAGGATCGCCGCTACCCCATTACGTCCGGGTTCGGTAAACAGAACTGGTAAGGAGTCACCATGAAGAAGATTGAAGCCATCATCAAACCGTTCAAGCTGGACGATGTGCGCGAAGCCCTGGCCGAGATCGGCATCAACGGCATGACGGTATCCGAAGTCAAAGGCTTCGGGCGCCAGAAGGGCCACACCGAGCTCTACCGCGGTGCCGAGTACATGGTCGACTTCCTGCCCAAGGTGAAAGTAGAGCTGGTGGTGCAGGACGAAGAGCTCGACGCCTGTCTGGAAGCGATCCAGAACACCGCCCGCACCGGCAAGATCGGTGATGGCAAGATCTTCGTCTGCGAGGTGGAGCGTGTCATTCGTATCCGTACCGGCGAAGAGAACGAAGACGCGATTTGATGTGATGGATGTGCCTCGAAACGACCAAAAACACGACGATGTCACCCCCTTGATGTCAGGGATGCGTCTCGTGGTGGCGGCAGGCCTGCTGATGGCGCTGACGGCTTGCAGCTCCCGGCCACCGGCCCAGCCGGAAAACCTGTGCCAGATCTTTCGGGAGAAGCCGGAGTGGCACAAGGCGGCACTCAAGATGAACGAGAAGTGGGGGACCCCGGTGCACGTGGTGATGGCCATGATGTATCAGGAGTCTTCCTTCGTGCACGATGCCCAGCCGCCGATGCAATACTTCCTCTTCATCCCGACCGGGCGTGCCAGCTCTGCCTACGGCTATGCCCAGGTCAAGGATGAGACTTGGGACGACTATCAGCGTGAGACAGGCAACGGCTGGAGCGATCGCGACGACTTCGCCGACGCCATCGATTTCATGGGCTGGTACACTAACAAGGCGCAGCGGCTCAACGGCACCTCCAAGTGGGATGCCTATGGCCAGTATCTCAACTATCACGAAGGCTGGGGTGGCTACCGGCGTGGCAGCTACCGCAGCAAGGGGTGGCTGATGAAGGTCTCCCGCAAGGTGGAGGCCCGTGCCCAACGCTACGGCGCCCAGTATCGACAATGCAAGGATCGGCTCCCCAGCGGGGGCTGGTTCTCGTAACCAATCAGGAGTCAGAAATGCCGTTATTGGACAGTTTTACCGTCGACCATACCCGCATGGCAGCCCCGGCAGTCCGGGTGGCCAAGACCATGCAGACCCCGAGCAAGGACACCATTACCGTGTTCGATCTGCGCTTCTGCGTGCCGAACCAGGAGATCCTCTCCGAGCGCGGCATCCACACCCTCGAGCACCTCTTTGCCGGTTTCATGCGTGATCACCTGAACGGCAACGGGGTCGAAATTATCGACATTTCCCCCATGGGCTGCCGTACCGGCTTCTACATGAGCCTGATCGGCGCGCCGGACGAGGCTCGCGTGGGTGCGGCCTGGCAGGCTGCCATGAGCGATGTGCTGACAGTGCAGGAGCAGGGGAAGATCCCCGAGCTGAACGAATACCAGTGCGGTACCTACAGCATGCACTCCCTGGAAGAGGCCCATGCCATCGCCCGCCACGTGCTGGAGCGCGGCATCGGCGTCAACCACAACGATGAGCTGGCGCTGCCGGAAGAGAAGCTGAAAAGCCTCTGAGCCGACGCGGTAAAGTTGAAAAGGCCGGTCATTGACCGGCCTTTTTTGTGTCTGATGTGCTCAGGAGGGAAGCGGCATCACCCGGTTGCGACCGAGCTCCTTGGCCTTGTAGAGCAGCTTGTCGGTGCGCTCTATCAGGGCGTCTGCCGTCTCCTGGCCATTGTATTCCCCCACACCGAAGGAGGCGGTGATGTGATCGATGCGCCGGCCCGATTTGCGATCCAGCAGCGACATCCGCTCTATGACCCGGCGCAGGCTCTCCGCCATCTGGCGGGTCAGCGCCAGAGCCCGGCCCGGCACCAGCAGGGCAAACTCTTCCCCCCCGAGCCGATAGGCAGTGATGCCCTCCTTGCTGACTTCCCGCAGCCGCTTGCCGACGATGCGCAGCACCTGATCCCCCAGCAAGTGGCCATATTCGTCGTTGAAGTTCTTGAAACGATCGATGTCGGTCATGATCAACGAGAAGGGCTGCTTGTTGCGGATCAGGCTGTCCATCTCCAGATCGAAGGCGCGGCGGTTGAGCAGGGAGGTGAGCGCGTCCTCGGTGGCCATCTTGCGCGTCTCGTTCAGCGCCGCCTTTAGCTCCTTGATCTCCTTCTCGGCGCTGCTGAGCTGGTTGCGAAAGTGCAGGGTGGACATGCGCACATCCCGCGATTCGCGTACCAGCTCCCGCAAGATGGCCATGGTGTCGTCCAGGCTCAGCCCCTCGTCATCGATGAGACTCAACTTGTCGAAGCTCTTGTCGAGCATCGCCTGGAACTGGCCGGTGTCGACCAGCGCATCCTGCATGGAGTGGCCGAGCTCGTTGGCCATGGCGACCAGATTGAGCTTCATCGTCTCCATCTGCTGTTCGTCCTGGCTGGCCAGATGCTGGTGATAGAGACGCTCACAGGTGGTGAGGGAGAAGGTGCCCTGCAGTTTTATGGCGTGATCGACGGCATTGTTCAGTTCGGGCATGGCGCCGGAGACGTAGTTGTACCAGAGGTGGTAATTGTTCGGGGTGGTGGGGATTTGATACTTGATCATCAGGGGGACCGCCTGTTTCAAATAGGCGGCCGATTGGGCGAACGAGTCCTTGCTCATGAGTTCCGAGTCTCACATACCTGCAAACTTTGCCCAGTATGACAGAGAGATTGGGCAAAAGGCAGTCGATGGATGCCATTAGCTCCCCCCTTCGATATAATGTCTGCGTTACTACCTACCCTAAGGCCTGCTTATGTCTCAAAAAGATCCTTTCCTCCAACGCGAGGCCGAAAAATACGATAACCCCATCGCCAGCCGCGAGATGCTGCTGGAGCTTATCCGTGGTCATGAGAAACCCATGTCCCGGGAGGAGTTGGCCAAGGTCCTCAAGCTGACCGACGAAGAGCCGTTGGAAGCCTTGCGCCGTCGTCTGCGCGCCATGGAGCGCGATGGGCAACTGGTATTCACTCGCAACCAATGTTACGCCCTGCCGGATCGTCTGAATCTGGTGAAAGGCTATGTGCTCGGCCACAAAGATGGATTCGGTTTTCTGCGCCCCGAGGGTGGCGGATCGGATCTTTTCCTGAACAACCGCGAGATGCAGCGGCTGATGCACGGCGACTACGTGCTGGTGCAGCCGACCGAGATCGACCGCAAGGGTCGTCAGGAAGCGCGTCTGGTGCGCCTGCTCAAGGCCCGCGAGGCTGACATCGTCGGCCGCTACTTCGTCGAGAACGGGGTTGGCTTCGTGGTGCCGGATGACAGCCGCATCGGCCAGGACATCATCATCCCGGAAGGGGAGAACAAGGGTGCCCGCCAGAGCCAGGTGGTGGTCGTACGCATCACCCAGCGCGCCACCTCCCGCATCAACGCGGTCGGTACAGTGCTGGACGTGCTGGGCGAGAACATGGCCCCTGGCATGGAGATCGAGATCGCCCTGCGCACCCACGGCATCCCGCACACCTGGCCGGAAGAGGTGACCAAGGAGGTTGCCGGTCTGGGCGAGCAGGTGCCTTCGACGGCCAAAGAGGGTCGCATCGATCTGCGTGCCCTGCCGCTGGTCACCATAGACGGGGAAGATGCCCGCGACTTCGATGACGCCGTCTTCTGTGAAGCCAAGCGCGGCGGCGGCTGGCGCCTGTGGGTTGCCATCGCGGACGTCTCCGCCTATGTGAAGCCCGGTACGGCGCTGGATGCCGAAGCCTATCAGCGCGGCAACTCCGTCTACTTCCCCGAGTTCGTGGTGCCCATGCTGCCGGAGGTGCTCTCCAACGGCCTCTGCTCCCTGAACCCGCAGGTTGACCGCCTCTGCATGGTGTGCGAGATGACCATCTCCGCCGCCGGCCGCATGTCCGGTTACAAGTTCTACGAAGCCGTGATGAACTCCCACGCCCGCATGACCTACAGCAAGGTGGCGGGGATCCTGGATGGCGAGCCCAAGCTGCGTCAGCAGTACGAGCCGCTGGTGGGTCACATCGAGGAGCTGAACAACCTCTACAAGGCGCTCAAGCACGCCCGTCACCAGCGTGGCGCCGTGGAGTTCGAGAGCGAAGAGACCCGCTTCATCTTCAACGCCCAGCGCAAGATCGATCAGATAGTGCCGCTGGTGCGCAACGACGCCCACAAGATCATCGAAGAGTGCATGATCCAGGCGAACGTGGCCGCGGCCCGTTACATCGAGAAGAACGAAGCCTCTGCCCTGTTCCGGGTGCACGACCGCCCGGGCGAAGAGCGTCTGACCGGTTTCCGTGACTTCCTGGCCGAACTGGGTCTGGAGCTCAAGGGTGGCCTCGAGCCAGAGCCGAAAGACTTTGCCGAGCTGGCTGCCAAGTTTGAGGGACGCCCGGATGCCGAGCTGCTCTCCACCATGTTGCTGCGCTCCATGCGCCAGGCGGTCTATCAGGCCGACAACATAGGTCACTTCGGTCTGGCCCTGAAGTCCTATGCGCACTTCACCTCGCCGATCCGTCGTTACCCCGACCTCATTCTGCACCGCGCCATCAAGTACCAGACGGCCAAGGAACAGCAGGGCAACCTGCGCCACAAGTGGACGCCGAGCGGTGGTTACCACTACCAGCTGGAAGAAGTGGATCCCATGGGCGAGCACTGCTCCATGACCGAGCGCCGTGCCGACGATGCGACCCGCGACGTGGCAGACTGGCTCAAGTGCGAGTACATGCTGGATCACGTGGGTGACGACTTCGACGGCGTCATCGCCAGCGTCACCGGCTTTGGCTTCTTCGTGCGCCTGGCGGATATCCACATCGACGGTCTGGTGCACGTCAGCACCCTCACCAACGACTACTACCAGTTTGATCCCCTGCACATGCAGCTGATCGGCGAGAACTTCCGCCGTCGCTACCGTCTGGGTGACAAGGTGCGCGTCAAGGTGATGGGCGTGAACCTGGACGATCGCAAGATCGACTTCGTGATGGTGGAAGCGCCGCTGACCGGCAAGGATGGCAAAGAGGTGGTGCGCAAGCCCGCCAAGGGTGGCCAGCGTCACGATAAACGCAAAGAGAGCAAGGATAGCGGCAAATCCGACAAGGGTGGCCGTGCCAAGCCCAGCAACAGACGACCGAGCAAGAAGGCTCGGGACAAGACCAAGAGCACTAAATGAGTACAGAACTGATCTACGGCATTCACGCTGTATCCGCGCTGCTTGAGCGCACCCCGGAGCGTTTCATCGAGGTGTGGGCCCTCAAGGGCCGTGATGACGACCGGCTGCAACCCTTGCTGACCGAGCTGGAATCCCTCGGCATCAAGGTGCAGAGCGTGAACCGCAAGACGCTGGATGATAAAGCGGAGGGCAACAATCACCAGGGCATCATGGCCAAGGTGATAGAGGCGCCCAAACTGGCCGAGCACGATCTGGCCAGCCTGCTGGACGGCCTGGCCGATCAAAAGGCCCAGCCTTTCCTGCTGGTGCTCGATGGGGTGACTGACCCGCACAACCTCGGCGCCTGCCTGCGCAGCGCCGATGCGGCCGGGGTCCATGCGGTGATAGTGCCGCGGGACAAGGCCACTGGCCTGACCTCCATAGTGCGCAAGGTCGCCTGTGGAGCCGCCGAAGTGGTGCCGCTCATTCAGGTCACCAACCTGGCCCGCACCCTGCGTGAGTTGCAGGAGCGCGGTGTCTGGATCGTCGGTACCGCCGGCGAGGCGGACCACGACCTCTATCAGGCCAAGCTGACCGGCCCCATGGCGCTGGTGATGGGCGCCGAGGGCAAGGGGATGCGTCGCCTGACCCGCGAACATTGCGACGAACTGGTGAGCATCCCGATGGCGGGGGCGGTATCCAGCCTCAACGTCTCGGTGGCGAGCGGCGTCTGCCTGTTCGAAGCCGTGCGTCAGCGCCGCAGCTGACGCCGTGATGATGGACAGACCTCCCTTTTTCCGGGACAGGGTCACAGATGAGCAGGAGGCCAGGCGCCTCCTCTCTTTTGCCCGGCCCTTGCGGCTGGCCCCAAAAACCAGTCTCTGGCACGCCGGTGACAACCCGGATCTGCTGGTCAGGGTGGAGCAGGGGTTGCTGCGGGCCAAGGTGGTGCTGGCGGATGGGCGGGAGTACATCAAGGAGTTCTATTGGGAGGGGGACGAGTTTCTCGACTTCCATCACCTGCTCAGTGGCGAACCCGCCCGCTACAGCGTGGAGGCACTGGAACCCTGCCGCTTGCAGCTGTTCCAGCTGGCCGACCTGCGTCCGCTCTCCTGCTGGTCCGCCTGGTATCAGCACCTGCTGGCGGTGCAGCTGCGTATCAAGGAGGAGAAGGAGTTGCTGCTGTTGACCGAGAGCCCCCAAGCCCGCTACCAGCACTTCCTGCAGTGCTTCCCGGCCCTGGATGCCAGGGTGCCGGATCACCAGATCGCCGCCTATCTGGGGATCACCCCTATCAGCCTCAGCCGCATTCGCAAACGGCTTAAAAGTCTTAACCAAGGTTAATGCCGCCCTGGCGGTGCTCACCTATGCTGGCGGGCCTAACCGATAAGGAGTCGCCCATGAACTGGATCCTGAAACCCTGGTCTGAACTGACCACGGACGAGTTGTACGAGTTGCTGGCCCTGCGGGCCGAGGTGTTCGTGGTGGAGCAGAGCTGCCCCTTCCAGGATCTGGATGGACTGGATCGCCGCGAAGGGGTGCTGCACCTGCTCGGCTACGAGGGAGAGCATCTGGCGGCCTATGCCAGGATCATGGCCCCCGGCATCGGCGACGACAATGGCGCCGCCATAGGCCGGGTGGTCACATCCCCCCAGTCGAGAGGGGGCGGTCTGGGTCACAGCTTGATCGACGAGGCGGTGACCGCCTGCACGGCCCGCTGGCCGGGTCACTCCATCTGGCTCGGTGCCCAGGCTCACCTGCAGGGTTTCTATGGCCAGCACGGCTTCGTGCCGGAAGGGGAGGGCTATATCGAAGACGACATCCCTCATATGGGGATGCGCAAAGCCCCCTGAGTTGATGTCAAGTCCAGGGAGCCTTCATGAGCTGGCTCCCATATTGCTGCGACGCAAACGGGTATGATCTCACTCCCTTGTTGATTGGAACCCCGTCGTGACCCTCTCCATCTTCGCGGCCATCTTGCTGGCCGCCTTGTTGCACGCCCTGTGGAATGCGCTGGCCAAGCGCCAGGCCGAGGGGCGTGTCAGCGTGCTGCTGGTCTCCCTCTGCTCCGGCCTCTTCTCCCTGCCTTTCCTGCCGTTGGTAGGGTGGCCGGCCCCGGTCGAATATCCCTGGTTGGCACTCTCCATCCTGTTGCACTGCGGCTATTGCCTCTTTCTCGGCCGGGCCTACCGCTTGGGGGAGTTTGGCCAGATCTATCCGCTGGCCCGTGGCAGCGCCCCTCTGGTGACGCTGCTGTTCGGTGCCTTGCTGCTGGAGGAGGTGCCCGGTGTCGTGGCTGTGGCGGGGGCCATGGTGCTGGTGGGCGGAGTCTTGTTGATGGCCTGGCGTGGCGGCATCAGGCTGGCGCCTGCGGCCCTGTGCGCCGTGCTGATCACGGCGCTGTTTACCGCCGCCTATACCCTGTCTGACGGGGTCGGGGCACGCTCGGCGGGGGAGCCGATACGCTACACCCTCTGGCTCTTTACCCTGACGGCCCTGGTGATGCCGCTGCTGATGAGATGGCAGAGCCGCACCGCCTTGCGCAACCTGACCCGGGCCGAGTGGTACTCGGGCGCCCTGGGCGGCGCCCTCTCGCTGCTCGCCTATGGCATCGTCATCTGGGCCATGACCCTGGCTCCCATCGGGCTGGTGGCGGCACTGCGCGAGAGCAGCGTGCTGTTTGCCGTCCTGCTCTCCTGGCTCTGGCTGGGGGAGCGGCTGGGGAGGGTCAGGCTGATGGCGGCCTTGGTGATCCTCTGCGGCATACTGTTGATCCGGCTCGGCTGATGAGGCGAAGCCGGGTCGGTCGTCGACTCAGGGGGTGACTTCGGATAGCAGGCTGAACCCCTCCTCTGCGGGGATGAGCCGCACCCTGACCTGACCTAGCTCCGCCAGAGTGCCGGCATGGGTGCCTCCGCAGGGGATGGTCAGCTCTTGCCCTTCCAGGGTGCAGTGCCAGTAACGAGAGTCGATGATGGCCTCGCCAGCTCGCGAGCGGCGGATCTCGCCCCCCTCAGCCAGCCAGTCGGCGAGTTGCCGGTTGACCTTTTCTTCTATCAGCGCCAGATCCGCCAGCAGGGCCTCGCCGTTGACCCCCTTCTTGCGCAGGCTCTTGCCGATGCGGTATTGCTCCCGGGAGCCCATGGGCTCGACGCGCGAGCTCTGGATGGCGAGGCGGTCGAAGTCGGGCTGATCCAGCGCGTCGCGCTCGCTCACCTCCTTGCGCCAGTAAGGAACGAGCGCCTGGTTAAGGGCCAGCGCCACCAGATGGCAGCCGCTGTGGCCCAGGCTCAGGGCATGGCGGGCATCCTTGTCCACCTGCAGCTCCACCCGGCTGCCAAGGGTCAGGGGGTGGCCGCCTGCCAGCGGATGCACCACCACGAAGGCCCAGCCCTCGGCGCCCCGCTTGACCGGAATATCCTGATCCACGAACAGCCTGCCTTCCGGGCTGATGGCCCCCATCCGGCAGGGGCCCACGGCCGCCTCGCCACCATCCCAGCGCACAGTGCCCACATCCCCCGGTTGATCGGGCCAGAGGTGGCTCTGGGGGTGGAAGGGGGTGAGGTCGGTGACCAGCAGGCTGGGTTGCCCCTGATCGTAATAGACGACGTTGGCCTGTTCCTGATGATGGCCCAGCACGAAGCTGACTCGGGTATGTTCCATGGCAAGGCTCCCGCAACGAGAAAAAGAGAAGAGAAAGCGGCAGCATACGCCAAAGCGGGGACCGGCTCATTAACCTCTGTTAACGAGCCGGCCCCAAGATGGCGGAGTGAGCACTAGATCATGGTGACCAGCAGATAGGCGTTGAGACCGATCACCAGCGCGACTATGAGACGACCGACTGCCTGGGTCAGAGGATGGTTGCGATGCTCCCCCATCAGGGTGCGATCGCCGGTCAGGATCAGCAGCGGAATCAGTGCCAGCGCTATGCCAAAGCTCAGAATTACCTGGCTCAGCACCAGGATCTCGGTGGTGTTGAGCCCCATGGCGATCACCACGAAGGCGGGGGCCATGGTGATGGCCCGGCGCAGCCAGAGCGGTATGGTGAAGCGAACGAAGCCCTGCATCACCACCTGGCCTGCCAGGGTCCCGACCACTGTGGAGGAGATGCCGGACGCGACCAGGGAGAGGCCGAACAGGGTGGCGGCTGCCTGCCCCAGCAAGGGAGTGAGTGTCTGGTAGGCCGTTTCCAGCTCAGCCACCTGCTGGTGGCCCGAGTCGTGGAAGGCCGCGGCGGCCATTGCCATCATGGCCAGGTTGACGAAGCCGGCTATGGTCATGGCGATGGCCACATCGACTCGGGTGCTGTGCAGCCGCTGGGAAAGGGTTCCTTGATCCTGGGTGTGCTGGGTCAGCGCTGAGTGCAGGTAGATGACGTGGGGCATCACTGTCGCCCCCAGCACGCCGGCGGCGAGATAGACGGCATCGCCGTTGGGTAGGCCGGGGAAGAGGGCGCCTTCCAGCAGGCTGGGCAGATGGGGGCGGGAGAAGACCAGTTCGACTATGTAGGCGGCGGCCACGAACAGCAGCAGACCGCCCACCACGAATTCCAGCGGCTTCTGGCCGCGGGATTGCAGCATGAGAATGCCCCAGGTGACCACGGCCGTGATGCAGGCCCCTTCCAGCAGGGTCACCCCGAACAGCAGTTTGAAGCCCACCGCAGCGCCGATGAACTCGGCGAGATCCGTGGCCATGGCGATGATCTCCGCCTGTACCCAGTAGGCCCAGACTGCCGGTTTGGGCAGCCGGTCGCGGATGTGCTCCGCCAGATTCTTGCCGGTGACTATGCCGAGCTTGGCGGAGAGAGTCTGCACCACCATGGCCATCAGGTTGGCCCAGACCACCACCCACAGCAGTTGATAACCGAAGGTGGATCCGGCCTGGATATTGGTGGCGAAGTTGCCCGGATCTATGTAGCCGATGGCGGCGATGAAGGCGGGGCCAAGCAGGGTCAGCTTGAATTTGCGGGCCGGGATGGCCGTGGTCAATGCGGGTTGCATGGTGTCACCCTCCATAAGAGCATGGAGATAGCATAGATCTAAATGATAATTGTTATCAATTGAAGTTTTGCATCAGGGTCATCGACAAAAACATCTGTCGACGCCAGTTGCAGTGGGAGATGTGATTTCGTACAATACGCCGCCCTAGAAAGCAGCGTCTAAACACCACTATGTTCCTTGCCTCCGAGGTCTGGCTGCACCTGGGCGGAGGCTGAATTAATCCGTAAGGAGCTAAAATGCGTCATTACGAAATCGTCTTCATGGTTCATCCGGACCAGAGCGAGCAAGTACCTGGCATGATCGAGCGTTACACCGGCGCTATCACCACCGCTGGTGGCACCATTCATCGCCTGGAAGATTGGGGCCGTCGTCAACTGGCTTACCCGATCGACAAGCTGCACAAGGCTCACTATGTTCTGATGAACGTAGAAGCCGAGCAGGCCGTTATCGACGAACTGGAAACCAACTTCCGCTTCAACGATGCCGTTATCCGCAACATGATCATGCGCACCAAGCACGCCGTGACTGAAGTTTCTCCGATGGCCAAGGCCAAGGAAGAGCGCTTCACCCGTCGTGACGACGAGCGCCGCGAAGATGCTGTTGAAGCGTCTTCCGAAGAGTAATTCTTAGATCACCGCATTAGAGGATAAAGGCCATGGCACGTTATTTCCGTCGTCGTAAGTTCTGCCGCTTCACCGCCGAGAACGTTACCGAGATCGACTACAAAGATATCGTTACTCTGAAAAACTACGTCACTGAATCTGGCAAGATCGTACCGAGCCGTATCACCGGTACCCGCGCCAAGTATCAGCGTCAGCTGGCACGCGCCATCAAGCGTGCTCGTTACCTGGCTCTGCTGCCGTACACCGATCTGCACAACAAGTAAGAATCGGTCCGGCACTTAAGCCTAACTCAACTTTTATAGAGGAAAGGTAATGCAAGTTATCCTGCTCGACAAAATCGCCAAACTGGGCGGTCTGGGTGATCAAGTAGCTGTTAAAGCTGGCTACGCCCGTAACTATCTGATCCCGCAAGGCAAAGCCGTTATGGCTACCAAGGCCAACATCGAGACCTTCGATGCTCGCCGTGCTGAACTGGAAGCCAAACTGGCTGCCGGTAAAGCTGCCGCTGAAGAGCGCGCTGCCAAGCTGGGTGAACTGGCTGCCGTTGTCATCGCCTCCAAGTCTGGCGACGAAGGCAAGCTGTTCGGTTCCATCGGTACCCGTGACGTGGCTGAAGCCATCACTGCTGCCGGCGTCGCCGTTGCCAAGAGCGAAGTCCGTATGGGCAACGTTCTGCGTAACACCGGCGAGTACGAAGTTGTTGTTCAGCTGCACGCTGACGTCAAGGCAACCGTACAGATCCAGGTTGTTGCTCTGTAATAGCGATTCGCTTTGCAGAAAAAACCCGCGCACATGCGCGGGTTTTTTTCTTTTTGAATCAAGAGGTGATCAAGGGGTAGAGTGAGGTTCTGTTCTTTTGGAGGAGAACCTGTATGGCAGCCTGGGTCGAAGGTCGGGTACTCGAGCGCATCGAGTGGACGCCCACCCTGTTTTCCTTGCGCATAGCGGCGGATCTCGCCCCCTACAAGGCGGGGCAATTTACCAAGCTGGCCCTGCAACGGGGCGAGCAGCGGATCCAGCGCGCCTATTCCTTCGTCAATCCCCCCTCAGCCCCCTATCACGAATTCTATCTGGTGGAGATCCCGGACGGCGAACTGACTCCCGCCCTCGGAGCCTTGCAATTGGGGGATACCTTGCTGGTTCAGTCCCAGGCCACGGGTTTCCTGACCCTGGACGAGCTCCCGCCGGGACGGGATCTCTGGCTGCTCTCCACCGGCACGGCCATAGGCCCCTTCCTCGCCATGCTGGCGGAGGGGGAGGCATTCGAGCGCTTCGAGAATCTGGTGCTGGTACAGGGGGTGCGCAAGGGGGAGGAGCTCACCTATCAGGGCCTGATTACCAGCCTGGTCGAGCAGTATGGGCCCCGTTTTCACTATGTGCCCTTCGTCAGCCGCGAACCCTGGCCCGGTGCGCTGCCCGGCCGGATCCCGGCGGCCATCGCCAGCGGCGAGCTGCAGGCCAGGGTCGGGCTCGCCTTCTCGGCCGAGCATAGCCAGGTGATGATCTGCGGCAATCCCGCCATGGTGAAGGAGACGCAGCTAACCCTGCTGGATCTGGGTCTTGCCAAGAACCTGCGCCGGGCCCCCGGCAACATCAGCGTGGAAAATTACTGGTAGACGCCAGCAGGGGCGGTCAGCGGCCGACCTTGTCACCGTCGCGCTTGCCAGAGCTCTCGGTGCAGGAGTTATTGCCCTGTGGCGGCCGTCTCGCTCCCTGTGCTTCCTGGCGAGCACCGGGATCCTGGGCGGCGCTGCGCCGGGCAAGAGGGGCTTCAAATGCGGCGCCGCTGTTCAGTAACCGGGCGAGCAGATGGGAGATGGTATTGCGCATGATGGCCTCGATGACGGCTGGAGGAGAGGCAGTCTATCGCCGCCAGCCTTAACCGGGGCGGAACAGGATCCTGGCATCATTGTTGTGAATATTGTCAGAAATGGGCGGTGAACGTTCGTGAAATGGCCTGGTTCATACTTTTTTGCCAAGGGTATCAAGGTGTTTCATTGAGCCTGGGTTGGCAGAATGGCAGTTGCCTGTTCCCGGGGCTCGTGAGCCGAGCGTAGGATATGGCGGCCACCGCCTGCACAGGTGGCCGCATTCAGGGGCCGGGGCCCCTGAACCATCACTTGTTTTTGCCTTTCCCGTTTCCCTTATCCTTGTTCTTCCCGTTGCCGTGATTGTCCCAGTCGTCCTTGTCGTGGCCCTTGCCCGGGTTGTTGCCGCTGTGGATGCTGCGGTTGTAGTGATCGCGATACTTGCCATCCATGTTGTCACAGTTGAGCTTGATACGGCTGCTGCGGGTGCTGACATCCAGGCAGTTGTCCTGCCACCAGCCATACTCCTTGTCGTCCCAATCCAGGCTGATCTGGCCTCGATCGGTGGAGATCCTGACGTCGTCGTTGTTCTTGGAGGGAGGGGCCGCAAAGGCGACGCCCTGGGCCATCAGCAGAGCGCACAGCAGGGTGCTCCTGTGCATGATGGCACTGCGCTTGAAGTGGGTCATATCAGAGATGCTCCTGGGGGGAAGGGTTACTCTTCCTGGCTGGTCGGGATCTGGTTGCTGCTGGGGGGCTGGTTGCGGAGCGCCTCATCATCCAGGTTGAGCTTCACGCCCTTGCAATCGGGTGAGGTCTCCTCACCGACCCCAAGATCCAGACAGCCGGTCTGCGACCAGTCAAATTGTGTGTCATTCCAGTCCAGTTTGAAGGTGAGCTCGTCAACGGAGAAAGTTTGATTCCCCTGCTCCTGAGCCTGGACCGATGAGGTGGAGGTGCCGGCAACCAGAAGAAGGGAGAGCAGCAGCTTAGTCGTTCTGTTCATGATGGCCTCGGATAATGGCAATAGGGAGTCAGTGTAGCGCGCCGGGCTGAACCCGGGCACAACGAAACATGCCCTTCAAGTCTGAGGTCGATTGTAGCGGTTTTCTGCTGCCGATTTGTCCGTTTTGGTCGCACTATGGACAGCTGGTTATCCATATGAAGGAATTCAGGTATTTGCCCTTCTCTCCGACCGCCCGCTGACTATAATCGGCAGCCAACTTTTCCTGCACGGCACTCCCTCTTCATCATGACCACACAGGCTCCTGCCGCATTGCGCTATCCCAAGGGCTGGTTCGCACTGACCACGGTGTACAGTTTTACCGGGTTGGCCATTCTGGCCTCCATCGTCTTCTCCCTGCTGCTGTTTCTCTCCATCGACGACAACCCGCTGATGAAGTGGCTGTTTGGCGGCCTGGCCATCATCTTCGAGCTGGGCAAGTTCTATGTCTGGTATGAATACGGCGAGTGCAAGGCGCGCCGCGATCTCGGGGGTGCCTTCTGGTCGCTGCTGTTTTACAGCGTGCTGGCCGCCATCTCCATAGGGGGCAGCATAGGCGGCATCAACAGCGCCACCAACACCATACTGAGCCAGCAGGCACGCCACGAGCGGGAGATAGCCCGTTTCGACGAGCAGATCGCCAGCATAGAGCGGCAGATCCAGCTCAACGAGGAGGCGGCGCGCAAGTACATAGAGATGGCGCGGATCTCCAGCGGTGTGAGCGGATTGCAGCAGGCCAACACCCGGCTCAGGCTGAAGCAGGATGAGCTGCGCCAGGAGCGCGATGCCAAGCCTGTCAATGAACAGTCCTCCATGCTGGGGCTGATGAGCAGCCTGGCGGACGGGGTGGGCATGAGCATCAGCCAGGTGCAGTTCCTGCTGGTCTGCTTCCTCTCGGTGTTGCTGGATGCGTTCGGTGCCTTTTTCGTCAGCCTGATCGGCGAGGAGAACCGCTTCCGCCGTCAATGGCAGTGGCTGCGGGCGCGGGAGCAGGCCGAGGCGCGCCAGATCGAATCAGCCGCCGCCGCGCCCATGGTGGTGAGCAGACCCGAGCCCGCACCGGCCGTGGTGGCCCAGGTGCGCAGCGCGCTGGAGAGCGGCGAGCTCAAGTGCAGCAAGCGCAAGGTGGCAGAGGCCCTCTCCCTCTCGCTGGAAGAGGTGGACCGTGTGTTCCACCATCTGCTGGCAGAGGGGGTGCTGGGGCAGGGCAGCAATCGCCACTACCACCTCAGTTCACAGGCGGGTTGAGATCCGGGCCACCTCAGGGTGGCCTTTTTGTTGCCGCAGACGGTGTCAGTGGGTGAGCACCATCATCAGGCTGAAGAAGGCGGCGAGCCCCCCACCTATGCCGATGATCCAGTAAAACCCCTTGGCCCCCTGCTTGAGCGGGATGCGGAAGTAGAGCAGAAACGCCCACCACCCCAGGGCCAGCAACAGAGGAATAAGAAACATTCGAGCCATGGTGTCCTCGCTGTTATTCTGTTGAACCTTGATCAATCAACAGGATGGATTGTGCAATGACGCAGCTACAGATTACCGCATTCGGCGACCCCTCGGTACTTCGGCTCAACCCCTCCCTCGACAAGGTGCCCGCCGAGGGGGAAGTGCGGGTGCGCATCTGCTTTGCGGGGGTCAACCCCATAGATGCCAAGACCCGGGCCGGCCTCGGCTGGGCGGCGGCTCAGAACAAGGACAAGCTGCCCTGGACCCCGGGTTATGACGTCTCCGGCGTGGTGGAGAAGGTCGGCCCCAATGTCACCACCCTGGTGGAAGGGGATAAGGTGTGCGGCATGGTGGGCTTTCCCCTGACGGCCGGTGGCTATGCGGAATCTGTGGTGGCGCGCGAAGACGAGCTGGTCAAGCTCGACGGGGTCAGCCTCAAGCAGGGGGCGGCACTGCCGCTGGCGGGGCTCACCGCCTGGCAGGGACTGTTCGAACATGGTGCCCTCAAGGGCGGCCAGCGGGTGCTGATCCTGGCCGGTGCCGGTGGCGTGGGCCATCTGGCGGTGCAGTTTGCCGCCGCCTACGGGACCCAGGTGGTGGTCACGGCAGGGCCTGACAACCACAGCTTCCTGCACGGGCTCGGGGCCGGCCAGATTGTGGATTACCACGACGCCGACTGGCCTTCACAGGTGGTGGCTGGCGGCCCGGTGGATCTGGTGCTGGATCTGGTGGGCGGCGAGAGCGGCAAGGCGGCGCTGGCCTGCGTCAAACCGGGTGGCCGCCTGGTGACTGTGCCCACCATCACGGCCCAGCAGATCAAGGAGGCGGGGGCCGAGGCGGGCATAGAGGTGCTCGGCATGCTGGTGCATCCCGACAGCAAGCAGCTGACCCAGGTGCTGATGCTGCTGCGTCAGGGCGATGTGCATATCACCATCTCCGGCGAGTACCCGCTGGGGGAAGGGGCGCTGGCCCATCAGGCTATCGAAGGCGGCCATGTGCGGGGCAAGCTGCTGCTGCGCATGCCTGCCGCCGACGGCCAGCCCGGATGAACGACATTGCCGAGATGGGGTTGGGCTGGCTGTTTCTGAGTGCCTTCACCTCGGCCACCCTGCTGCCCGGCAGCTCGGAAGTGCTGCTGGGGGCCATGGCCACCCGAGGAGAGTGGAGCATGGCCAGCCTGCTGCTGTGGGCGACGCTGGGCAACACCCTCGGCTCCATGACCACCTGGTGGCTCGGCCGACTCGCCACTCACAAGAAAAAACCGGAAGATTTTCAAGGCCGTGGGGAACAAAAGGCGCTCGCCTGGCTCAAACAACATGGTCACTGGTGCCTGCTGCTCGCCTGGACGCCGGTGATCGGCGATGGCCTCTGCCTGCTGGCCGGTTGGCTTCGCTTCTCCTTCTGGCGCTCTCTCATCCTGATCGGGCTCGGCAAATTGTTTCGTTATGCCCTGGTGTTTCTGCTGGCCAGCCAGATCTTCTAGCCCATTTTTGTCACTCACGAGGTAACCGTGAACAAACTCATTCCATTAAGCATTCTCCTGGGATTTTCCCTGCCCGCACTGGCAGCGCCCACCCTGGTGTCCGAGCAGGTCAAGCAGGAAGGCAAGCTCGGCATTCCCTATCAGATGTACAAGCTGGACAACGGCCTGACCGTGATCCTGGCGCCGGACAAGTCTGACCCTCTGGTGCACCTGGATGTCACCTATCACGTGGGGTCTTCCCGCGAAACAGTCGGCAAGTCGGGGTTTGCCCACTTCTTCGAGCACATGATGTTCCAGGGCTCCAAACACGTTGGCGATCAGGAGCACATGCGGATCATCAACGAGGCCGGTGGCGAGATGAACGGCACCACCAACAAGGACAGGACCAACTATTTCGAGACGGTACCGGCCAACCAGCTGGAGAAGGTGCTCTGGCTGGAGGCGGATCGCATGGGCTTCCTGCTCGATGCGGTGAGCCAGAAGAAGTTCGAGATCCAGCGCGCCACCGTCAAGAACGAGCGGGCCCAGCGCATCGACAACCAGCCCTACGGCCTGCTGAGCGAGAAGGTGGGGGAGGCGCTCTATCCGCGCACCCATCCCTACTCCTGGCAGCCCATCGGCTATGTGGAGGATCTGGACAGGGTCGATGTGAATGACCTCAAGCAGTTCTTCCTGCGCTGGTATGGTCCGAACAACGCCACCCTCACCCTGGGCGGCGATTTCGACACCAAGCAGGCGCTGGCCTGGATTGAGCAATACTTCGGCCCCATCCCCCGTGGCCCCGAGGTGGCCGAGCCGACGCCGGAGCCTGCGACCCTGCCCGAGACCCGCTATGTGACGCTGGAAGACAAGGTGCACCTGCCGCTGCTCTACATCAGCTATCCGACCGTCTCCCTCGGCGACCCCCAGGAGCCGGCGCTGGACATCTTTGCCGACGTGCTCGGCGGCTCCGCCAGCTCAATGCTCTATCAGTCCCTGGTCAAGACAGGCAAGGCCATCGAGGTAGGGGCCTCCCACTCCTGCGAGGAGCTGGCCTGTACCCTGGCGGTCTACGCCTACCCTAACCCGGCGGTGGATGGCAGCCTCAAGACCCTCAAGGGGGAAGTGGACAAGGTGATCGGCGAGTTTGCCGGTCGCGGCATCAAGCCAGAGGATCTGGAGAAAGCCATCAGCAGCTATCGCGCCTCGGCCATCTGGGGGCTGGACAGCGTGTCCGGCAAGGTGAGCCAGCTCGCCATGGGTCAGGTGCTGGCTCAGGATCCCAACTATGTGTTCAAGAACCTGGATGCCATAGGTCAGGTGAACGCCCAGCAGGTCAAGGCGGCCTACGACAAGTTCATCGCGAACAAGCCCTCTGTGGTGTTGAGCGTGGTGCCCAAGGGCAAGACCCAGTGGCAGGCGGGCACGCCTAACTTCACCCCGGCCAAGCGCGAGCTGCCGGATTACAGCCAGCATGGGGAGCCGTTGGCCCAGCAAACGGTCAAGGACAGCTTCGACCGCAGCGTGGAGCCCAAGACGGCGGAGGCGGTCAGCGTCAAGGTGCCGGCCATCTGGCATGGCAAGCTGGACAAGGGCATCGAGATCATCGGCACCCAGAGTGACGAGATCCCGGCCGTCTCCATCATGATTGCCCTGCCAGGCGGCATCCGGGCCGAGGGCAAGGGCGAGCTGGGGCTGGCCAGCCTCACCGCCGCCATGCTGGGGCAGGGGACGGCGCGCCTCTCCGAGGCCGAGCTCAGCGACGAGCTGCAAAAGCTCGGCGCCAGCATCAGCGTCTCGACCGCCCAGTACAACAACCTCATCACCATCAGCAGCCTGACCGACAAGCTGCCCCAGACGCTGGCACTGGTGCGCGAGGTGCTGCTGCAACCCGGCCTGCGGGAGGCGGACTTCGAGCGGCTCAAGGCGCAGATGCTGCAAGGCATGAAGCAGAGCGAGCAGCAGCCCGAGTGGCTGGCGGGGCAGGCGTTCCGTGAGCTGGTCTACGGCGAGCAGAACCGCCTCGGTCAGCCGACCGACGGGGTGCTGACCGATGTCGAGAAGCTGACCCTGGCGGATGTGAAGCGCTTCTATCACACCTACTACAACCCGACCAATGCCAAGGTGGTGGTGACCGGGGATGTGACCCAGCAACAGGTCGAACAGCAGCTCGGCTTCCTCACCCAGTGGCAGGGGCCTGCCCCGACCCTGGGGGATCTCAAGCTCAAGGGGGAGCAGGCCAAGCCGGGCATCTACCTGGTGGACAAGCCGGGGGCGCCCCAGTCGGTGATCCGCATCGGCCGCCGTGCCATGCCGTTTGACACCACCGGGGACTACTTCGTCGCCAACCTGATGAACTTCAACCTGGGGGGCAACTTCAACAGCCGCATCAACCTCAACCTGCGGGAGGACAAGGGCTACACCTATGGTGCCAGCTCGGGCTTCCAGGCGAACCGCGAGGCCGGCATCTTCGCCACCGGTGCCAACGTGCGCACCGATGCCACCGCGGATGCCATCCGCCAGTTCCTCAAGGAGATGGATGGCTACCGGGCGAGCGGGCCCACCCCGGTGGAGCTGGCCTATATGCGCAGCGCCGTCTCCCAGCAGGATGCGCTCTCCTACGAGACCCTCGGTCAGAAGGCGGGCTTCCTGCTGCAGATGATCATGTATGGGCTGAAGCCGGACTATGTGCAGGCCCAGAACCAGCTGATCAAAACGGTGTCGCCTGAGACGCTAAAAGCCAGTGCGACACGCTGGCTCGACCCGGCCGACATGGTGATTGTGGTGGTGGGGGACAAGCAAAAGCTTGAAAAACCCTTGAGCGAGCTTCATCTTCCCATCTATCCGCTGCAACTGCCCTGAGGGGCGTTGCAAAAAAATGAGCGCCGCCCCAGGTGGGGCGGCCATACATGAGCCGTGAATATGACTACTACTAGCTTGTCGCTCACCGAGTTGCTGACCGCGCTGGGCACCCCGGATCGGGTGGCCGCCCTCAAGGGGATCCGGCGCGGGATCGAACGTGAATGTCTGCGCATCACCCCGGAAGGGACCCTGGCCCAGACCGATCACCCCAGAGGCCTGGGATCGGCGCTGACCCATGCCAACATCACCACCGACTACTCCGAGAGCCTGCTGGAGTTCATCACCCCGGCGACCGACTCCATCGAGAGCCTGATCGAGCAGCTTGGCGACATCCATCGCCACGCCATTCACCACCTGGGGGATGAGCGGATCTGGCCCCTCTCCATGCCCTGCTTCGTCGGCGACGAGGAGAGCATCCGCCTGGCCCAGTACGGCAGCTCCAACATAGGCCGGATGAAGACCCTCTATCGCCAGGGCTTGAAGAACCGTTACGGCAGCCTGATGCAGGTGATCGCCGGGGTGCACTTCAACTTCTCCATGCCGGACAGCTTCTGGTGCGAGTGGCAGGATCTGGTGGGCGAGGGGTGCTGCAGCCAGCGCTTCATCTCCGACAAGTACATGGGACTGATCCGCAACGTCTATCGCTTCGGCTGGCTGGTGCCCTATCTGTTCGGCGCCTCCCCGGCCATCTGCGACTCCTTCCTCAAGGGGCGCAAGAGCAGCCTGCCGTTCCAGAAGATTGGCAAGGGCACCCTCTATCTGCCCTATGCCACCGCCCTGCGCCTGTCCGATCTCGGTTATACCAACAGCGCCCAGGCGGGGCTCAAGATCAGCCACGACAACCTGCCCGCTTACGTGAGCAGCCTGCGCCGCGCCATCAATACCCATGATCCCGAGTTTGCCAAGATAGGGGTCAAGGTGAACGGCGAGTACCGCCAGCTCAACGACAACGTGCTGCAGTTGGAGAACGAGCTGTACGCCCCGATCCGGCCCAAGCGCACCCCGCGCAGCGGCGAGAAGCCCTCGGATGCGCTGGAGCAGCGCGGCATCGAATACATAGAGCTGCGCACCGTGGACGTCAATCCCTTCACGCCCTTTGGCATAGAGGTGGATCAGATCCGCTTCTTCGATCTCTTCCTGGTCTGGTGCCTGCTGCGCCCGTCTCCCGTGCTGGGTGACGAGGAGATAGCCCGCAACCGTCGCAACCAGAACAAGGTGGTGCTGGAAGGGCGCCGTCCCGGCCTCGAGCTGGAAGACGAGCAGGGCAATGCCATCGGCCTCAAGGAGTACGGGCTCAAGCTGTTCGACGAGCTGGCCCAGGTCGCCGAACTGCTGGATCGTTGCTGCGGCCGCAACCGTTACCGGGAAACCCTGGCCATGCACCGCGAGAAGCTGCTCAACCCCGAGCTGACCTACTCCGCCCGCCTGCTCAAGCAGTTGCTGGAAAGCGGCCAGGACAACGGCTGCTTCGGCGATGCCCTGGCGAGCCGTTACCGGGAAGAGATGCTGAGTGGTGAGCTGCAGTACTGGGATGAGGCCTACTTCGCCGGCGAGGCGCGGGACTCCCTGGCCAAGCAGCGGGAGCGGGAGCGCGGTGACAGCCTGTCGTTCGACGACTTCCTCGCCGACTATTTCGGTACCCGGCAGACCCCCTGAGGATCTGCCCCTGATGACGAGAGCCGCTCCCTTGAGCGGCTTTTTCATGGGCGTTCGGGGGCCATTCGCGGCGGCCGGACATAAAAAACGGCCCCGAAGGGCCGTTTGGCAAGGAGTTGCTCGCTATCAGAGGATGAGACCGCCGAAGAAGAAGCCCAGCGCCACTGCCATGGCGATGGTGGCCACGCCCGGGATGAAGAAGGGGTGGTTGAACACCGCCTTGCCAATCCGGGTGGAGCCGGTGTCGTCCATCTCGACCGCCGCCAGCAGGGTCGGGTAGGTCGGCAGCACGAACAGGGCGCTCACGGCGGCGAAGGAGGCGATGGCCGCCAGCGGGCTGACGCCCAGTGCCAGCGCGGCCGGCATCAGTGCCTTGGTGGTGGCACCCTGGGAGTAGAGCAGCATGGAGGAGAAGAACAGCACCACGGCCAGCAGCCAGCTGTACTGGCTCAGCAGATCGCCGGCGAACGCCTGGATCTCGACCATGTTGCCCTTCACGAAGACGTTGCCGAGCCAGGCCACACCCAGTACGCAGATACAGGCGGACATACCGGACTTGAAGGTCGGCATGTTGGTGATCTGGGCTGCGTCCAGCTTGCAGAACAGCACCATCAGGGTGGCGGCGGAGAGCATGATGCCCATGATGGCGCCATCGCGGGGGATGGGCGGGCTGGCGATCAGGCCCACGTTGCCGGAGATGGCGGTGGCATAGGCCATAACGGCGACGATGGCGACGACGAAGATGCCGACGGAGAGCTTGGCGTAAGGCTTGAGCTCAACCTTGCTGGTGCCGCGCAGCTTGATCAGGCCCTTGGCCTTGCGCTCCAGGTAGACTTCATCCTGCTCCAGCGGCTTGCCCAGCATGTTGGCCACGAAGGCCCCCAGCAGACAGGCGATGAAGCTGGACGGGATGCAGATGGCCAGCAGGGTCAGGTAGTCGACACCGAGCGGCTCCAGCATGCCGGAGAAGGCGACCACGGCCGCCGAGATGGGCGAGGCTGTGATGGCGATCTGGGAGGCAACGACCGCGATGGAGAGCGGACGGGAGGGGCGAATGCCCTGCTCCTTGGCCACTTCTGCTATCACCGGCAGGGTGGAGAAGGCGGTGTGGCCGGTACCGGCCAGCATGGTCATCAGGTAGGTGACGACGGGGGCGGCGAAGGTGATGTGCTTGGGATTCTTGCGCAGTGCCTTCTCTGCCAGGTGCACCAGGTAGTCCATCCCGCCAGCGAGCTGCATGCAGGCGATGGCGCAGATGACGGACGCGATGATCATGATCACGTCCCAGGGGAGGTAGGCAACCAGCTGATCGCTCGGGATGGGCATGCCCAGACCCCAGGTCAGTACCAGCACCCCCAGACCACCGGCAAAGCCGATGCCGATGCTGCCTATCCGGGCCCCCAGATAGATAGCGGCGAGCACCACAAGTAACTCGATTCCAATCATAGCGAACACTCCATTTTCCAGTTTTTTTAGGTTTTATTAGGCAGAAAGCCAATTCCCGACGGGACTAGCAGGAGGCCGCTCGGGAACTGACTCTATGGGGCCGGGATATACCCGGCCCAGGATTCCGGTTATACGGTGGCTTCGCGGGTGTAACGCTTGGCCTTGTATTGCGGATTCATCAGGTTTTCGATGGAGAGGATCTCGTCCAGCTGCTCGGCGGTCAGCAGGCCGCGCTCAAGCACGACTTCGCGGACGTTCTTGCCGGTCTGGGCGCAGATCTTGCCGACGATGTCACCTTCGTGGTGACCGATGAAGGGGTTCAGGTAGGTCACGATACCGATAGAGTTCAGCACGTGGTTCATGCAGATTTCCGGGTTGGCAGTGATGCCTTCCACGCACTTCTCGCGCAGGGAGATACAGGCTTTTTCCATCAGGCTCAGGGATTCGAACATGGCCTGGCCAATCACCGGCTCCATGACGTTCAGCTGCAGCTGACCGGCTTCGGCGGCGAAGGTGATGGTGACATCGTTACCGAACACCTTGAAGCAGGACTGGTTGACCACTTCCGGGATGACGGGGTTGACCTTGGCCGGCATGATGGAAGAGCCCGCCTGCATTTCCGGCAGGTTGATCTCTTTGAGCGCGGTACGCGGGCCAGAGGAGAGCAGACGCAGGTCATTACAGATCTTGGACATTTTCATGGCCAGACGCTTGATGGCGCCGTGCAGCATGACATAGGCGCCGCAGTCGGAGGTCGCTTCGATCAGATCCTCGGCCGGCACATAGGCACGACCGGTGATCTCGGCCAGGCGCTTGATGGCCAGGGCGGAGTACTCGGGCGGGGTGTTCAGGCCGGTACCTATGGCGGTGGCGCCCAGGTTCACTTCCAGCAGCAGCTCCTGGCAACGCTTGATGGACTTGATCTCTTCACGCAGGGTGACGGCGAAGGCGTGGAACTCCTGACCCAAGGTCATGGGGACAGCATCCTGCAGTTGGGTACGACCCATCTTCAGGATGCTCTTGAATTCGGCAGCCTTGGCATCGAAGGCAGCGATCAGCGCTTCCAGGGCATGCAGGGTGGTGTCGGTGCTGTTGACCACGGCCACGCGGAAACCTGTGGGGTAGGCGTCGTTGGTGGACTGGCACTTGTTGACATGATCGTTCGGGTTGATGACGTCGTAACGGCCCTTCTCCAGACCCATCAACTCGAGTGCTATGTTGGCCAGCACTTCGTTGGTGTTCATGTTGACGGAGGTACCGGCGCCGCCCTGATAGACATCGACCGGGAACTGGTCGAAGCATTTACCGGTGTTCAGCATCAGGTCACAGGCTTCGATGATCTTGTCAGCGATTTCGGGACGTATGGTGCCCAGCTCACCGTTGGCCAGTGCGGCGGCCTTCTTGGTCAGCACCATGCCACGGACAAATTCGGGAACGTCAGAAATCTTCTGAGTGCTGATCTTGAAGTTCTCGACGGCGCGCAGGGTATGCACACCGTAATAGAGATCGTTGGAAACTTCTTTGGTGCCCAGCAGGTCTTCTTCAATGCGGACGTTCTTGATGTCGCTCATTGTAATGCCTCAGAAATCAGATAAATGGAAACGATCCTCACCGAGTGGTCGCGACTTCCTTACGCACATTTCATCCTGAAGCACCACACATCGGGTGGGGCAGTGGGGAACCTGTGGCTCCCCTGTGCAATGACTGGGATAGATCTTACCTCAATTGAGGTATCTGATATTAGACTTGGATCACTAAATTTGAGGCAACCCCAAATATCTTGTGGTCATTAAACAGATATTGCAATTGAGCGATTAACTTTGACAGAACAATCACTTCAATCACAGTTGGGCGACCAAATATTTCTCCCGAACCCGGGTTGTCTGGCGCCGCGGACTTGAAAAACCGCCAGGGCTCCCCATTTTAGTGACAAGAGACCTGCGCGATGGCGAGTTGGCATGGGCCATACTCCGCTCAATGCGTGATGGCAGGTTCATTTATTCACCGCACTGAGGTTGCTATGGGCAAGTTGTTACTGTTGTTGGTTGGCCTGGTATTGCTGGAGCTCACCGTGATGATAGAGGTGGGCTCGGTGATTGGTGCCTTGCCGACCGTGGGCCTGCTGGTGCTGACCGCGGTGCTGGGCTCTTCCCTGGTGCGCAGCGAGGGGATCAAGACCCTGTTCAGCGCCCAGCAGAAGATGCAGCAGGGCGAGATGCCGGGCCGCGAGGTGATGGGGGGCATGATGCTGGCGCTGGCCGGTCTGCTGCTGATCATTCCGGGTTTTGTGACCGACTTCTTCGGCATCCTGCTGCTGCAGCCCTGGCTGCGCAACCGGCTGGCCGACAAGCTGGTGGGCAGCAGCCAGTTCAGGATGCAGATGGGGGGCTTCCAGGGGCAGCAACCGCCGTTCGAGGCGCGCCCTGGCGAGGGGCAGCCGGATCGGACCAAGGGTGGCGGAACCACAATCGAAGGCGAATTTGAACGCAAAGAGTGAGTGAACGGAGTCGGCCGCCATATCGGGGCCCTCGCCGTCAGGGGTGGACCTGATGGCAGAGCCCCTCAAACCTGCGGTGGGCATAACCCCAGGCCAGCAGCCCCGCCGCCAGGTTTGCCAGCAATATCCCCAGATAGATCCCCTGCTCTCCCCCCAGCTTTGCCCCCAGCCAGGCCCCTGGCAGCAAGAAGACAAACAGCCGCATGCCGTTGAAGACGAATGACACTGTCGAGGCTCTGACACCGTTGAGGGCCGAGGCCAGCAACATCACCATGCCCTGAAAACCATAGCCGATGGGCACCAGATGCAGATAGAGCACGATCAGTCGAACGACCTGAGGGTGATCGCTGAACAGGTTGGCGATGAGGGGGGCCAGCAGCCAGACGAGGCCATAGATGGCGAGCTGGAACAGCAGGGCGAACCGCATGCAGAGCAGCAGGGCGGCCCTGGCCCTCGCCGGATTGCCCGCCCCGCAGTTCTGCGAGACGAAGGGGGCCAGCACGGAAGAGAGCGCCATCATCACGATCAGCAGCAGCGCCTCCACCCTGGAGGCGGCCCCATAGGCGGCCACCACCTCGGTACCCAGGCCGGCGAAGATGACCATCAGCACGGCGTTGGCCAGCGGATTGAGCATGTTGGTGAAGGAGGCGGGTACCGCCACCTGCAGCAGGGCGCGCCAGTGGGTCAGCAGCCGCGGGCGAGGGGAGAGACGCCATGACAGCAGTTGCTCCCGCTTGCGCAGTATGTGCAGGCTGACCAGCATGGCCATCAGCCAGGAGATCGAGGTAGCGATGGCGGCGCCGCGAATGCCCCATTCGGGGAAAGGGCCGGGCCCGAAGATGAGCAGGGGATCCAGCACCCCGTTAACCAGACCGGCCACCCCCATCACCAGGCTGGGGGTCTTGGTATCCCCTGTGGTCCGGATGGCGGCATTGCCGACCATGGGGATGACCAGCATGGGCACGGTCAGATACCAGAGCAGCATGTAGTCATGGATGAGGGAAATGAGCTCGGCGCTGGCGCCCAGCAAGGTAAAGAGGGGCTCTATGGTCAAGGCCCCCAGCACGGCGAGCAGGGTCACCAGGATGACGGCGAGGAACAGGCAGTCGGTGGTGATGCGGGCGGCCTCGTCGTGACGGCCCTGGCCCAGGGCATGACCGAGCAGGGCGCACAGTCCCGCTCCCAGCCCCATGGTGAGGGAGGTGACCACGAAGGTGACCGGAAAGGTGAAGCTGATGGCGGCGAGCGCTTGGGTGCCCAGCATGCCGATGAAGAAGGTATCGACCAGGTTGAAGGCGAGGATGGCAACGATGCCGAGGATCATGGGGCCCGTCATGCGCAGCAGCACTGGCGTCATGGGCTCGGTCAGCATGGGATTGGGTCGGCTCAAGGCAGGGTCTCTATGTGCTCTGGGCCTAAATGCTGGCCGCGTCCATCCGCCTTCCTGATTGGGGGTGGGTGATCCATCGAAGATACTCATAGTACGTGAAAATATTTTTTTTGTATTTGCCCTTGAAGGGCTACCCAAATTGCCCCAGATCAGGGGCATAACAAATTTGGCCGACTGCGGCCATTCCTCAAGCAACACAGAGACTCATTTTGGGAGAGTTATCGATGAAAATTCGTCCACTGCACGACCGCGTCATCATCAAGCGCATCGAAGCTGAAGCCAAATCCGCTGGCGGCATCGTCTTGACTGGCACTGCGGCCCAGAAGTCCACCCGTGGTGAAGTTCTTGCCGTGGGGACTGGCCGAATTCTGGACAATGGCGATGTCAAAGCCCTCGCCGTCAAGGTGGGTGACAAGGTGATCTTCAACGAAGGCTACGGCGTGAAGACCGAGAAGCTGGATGGCCAGGACGTGCTGATCCTGTCCGAGACCGACATCCTGGCGATTGTCGAAGCGTAATCACCTCCCCCCTTTTTCCCGAATTGATTTAAGGACTGAAGAACATGGCAGCTAAAGAAGTTAAGTTTGGCAACGAAGCCCGCATCAAGATGCTGGAAGGCGTCAACATCCTGGCCGACGCCGTCAAGGTGACCCTGGGCCCGAAAGGCCGCAACGTGGTACTGGACAAGTCCTTCGGTGCCCCGACCATCACCAAGGATGGCGTTTCTGTTGCTCGCGAGATCGAGCTGGAAGACAAGTTCCAGAACATGGGCGCCCAGATGGTCAAGGAAGTTGCTTCCAAGGCCAACGACGCCGCCGGTGACGGTACCACCACTGCCACCGTACTGGCGCAAGCCATCGTCAACGAAGGCCTGAAGGCCGTTGCCGCCGGCATGAACCCCATGGATCTGAAGCGCGGTATCGACAAGGCCGTCGTGGCCGCCGTCGCCGAGCTGCAGGCCCTGTCCCAGCCCTGCGCCGACAACAACGCCATCGCTCAGGTCGGTACCATCTCCGCCAACTCCGACGAGAAAGTGGGTGCACTGATCGCCGAAGCCATGGACAAGGTCGGCCGTGACGGCGTGATCACCGTAGAAGACGGTCAGGGTCTGGAAGACGAGCTGGCTGTCGTCGAAGGCATGCAGTTCGACCGTGGCTACCTCTCCCCCTACTTCATCAACAAGCCGGAAACCGGCTCCGTCGAGCTGGATGACCCCTTCATCCTGCTGGTGGACAAGAAGATCTCCAACATCCGCGAAATGCTGCCGGTGCTGGAAGGCGTGGCCAAGGCGGGCAAACCGCTGATCATCGTGGCCGAAGACGTGGAAGGTGAAGCGCTGGCGACCCTGGTGGTCAACACCATGCGCGGCATCGTGAAAGTCGCCGCCGTCAAGGCGCCGGGCTTCGGCGACCGTCGCAAGGCCATGCTGCAGGATATCGCCATCCTGACCGGTGGTACCGTGATCTCCGAAGAAGTGGGCATGGAGCTGGAAAAAGCGACCCTGGAAGATCTGGGCCGTGCCAAGCGCATCGTCATCACCAAAGAGAACACCACCATCATCGATGGCGTGGGTGATGCCGCCCTGATCGAGAGCCGCGTTGCTCAGATCCGTCAGCAGATCGAAGATACCTCTTCCGACTATGACCGTGAGAAGCTGCAAGAGCGCGTGGCCAAGCTGGCCGGTGGTGTCGCCGTCATCAAGGTTGGCGCTGCCACCGAAGTCGAGATGAAAGAGAAGAAAGCCCGTGTTGACGATGCCCTGCACGCCACTCGCGCTGCCGTAGAAGAGGGCGTGGTTGCCGGTGGTGGTGTGGCGCTGGTGCGCGTAGCCGCCAAGCTGGCCTCCCTGCGTGGTGACAACGAAGACCAGAACGTGGGTATCAAGGTCGCCCTGCGCGCCATGGAAGCGCCGCTGCGTCAGATCGTCATCAACGCCGGTGAAGAAGCCTCCGTCATTGCCAACGCCGTGAAGAACGGTGAGGGTAACTTCGGCTACAACGCCTACACCGAACAGTATGGTGACATGCTGGCAATGGGTATCCTGGATCCGACCAAGGTGACCCGTTCTGCCCTGCAGTTCGCCTCTTCCATCGCCGGCCTGATGATCACCACAGAGTGCATGATCTCCGAGCTGCCGAAGAAAGATACCCCGGCCATGCCTGATATGGGTGGCATGGGCGGTATGGGTATGATGTAATTCCGTCATAGTCATCAAACGGCTCGCTTTTGCGGGCCGTTTTTTTTAGTGCTACTAAGCTGAAGTTGTTGATAGTGAAATGATCTGAGGTAAGCATGCGAACATTAGGCCTGATCCCATTACTGTTTTCCCTTGTCGTCCCCACCATGGCATTGGCCGCTCCCGAAGGGCCCGTGATCCTCAAGGTGACGGGGAATCTGGATCCCGCCGACCCGAGTGATGGTGAGGTTGCCTTCGACATGGCCATGATCCAGGCCCTGCCACAGCATGAGATAGTGACGAGCAATCCCTGGGTGGACAAGCCGCACAAATACGTGGGGCCCAAGCTGGCGGATGTGCTGACGGCGGTGAAGGCCAACGGCAAGAGCATCACGCTCACCGCCTTGAATAGTTTCCAGATCCGGATCAACTGGGATAAGGTCAGGCAATACGATCCCATCTTGGCCTGGCAGGATGATGGGGTGACCATGCGGGTACGTGACAAAGGGCCGCTCTGGTTTATCCTGCCGCTGGATCAGCATCCCGAACTCAAGCGATCCGAGTTCACCGACATGATGATCTGGCAACTGAGCGCAATCGATATTCAGCAGTAAAGACGGTGACTTGCGGGAGTACTGGGTGAAAGCGAAGACCAGGGCCTGGCCCTTACTCGGCGTTCTTTATCTATCCATTCTGTTATTCACGGGTAGCACGCTGTATTGCCTGGTGCAGATACAAAATGCGACCCGGGTGATGGAAAAGTATACCTATGACGTCTCCTGGGCATTGATGCAGTTGCAGCTCGAGCTGGGGCGCTTTATCAATGCCGTCGAGATTTACCACTACGGCGGCATCGACCATGAAACCCTGCTGCTGCGCTACGACATCCTGTGGAGCCGCACCCCCATACTGCTGAGCGGCCAGCTGCGCAAGAGTCTGGCGGACAATCCGAAGACGCTGCGGCTGGTCCAGCTGACCGAGAGCAATATCCGCAAGCTGGAGCCAGAGCTGACCAGGCTGAAGCCGGGGATGCCGGACTACCAGCAGATCATGATGACCCTTGCGCCCTTGCAGGAGCCGCTCTCCTACTCTCTCGCCTCCATGATGCAGAAGAACATCAATGTCTATTCGGGCAATGACAAGCGCTTCGGCCAGCTGCGCGATGCCCTGTTGTTCATGGTGTTGGGCCTGGTGATCTCCGTCATTCTGCTCAGCGGCCTGCTGGTGCGTGAAGCCAGGCGCCATTTCAGAACGGCCCGGGTCGATCCGCTGACCGGACTGGCCAACAGGCTGGCCCTGCTGGAGAAGATGGAGTCCTATGTCAGCCGTGATACTCCCTTTGGTCTGATACTGATCGACATCAACGATTTTCGGGACATCAACAGCAAGTTTGGCTACAGCACAGGGGACATACTGCTGCAGGAGCTGGCGAAGCGGCTGCGTTCCCTGTGTGAAAACGGCGAGTGGGTGGCGCGTCTCGGGGGCGATCAGCTCGCCATGCTGCAACGGGACAGCAGCGACCTGCGCCAGGTCAGGGAGCTGGTGGCTAGGGTACTCCACGCCATCAAGCAAGACATCATCATCGATAGTTACCCCTTCCGGCTGGAGGTGGGCATAGGCATCGCCTTCTTCCCCACGGACAGCAACCAGACCCAGGAGCTGCTGAGCCGGGCGGAGCAGGCGCTGTTCCACAGTCGCAAGACCCATGTGCCTTATGTCATCTATGACAGCTCCCTGCTCAACGAAACCGCCAGGCGCAAGCACCTCGCCTCCGATATGGTGATGGCGCTGGAACACAATGCCCTGGAGCTCTATTACCAACCCATAGTCAACCTGGAGAGCGGTCGCTGCGAGGCGGTGGAGGCGCTGCTGAGGTGGCGCCACCCCGAACTTGGCTTCATCCCGCCCAACGAGGTGATCCAGGTGGCGGAAGAGTTCCAGCTTGCCGAGAAGCTGGGGAGCTGGGTGCTGAACACGGCGTGCGAGCAGCTCCACCAGTGGCAGCACCTGGGGCTGGTCGATCTGCAGATGTGCGTCAACATCTCCCCTGGCATGTACCAGCGCAACTTGTTGAAGCTGGTGGCCAAGGCGTTGATGGAACACCATATTCCCGCATCCTGTCTGGTACTGGAAGTGACGGAAGACACCACAATGCGCGAGGTGAAGAACTCGCTGCAGCTGATGCAGGATCTCAGCCAGCAGGGGGTGCACCTGGCCCTTGATGACTTCGGGACCGGTTACTCCTCTCTCAGCTATCTGCAGAAGCTGCCGGTGAGCAAGGTGAAGATAGACAGATCCTTCATCCAGGGCATAGACACCTCCATAGAGGCGGCCGAGCTGGTGGCCAACATCTGCCGCATGGGCTCCATGCTGGGCAAGAAGCTGGTGTGTGAAGGCATCGAGACCCAGGGGCAGCTCGACGTGCTGCGTTCATTGACCGACATCCATCTCTACGGACAAGGCTATCTGTTCAGCCGCCCGGAACAGGCGTCCAAGGCCTATCAAACCCTGCTGGAGATGGAGGAGCGCTGGCTGGCACGGCGTGCGCCGAACAAGGCATACCTGCTCTGAACGATATGGCTCATGTCTGCCACGTTCTGGCCGATAGTGTTTAGGCAGGAGGTACACAATGGATATTTCTAGCTCTGCAAATGCGTCGTTTGGTTCTGCACTGATGGTGGCCAGCCTGGCCAAGAAGCAGCAGACCCAGGAGGGCGAATCGGCTTTGAAACTGCTGGCAACGGCAGCGCAGTCCGCTCCGGCAGCGCCGACATCGGCCAGCGCTTCCCTCGGAAGCAGGATCGATATTCGCGTCTGACCTGAACGAAAAAGCCCCCATCTCGCGATGGGGGCTTTCTTTTTTATCGGGTGTTATCTGACGGTTTCACTACTCAGACCGGGAAGGGGGCCTGGGCTTCGAAGGTCATCCGCTCGCCGCTGCGGGGGTGGCTGATGGTCAGCATGGCCGCATGCAGGTAGAGATGGGGGGCCGCCGCCAGTGCATCCGGATGGGCATAGAGGTTGTCACCCAGAATCGGGTGCCCCAGCTCCAGCATATGGACGCGCAGCTGATGGGAGCGACCCGTGATGGGGGTCAGCTTGATGAGGCTGTTGCCGTTCTCCACCTTCAGTTTTTCCCACAGGGTCAGGGCGTGACGCCCCTCCTCAAAGTCCACCTTCTGCTTCGGGCGATTGGGCCAGTCGACGCAGAGCGGCAGGTCGACCTGACCCGAGTCTGCCTCCGGCTCGCCCCACACCCAGGCGAGGTAGTGCTTCTCGGTTTCCCGCTCGCGAAATTGTCGGCTCAGCTCCCGATGGGAATTGGGATTGAGGGGAATGACAATGA
Organism: Aeromonas mytilicola subsp. aquatica; assembly: GCF_044336385.1. Classification (NCBI taxonomy): domain Bacteria; kingdom Pseudomonadati; phylum Pseudomonadota; class Gammaproteobacteria; order Aeromonadales; family Aeromonadaceae; genus Aeromonas; species Aeromonas mytilicola. The sequence continues at coordinate 3,959,616 of NZ_CP172298.1, read as the reverse complement.
CGCCAGTGGTGGACATGTCGAGGCGATGAGCTGCCGCCGCCTTGGGGTGCTGCTGTTTCACCCGATGCAGGACGCTGTCTTCATTCTCGGGGCCGCGCCCGGGGACGCTCAGCAGGCCAGTGGGCTTGTTGACCACCATGATGTCCTTGTCCTTGAACAGGATATCGAGCCAGGGTTCCAGAGGCGGTGAGTATTCAAACATAAATGTCTCGCATCAGAAGGTGGGGGCAAGCCCCCATCAGTTATGGGTGACCACGATAAAGCGGCATTGGGTATCCAGTTTGAGCTGGGTCTGGCCGCTGTCGGTCGGTACCTTGTCAGTTATGGGTGACCACGATAAAGCGGATGGCATCCAGCTTGAGTTGGGTCTGATCGATCAGGTGGTGCAATTCTGCCTGCAGATTGCGCAGATAATCCAGTTCGCTGTCGCGCACGTTCGGATTGACCGCCTTGAGCGCTTCCAGACGATCCAGATCCTGCTGCAGGGTCTGCGCCATCTGGGCGCGGGCCTTGTCGACAATCCCGGCTTTCAGCTCGTCGGCAATGACCTGCCCCTTGCCAATCAGGCCGTGGATCACCGGCTGTGACGCGGTGACCAGCTTGCTGCCAAGGTGGCGGTTGACCGGGGTCAGCTGGCGGTTGAAGGCATCGAACGCCACCTTTTCGCCCAGATTCTGGCCGTTCTTGTCCATCAGCAGACGGATCGGGGTCGGCGGCATGAAGCGGTAGAGCTGGGGATGGGCCGCAGACTCGGCAACGAAGATCAGCTCAAGCAGGATGGAGCCTATGGGCAGCGCCTTGTTCTTGAGCAGTGCGACCGAGGTGGCACCGATCTCGGAGCCCAGGATCAGGTCGATACCGCCGCGCATCATGGGGTGATCCCAGGAGAGCAGCGCCATATCATCCCGCGACAGGGCGGTGTTGCGATCGAAGGTGATGGTCATGCCGTCTTGCGGCAAGCCCGGGAAGCTGGAGACCAGCATGTGATCCCCCGGGGTCAGCACCAGCGCGTTCTCGCCCCTGTCATCCTGATTGACGCCGATCTCGTCGAACATCTTGAGGGCGAAGGAGATCATGCCGGTGTCGTCATCTTCGGCGGCCAGCTTGTCGACCAGCTGCTGGGCGGCGGCGCCACCGCTGGAGTGGATCTCCAGCAGGCGATCGCGGCCCTGCTCCATGCGGGATTTGAGCGGCTCGTGGATCTCCCGTGTCCTGGCCAGCAGGGTATCCAGAGCGGCTTGATCACCCGTATTGGCGGCAAGCAGTTCGAACAGCTCGTCACGCACCGCTTCGAATACCGGGCGGGCAGTCGGGCAGGTCTGCTCGAACGCGTCCAGGCCGTCGTGATACCACAGCTGCAGGGCGCGCTGGGCAGTCCCTTCCAGATAGGGAACGTGGATCTCGACGGTATTCTGCTGACCGATACGGTCCAGTCGGCCGATACGCTGTTCCAGCAGATCCGGATTGAGCGGCAGATCGAACAGCACCAGATGGCTGGCAAACTGGAAGTTGCGACCCTCTGAGCCGATCTCGGAGCAGAGCAGCACCTGAGCGCCACCATCCTCTTGCGCGAAATAGGCGGAGGCTTTGTCCCGCTCGAGGATGGACATCCCTTCATGGAACACTGTGCCGCGGATCCCTTCACGGGTACGCAGCGCCTCTTCCAGCGCGATGGCGGTGGCCGCTTCGGAGCAGATCACCAGCACCTTCTGCTGGCGGGCAGAGAGCAGCAGTTCCAGCAACCATTCGACGCGGGGGTCGAACTGGGTCCAGGTGGCGTTGTCGCCTTCGAACTGCTGGAAGATCTTCTCGGGATAGAGGTAGCGCAGGGCACGGGTCTGCAGATCGCCACCATTGCCACCCATCATGCCCATTACCTTGATGGCGGTCTTGTACTGCTCCGGCAGCGGCATGGGGTAGACGTTGAGGTGACGCTCGGGGAAGCCCTGAATATTGGCGCGGCTGTTACGGAACAGCACCCGCCCGGTGCCATGCTGATCCAGCAATCTGGCGACCGCCTGCTGACGGGCGGCAGCATCGCTTAAGTCCAGCCCTTCCAGCTGGCTGGCGAGGATCTGCCTGGCTTCATCGCTCAGGGTCTCGCCATCCAGCAGCT
>NZ_CP172298.1:3817500-3952500 GCF_044336385.1 Aeromonas mytilicola subsp. aquatica | reverse complement strand
GGTGTGTCGAGAGGCATGCTGGAGATATCAGAAGTGCGAATGCTGACGTAAGTAACGATAAAGGGGGTGAAAAGCCTCCTCGCCGGAAGACCAAGGGTTCCTGTCCAACGTTAATCGGGGCAGGGTGAGTCGACCCCTAAGGTGAGGCCGAAAGGCGTAATCGATGGGAAGCAGGTTAATATTCCTGCACGACTTGTAATTGCGATGGGGGGACGGAGAAGGCTAGGTGGGCCAGGCGACGGTTGTCCTGGTGAAAGTGCGTAGGTGGTGTTTCTAGGCAAATCCGGAGACACAACACTGAGACACGAGACGAAGCCACTACGGTGGTGAAGCCATTGATGCCCTGCTTCCAGGAAAAGCCTCTAAGCTTCAGATTACAAGTCATCGTACCCCAAACCGACACAGGTGGTCGGGTAGAGAATACCAAGGCGCTTGAGAGAACTCGGGTGAAGGAACTAGGCAAAATAGAACCGTAACTTCGGGAGAAGGTTCGCTCTTGACAGTGAAGTCCCTTGCGGATGGAGCAGTTGGGAGTCGCAGTGACCAGATGGCTGGGACTGTTTATCAAAAACACAGCACTCTGCAAACACGAAAGTGGACGTATAGGGTGTGACACCTGCCCGGTGCCGGAAGGTTAATTGATGGGGTTAGCGCAAGCGAAGCTCTTGATCGAAGCCCCGGTAAACGGCGGCCGTAACTATAACGGTCCTAAGGTAGCGAAATTCCTTGTCGGGTAAGTTCCGACCTGCACGAATGGTGTAACCATGGCCATGCTGTCTCCACCCGAGACTCAGTGAAATCGAATTCGCCGTGAAGATGCGGTGTACCCGCGGCTAGACGGAAAGACCCCGTGAACCTTTACTACAGCTTGGCACTGAACATTGAACCTACATGTGTAGGATAGGTGGGAGGCTTTGAAGGCGTGACGCCAGTTGCGCTGGAGCCGTCCTTGAAATACCACCCTTGTATGTTTGATGTTCTAACGCAGGGCCCTGAATCGGGCTCGCGGACAGTGCCTGGTGGGTAGTTTGACTGGGGCGGTCTCCTCCCAAAGAGTAACGGAGGAGCACGAAGGTTGGCTAATCCTGGTCGGACATCAGGAGGTTAGTGCAATGGCATAAGCCAGCTTAACTGCGAGACGGACAGGTCGAGCAGGTACGAAAGTAGGTCATAGTGATCCGGTGGTTCTGAATGGAAGGGCCATCGCTCAACGGATAAAAGGTACTCCGGGGATAACAGGCTGATACCGCCCAAGAGTTCATATCGACGGCGGTGTTTGGCACCTCGATGTCGGCTCATCACATCCTGGGGCTGAAGTCGGTCCCAAGGGTATGGCTGTTCGCCATTTAAAGTGGTACGCGAGCTGGGTTCAGAACGTCGTGAGACAGTTCGGTCCCTATCTGCCGTGGGCGTTGGATGATTGAAGGGAGTTGCTCCTAGTACGAGAGGACCGGAGTGAACGAACCTCTGGTGTTCGGGTTGTCACGCCAGTGGCACTGCCCGGTAGCTAAGTTCGGAATCGATAACCGCTGAAAGCATCTAAGCGGGAAGCGAGCCCTGAGATGAGTCATCCCTGACCCCTTGAGGGTCCTAAAGGGCCGTTGGAGACCACAACGTTGATAGGTGGGGTGTGTAAGCGCGGCGACGTGTTGAGCTAACCCATACTAATTACCCGTGAGGCTTAACCATACAACACCCAAGAAGTGTTTCTGGCCTTGTAGCAAGTGCGAGACTACTTACAAATTCAGTGATAGCGACAAAGCCTACGGGCAACCTCGTTATTCACGTCAGCTTTCCGAGATTGAAGTTATTTGCCTGGCGGCCATAGCGCCGTGGAACCACCTGATCCCATGCCGAACTCAGAAGTGAAACGCGGTAGCGCCGATGGTAGTGTGGCATTCGCCATGCGAGAGTAGGACACTGCCAGGCACCCAATTAAACAGTTGTGCACACATTGCATGATTGGCCGAGAGGATGACACCTCGTTGAAACGGCAGACAATTTAGCAAAATGCTAACCAGACAGCGGAGCGGTAGTTCAGTCGGTTAGAATACCGGCCTGTCACGCCGGGGGTCGCGGGTTCGAGTCCCGTCCGCTCCGCCACTAATTTGAAAGGCCTTCCCTTACGGGAAGGCCTTTTTGCTATGCATATTCAGCATCTAAGTCCAGCAAGCCCAGTCAACAGACTGGGCTTTTTCGTGTCTGCAATCTGACGGTGATGAGTGGCGAATTGGGCGACCAGGGGCTGGTTCGCGGCAGTGAGTATGCGTTGGCGGTTGGCCTAATATGCGTAAAAGAGATAAGCAAAGCGCTTTTTCTTTCTTCCTGATATATGTGGAAGGCGGCATTCTGTACTCAACCCAACGATATGGAGTATCACCATGAAATTGCGAATGACCGCCCTGACCCTGCTTTCTCTGCTGGCACTTGGCCAGGCCAATGCGGCCGAGGTCCGCCTGCTCAACGTCTCTTATGATCCGACCCGCGAGCTGTTCCAGGAATACAACAGCGCCTTTGCCAAGGAGTGGAAGGCCAAGACGGGTGATGATGTGGTGGTGAGCCAGTCACACGGTGGCTCCGGCAAGCAGGCGCGTGCCGTGGTGGATGGCCTGGAGGCTGATGTGGTGTCCCTGGCGCTGGCCTATGATGTCGATGCCGTGGCCAAGGCGGGTCTTACCGCCAGCGATTGGGAGGGGCGCCTTGCCAACAATGCGTCTCCCTATACCTCCACCATCGTCTTCCTGGTGCGCAAGGGCAACCCCAAGCAGATCAAGGACTGGGGTGATCTGGTTCGCAAGGATGTCGCCATCGTGACCCCCAACCCCAAGACCTCCGGCGGTGCGCGCTGGAATTACCTGGCCGCCTGGGGCTATGCCCTTAAGAAGAGCGGCACTGAAGAGGGTGCCAAGCAGTTTGTCGGCGACCTGTTCAAGAACGTGAAGGTGCTGGATTCCGGCGCCCGGGGCGCCACCACCAGCTTCATCGAGCGCGGCCTCGGCGACGTCTTGCTGGCCTGGGAGAACGAAGCCCTGCTGGTGCTGAGTCAGCCGGGGACCAGCGACAAGTTCGAGCTCGTGGTGCCGTCTGTCTCCATCCTGGCCGAACCTCCTGTTGCCGTGGTGGACAAGGTTGCCAAGAAGCACGGCACCGAAGCTGTCGCCAAGGGCTATCTTGATTACCTCTACTCCGACGAGGGACAGCGGATCATCGCCAAGTACCACTATCGCCCGAGCAACCCGGCGATCCTGAAGGAGACGGCGGCCCAGTTCCCGCAGCTGGCGCTCTTTACCGTCAAGGATCTGGAAGGGGATTGGGACAAGGCACAGAAGAAACACTTCGCCCAGGGTGGGCTGTTCGACCAGATCTACCAACCGGGCCGCTGACAGTGACTGGCCCCTGTGGCAACAGATAGGAGCACCATGATGAACAAGATCCTTCTGGTTCCCGGTCTGCACAACAGTGGGCCGGATCACTGGCAGAGTCGCTGGCACCAGCAATTTCCCCAGTGGCAGCGGATGCTGGGTCTGCCCTGGGACAAGCCGGACCTCACCGTCTGGAGTGCCAAGCTGGCGAGCAAGCTCAGAAGCCGACGCAGCCGTGTCCACCTGGTGGCCCACTCCTTCGGCGCCCTGACGGCGATTGCCGCAGCGAGGCTGCAACCGGACAAGGTCTCCTCCATCCTGATAGTGGCTCCCGCGGATCCGGCCCGCTTCGGCATCCCGGACGAGGCGCTGGCGGGATCCATCAAGGTGTCCGCCCAGCTCATCGCCAGCCGCAACGATCCCTGGATGAGCTTCGAACGTGCCGAGTATTGGAGTCGTCAGTGGCAGGTGCCGCTGTTCGATGCCGGCTAGGTGGGCCATATCAATGCCCAGTCCGGTCATGGGGAGTGGAGTCAGGGGCTCAACCTGCTGAACACCCTTCATCACAGGGCCGAGATGGTGGTGGATCCCGTCTCGACCGAATGGGATAGGCGGGCGGCCCTCAGCTTCCGCTGATCCTCGACCCATATGACAAGGAGAGTTCCCGCAAGATATCAGACAGGCTCGCCACCCTGATCCCATAGTGACTGTCTTTGCAGCTCAGGTTTCACCGCTCCGTTTGTTAGGTCTTTTATTTATATAAAAGACCTTTTTTTATAGTTATTGCTCTAAAAGCCCTGATTTGCCGTTGTTAGACAAAAAAATGCTTAGCAAAGGCGTTATTGGTGTTTGTTGTCCCCGGCGGTCGTGAGCAGAATCAGCGTATCGAAAGTTTTATAACAAACGGATGTGTTATGCGATTAAGTTCTTATTCCGTCCTCCCTGGCCTGGGGCCGACCCTGGGCTTCAGCCTGCTCTACCTGAGCATACTGGTGCTGTTGCCCCTCTCGGCGCTGGTGCTGTTCGCGGTAAACAACCTGACGGCCGCCGAGTTCTGGCAGGTGATAGGCTCCCCCCGGGTGCTCGCCTCCTTTCGCCTCAGCTTCGGGGCCGCCTTTATCGCCGCCCTGCTCAACAGCCTGTTCGGGCTGATCCTGGCCTGGATATTGGTGCGCTACAGCTTCCCCGGTCGCCGCTTGGTGGATGCGCTCATCGACTTGCCGTTCGCCATGCCGACTGCCGTCTCCGGCATTGCCCTGTGTGCCATCTTCGCCCCCAACGGCTGGATAGGTCAGTGGGTTGCCCCCTTTGGTATAGAGCTCGCCTACAACCCCATAGGGGTGGTGATCGCCCTCACCTTCATCGGGCTGCCCTTCGTGGTGCGCACCCTGCAGCCGGTGCTGCGAGAGGCGGAGACCGAACAGGAAGAGGCCGCCGCCAGCCTGGGGGCCAATCGCTGGCAGACCTTCGCGCGAGTGTTGTGGCCAACCTTGATCCCGGCGCTGCTCACCGGCTTCGCCCTGGCTTTTGCCCGCGGGGTAGGGGAGTACGGCTCCGTCATCTTTATCGCCGGAAATTTGCCGATGGTTTCGGAAATCGCGCCGCTGATGATCATGAGTCATCTGGAGGAGTATGACTATGCCGGGGCCTCGGCCATCGCCTCCGTCATGCTGCTGATCTCGTTTGTTTTGCTGTTGATCATCAACAAGTTGCAGGCCTGGAGCTGGGCACGCATCGGAGGAAGCCGCATATGAATGCATCCAACGCCAGCCTGGACCTGGCCCTCGATGGGGCCCCTGTCACTCAGGTGCGCCAGCCTGCCGTGACCCGTGAGCCCGTCTGGGTCAAGTGGCTGCTGATCAGCGTCGGGCTGGGCTGGTTCGCCGCGCTTTTGCTGCTGCCGCTGGCGACCGTCTTTATCCAGGCCCTGAGCCCGGGCCTCGCCTTCTTCTGGCATGCCATCAGCGAGCCAGATGCCCTGAGCGCCCTCGGCCTGACCGCCCTGGTGACCCTCTGCTCTGTGCCCCTCAATCTGCTGTTCGGGCTGGCCGCCGCCTGGGCCATAGCCCGCTTCCGCTTCCCGGGCCGGCAACTGCTCATCACCCTCATCGATCTGCCGTTCTCGGTGTCGCCGGTGATAGCGGGTCTGATGTTCGTGCTGATGTTCGGCAGTCGCGGCTGGTTCGGTGACTGGCTGAGCGAGCACGACATCAAGATCATCTTCGCCACCCCGGGGATCATATTGGCGACCACCTTCATTACCGTGCCCTTCGTGGTACGCGAGCTGCTGCCCCAGATGGAGGCCCGTGGTCCGGAAGAGGAGGAAGCGGCCATCATGCTGGGGGCGAGCGGCCTGCAGATGTTCTGGCGGGTCACCCTGCCCGGCATCCGCTGGAGCCTGATGTATGGCTTGCTGCTCTGTACCGCCCGTGCCGTGGGGGAGTTCGGTGCCGTCTCCGTGGTTTCCGGCCATATTCGCGGTCAGACCAACACACTGCCGCTGCACATCGAGATCCTCTACAACGAGTACCAGACCGGCGCCGCCTTTGCGGTGGCGAGCCTGCTGGCCCTGTTCGGGATCTTCACCCTGCTGGGGGAGACCCTGCTGGCCCGGCTGCGCGCTCAGCCCACCCAGTCCCATTGATATGGCCTGGCCTGCCTGCTGGCAGGTCAGCCCGGATAACCATGAATCCGGTTTAACGGTTTAGAGAGGCAGCCATGAGCATTCAGGTTCAACGACTCAACAAGCATTTCAATCAGTACGCGGCCCTGGCCGACATCAACCTCGATTTTCACGACGGTGAACTGGTGGCGCTGCTCGGCCCCTCCGGCTGCGGCAAGACCACACTGCTGCGGATCATCGCCGGGCTGGAGCAGGCCGACAGCGGCAACGTCATCATCCGCGGCGAGGATGCCTCGGATCTCCACGTGCGCGAGCGCAACGTCGGCTTCGTGTTCCAGCACTATGCCCTGTTCAGGCACATGACGGTGTTCGAGAACGTGGCGTTTGGCTTGCGGGTCAAGCCGCGTTCCGATCGGCCGAATGAAGCCAGCATCCGCGCCCGGGTCAAGGAGCTGCTGGATCTGGTCCAGCTCAGCCACGTGGCCGGACGCTATCCGACCCAGCTCTCCGGCGGCCAGCGCCAGCGGGTCGCCCTGGCGCGCGCCCTGGCGGTGCAGCCCAAGGTGCTGCTGCTGGACGAGCCCTTCGGCGCACTCGACGCACAGGTGCGCAAGGAGCTGCGCCGCTGGCTGCGGGAGCTGCACGACGAGCTGCACGTCACCAGCCTGTTCGTGACCCACGATCAGGAGGAGGCGCTGGAAGTGGCGGATCGGGTGGTGCTGATGAACGCAGGGCGGGTCGAGCAGATCGGCACCCCGGCCGAGGTCTATGACCAGCCCGCCACCGCCTTTGTGCACAGCTTCCTTGGCAGCGTGAACCTGTTCCGCGGCCGGGTGGCCGGGCAGGGGCTCGGCATAGGTGAGCAGCAGCTGGGGGGGCCCATCAGCTCCCAGCTGGCACAGGGCAGTGCTGCCATTGCCTATGTGCGCCCCCACGAGCTGGAGATACTGCCGGCGGATGCACCGGGAGGCATCAGCGCCACCATCACCCGCTTGTTGCCCATGGGGCCGCGGATCCGGGTGGAGTTGCGCGGGGATGGCGAGACCAGGGGCGCTCACTACGAGGCCGAGCTGAGCAAGGAGGCCGCCCGTGCCTTCGCCCCCGGCCAGGGGGTGCGCCTGGTGGCCCGGCATGCGCAGCTCTATCCCGACTACCAGATTTGAAGGCGAGCCCCCAAGGCGAGACCCCTTTTCAGGCTTGCAGCCGGACTCTGATCCGGTCTCCCAATAACAAGAGGACGGTGGCAGCATCCACCACCACTCAACGCAGGAGGCGATGAGGTGAATTTTCAGCAATTACGCATTATCCGGGAAGCGGCGCGGCGGGATTACAACCTGACCGAGGTGGCCAATGCCCTCTTTACCTCCCAGTCCGGGGTCAGCCGCCATATCCGCGAGCTGGAGGAGGAGCTTGGGCTCGCGCTCTTCATCCGTTACGGCAAGCGGCTGCTCGGCATGACGGAGCCGGGCAAGGAGCTGCTGGTGATCGCCGAGCGTATCCTGGGGGACGCCGACAATATCCGCAAATTGGCCAGCACCTTTGCCAACCGGGATTCCGGGCGGCTGCTGGTAGCGACCACTCACACCCAGGCGCGCTATGCCCTGCCCCGGGTGGTGAAGGCGTTTCGCGAGCAGTTCCCGCTGGTGCAGCTGGAACTGCGCCAGGGCAGCCCGGAAGAGATAGTTCGGCTGGTGCAGACCGGCGAGGTGGATATCGGCATCAGCAGCGAGCAGCTCGACAAGAGCGAAGGCGTGGTCGCGTTTCCCTACTACCGCTGGCACCACAACATAGTGGTGCCGGAGCAGCACCCGCTCACCGCCGAGCGGGAACTCACCCTGGCTGCGCTGGCCCACTGGCCCATAGTCACCTATCAGGCGGGCCTGACGGGCCGGGTGCGGGTGGATGAGGCCTTCGCCGAGGCGGGGATACATCCGCAGATCCTGCTGACCGCCCAGGATTCCGACGTCATCAAGACCTATGTCGAGCTGGAGATGGGGGTGGGGATACTGGCGGACATGGCGTTCGATCCCCAGCGGGACAAGGGGCTGGTGCAGCTCGACGGCAGCCGGCTGTTTGCGCCGCACACCGCCTGGATAGGTCTCAAGCAGGGTCAGTTCCAGCACAACTTCACCTGGCAGTTCATCCAGCTCTGCAACCCCGAGCTGGCGCTGGCGGAGATCCAGGCCAGGGCCATGAGCAACGAGCCCCTGCTTGACTACCAGATCTGAGCCGAGCGGCGCATGAGAAACGGGGAGCCATGGGCTCCCCGTTTTATTGATGTCACTGCTACAGCGTTATTGTGCGATCCAGGCTTCCTGCCAGTGGGAGCCTATGCCCGGCTCATACTGGGTGGCCGTGCTGGACCACTGGCTGCACCAACCGCTGTAGGGGAAGGGCTTGCACTGATAGATCTTGCCATTCTTCGGCTGCAATACCCTGGTGCCGGCCGTATAGGACTTGAGCCCTTCCGGGAAGCTGAACTGGTAGTCGCCACCGGCCGGATCCTTGAACATCAGATCCAGGGTCTGCTGCACCACTTCCCCCCCCGCCTTGGGTTTGCCCTCTATCACCAGCTGGTGGTGGCCCGCACTCAGACCCGTGGCCTCCATGGTGAAGCTCTGGCTGCCGTCCTTGATGTCGGCCCCGCTCTGGCCCTTGGCGACACCGCCATGGTCATACAGGGTATTGGTGACGGCGAGATCCCCTTGCGCCGTGACGGTGAAGCCCAGGGTGACCTTGCCGTTGTCGAGCTGGTAGTCGCTCGCCAGGCCGCTCACGTTGATGCTGTTGCCCACCGGCGGTTGCTGCTGCTCGAGCTGGATCTCGACCCGTTGCAGGTTGCTGCCGGCTTTCAGGTAGATGGGGTTCTGGCCGTAGACGGGGTTGAACTGGCCATCGGCCCCCTGCTGGCCGGCGCGGATCTGGGTCTGCTCGGCATTGATCTTGCCTGCCAGGGCGTGGGCCCAGTTGTTCTTCTGGCCCTGCTCGGCGCTGGCTATGGTCAGCACCGTCTGCAGGTCGGCACGCTCGCCGCTGGCATCGAACACCCGGGTCTTGGCCTTGTCACCTGCCGCAAGATCGATGGAGGGGTAGATGGTCCCACCCTGGCTCCAGGTCAGCGGGGGCTGGGTGCCACCGTCGAAGCGGGCGTCGATCAGGTTGTAGAAGCTGTTGGCGGTATCACCCACCTCCCAGACCCCGAGGATGACCTGGTAACCGGTGCGTGCCGGCAGGGTGCACTGATGGGTGACCTGCTTGGGGGGCTGCACCATGTTGCCGTCGATCACGCAGAACGGGTTGAGATCGAAGGCGTCACGGGTCAGGGGCTGGTTCGGGTTCCAATCCTGCTTGGTGAGGTAGTAGCGCCAGTTGCGGGTCACGTGGTTGGCGGTGAAGGTCCAGCTGATGGCGAAGGGACCGGCCTGCACATTGCGCTTGGTCCAGCGATCGCTGGTCTGGGCATTGAGCTCACCGAATTGCGGATGCCCGGCCGAGGCGATCTGGCCGTCGGCGGGGCCGCCATCGGGGAAGCCGGACGGCGCCTCCAGGCTCTGGGGCTCCCATTGAATGGCGCCACACTGGCTGTTGCCGCCGGTCTTGCACAGATAGTTGCGCCCTTCCGGCTGGCTGATGTAACCGTGGGCGAGCACGCCGCCGCTGGCCAGCAGCGCCAGCGCCGCGGCCACATGATTGAGTTGGATTTTTGCTGCCATACATTCCTCTGTTCGGTGATGTGGGCAGTCAAGTTGGCAGGGGAGTTCCCCGTGACACACCTGGGTGTGGCAACCCCGCTATCCTGGACGACATGTCTTTAGACCGGAGGCTTTGCGTCCTGGCCTTTCAACCAGTTTGCCAAATGACTACATAAAAAGGTCAGGGTGCCGCCCTTGAGGACGGCGCAACCATGATGGCTTCTTTTGATTAAATTATTAAGTGTAAAACTTAACAGCTTGACCTCATCGGAGTAGAGCAATCACTTAACACTCTGTTTTTAAAATTATATTTAATTCATCAAGTTGGGTTTTGCTTCGCCCGCTCTGTCAAAAGATGCAAAATCGCGACATTTTTCATCAATGAAAAAATCCCCTGTCGGCTAGGCCGGCAGGGGATGGGACTGTGTCAGACGGTCAGTGGTGCGGGTACTGGTCTGTGCGGCGGGAGGACGAGGGGCGCGGGGCCTGCCCGGTCGCCAGATCCCGGGGGAGGGCATTGCCGAGCCTGAACACTGCCAGCCGTTCGTCCAGGCTGCGCGAAAGTCCGGCCAGCAGCTCGCTCTCCTGGGCCAGCTGGGAGGCGGCCTGGGACATCTCCAGGGCCGAGTCATTGATGCCGCTGACGTTGCGGTTCATCTCCTCGGCCACCATGCTCTGCTGTTCCGCCGCCGTGGCTATCTGGGTCGCCATGTCGCTCACGTGCTGGATGTGATTGACGATGAGGGAGAGATCCTGCCCCGCCTTCTCGGACTGGCCGACGCTGCTCTCCGCCAGCTTGCGGCTGGCATCCATGGCGCTGGCAGCGGTCACCGCCCGCTGCTGCAACTGGGTAATGGTACTCTGGATCTCCTCGGTGGAGTGGCGGGTACGGCTCGCCAGCTGGCGCACCTCGTCGGCCACCACGGCGAAGCCGCGGCCCTGCTCGCCGGCCCGGGCCGCCTCTATGGCGGCGTTGAGAGCCAGCAGGTTGGTCTGATCCGAGATAGCGCTGATGACGGCGGTCACCTCCCCTATCTGCATCACTCCCTCCTTGAGCCGATTGACCTGATGGGTGGCCTGCTCCACCTCGGTGGCGAGCGCCTGGATGCCGTGCACGCTGGCGTGGACGTCCTGGTTGCCGAGCCCGGCCTCGCTGGTGGCGTCCTGGGTGTCGCGGGCCGTGTTCTCGGCGTGACCCGCCACATCCGAGATGGTGGCGCTCATCTCGTTCATGGCGGTGGCGAGCTGGGCCAGTTGATCCCGCTGACTGTTGACCGCCTGGTTGGTCTGCTCGGCGGAGGCGGCGATGCGCAGGGCGGCATCCGCCACGTTGCGGGCCCCCTGGCTCGCCTCCAGCAGGGCGCGGCGAATGGCGTCCAGCCCCTGATTGGTACAGCGGGCGACGGCCCCCAGCTCATCCTTGCCATGCACGGGTATGCTGACTACCAGATCCCCGGCCGCCACCTGGGCCATGGCCCTGTTGATCTCCGCCAGCGGGTTGACGATGGAGCGGCTGATGGCCACCCCCAGCCACCCCATCAGCAGGATCACCAGCAGGGTGGCGCCCCCCATCAGCTGGTACTGGGACCAGATGGTGGCCTCTATGTCCTGCAGCAAGAGGCCGGAGCCCAGGATCCAGCCCCAGGGCTGGTAGCCGGCCACTAGCGACATCTTCTGGGCCGCCTCGCCGGAGGGGGAGATCCACTGGTATTCCAGCCGACCCTGATGGCCGCCCTTGCCGAGATCCACCATGCGCTGCCAGTGGGATTCGGCGGGCGTCCCGCCCATCTGCTGGCCGATCAGCTCTGGCTTGGCGGGATGCACCACCACGTGACGGTTTTCATCCAGCACGAACAGGTAGTTGTCCCCATCGAAGCGCATGCCGTCGAGCATGGCCTTGGCTTGCGCCTGGGCCTCTGGGGCGGGCAGGGTGGCGGCCAGGGTCTGGATCCGGCTCATGGCGAGATCCAGCACCGCCTGCAATCGGGCTTCCCGCTCACTCATCAGGTTGCGATGCAGGGCACTGGCGGAGATGAGCAGCAGTGCGATGAAGCCGACCAGCGCCACCGAGAGCAGCAGCATCAGTTTGCGACTCACGGCGATATCACCGAGCTTGAACATAGTCTTTTCCTTCTTTCCCGTACGGATCTGGTGAGGGCCAGTCAGCTGGCTGGCCTTGATTGTTTTGCGTTTAACATTTATTTAACTTTCAAAGGGTTGTGATGGCTGGTTGTCAATTGAGTGTGTTGGCAACCAGTATAGCCAGCAGACAGAAACCCTCGCTTTTGGTAGCGTGGTCTGGCGCATCCCGGCGCACCATTTGTCGGCTCTATTTGCAAGAAGTGTGAATGAGTTGGCATTTCACCAAAAAGGAGTGGGCGCCTTCGCGGCCGCCCCATAAAAAGAGGGAATTTATGAGTTCCATTGCCAGGAATTACTTGAACCAGCTCAATGCCGACTACCTGCGGGTACACAGGCGCAAGGAGGATCTCTTCTGGTCCACCTACATGGGCACCAGCGACGATCAGGCCGGCTTCACCGCCGCCGAGCAGGCCTACAAGGCGTTTTGTGCCGATCCGGCCAGGCTGCCCGCATTGCGGGAGGTGCTGGCCCAGGCCGAGGGGGCGGATCTGAAGCGGGGTCTGGCGGGCTGGGCTGCCTTCTTCGAGTGCAACGTCATCGAAGATCCGGCCGCCGCCGCCCTGATGGACGAGCTGGTGGCCGCCGAGGCGGATCTCTTCGCCCGCCGCAAGGGGCTCAAGCTGACTTTGCTGGACGAGCAGGGCCAGCAAGTGGCCGGCAGCCTGCCCGCCGCCAGCACTGCGCTTGCCGCCAGTAGCGACGAGGCGGTGCGCCAGAGTGCGCTCGCCATGTTCCACCGCCTGGAGCAGTGGGTGGTCGGCAACGGCTTTCTCGAGGTGGTGGCCCTGCGCAACCGCTTCGCCCGGGCCATGGGCTATAACGACTACTTCGACTACAAGGTGCACAAGAACGAGCAGATGAGCCCGGAGCAGCTGTTCGCCGTGCTCGACGACTTTATTGCCCGCACCGAGCAGCGGGTGCACCAGAGCCTGGCGGAGCTGAAAGCCGCCAAGGGGGAGGCGGCCCTGCTGCCCCACAACCTGCGCTACAGCGTGAGCGGCGACGTGACTCGTCAGCTCGACCCCTATGTGCCCTTCTCCCGGGCGCTGAAGGATTGGGTCCAGAGCTTCCGCCGCCTCGGCATCCGGTATCGCGGTGCCACCCTGACCCTGGATCTGCTGACCCGGGAGGGAAAATACGAGAACGGCTTCTGCCATGGCCCTGTGCCGAGCTTCTGGCAGGAGGGGGAATGGGTGCCCGCCGTGGTCAACTTCACCAGTCTGGCCGATCCGGCCCAGGTGGGCAGCGGCTGGAGCGGCCTCAACACCCTGTTCCACGAAGGCGGCCATGCGGCGCACTTTGCCAACGTGACCGGCAACGCCCCCTGCTTCTCCCAGGAGTTTCCGCCCACCTCCATGGCCTATGCCGAGACCCAGTCGATGTTCTGCGACAGCCTGCTGGACGATGCCGACTGGCTCAAACGCTACGCCAGGAGCTCGGCGGGGGAGGCGATCCCCGATTCGCTCATCAGGGCCATGATAGAGGCGCGCCAGCCGTTTCGCGCCTTCAACGAGCGCCAGATAGCGCTGGTGGCCTATTTCGAGCGGGATCTCTATGCCATGGCAGACGCCGAGCGTACCCCAGAGGCTGTGCTGGCACTGGCCCGCCAGTGGGAGCGCACCATCCTCGGGGTGGAGAGCCCGCGTCCGCTGCTGGCCATCCCGCACCTGCTCAATCAGGAGTCGGCCTGCGCCTACCATGGCTATCTGCTGGCGCTGATGGCGGTGGAGCAGACCCGCGCCTACTTCCTTGCGCGCGACGGCTACCTCACCGACAACCCGCGCATAGGGCCGGATCTGGCGGCTCACTACTGGGGGCCGGGCAACGGCATGACCCATGACGAGACGCTGCGCAGCCTCACTGGCGAAGGCTTCAGTGCCGCTCCCCTGGCCGAGGCGTGCAACCAGAGCGTGGCGCAGGCGTGGGCAACGGCCGAAGCCTGCATGACGGCGGCGAGCCAACGCCCGTCGGCAGGAGAGGGGACGCCGCTCGACGCCCAGATCCGGGTGATGCACGGCGCCGAGCTGATTGCCGACAACAGCGAGTCGGAGGCCAGCATGCTGGCCGACTTCGAGGCCTGGATCCGCCAGCATTATCAGCGCGAGCCCGCCACCGCCCGGTGAGGCGCTCCTCGACCAGCAAGCCCTGCCCATCGGCAGGGCTTGCTCATGTCAGCGGTAAGCAAGCCTGCCGAGGCGGGACGGGATCTTTGCCGCGGTGTGAGCCGGTGCGCAAGATGCGCCTGTTTTTTGCGCCATCTATCTGTTTTGGCTATTTATTATGGTGATGCGCAGAGGCTTTGGCTGAGCGCTGGGGAGGCGGGTCACAGATATGTTTCTCGGGATATATTGAGTATTCACGGCGATCCCATATCATGGCGCTCGCTCGCCGCCAGAGAGTGGCGACATTCAGATGATTAGCTAAATACAAAGCCCTGAAGGCTTGTCGAGGGATGGAAATTGAGAGCCGTATTGTTGTGTTTGCTGGGGCTGTGGCCCGCGTTGAGTTTTGCCACCCTGTCCGCCGACATGGTGGTGGTCAAGAAGTCGAGTTATAGCCTGACCCTGATGAAGGATGGCAAGCCGGTCAAGCGCTACTGGGTCGCCCTGGGTCCTGCACCCAAGGGGCACAAGCAGCAGGAAGGGGATCAGCGTACCCCGGAAGGGCGTTACACCCTCGACTACAAGAAGAGCAATTCCGGCTTCTACAAGGCTATCCACATCAACTACCCGAATCTGGACGACATCAAGCGTGCCAATGAGCTGGGAGTGCGCCCGGGCGGCATGATCATGATCCATGGTCAGCTCAACCGCATGGGGGATCGCAGGGTACAGCCGTCCAACTGGACCAATGGCTGCATCGCCGTGCTCAACCACGAGATGGACGAGATCTGGAACGCCATCGAGCCTGGCACTCCCATCGTCATCGAGCCCTGATCCTCGCCGTTCACGCCCGCTGCCCAGCGGGCGTTTTATTTCCTCCCTGGATGGCGTGACAGCCCCTCCCGCACCGTGCTAGTTTTTCCGGCTCGCGTTGGAAGTCACAAGGATGATCCCATGATGTCAGGAACCCGCATCGCCGCGCCCGAGCGCACGGGTGCGCTCTGGTGGCGCGCCACCCTGGATATTCTCCCCCTCTCCATTTCCGTCATCCCCTGGGGGATTTTGTGCGGCGCCCTGGCGCTGCAGGCGGGCTTGAGCCCGGTGCAGGCCCAGCTGATGTCGCTGCTGGTCTATGCCGGCGCCGCCCAGCTCTCGGCCACCACCTTGTTCGGGGCGGGCACCCCCTTGCTGCCCATCATGGGCTCCACCATGGTGATCACCTCCCAGCACCTGCTCTATGGCTTCACCTTCCGCCGGGACGTGCTGCCGCTCTCCCTGCGCTGGCGTGCCAGCCTCGCCTTCTTCCTGACCGACGAGATGTTCGCGGTGGCACTCAAGGAGAGGGAGCGAAGCGGCGTCTTCAACCCCGCCTATGCCCTGATCGCGGGCTTCGTGTTCTACCTGTTCTGGAACCTGGCGACCCTGCTCGGCATCGCCGCCGGCCAGTACATAGAGGGGCTGGACAAGATGGGGCTGGACTTTGCCATCGCCGCCACCTTCATCGCCATGACGATCCCCGCCATGAAGAACCTGCCCATGGTGGCGGCGACTGTGGTGAGCGGCGGCACAGCACTGCTCACCAAGCCGCTGCTGGCGGAGATCCACATCATCATCTCGGCCCTGGCCGGCATGGTGGTGGGTTATGTATTGCACCGGATGAGGAGATGACCATGGGCTGGCTGATGATTGGCCTGCTGGCCCTGATCACCTTCTTCAACCGCTTTGCCTTCTTCTCGCGGCTGACCCGCTATCAGCCCGGTGCCGAGATGGGGGCCTTCCTCAGCTTCTCGGCCCAGTCGGTGTTGACCGCCATCTGGATGCCCATCGTCTTCAGCTATGAGCCGGGCAAGGGGCTGGACTGGGATCCCGACTACCTGGCTGCCACCCTGCTGGTGACCGCCCTGACCCTGCTGCGGCTGCCGACCCTGGTGGTAGTGGTGGTCGGCATGGGGGGCTTCTTCCTGCTGCGCTGGCAGGGGGGACTGGCGGCGCTGCTGTCCGGGTTGGGTTGAGCCGTGATCCCGCCTAACGGATGTCTCTATCAGACATCCGTTATGTTATGAATGTCACTTCAAAAAAGGCCTCTGGAGTGTAAGGATTTAGGAATCATCCGCCAAGGAGTTTCCCATGTCCCTCACCGCCAGCTGCCAGCGCATAGTGCGCGATCCTCTGCTCTCCCCGGCTCAGAAGAGCCATGCCCTGGCGCTCGCCGCCGAGAATGCGCTGCCCTATCCCGCGCTGCCTGCCGAGGTGGCCGAGGCGATGGCGCAAGGGGTGCTCTGCGACATGTTCGAGGGACATGCCCCCTACAAGCCGCGCTACGTGCTGCCGGACTATGAGAAGTTCCTGAGTCAGGGCTCCCCCTGGTTGGAGCTGGCGCCACCACGGGATTTTGACGAGGCCCTGGATGCCCTGCGCATCCTCTATCACCATGTGCCCTCGGTCACCGGCATGCCGGTCTGGCTGGGGCGCCTCGATCACCTGCTGCTGCCCTTCGTCGGGGAGCTGGATGACGAGGCCCTCCATCGCAAGCTGAAAGGGTTCTGGATCTACCTGGACAGGGTGCTGCCGGATGCCTTCATGCACGTCAACATAGGCCCGGATGACAACAGGATCTGCCGCCTGATCCTGCGTATCGACGGCGAACTCAAGCAGGTGGCGCCGAACCTCAGCCTGTTTCACGATCCCGCCTCGACCCCGGACAGCCTGTTGATGCAGGGGGTGCAGAACATAGCCCTGTGCGGCAAGCCCCACATAGTCAACTACCCGATCCACAGGGAGACCTTCGATGAGCGGGGCTTTGGCATCGTCAGCTGCTACAACGCACTGCCCCTGGGGGGCGGCGCCAACACCCTGGTGCGCCTCTCCCTCAAGGGGATGGCCGAGCAGAGCGCCGACCTTGAGGAGTTCATGACGCGCTGGCTCCCCCACTATTGCGAGCAGGCCTCCCGCCTCATCGAGGCAAGGGCCGCCTTCCTGCACGAAGAGTCAGGCTTCTTCGCCAGCTTCCTGGTGGAGGAGGGGTTGATCGAGGAGGGGCGTTTTGTGCCCATGTTCGGCATCCATGGCATGGCGGAGGCGGTGAACCTGCTGATGGATAAAGAGGGGCTGGCCGGGCGCTATGGTCACGACGAGGAGGCGAACCAGCTCGGCTATCGTATCTCGGCCCGGCTCTCGGCCTGGGTGACTGCCTGGCCCCAGCCCCACGCCTGGGGCGGGCGTGCCCTGTTGCACTCCCAGGGCGGGCTCAGCCTGGACAAGGGAGTCACCCCAGGGGTGCGCATCCCTTATGGGGAGGAGCCGGATCCCGCCAGCCACCTGCTGGCCCTGGCCCCGCACCACGGCTACTACCACTCCGGGATCAGCGAGATCCTGACCCTGGATCCCACCATACGCCAGAACCCGCAGGCGCTGCTGCAGCTCTGCAAGGGTGCCTTCGCCCTCGGCATGCGCGAATTCAGTGCCAACGTGGCGGACAGCGATCTGGTGCGGGTGACCGGCTACATGATCCGCAAGAGCGATGTGGCTCGCTTCGCCGCCGAAGGGTCGCGGTTGCAGACCACCTGTCTCGGTGCCGAGGCGAGCGAGCTGACCGGCATTCGCCAGCGGGCGCCGCGGGTGCTGGGCCTTGAGGCTAGCCTGTGTGACTACTGAGGATGACAAGGGAGGGCGCACCGCGACTGTCAGCCGCTGGTTGCCCTTCTCCTGCGTGGACGGGCCGGGCAATCGGCTGGTGCTCTTCCTGCAAGGGTGCAACTTTCGCTGCCCGGGCTGCCACAACCCCCACACCATAGGGCTGTGCGATCACTGTGGCGACTGCGTGCCCGGCTGTCCGAGCGGCGCCTTGACTCTCATTGATGGCAGGGTGTGTTGGCAGGCGGCGCTCTGCACCCACTGCGACCGCTGCCTGGATGCCTGTCCCCGCAGCGCCAGCCCCAAGACCCACCAGATGTCGGTGGCCGAGGTGCTGGTCCTGCTGCGCCGCTACGGCCCGCTGCTGACTGGCATTACAGTCTCCGGCGGCGAGGCCACCACCCAGCTCCCCTTCGTGGTGGCGCTCTTTGCTGCTATCAAGGCCGCGCCGGATCTTGCCCATCTCACCTGCTTGCTCGACAGCAACGGCTCCCTTGGCGAAACGGGCTGGCAGCGGCTGCTGCCGGTGCTGGACGGCGCCATGATAGATCTCAAGGGGTGGCGCGAGTCGGTGCATCACTCGCTCACCGGTCAGGGCCGGGAGCGGGTGCTGGCCTCGCTGCAACTGCTCGCGCTGGCGGGCAAGCTGGCGGAGCTGCGGCTGCTCCAGGTGCCGGGGCGCAGCGACTTTCTGGATGCCGGAGGGGAGCTGGACGCCGGGCTCGCCACCTTCTTGCAGACCCAGGGGCCTGTACCCATTCGTCTCAACGGCTTTCGCCATCACGGGGTGCGCGGGGAGGCGATGGGCTGGCAGGAGGCCGCCATGGAGGAGCTTGATAGGTTGTCCAACGCATTGAAGGTGAAAGGATTTGGCCCAATCGCCCTGCCGCAGCTGTGACGGGCCCGACATGTTCTGCCTCCTGAGACTCGATATGACGCAACTGTGATGTCTGTCTATTTGGTGCGCGGAAAGTGGCGGCTAGAATGGGAAAACCGCCCATCATCAACAGATACCCATGAGTGAAGCCAACGCCTTATATCGAGTGCAGTTTATTTGTCACAACGAGCGTTACGAGGTCTATGTCAAGGACGTGAATCAGGGCCAGCTGTTTGGCTTCATCGAGATCGCGAACTTCGTATGGGACAACCACACGGCGCTCATCGTCGATCCCAGCCACGAGAAGCTCAAGAGTGAGTTTGCCGACGTCAACCGCACCCTGATCCCCATGCACCAGGTGCTGCGCATCGATCAGGTGCGCAAGCAGGGGGCGGCCCGCATCACTGAGCTGGGCAACAACGTCGCCTCCTTCCCGAGCCCCATCTACACCAAGAAGCCCTGAGCCCCCCGGGCACTCTCAGGCACCCAGCTCCCGGGCAAGCATCAGGATCCGCTGGCGGAACCAGTGCAGGGCGGGATCTTCCCCCAGGGGGCCGTACCACACCAGGCTGTGGGTCACGGCGCCATAGTCGAACGGGACGGGCCGCCTCACCAGCCCGGACGGCTCGGCCTGCCCGGCCCAGCCCTCGATGGCGGTGAGGATGAGATCGCTCTGACGCAGCAGGGCGGTGGCACTGCCAAAGTCCGGCAGGGTGGCACCAATCTGGCGCCTTACCTGGCGCTGGGCCAGGCTCTGCTCGAAGAAGGGGTCGGCCAGCTCGCTGTCGCGAATGAGGATATGGCGCCAGCTTAAGTAAGCATCCAGATCCCAGGGCTGATCCTGCGCCGGATGATCCGCGCGCAGCAGGCAGACCAGCTTGTCTTCCCGCAGCGTCTCCCATACCAGGCCAGGCTGGCTGGGCAGGGGCTGACTCTGATCGTGGGGCAGGATCACGAAGTCGAGCTTGCCCGCCGCCAGCGCCGCCAGTCCCTGCTGATCCTTGTTCCAGATGACGGGCACCAGCCCGGGTACTTCCTGCATCAACGTCCCCAGCACGGGCCCCATGGGCCAGATCATGCTGCTCTCGCGCATCGCCAGATTCAGCTCCCCCTGCCAGCTGGCGGGGTTGAAGCCCTCCGGACTGGTGAGGCCGTTCAGCTCGCTCAGCAGCCGGCGCAGGCTGGGGCCGAGCCGCTCGGCAAAGGGAGTGAGCAGCAGCTGGTTGCCTTGGCGGTAGAGCAGTTGATCCCCCAGCAGATCCCGCAGCTGGTTGAGGGTCTTGCTGACGGTGGAAGGGGTGGTGCAGAGGCGCTCGGCGCTGCGGGTGACGCTTTGGGTATCCAGCAGCAGGTGCAGGGTGACCAGATGACGACCGCCCAGGCGGGAGAGCGCGATGAGATCCATAAAACCTCCCGGGATGAAGCCCGTGCGGGCGAGGATGAGGGGAGCGTCTGGCAGCCGGTATTGCCCCTCCAGACGGAACAAACAAAAAGCCCCGCCTGAGCGGGGCATGGGGATTAACCCTTGAGCACGGCGGCCATGGCGTCCGCCACGTAGTCGACGTTGCGGCTGTTGAGGCCCGCCACGCACATGCGGCCTGAGCGCACCAGGTAGACGGCGAACTCTTCACGCAGGCGGTCCACCTGCTCCGGCGTGAAGCCGGTGTAGCTGAACATGCCGCGCTGGCTGATGAAGTAGCTGAAATCGCGGCCCGGCACCTTGGTGCTAAGCACCTCGAACAGCTTCTGGCGCATGGCCTTGATGCGGGTGCGCATCTCGGTCACCTCGCCGACCCAGAGGGCATGCAGCTCGGGCTGGCTCATCACCGCCGCGGCTACCTGGCCACCATGGGTGGGGGGGCTGGAGTAGTTGCGACGCACGGTGGCCTTCATCTGGCCCAGTACCCGGCTCGCCTCTTCAGCATCCTGGCAGATGACCGACAGGCCGCCGCAGCGCTCGCCGTAGAAGGAGAGGTTCTTGGAGAAGGAGTTGCTGACGAAGAAGCTGACCCCGGCGGCCACCATGGCGCGGATGGCGTAGGCATCCTCTTCCAGCCCGTCACCGAAGCCCTGATAGGCGATGTCCATAAAGGGGATCAGGTTCTTCTCGACCACCAGCGCGATCACCTGGTCCCACTGGGCGCGGGAGAGATCCACCCCGGTCGGGTTGTGACAGCAGGGGTGCAGCAGCACTATGCTCTTGGCCGGCAGGGTGCTCAGGCAGTCGATCATGGCGTCGAATTGCACGCCGCCGGTGGCCGCGTCGTAGTAGGGGTAGTCGTGCACCTTGATGCCGGCTCCCTCGAACATGGCCTTGTGGTTGTCCCAGGTCGGATTGCTGACCCACACCTCTGAGGTCGGGAAGTAGCGCTTGAGCAGATCGGCGCCGATCTTCAGGGCGCCGGAGCCGCCTATGGTCTGGATGGTGGCGATGCGACCGGCCTTGACCGCCTCGTGATCGGCGCCAAACAGCAGGTGCTGCACCGCGGTGCGGTAGTTGGCGGCCCCTTCCATCGGCTGATAGGGGCGCGGCGCCGGCGCGGCGGCGCGCTGGGCTTCGGCTTGCTGCACCGAGGGCAGCAGCGGAATGCGGCCCTGCTCGTCGTAATAGAGGCCGATCCCCAGGTTCACCTTCTGCTCGCGGGTGTCTTTGTGGAAGGTCTCGACGAGCGTGAGTATGGGGTCGCCAGCATAGGCATCGACGTGTTCAAACATGGGGGGTCCTTGCGAAGTGGAATCCAGATGACAGAGATAAACGATCGGCGGTCATCATGGCGTAAAGCGGGCGAGGGCTCAAGTCTGAAACGGCTCCGCCCAGCCTGCTCGACGACAGTATCCTATGGCAAGCAGGCAGGGGAGCCCTTACTTCAGGTAGGAGCGCAGTACCCTCACCACCTGATCCAGATCCTCCAGCCGCTCGGCCGGGGTCGCCTCCGGCGCCCCCAGATGCTCGCGCATATGGCCTTCCAGCACCTCCAGCATC
This sequence comes from Aeromonas mytilicola subsp. aquatica, assembly GCF_044336385.1. Classification (NCBI taxonomy): domain Bacteria; kingdom Pseudomonadati; phylum Pseudomonadota; class Gammaproteobacteria; order Aeromonadales; family Aeromonadaceae; genus Aeromonas; species Aeromonas mytilicola. Next base: position 3,931,086 of record NZ_CP172298.1, on the reverse strand, counting down.
AGGCCGTTGACGGCGCCTCGGATGGCGGCTATCTGCTGCAAGATGGCGGCGCAGTCGGTCTCCTGCTCCAGGGCGCTCTCCAGCGCACCTGTCTGTCCCTTGATGCGCCTGACCCTGGCCAGCAGCTTCTTCTTGTCGTGAACCGTGTGTGACATGGGATCCTCTCGCACAATAAAACTATACTGGGGTATAGTATATTGCATTGTCGCTCTCAGGAGAAATTCATGTCATCCCTCGCTTCATCCCACTGCCAGCAACCCGTCGTTCATGAAGGGAATCCGCTGGCGGAACAGAAAACCCGCTGGGCCGTGCTGCTCACCCTCGTCATGATGGTGGCGGAAATCGGTGGCGGCTGGTTCTACAACTCAATGGCGCTGCTGGCGGATGGCTGGCACATGAGCTCCCATGCCCTGGCGCTTGGCCTCTCCGTCGTGGCCTATCGCGCCGCCCGCCACTTCGCCCGGGATCACAGATTCAGCTTCGGTACCTGGAAGATAGAGGTGCTGGGAGGTTTCAGCAGCGCCCTGCTGCTGGTGGGGGTGGCGGGTCTGATGCTGTTCGAATCGGTGGCCCGGCTGCTGGATCCCAGCCCTATCCACTATCAGCAGGCCATCGGCATCGCCCTGCTCGGCCTGCTGGTGAACCTGGCCTGCGCCTGGCTGCTCAGGGACGATCAGGGCCATCACCACGGCCACGCTCATCATCACGATCATCACGATCATCACCAGGGTCACGACCATGATGCTCACCCCCACGACCACGGCCATCAGGATCTGAACCTGCGCGCCGCCTATCTTCACGTGCTGGCGGATGCGGCCACCTCTGTGCTGGCCATCATCGCCCTGGTGGGGGGCATGCTGTGGGGGGCCGACTGGCTGGATCCCCTGATGGGCATAGTGGGGGCCGTGCTGGTGGCGGTCTGGGCCCGGGGGTTGCTGCGGGACACTGGGCGGGTGCTGCTGGATGCGGAGATGGACGCTCCCCTGGTGGCGGAGATCCGCGAGGTGATAGCCGAGCTGCCTGACGCCGAGATCCGCGATCTGCACGTCTGGCGGGTGGGACAGGTGCAGTATGCGGCCGTGCTCTCCCTGCGGATGGCGGTCCCAGTCCCGGCACAGGCGATCCGCGAACGGCTCGCCATCCACGAGGAGCTGGTGCACCTGACCATAGAGATAGCGCAGGGATGAGGCCAGCCGGGGCCCCGGCACCTGGCCTCAGTGTGGCGGGCGCTCGTTTTCCCCCTTGGCCTGATCCTGCCAGAGCGAGCCCAGCATCAGCTTGAGCAGCAACCCAGGGGGATCATCCAGCAGTCGACCCGGCTCCAGCAGCAGGTGGCCGTCGGCGCGAAAGCCCAGGCTGGCGTGGGTCTTTCCCTCGTCATCCAGGATCTGGATGATGCCGATCAGGGTTCCCCGCTCACCGGGCTGACAGCGCAGCCGCAGCTCGCGGGGCTCACCCAGCAGGGTGAAGGCCCGGCAGAGGGGCGGTGTCTCTTCGTAATCGGGCCAGCTGAAGAAGTGATACTGCTCGGCGAGCCCCCCGGCCTGCTGGCAAAATTGGTGGAACAGCTGGGCAATCCCCTGATACTCCTGATCCAGCCGTTTTGCCTGCTCCTCGATCCGTTTCATAGGCCATGACTCCTTGCTATCCATTTGAACGGAAATTGATTTTTCCGCCATGAACCCCTCTCTCTGCTGGTATGGGCCCAAAGCCGGGGCGGGTCTGTGAGCGCGATCCAATTTTCGTTATGAAAACGTTATCTTGTTGAAACGGATTGGTTTTTTTTGCCTTGCTGCTCACATTTACAACAATCTCCGCTGATTAATATGGCATCGCTCGGCTACGACCGGGTACCTCGAGTATCGAGACCAACTACAGCGGGAATTATAAAAAAATGGATATGAAAAAGACCAAAGTGGCGCTGGTAACAGCCTCACTGCTCGCGCTTTTGTCAGGCTGTAACGACAACAGTTCTTCGACTCCTACCCCCACCCCTCAGGATGAGCCTGTCGCTCGTCTTCCCAACGTCCAGCCCCCGGCCGAGCTGCTGGTGGCCGGTCCCGATGAGGCCGTGATCGCCCTGGTGGATACCCAGAGCAGCGCGGCGCGCGGTATCACAGGGCCCTTCGCCAGCCACAGCCTGCACCTGTGGAACAACGATGCCTGCAGCGCCATCGATAAGACCAAGGTTCCCAGCTATGACGATTGGGACAGCAAGGCGAATGTTCCAGCCGATGCGGACAGCTTCGGCCCGGCCTGGGTGGTGCCGCTGGCCAAGATGGAGGGCTGCATCAACTTCATCGCGCGCAACGGCGATCTGGCCAACCTGACCGGCGCCAACATGGAGGTCATCTTCAGCGATCACCCGGATCGCACAGTGGCCATAGTCGCGGGCAAGAACGAGATCTTCGGCAGCCGTGCCGAGGCCTTCACCGCCGCCTTCGGCGTGGCGGGGGCCAGTGCCCACCTCATCGACGGTAACACCCTCATCTGGCAAGGGGGCAAGGACAAGCCCTATGTGCGCCTCTACCACACCGAATCAGGCACCATCACCGCCAATGCCGAAGGGGTATTCGACTTCCCCTATATCAAGCTGACCCCGACCAGCCTCTCGGCCTCGCAGCAGGCCAAGTACCCGCACCTCAAGGATGCCGCCGCCTTTGCCCTGCCATCGGGCGCGGATCTCAAGCCCCTGCTCAAGGGGGAACTGGTGGCCATAGGCACGGATGACGAGGGGGTGTTGCAGGGGGCTACCCTGGTGCAGAGCGCCGGTGCCCTCGATGCCCTCTATGCCGATGCCGCCACCAAGCTGGCCTATGGCGCCATAGTGGAAGGGGGCAACGTCACCTTCCGGCTCTGGGCACCGACCGCCAAGTCGGTCAAGCTGGCGCTCTTTGACGAGCAGCACAAGGCCCTCGGCGAGCGTGCCATGACACAAGACGAAGCCAGCGGCAGCTGGAGCCTGCAGGGCGGCAGCGACCTGGTGGGCAAGTACTATCGCTATGCCGTCGAGGTCTATCATCCGGTCAGCCGCAAGCTGGAATCCTACCAGGTGACAGACCCCTACTCCCTGAGCCTGGCCATGAACTCCGAGTTCAGTCAGGTGGTGGATCTCGACGATCCTGCCCTCAAACCCGAGGGCTGGGACAGCCTCAAGGCCCCCCACAGCCAGGCCAATCCCGCCGACATCACCATCTATGAGGCCCATGTCCGGGACTTGACCGGCAATGACGACTCCACTCCGGCCGAACACCGCGGCAAGTTCCTGGGGCTGACCGACAGCGACAGCGTCCCCGTCACCCACCTCAAGTCCCTGGCCAAGAGCGGCGTCAGCCACCTGCACCTGCTACCGGTGTTCGACATCGCCACCGTCAACGAGGATCCGGCCAAGGTGGCCAACATCGGCGATGACTTCAGCAAGCTGTGCGAGGTCAATGCCGAGGTCAAGAACTCCAGGTTTGCCAGCCACTGCGGCGGCGGTGAGACCATTGCGGCGGTGCTGGAAGATCTGCAAGCCAGCGACAGCAAGGAGAATCCTGTGGTGCAGGAGCTGTATGGCTATCTGCGCGGGGTGGACTCCTTCAACTGGGGTTATGACCCCTACCACTACACCACCCCGGAAGGTTCCTACGCCACCAATGCGGAGGGGACGGCCCGGATCAAGGAGTTCCGCGAGATGGTCATGGCCATCAAGCAGCACATCGGCATGAACGTGGTGATGGACGTGGTCTACAACCACACCAACGAAGCTGGCCTGGGGCCCAAATCCGTGCTCGACAAGATAGTGCCCTGGTACTACCAGCGCCTCAATCCCGAGACCGGCTCGGTCGAGAACTCCACCTGCTGCTCCAACACGGCGCCTGAACACGCCATGTTCGCCAAGCTGATGGACGACTCCCTGGTGACCTGGGCGCGGGATTACAAGATCGATGCCTTCCGCTTCGATCTCATGGGTCATCACCCGAAAGATCAGATGGTGCAGGCCCTGGCCGAGGTGAAGAAGGTCAATCCCGAGATGTACTTCTACGGCGAGGGCTGGAACTTCGGCGAAGTGCAGGATGACAAGCGCTTCGTGCAGGCGACCCAGAAACACCTGGCCGGCACCGGTATCGGCTCCTTCTCCGATCGGCTGCGGGATGCGGTGCGCGGCGGCAGCCCGTTCGACGGCGGCGAGGCCATTCGCAAGACCCAGGGCTTCGGCAACGGCGCCCTGGTGGATGCCAACGAGCTGGACGGCGTGGATCTCGCCACCGCCCTGCATCAGTCCGACCTGGTGCGTCTCGGCATGGCGGGCAACCTCAAGGAGTTCGTGCTGACCGACAAGGACGGCGTGCCGAAGAAGGGTGCCGACATCGACTACAACGGTCAACCCGCCGGTTATGCCCAGGATCCGACCGAAGTTCAGAACTACGTCGACAAGCATGACAACCAGACCCTGTTCGACAACCTGGTCTACAAGGCGCGGGGAGGGGCCGATCTGGTGCGGATGCAGGGGGTATCGCTGGCCACCGCCATGCTGGGTCAGGGCATTCCCTTCACTCACGCAGGGGTCGAGCTGCTGCGCTCCAAGTCCATGGAGCGGGACAGCTACGACTCCGGTGACTGGTACAACAGGGTCGATTACACCCTCGGCGACAACAACTTCGACAAGGGCTTGCCGCGCAAGGACAAGGACGAGGCCAACTACGCGCTGATCGAGCAGGTGCTCGGCCAGCACGCCACGCCGGGCTTGGCCGAGATGCAGCAGATGGTGAGCTTCTATCAGGAGCTGTCCGAGCTGCGTCAATCCTCCCGTCTGCTGCGTCTTGGCAGCGGGGCTGAGGTGATCAAGCGGGTCGATTTCCGCAACACCGGGCCGGATCAGGTGCCGGGCCTCATCGTGATGAGCGTGGACGACGGTGCGAGCGCGGGTGTGGATCTGGATCCCGCCATCGACGGCCTAGTGGTGATGATCAACGCCACCAATGCCCCCCAGAGCATCGGCGACTTCCGTGACGGCAACGATCAGCCCATCGATCTCTCCGGCATGGTGCTGAGTGGCAAGCATCGCGGGGTCGACAGCATCGCCAGTGGCGCCGGCTATGACAACGGCCAGCTGACCCTCGGAGCCTGGTCTGCCGCCGTCTTCGTCAAACCGCAGAGTGGTGCCCAGGGCGCGGGCCTGCCGGTGGGCAAGAAGACGGACCTGAGCACCCTGCCCCCCTTCGGTGACACAGCGCTCTTCATGAAGGGCTTCCTGGATACCAGCTTCGGGGAGAAGAACCCGCTGACCTTCACCAGCAACTTCATGTACGAGTTCAGCGCTGAAGTGACGGCGGATCAGCTTGGCAACACTGAGCTGAAGGTGGCCGACGCTGGCTGGAACATCAACTACGGCAGCTGCAACGCCGGTGACAAGCTGGTGGTGGGCACGCCGCTGACCCTGTGTGCCGGTGGTTCAACGGGCAACGTCGGGTTGGCGCTGGACAAGGCAGGCAGCTACAAGTTCGTCTTCACCGCCATGAACAAGGAGAAGCCGACCTTGAGCGTCAGCTACACAGAGCCGGTGCAGAGCTGCAAGGTGCTGGATACGGTGGCGGGCAACCCGCTGGGCTTCCCGCTCTATGTTCGCGGCAGCCTGAGCGACTGGAACGCACAACCGGCTTACCTGCTGAGCTACAAGGGGATGGAGGGCAACCTCGCCATCTATCAGGCCGCCTTCAACTACGGGGGCAGCTTTGACTTCAAGTTTGCCAACGATGACGGCAACTGGAGCAAGCAGTTCTTCGTCAAGGATGCCGGTGGCAAGTTGATCGCGCTGGAGCCCGAGCAGTCCTATCCGCTGCAGCACGGCGATGGTGGCATGGGCAACAACAGCATGACTCTGGCCCAGGGCCTGTGGAGCTTCCTAGTCAAGGTCGATCCGGCCAAGACCTCTGGCGAAGTGGGCACAGTGATAGTCCAGGAGTGCAGCGCCAAGTAAGCCTTCCCATCGAGCCCGGGACTGGCTCGGCAGCCCCGGGTTGAATTCCACCTCGCCAAGGGTGGGATAAGCCGAGAGAGTAAGCAAAGCGCGACTGCCAGAGGGCAGCCGCGCTTTTTCTTTGCAGGTATAGGGGAAAGAGACAAGCCGTCACCCCGGGGTGACGGCTTTGTGCTGCTGGCTGAACCTCAGCGCTTGCGCAGCAGTCGCAGAGCGTTGGCCGTCACCAGAGCGGTGGCGCCGGTATCCGCCAGCACCGCAATCCACAGACCCGTGATGCCGAGCAGGCTGGTGACCAGGAAGATGGCCTTGAGCCCCAGCGCCAGGGCTATGTTCTGGTGGATATTGGCGAGCGCGGCGCGGGACAGCCGGATCATGGCGGCCAGGCCGCCGAGCTGGTTGTGGGTCAGGGCCGCATCGGCGGTCTCCAGCGCCACGTCTGTGCCGCCGCCCATGGCGATGCCGATGCTGGCTCGCTTCATGGCGGGGGCGTCGTTGATGCCATCCCCTATCATGGCTACCTTGCGGGTCTTTGCGAGTCTGGCTATCTCCTCCACCTTGCCCTCCGGCAACAGGCTGGCCCGCCACTCCATGCCGAGCTCACCGGCGATGGCCTCGGCTGCGCGCGGGTTGTCCCCGGTCAGCATCATGCTGCCAAGCCCCAGTGCCTTGAGCTCACGCAGCGCCGCCGCGGCCTCTGGCCGGATCTGGTCCCGCAGCGCCAGCAGGGCGCTGGGGGCCTCTCCCATCCGGCAGAGTAAAATCACCGTCTTGCCCTGGCGTTCCAGGGCGGCGACCTGTGCCTCGATTGCCTCGCCCAGAGCGGGAACCCGGCTCGGGGCCAGCAGTTGCCAGAGGGCGCCGTCGATGCGCCCCTCCACCCCCATGCCGGGGAGGGCGCGCAGATCCCGGGCGTTGGCCAGGGTCAGCCCCTGCTCGCTCGCGGCAGCCACCACGGCGCGGGCCAGGGGGTGGTGGGAGCCCTGCTCTATGGCGGCGGCCAGGGCCAGCAGTTCGGCCTCCGGTCGGCCATCCAGGCTTGTCAGCTCGGTCAGCTGGGGCTTGCCCAGGGTCAGGGTGCCTGTCTTGTCAAAGGCGACTGTGTCTATATGGGCCAGTCGCTCCAGGGCCGCACCGCCCTTGATCAGGGCCCCTTGGCGGGTTGCGGCGGCCAGGGCCGAGGTGACCGCCGCCGGGGTGGAGATCACCAGGGCGCAGGGGCAGCCGATGAGCAGCAGCGCCAGGGCGCGGTAGATCCACTCGTCCCAGCCCTGACCGAAGGCGAGCGGGGGGACCAGCATCACCAGCAGGGCGACCAGCATCATGGCCGGGGTGTACCAGCGGCTGAAGCGGTCGATGAAGCGCTCTATGGGGGCGCGCTGGCTCTCGGCCTCCTCGATGAGGTGCAGGATGCGGTCGATGGCGTTGTTGCCGGGCTCGGACACCACCTCGAGGCGCAGCACTCTATCCGCCGCCAGACTGCCGGCGGGCACCTTGTCACCCTGACGGCGCTCCACCGGGATGGACTCGCCGGTCAGGGCGCTCTCGTCAAAGGCGCCGAGGGCATCGATCAGGCGGGCGTCGGCCGGCAGACGGGCGCCGGGGGCGATTTCGATGATGTCGCCCGGGCGCAGCGCGTCGGCCGCCACCTCTTCCCGTATTTCACCTTCTGCGGTGGTACGAATGCGCAGCGCCTGGTCGGGCACCAGGGCCATCAGGGCGGTGACCCCGGCGCGGGCACGACCGGCGGCGTAGGCTTCCAGATGTTCCCCCAGCATGAAGAGCAGCAGCACCATGGCCGCCTCGGCGGTTTCACCGAGGAAGAGGGCGCCGAGCGCCGCCACCGTCATCAGGGTCTCGATGGCGAAGGGGGAGCCGCTATTGGTCAAGGCCCAGGCCTTGCGGGCGACTGGCCAGAGCCCCCAAAGGGTCGCCAGGGTAAAGAGCGGCTGGCCGAGGGTGTCGGGCAGCAGGGCCGCCACCAACATCAGGGCGGCCAGGGAGAGGGGTTGCCCATATTTGCCGAACAAGTTGCTCAGTGTCGTCAGCCAGGGGCTGCGATGCTTGTCATCGGCGGCTTTTGCACTGGCCTCGCCCTTGAGCCGGAAGCCTGCGGCCAGCACGGCTGCGGTGACGGGATCGGGGGAGAGGTCGGGGGCGAGATCCACCACCAGCTTCTCGGTGGCAAACAGCACGCGGGCCTGCTGCACGCCGGCCACCCGACCGACGGCGGTCTCTATCTTGCGGGCGCAGCTGGGGCAGTCCATCCCCAGCACCTGCCAGCTATGGCGGCGACTGTTCTGAGTCGGCGAAGCCAGGGGCTCGGGGCTGTCGGCGACCGACTGAAGATCATGACCAGCATGGTCGCTATGGTCATGAGCCGGCTGCGAGTCACTGCAACCCTGACTCTGGCAACTTCCTCTGGGGGGCTCTTCATCCCCCGGTGATTCGTTTACCCCCTGCTCCTGATGGGCATGGGAGGCCGTACCGGCGCTGCAGCTGACTGGGGCCGCATTGTCGCAGCAGTGGCTGTCGTGGCTGTGCTCGGCTTGAGGCGCGGCTGCCTTGCTGACCGCCTTGATGGGGGCGGCATGGGAATGGCTGCAGCAGGATTTGCTCATGATGAGTCCCTCTTGAGTGGATCCCGCCCCTGCGGGATCCCTAATGTCTGAGCCCAGTGTAAACCTTGGTGTTAAGTCCAAGGTCAAGCCCCTTTTTGTACCCTCTCAGCGGGACGGGCGAGACAGGGCGGCAACAAATCCCTCTTGTTAGCGGGTGTTTGTCCCCTGCCGCTGGGCCTATACTGGGAACCCTGGATCCCCCATCGATAATCAAGGACCTAACATGAGCAATACCGTCACCCTGCAAGGCAACCCCGTCTCCGTCTCCGGCCACTTCCCCGTTGCCGGTGAGCAGGCCAAGCCCTTCTCCCTGGTTGCTGGCGATCTGTCCGATGCGACCCTGGCGACCTTCGCCGGAAAGCGCAAGATCCTGAACATCTTCCCGAGCGTCGATACCCCGACCTGCGCCACCTCAGTGCGCAAGTTCAACGAGCAGGCCAGCGCCCTGAACAACACAGTGGTGCTGTGCATCTCCGCCGATCTGCCGTTCGCCCAGGCTCGTTTCTGCGGCGCCGAGGGTCTGGACAAGGTAGTGAACCTCTCCACCCTGCGTGGCGTCTCCTTCCTGCAGGACTACGGCGTGGCCTTCTCCTCCGGTCCCCTGGTGGGCCTGGCTGCCCGTGCCATCGTGGTGCTGGATGAGCACGACAAGGTGCTGCACAGCGAGCTGGTGGCCGAAGTGGCCGACGAGCCGAACTACGCCGCCGCCCTGGCCGTCCTGTAAGTTTCGTCTTGCCCTGATTGCCGACGGCCTGCTGATGCAGGCCGTTTTTATTGCGGGCGCCGTGGCCCTCAAGGTTGAGGTGAACAGACTGGCTGGCCCATATACCCCCACTTCTTCTCACCGACCTTTTACTTATGGGGTCAGGCTGGCTAGACTTCGCCTCCCACTTCTTCCTGCCGCGTAGCCCCATGACTTTTAACGAACTCCACCTCGATCCCGCCCTGCTGGCCGCCTTGCCTGCCGAATTGCACACCCCGACCCGCATCCAGCAGCTTGCCATTCCGGCGGCGCTGAAGGGCCAGGATCTGCTGGCGCTGGCCCAGACCGGCAGCGGCAAGACACTGGCGTTCGGCCTGCCGCTGCTGCAACGGCTGGACTCGGCCTCCGACCGGGTGCAGGGGCTGGTGCTGGTGCCGACCCGGGAGCTGGCCACCCAGGTGAGCGCCGCGCTGCTGGGCGGTGCCGAGGCGCTGGGGCTGCGTCTCCTGACCCTGTGCGGCGGCGTGGCCCAGGAGCAGCAACAGGCCGAGCTGGCCCAGGGGCCGCAACTGCTGGTGGCGACCCCGGGGCGGCTGCGGGACTTGCTGGCCCAGCGGCTGCTGGGACTGAGCCACCTGCGCACCCTTGTGCTGGATGAGGCGGATCGCCTGCTGGAGATGGGCTTCTGGCCCGATATCCAGTGGCTGTTGAATGCCATGCCGACCGAGCGGCAGAACCTGCTCTTCTCCGCCACCCTGCCAACCGAGCTCGAGACCCTGGCCACCGGCCTGCTGACGAACCCGGTGCGCATCGAGGCAACCCCCCTCAACAGCCTGGTGAGCGAGATTGAGGAGCGGCTCCATCTGGTCAACAAGAGCAGCAAGGTGCCGGCGCTGATCGGCTTGCTGAAAGAGCAGGATTGGCCTCAGGTGCTGGTGTTTATCAGCGCGCGGGACGATGCCGACGCTGTGGCCAGAAAGCTCGCCAAGGCGGGCATAGCGGTGGCGGCCCTGCACGGGGAGAAGGAGCAGGTGGTGCGGGAGCAGGCACTTGCCGATTTCAAGGCGGGCAGGGTGCGGGTGCTGGTGGCCACGGATCTGATGGCGCGCGGCATCCACGTGGAGGCGTTGCCTGTGGTGATCAACCTGGACCTGCCCGCCAATGCCCCCGTCTATGTGCATCGCATCGGCCGCACCGCCCGCGCCGGACAGAAAGGCCTCGCCCTCTCCCTGGTCTGCCATGGGGAGGCCGAGACCCTCGCCGCCATCCGCACCCTGACCGGTCGTGCGCTGCCGCTGGCCGAGCTTGAAGGCTTCCCGGTCACCGACCAGCCGGCGAGCGGGGAGGGCAAGCGAGCCCCCAGGGACAAGCAGGCTAACCGCCGCACCCAGGCCAAGCGCAGCGTCAAGCAGTTCAAGGGCAAGGCCTGACGAACTGACCTCTTCCATGAGCCGACAGTGAACCCGGCTCATGAGTGTCACTCAGCGCAGGTCTTGCTCCTGGCCGAAGAAGTCCCGTCGCCACTGGCCGAGCACCGCCGCCCTGTGCTGCTGCCAGCGTGCGGCGCCCATGGTGTCCCGGCTTGCCGCCAACTGCTGCTCCAGCTCGGCCAACTGCTGCTGATAGCGGGCACCTTGCTCCGCTGGCAGCCACTGCGCCATGCTAACCTCGGCCCGGGGGAAGTGGCGGCTCAGGCTTCCCCGCAGCGCCTCTTCCCACCCTTGCCATATCCCGCGGGGAGAGGGCTCCTGCCAGGTCAGATGGAGCAGCAACAGCATACTCAGCAGGGCGGCATAACCGAGAGGCTTGGGCATCATGAGATCCTTGTCGAGGCTCGCCGGGAGCTGGGGAACGGGATCCATTCACCCAGATTTTCGTGACAAGGAGATGAAGGGGTCAGCGGCGTGTCGGGAGGGGAAAGGGCAGCGCGTCCAGAGACGCGCCTGGCTACACGGGGGGCAAGCTCAGTCGTGGAACTGATTGATCAGGCGGGAGAGGTTTTGCAGCCGCTCCACCAGCAGGGTGATGCCATCGAGGGCCTGCCTGCTGTTGTCGGCTGTGTGGCTGGCCAGCTGATGGATCTGGTGAATGCCCTGATCCAGGGTGCTGGTCACATCCGCCTGCTGGCTGACGGCCTGGGCTATCTCGTCACTGGTGTGGGTCACCTGGGCCAGCATCTGGTTGATCTGGTCGAGCACCTCGGCGGTGGCGCCCATGTGCTGCTGGCAGAGGACAGAGGTCTGGGCCCCCTGGGTCATGCTGTCGGAGAGCTGCCGGGTACTCTGCTGCAGCGCCCCTATCATGTCGCTGATCTCGCCGGTGGAGCTGCGGGTCTTCTGGGCCAGCGCCCGGATCTCGTCTGCCACCACCGCAAAGCCACGCCCCTGCTCGCCGGCCCGGGCCGCCTCTATGGCCGCGTTGAGGGAGAGCAGGTTGGTCTGATCCGCAATCTGCCCGATCACTTCCAGGATCCCGCTGATCTTCTGGCTGTCCTGGGTCAGGCGCGCCAACACCCCCTGACTGGCATCCAGCTCCTGGTGGAGCTGGTTGACCGAGGCACGGGTGGTCGCCAGCGCCTGCTGGCCGCTGGCTGACACCTGCTGCACCTCGCTCACCAGGGCGTTGGCCTGATGGGCGTTGTCGGCCACGTCGCGGATCGACTGACTCATCTGGGTGATGGCGGCGGCCAGCTGCTCGCTCTGGGCCCGCTGCTGCTGCAGGTGGGTGTCTATGGTCTGAATATGTCCCCTGTCATCTTCCGCCGCCTGCAGTATCTGCTGGTTGGTATCTGCACTGCGCCCCACCACGGCCCTGAGCTCGGCCTTCTTCATGCGCAGCAAGAGTTCGATGGCCGCCAGGCTGTCCCGCCGCCTGGCATAGAGCACCTGACAGAGGGGCGTGCCCAGCTCCTCCCCCGCCATGGCCAGCAGCCGGGCCAGCCGCTGCTGCAGATGCCAGCCATGCCCCATCTGGGCCAGCAGGCAGAGCAGGGTGAGGCCGCCCCAGGCGGCCTCACCCGTGATCAGGCTGGCCCCCATGCCGGCCAGGGCGGTGCCCGAGAGCAGCAGGCTGAGTTGCCCCGGCTCCAGGGTGAAGCGACTCTGCCAGGGCAGCGTCTTGCCCGCCCGGATCCGGGCATAGAGCCGCTCCGCCCAGGCGATGTCGTGATCCTGGGGGCGGGTGCGCACCGACTGGTATTCGATGATCTGCTGCCGCTCGTTGAGGATGGGGGTGACGTAGGCATTGACCCAGTAGAACTGGCCGCTCTTGGCACGGTTCTTCACCAGCCCCATCCAGCTCTTGCCTTGCTGCAGCCGCTGCCACATGTCGGCGAAGGCGGCCCTGGGCATGTCGGGGTGGCGTACCAGGTTGTGGGGAACCCCTTCCATCTCGGTGGCGCTGTAGCCGGCCACGTCGCAGAAGTGCTGGTTGGCATAGGTGATGTGGCTGCTGGGGTCCGTGGTCGAAATCAATGATATGTGATCGGGGAAACGGATCTCCCCTTCTTGCTGGGTGGTGGTCATGTGCGCATCCTGAATGAGCCAAGTAACTGATAAGTTTGTTTTTATTGTGTGTTGTTGTTACGGCTTCATTGTAGGGGCGACCCAAGTGGCCATCTTGGCTTGGGTCAATAAATCAACACTATGACGACTGAAAAAAGTAGTAGATGAAGGGCGACTTCAGGGCGGGCTCAACTGCGGGGGGTGAAGTCGTGGATCTCCCCCGTCCGGGGCTTGAAGCGGGGATCCTGACTCTGATCGCGGGAGACCCAGGCCATGGCCTGGCAGAAGCTCTCCTGCTTGGCGAACTCGTCACGGGCCTGATCGATGGCCCGCTCGGCGTTGCGCCGCTCCATCTTGCTGGCCTTGCGATCGCTGAACTGCTTCTGCTGGCTCAGCATCCATTCGAGGAAGGCCTGGCGGCATTGGCTTTCATCGGCGGCCTTGGCGGGGAGGGCAAACAACAGGGCAAGCAGGAGCAGACAACGCATAGGGAGATCTATCTAACGGACTGATGGACGAAGAGAGGCGGCATTTTATGCCGGGAACTTGAATGGGTACAGTGCGAAGAGGGGGCCAGCCGGGCTGGCCCCCGAGGGATCAGTGTTTGACCAGGTAGAGCTGGCGGCTGTAGGCCACGTCTTCCGGGTTGTTGATGGGATAGCCCTTGAGCCAGGGCTTGATCAGACGGGCGTTGGTGTACTGGTAGATGGGGGCGATGGGCGCCTCCTCCTGCAATATGGTCTCGGCCTCGTCGAACAGGCGTGCCCGCTCGGCGGGATCCTGGCTGCTGGCCGCCCGGGTCAGCAGGGCGTCGTAACCGGGGTTGGCGAAGCGGGCCATGTTGCCGCTGTGGTGGGATCCCCACAGACCGAGGAAGGCGGAAGGGTCGTTGTAATCGGCGACCCAGGAGGAGCGGATCACCTCGAACTGGCCGCTCTGGCGGCTGTCGAGGTAGGTTTTCCACTCCTGATTGGTGAGCTCGACCCGGGCCCCCAGCTTCTGCTTCCACAGGTTGGCGATGGCCAGCGCCATCTTCTTGTGAATTTCAGCCGTGTTGTAGAGCAGGGTGAGCTTGGGGGGGTTGCCTGGGCCATAGCCCGCCTCTGTCAGCAGCGCCCTGGCCTTCTCGTCCAGCGCCTGCTGGCTGCTGGTGGAGAGCAGGTTGGGCTTGGGGACGAACCCGGCGGTCACATCCGGGGTGAAGTGGTAGGCGGGTTTTTCACCCGTGCCCAGCACCTTGTCGGCGATGAGCGCCCGATCGATGGTGTAGGAGAGCGCTTGACGCACCCGCACGTCGTTCAGGGGAGCCCGCTGGGTGTTGAAGGCGTAGTAATAGGTGCCGAGCTGCTCCGGGGTATAAACCTCCTCCGGGATCTGCTTCATCAGCTTGTGGTACTGCTCCTTGGGGAAGGATTCGGTGATGTGCAGATCCCCCGCCAGATAGCGGTTGGTGGCGGCACTCTCCTGATTGATGGGCACGAAGGTGACCCGGGTCAGCACCGTATGGGCGCGATCCCAGTAATAGGGGTTCGGGGTCAGCTCCAGCTTCTCGTTCACCACCCTGTGGCTCAGGACGAAGGCGCCGTTGCCGACCAGCTTGCCCGGCTGGGTCCACTGGTTGCCATATTGCTCCATGCTGGCCCTGTGCAGGGGGGAGAGGCTGGGGTGGGTCAGCAGGCTCAGGAAGTAGGGCACCGGCTGGGAGAGGGTCACCAGCAGGGTGTGGTCATCCAGGGCTTGCACCCCGAGCGCCTCGGGAGGCAGCTTGCCCTCGACTATCTCGTCCACCTTGTCGAAGTGGGCCAGCTGGGCAAACCAGGCGAAGGTGGCCGCCTCTTCGGGATCCACCAGCTTGCGCCAGCCATAGACGAAGTCGCTGGCGCGTACCGGATCCCCGTTGGACCAGCGGGCATCCGGCCGCAGGTGGAAGGTGAATTTCTGGTTCCCCTCGTTATCCCAGCGAGATGCCACACCGGGCAGCACCTTGCCGTCCGCCCCCTGGGTCAAGAGCCCCTCATAGAGATCTCTGAGCACTTGCAACTCGGGCAGCCCGACCAGTTTGAGGGGGCTCAGGCTGGCCGGTTCGTCCTTGAGATGACGCACGACGGCCTGTTCGGCGGCGAGTTGGGTTCCGGCCGGCACATCGGCGGCCTGGACACAGACACAGCCCAGCAGGGCCAGCAGGGGGCTCCATCCTTTCATGGCGAATCCTTCAAATTGTGTGAAGCGAGGAGAAAACTCGGCGAGAATTCATCGCCGGCAGACGGGGAATCATGATATCCCCTTTGCTGGTCAGACCGCCAGCGTGAGTCCCATGATATCCGGGGCTGCAACCCTATGTACGCCCGCCTGAGCGCGGACAAGAGGAGCAAACGATGAGAGTATGGATGTTATTGGCCTGTGTGCTGAGCCAGGGTGCCTGGGCACTGGCCCCTTGCGAGAAGACCAGCCAGGTGGGGAGCTGGTGCGAGGTGAGCATAGATCAACTGCATCCGACTCAGGGCGGGGTGGGGCAGTTGCAGGTCGACACCACAGTGGCTGAACTGGCGGACAAGAGCGAGAAGCAACTCGACAAGCTGATGAAAAAGAAAGAGATACCCATCGTCATCGCCCCCGATGGCGGCTACTGGCTGGTGGACAGGCACCACCTGACCAAGGCGCTGTGGCAACAGGGGGTGAAGGAGGCGAGGGTCAAGGTGATCGCCCGCTTGCAGGACAGGGCCAGTTTCTGGAGCCAGATGCAGAACAACCACTGGGCCTGGCTCAAGGATGAGCGGGGTCAGCCGCTCACCCCGGAACAGCTGCCCGGCCACATCAGGGATCTGCCGGATTATCCCTACCGCACCCTGGCGGGTTTGCTGCAGGATGCGGGCTACTTCAGCAAGAAGGATCAGGTCTACTTCGTCGAGTTCGCTTGGGCCAGCTGGCTCGGCCAGCAGATGGCCTGGCAGCCGGTCAATGCCGCCAATCTGGCGGATCGCCTCGCCGAGGCCAAGCGCCTGGCCTGCAACAGCAAGGCCAGTGCCCTGCCCGGCTATCCCGGCAAGCAGTGTCGCCTCAACCCGCCACGCAGTGGCAGCTGACGCGGGATCAAGAAGGGGCGCCCAGGCGCCCCCTCGTCACAATCCCTGACAGGCCCCTTGCCAGCGGGCGGCGGCCTGTTCCAGCAGCGCCACCTCTCCTTGCTGGATCAGCGGCAGCAGGGCCTGCACCTTGTCATCCGGCCAATCCCACCAGGCGAGCGCCTGCAGCCGGGCAATCTCATCGTCGCCAAAGCGCATCCGCACCACCCTGGCCGGGGTGCCCGCCACCATGGCATAGGGCGGCACATCCTGATTGACCAGTGCCCGGGCGGCTATGATGGCGCCATCCCCTATGGTGACGCCCGGCATTATCATGGCTTCCATGCCGATCCAGACGTCATTGCCGATGCGGGTATCGCCCGCGGGTCTATAGCTGCGCTTGAGCGCCGCCACCTCGGCGAACGGATAGGTGCTGATGAAGTCGGTGTTGTGGGTGTGGTTGCCCCCCATGATGATCTTCACCCCGGCGGCTATCTGCACGTAGTCGCCGAGATGGAGCCTGTCTATGTGCCAGAGCGGCTCCCAGCCGGTGTCGGCCGAGCGGCTCCAGCTGTCACCGTGCAGGTAGCGCACGGCTTCCTCTTCGAAGGGGCCATCCCAGGCACCCGAGTAGTAGCTGTGTCGCCCCTTGAGGCAGATGTTGGGATTGGTCACCGTCAGGTGCAGGTACTCGACCTGCGACCAATGTTGGCAGATGGTCATGGCTATGTTCCTCGTTGAATGGATAGGTATTGGATGCGCGGTTCGGCGCAGCTAATAGATCCAGACCAGCAGGCGGGGCACACACAGGGTGGAGCAGCCCAGCGCCTGGGATGAACGGGGTCGTTGCATGAGGAAGGGCTCCCGACAGAAGAGGCCAGATGGTAAGGGATGGGGAGGGCGATGCCAAGGAGAAGGGGGAGGGGGTGGTCAAAACCTGCACAAAGGGTCTGGTTGATATTTATTCTCGATTAGCCATGATACAGGCTCCACTCGTATCGGCAGGAGAGAGGACAATGACGAATCAGAACTGGCAGCGTTACATGCTGGAGGCGGAGAATGCCCTTGGCATGGGGGCACTGGGCACGGCCATCTGCCTCTATCAGCAGGCCCTGGGAGAGGTGTATGAGCTGGCGTCCGGGGATCTGGACGAACTGGCCAGCATGCGGGTCGCCACCTGTCACCGCATGGCCGACTTCTGGCGCGCCATGGAAGAGCCCGCCTATGAGCTGCGCTACCTCAAGCTCGCCTCCGAGCTGGTCACCGCCCTGGTGCCCCAATGTCCGAACCGGGAGTGCGAGTCCCTCATCAGCGAGCTGGGCTGCTGCCGCGCCGCCCTGCTCTCCTTCTTGAAGCGCCACCCCAACCCCGAGATCGCCAGGTTGATCCAGGTGCAGGACAAGGTGCAGGGCTGCGAACTGATCGGCCGCTTCCGCCTCAACTAGCGGTTGTGCGCCCGAGCCGCCGTGCGATGCGGCTCTGGGCTTCCTCCCCTTGCAGGGCGAGGGAGAAGGCGCGGGCCTCCAGATCGATGACGAAATGCACCGCCTGCCTGAGCTCCTGCTTGAGCAGCGCCTTGCTCTTTTGCAGTGCCTTGGGCGGCTTGGCCGCGAGCTTCACCCCCTGGGCCCGGGCGAAGGGGAGCAGTTCCTCCACCGCCAGCACCCGGTTGGCCAGCCCGAGTCGCAGCGCCTCCCCGGCGTCTATGGCCTCCGCCAGCAACAGCAGCTCCGCCGCCTTCAGGTGGCCCACGGCGCGGGGCAGCAAGAGGCTTGAGGCAAATTCCGGCACCAGCCCCAGCTCGACGAAGGGCAGTTGCAGCCGGGCGTTCTCCCCCAGATAGACCAGATCGCAGTGCAGCAGCAGGGTGGTGCCTATGCCCACCGCCGGGCCGCCCACGGCGGCGATCACCGGCTTGGGGAAGTCGGCCAGGGTGTGGAGGAACTGCAAGATGGGGTCATCCGCTTCCAGACTGCTCTTGCCCATGAAGTCCGCGAGATCATTGCCCGCGGTGAAGCACTCCTGCTGCCCTTGCAGCAACACCACATGCACGCTCTCGTCCAGAGCCGCCTGCTGAAAGGCCAGGGTGAGGGCCAGGTACATCTCGGTGTTGAGGGCATTGCGCTTGTCCGGCCGGTTGAGGGTCAGGAGGAGCAAGCCATCCTGCTGCTCGGCCAGAATTGTGAGGGCCATGTCTGAATCCTTGTGTTCGGGGGCTGCCAAAAGCTTGCCACAGGGGTAAGCTTTGCTTCGTTTAACAACATCATAAAAGGATTTCAACCATGTTTAAACGTGCGTTTTATTCCAGCCTTGCCCTGCTCCTGGCTGCTCCCGCACTGGCCAAGGTCGAGGCCGTCGACGGTTATGTGCGCCTGCTCCCCCCGGGGTCGCCCAACACGGCGGCCTTCATGGTGCTCAAGAATGACGCGGACAAACCTGTGACCCTGACTGCTGCAGCCTCCCCTGACGCGGGCCGTGCCGAGCTGCACACCCATCTGCACGAGAACGGCGTCATGAAGATGCGCCAGGTGGAGAGCATCGAAATCCCGGCCAGGGGGGAAGCTGTCCTCAAACCCGGCAGCCTCCACATCATGCTGTTCGAGGTGGGGGCTCTCTCAGAGGACAAACCCTTCCCCCTGACCCTGACCCTGGACGATGGTCAAACCCTGAGCCTGAGCCTGCCGGTGAAGCCGGTCGAGCCGATGAAGGGCATGCAGCACTGACATTAATGGACGCTTGTTCAGCTTTTTACTCTAGGTATTCCTTGCTCACCGGGTAAAATGATGGTCTTTCCAGTCCATAATGGAGCTATGTAATGAAGAAGACCCTGATTGCCGGCACCCTGATTGCCCTGTTCAGCCATGCAGCCATGGCCGCCGATGACTGGCGTTTCGCGGCGGGTGCCGATATGTGGAACTCCCAGGGGGGCGGCCAGGTCAGCGGCGTCGGTGCCGATGGCAGCTACGACGACAACTACAACTGGAGCGGCTACCTGCAACTGGAGCACGGCATCTTCCTGCTGCCGAATGCCAAGTTCGAGATGTCCGATTTCAGCACCAGCGGCGGCTCCTTCAGCAACGATCTGCTGGCCTATGATCTGAGCCTCTACTACCGCCTGATGAACAACGACCTGTTCCAGCTCGATCTGGGTCTGACCGGTCGTCGCTACGATGGCGACTTCAACACCCAGCACTACTCCTACGACAAGGACGTGCTGATGGCCTACACCGGTGGTGAAGTGCGCATCCCGGGTACCGGCTTTGCCGCCTTTGGTGATCTGCGGGTGCAGGATGCCGACAACTATGACTACCGCCTGGGTGGTTCCTACAAGTTCTCCACAGTGCCGCTCAAGATCCGTGCCGGCTGGCGTGAAGCCGAGTTGGACTTCGACCGCGTCGACCAGACTATCGACGGCTGGTTCATCGGTGGCGAATTCACCTTCTAATCTGACGAAGGGTGGCGATGCGCCACCCGGGCGTGTTTGACTGGCAAGGGTGAGGGAGGAGAGATAATGGGCCATATCATAGTGACTGGCGCGGGCTCCGGCCTTGGGCGCGCTCTGACAATCGGACTGGTTGAGCGCGGCCATAGAGTCTCCATGATGGGGCGCCGTTATCACAAGTTGCAGGAGCAGGAGCAGCGGCTCGGCAGCGCCGTGGTCGGCATCGCCGCCGATCTGGCCCACCACGAAGAGGTGGAGATGGCCTTCGGTGCCGCCGTGGCCTGGGGCGGCTTGCCTTCCCTTGTGATCCACTGTGCCGGCGTCGGGGAATTCGGCCCTGTCGGTGTCTACACCGCCGAACAGGTGCGCCGGGTGGTGGAGAGCAATCTCGTCTCCACCATACTGGTGGCCCAGCAGACGGTGCGCCTCATCGGCGAACAAGGCGGGGTGCTGGCCAATGTGCTTTCCTCCGCTGCCCAGACCGGCAAGGCCAACGAGAGCCTCTACTGCGCCTCCAAATGGGGGATGCGCGGCTTTCTGGAGTCCCTGCGGGCCGAGCTCAAGGGCTCGCCCTTGCGGCTGGTGAACCTCTACCCGAGCGGGATCCGCAGCGAATTCTGGGACAACTCGGATCATGTGGACCCGAGCAGCTTCATGACCCCGGAAGACGCGGCGGCCTACATGCTGGATGCACTGGAGGCGAGAAGCAGCTGCCACGTGACCGATCTCTTTATCGGTCGCAACGCCTGAGGCAGTGTCCTGCCATCCGGCTCCCGTCGTTCACGAAAGCAGAAACAAAAAGCGCGCCAAATGGCGCGCTTTTCTATTCAGGCAAGGGGGCGGAATTAACGGCCCAGCTTGGCCTTGAGCATGGCGATAATCTCTTTGATCGCTACTTCCTGTTTCTCGCCGGTGCGGCGGCACTTGTACTCCACCACGCCGTTGTCCAGGCCCAGGTCGCCGATGCTCTGGGGCATCGCCAGCGGGATATGGGTAATATGTTGTGCAATGGTATGTGGGAATGATTGATATATTTTAAGGCCGACAATGAAATGTATTAATTAAGGTTGGCGTTATCAAGGTGTAAAAATAAACGTTTAGAGTGAAATGACAAAAGCACCTATTTTTATAATGCGTTATCGCAACTTCCCACTCCAGCGTTTAATATTTAAAATATAACGAATGTATATCCAGTCCCATGCGGAATCATATTTAAATTCTGGTGAGGGTTAATCGTACCTGAGTGACTCATTTTTTAGTCGCATATCCCTGCAGGAAAGACTGAACTGCATGCTTTGATTTTTTGCCAAGGGTTAGCAGCAATTCAAAATCAGGGTTGAAAATGCCATGCCGGCACTCTAATTCCTTTAACAGAGCGAGCCACAGATGCGCCGTCACTTCGGCATCGGCCAAGGCGCGGTGAAATACCCCGTCATTGGGTAAATTCTGGTATTGCACCAAGGTAGCCAACTTATGGTTCGGCGCCTCGGGGAATAACCGTCTCGACAGCAGCAAGGAGCAGGCGAACTGCCCAGGATAGTGCGCCGACAGTCGCTCTATTTCAGCATCCAGAAAGCGCTTGTCGAAGGAGGCATTATGGGCAACCAGATTATCATCACCGATAAACTCGACGAAGTCCGCCATCACCTCGCCGCAAGGTGGCGCCTGTTTCAGCATGGCATTGCTGATCCCGGTATATTGCTCAATAAAGCTGCTTACGTTAAAGCCAGGATTCATCAACGCCGAAAAACGTTCACTGATGTGGCCGTTTTCAATCCGGACGGCGCCAATTTCGATCGCTCTATCACCTTGTCCTGGTGAGAGCCCGGTAGTCTCGAAATCGAGCACGACGACGGTATTGGCTAAGGCAGTGGACATAATCTCTCGGGCAATCTGGATAAAGAACGTCAGTCTAGAAAATCTGCTACTTCATGTACAGCGCAATATCGAGATGCTGCTGGCCCCTTGCTTTTGTGATGAGCAGCAGAGACAGGCAACATATAAAAAGCCCCGAGTGCAATTCACACACGGGGCCTTTTTATCGAAAACGAAAAGCAGAATTAGCAGGCGCTATTAGCGACCCAGCTTGGCCTTGAGCATGGCGATAATCTCGCCAATGGCCACTTCCTGCTTCTCGCCGGTGCGGCGGCACTTGTACTCCACCACGCCGTTGTCCAGACCCCGGTCGCCGATGACGATGGCGTGCGGGATACCGATCAGCTCCATGTCGGCGAACATCACGCCCGGGCGCTCTTTACGGTCGTCGAACAAGACGTCCACACCGGCGGCTTTCAGCTCTGCGTAGAACTGCTGTGCCTGCTCGGCGACGCGCTCGGACTTGTGCATGTTCATCGGCACTATGGCCACTTCGAACGGGGCTATGGCTTCCGGCCAGATGATGCCGTACTGGTCGTTGTTCTGCTCGATGGCGGCAGCCACCAGACGGGACACACCTATGCCGTAGCAACCCATCTCCATGGTGACGGACTTGCCGCCCTCGTTCAGCACGCTGGCCTTCATGGCTTCGGAGTACTTGGTACCCAGCTGGAAGATGTGGCCCACTTCGATACCGCGCTTGAGCAGCAGCTTGCCCTGGCCACAGGGGCTGGGGTCGCCTTCCACTACGTTGCGCAGGTCGGCAACTTCGTAGGTAGCGATGTCGCGATCCCAGTTGGCACCTGTCAGGTGGAAGCCGGTCTCGTTGGCGCCGCAAACAAAATCGGCGAGATGGGCGGCGCTGCGATCGACTATGATGCGACCGGCAAAGCCGACCGGGCCTATGGAGCCTGCATCGCAACCGGCGGCAGCCTTGATCTGCTCGTCATTGGCGAAGGTCAGCGGGTTGGCCACGCCAGGGAGCTTCTCGGCCTTGATTTCGTTCAGCTCGTGGTCGCCACGCAGCACCAGGGCGATGACGGCCTGCTTGCCATGCTCATCCGCTTCCGCCAGTACCAGCAGGGTCTTGGCGATGGAGGTCGGGGCCACGGCCAGGAAGGCGGCCACTTCGTCTATGGTGTGCACCGCCGGGGTGGCAACCTTGGTCAGAGCTTTGGTTGCGGCAGCGCGCTCGCCAGCCGGTGCCAGGGCTTCGGCCATCTCTATGTTGGCGGCGTAATCTGATGTATCGGAGA
Organism: Aeromonas mytilicola subsp. aquatica; assembly: GCF_044336385.1. Taxonomy (NCBI): domain Bacteria; kingdom Pseudomonadati; phylum Pseudomonadota; class Gammaproteobacteria; order Aeromonadales; family Aeromonadaceae; genus Aeromonas; species Aeromonas mytilicola. The sequence goes on along the minus strand of NZ_CP172298.1, from coordinate 3,908,662 downwards.
AGGCGATCAAGTCTTCACCGCTCTCGGCCAGCACCTGGAATTCGTGGGAGCCAGTACCGCCGATGGAGCCGGTATCGGCCTGCACCGGACGGAAGTTCAGACCCATGCGGGTGAAGGCGGCGCAGTAGGCGGCGTGCATCTTCTCGTAGGTCTCGATCAGCGAGGCCTTGTCGATGTGGAAGGAGTAGGCATCCTTCATCAGGAACTCGCGGCCGCGCATCACTCCGAAACGGGGACGCACCTCGTCACGGAACTTGGTCTGGATCTGGTAGAGGTTGAGCGGCAGCTGCTTGTAGCTGTTCACTTCGTAACGGACCAGGGCGGTGATAACCTCTTCGTGGGTCGGGCCCAGCACGAAGGGGCGGTTGTGGCGGTCGGTCAGGCGGCACAGCTCGGGCCCGTAGTCATCCCAGCGGCCGGACTCCTGCCACAGCTCGGCGGGCTGCACCACCGGCATGGAGACTTCGATGGCACCAGCATTGTTCATCTCTTCGCGAACAATGTTCTCGATCTTTTTCAGTACCCGCAGACCGGTTGGCAGCCAGGCGTACATGCCGGAGGCCAGTTTACGGATCATCCCGGCGCGCAGCATCAGCTGGTGGCTGATGACTTCAGCGTCGGAGGGGGTTTCCTTGAGAGTGGAAAGCAGATATTGGCTGGTACGCATCGCGATGAACCTTAACGTGAGACGGGCCGCTGGGCCCTGGATAAATTCAAGGGCGGAATTTTAACAGGCCGGGCGTTGCTGCCCAAGGGCTAAATTTGCACAGCGGGAGAAAGCGGGGGCGGGCCCCCGCCTGCGCTAGACCCGAAACTGCGACAGCAGTCGCTGCTGCTGCAAGCTGGCCTGATGGAGGGAGGAGGCGAGCTGCAGGCACTCCTGCGCCTCCTGCTCACCGGTCTGGGCCTGCAGGCTGATGTCCGAGACCTTGTCGGTGGTGTGGCTAAGGGTGTGGGAGAGCTGGCTGGTGGCATCCGCTACCTGTTGCACCATGTCGGCTAGCTGGTCGATGGCCTCCTCTACCTTGAACAGGATCTGCTTGGTGTTGTCGGAATCCGCCATGCCTGATTCCACGGTTTTCAGGTTGCGTTGCATCATCAGATAGGCCTGCTCGGTCTGCTGCTGGATGCTGCTGATCACCTCGGTTATCTCGGCGCTGGAGGCGGCGGTGCGGTTGGCCAGGGTGCGCACCTCGTCGGCCACCACGGCAAAACCGCGACCCATCTCACCAGCCCGGGCGGCCTCGATGGCGGCGTTGAGGGCCAGCAGGTTGGTTTGCTCCGAGATGTTGCTGATGGTGGAGATGATCTGGCCAATCTGGCCAGCCTGCTCCTTGAGGGCATTGATGGCGGTGGCGCACTCGCCCACTTCCACCACCACGCGCTGCATGCCGTTGCTGGCGGAGGTCACATACTGGCTGCTTTCTGCGGTGAGCTGGCGGACCTCGTTGGCATTGTGCGCGGCCAGGCCGCAGTTGTCAGAGATGGAGGTGGCGACCCGCACCATCTGCTCGCTGTCATGGTGTAGCGCCTGGGCATGCTTGGCGGTTTGACGGCTGCTCTGGCTGATGGCCTCGACTCGGTTGACCGAGGTGTGCACGTGCTGGTTGATGTGCTGGTTGTTGTCCATGGTGGCGCTGATCATCTGCTGCAGTTTCTCGATGAAGCGATCCACGCTGCCGGCCAGCGAGCCCAGCTCGTCGTTTCGCTTGAGGTTGATGCGGGCATTGAGATCCCCATCGCCCGCGGCTATGTCCTGCATGCGCCGGTCAACCTGCAACAGGGGGCGGACTATGGTGCGCACCAGCCAGATGCCGCAGAGGGCGACGATCAGCAGGCTCAACACCAGGGCGCCCAGGATCAGGTTCCTGGTATGGCCGATGATGGTATTGAGTTGATTTACCTGATCCTCGACAGTGGCATCCCCCTTGGCCTCGACCTCGACCAGCGCCTGCTTGAGCTGTTCGGCACTGCTGTCGTAACGAGCCAGCTGGCTCTGGTAATCGGTCAGGGCGGAGATCCATTCACGGTTAAGGCGGGTGTTGTCGGCCAGCAGGGCGCGATACTGGGTGGCGAGGGATTGGCCGGCGAACTCCCCTTCACCGGGCACATCGAACAGGCCGGTCGCCAGCATGCCGTCGACCGCCTCCTGGTAGAAGCGGGTGGCCTCGGCCAGTTCGGCCTGGATGGCGGGGGTGGGGCCTTCACTCTGCATCTTCTCCAGGGCATAGAGCTGACGCAGGAAACCTATGTTTGCCTCCATACCGCCGTCGGCCGCCTGCCAGCGGGTGGCGAGGCCGCCATTCCAGCTGATGGCCTGATCCGGTGACCGGGTTAGGCTCTCGACCGCGCCATCACCGATCACTTCCAGCTGGGTCGAGAGGCGTGACATACGCTCCGAGCTGGCGCGCAGCGCCTGATCAACACCGGTAAAGGTGCGGTAGAGCGTCAGCAGTTTTTCCTGCTGTTGCTGATAGGCCTGCTCATGCAAGTTCAGGGTGCCGAGCGCAGTCGCATCGATGAGCTTGCCTTGCTCCACCCGTCGCAAGGCGTCGTTGGCCGCCTGTTTGGCCCGTTGCAGCTCGGGCTCGTCAAGGGGCATGCCTCTGAGCATTTTCTGGATATAGAGCGACTGATTGCCCAGCTCGATGGACCCCTCCATGGCGCCATCGGCCGTTTGCCAGGCGGCACCCAGCACATAGGAGAGCAAATCGGCCAGCCGCTGGCTGCCATACCAGCCGATTACCCCCATGCCCAGTGTGCAGCCGAGCAAGATAGTGAGCCCAAGATTCGATGTCGTGACAATTTTCATGATGCAGGACCTTCCCTGGTTCCGAACAAGCCCACTGAGTGTTCGCTCAATGGCCAAGATGCGCCATTCCCGGTGGGAAATAAAGTGACTGCCCATATCTGCGCAGAGAGTATCAGGGTAGACAGCCTCCCTTGCTGTCCTCCATGGCCCTATGCTGGATACTTATCCAGTTATTCTTTATGCTATGACCCAATTTGCAAGAGTCTGCGTGGCGAGGAAGAGAACATGATCGGTCGCTTGAGAGGCGTCATCATCGAGAAACAACCCCCTGAGGTGCTGATCGAAGTGGGGGGCCTGGGTTATGAAGTGCACATGCCCATGAGCTGCTTCTATGATCTGCCCGAGATCGGGAAGGAAGCTGTCATTCACACCCACTTCGTGGTGCGCGAAGATGCCCAGCTGCTCTATGGCTTCAACCACAAGCAGGAGCGGGCGCTGTTTCGCGAGCTGATCAAGACCAACGGGGTCGGCCCCAAACTGGCGTTGGCCATCCTCTCCGGCATGACGGCCACCCAGTTCGTGATGAGCGTCGAGCGCGAGGAGATAAGTTCTCTGGTCAAGCTGCCCGGCGTGGGCAAGAAGACCGCCGAGCGGTTGGTGGTGGAGATGAAGGACCGCCTCAAGGGTTGGGTCAGCCACGATCTCTTCTCCCCTGCCGCCATCAGCCTGCCCGCCCAGGAGAGCCAGCTGCGCGCCCCCGATGCCAGTGAAGAGGCAGCCAGCGCCCTGGTGGCGCTCGGTTACAAGCCGCAGCAGGCGAGCCAGATCGTGGCCAAGGTGGCCAGCGAGGGCATGTCGGTGGAAGCCATCATCCGTGAATCCCTGCGCAGCCTGGTGTGAGGATGACAATGAAGCAAGCGGACCATCCCGGGTCACTCTACTGTGACCACGGGGATGCAGAGCGTGAGGTAGTGCATGATTGAAGCGGATCGTCTCATCTCGGCCGGTGCCGCCCGCGAGGACGAGGTCATCGACAGGGCCATCCGGCCCAAGAAGCTGGCGGATTACACCGGGCAGGATCATGTCTGCGACCAGATGGAGATCTTCATCGAGGCCGCCCGCCAGCGCGGTGAGGCCCTGGATCACCTGCTGATCTTCGGCCCGCCCGGGCTCGGCAAGACCACGCTGGCCAACATAGTGGCCAACGAGATGGGGGTCAACATCAAGACTACCTCGGGCCCCGTGCTGGAGAAGGCGGGGGATCTCGCCGCGCTGCTCACCAACCTCGAACCGAACGATGTGCTCTTCATCGACGAGATCCACCGCCTCAGCCCTGTGGTGGAGGAGGTGCTCTATCCGGCCATGGAGGATTACCAGCTCGACATCATGATAGGAGAGGGGCCTGCCGCCCGCTCCATCAAGCTCGATCTGCCTCCCTTCACCCTGATCGGGGCCACCACCCGGGCCGGCTCACTCACCAGTCCCCTGCGTGACCGTTTCGGGATAGTGCAGCGTCTCGAGTTCTACAACGTCAAGGATCTCACCGACATCGTCTCCCGCAGCGCCCGCTGCCTCGGGCTCGACATGTCGGGGGACGGTGCGCTGGAGGTGGCTCGCCGCTCCCGGGGGACCCCGCGGATTGCTAACCGTCTGTTAAGACGGGTGCGGGATTTCGCCCAGGTGAAATCCGATGGTCGCATTGATGGACCCATAGCGGCCCGTGCCATGGACATGCTGGATGTGGACAACGAGGGGTTCGACTTCATGGACCGCAAGCTATTGTTGGCCGTCATCGACAAGTTTATGGGGGGGCCCGTGGGTCTCGACAACCTGGCCGCCGCCATAGGGGAAGAGAAGGACACCATAGAAGACGTGCTGGAACCTTATCTGATCCAGCAAGGCTATCTGCAACGTACACCCAGAGGGCGGATCGCGACACCGAGAGCTTATGCGCACTTTGGCCTGCAACGGCCAGATGAGCAGTAAAAGCAGCCTTTTGAACGACAAACCGCCCCCAAGGGCGGTTTTTTATTGTCCGGGCAAAAAAAAGCCCACGGCGGATGCGGTGGGCAAAGACAATTCAGGATGGATGTTCACAGACAGTGAGTGCGTCTGCAGACCGGTCGGGAAAACACAAAGGAGCCGTCGCGAGGCCTCAGAGTCGGTTCATTTGATAGAGTTGAACGAACGAAAGCTTGTAGTAACGGATGGTCTTGGCAACAAACTTTTTCATCATTAATCCCAACAAACAGGTTCGAAATGTTCATCGAATACGTACCGGGAACCCGGAATGACCGGCCTGTATCCAGAGGTGTGCCCTCACTGCGAGGCGCATTGTAGGAGCTCTTGCCGGGCCGGACAAACAAGAAAATCTATGTGTTTCGGATTAGATAAATTAATGATTTTGCGAGGCGGGCCAATCCGCATAAACATGTGTTTTTGCTGGTTTTAAATTGATTTCATGATGGCCTGCATCATTCTTTAAATACCGGATTGATAAGGATGAGCCTGCTCATCTCGTCTATTTGCTTAACAGAATTGAAACTATTTTGACGAGAGTTAAAATTGATTTAAATCAAGTATTTACGGTTTAATGTTTTTTGTGAGCAAGCTCCCAAAATTAATGGGAAACGGCTTGTAAGTTGCCTTGAAAAGGCATGTATTGATGATGGGTTTACATTGATTTCAATCAAATAAAGATGATATAAAACAGCCATCATTATAGGCGAGAATAGAACTGCAGTTAATGTTTACCAGATGTTAAACATTAGCTTTTTTTGTTCCTCTATATTGCCTTGTTGTTAATGTGGTGGCAGTCGAATCCGGTCAGTCCGCGAGGGGTGATCGACCATTCGGGGACTTCCAATGGAAGCTTTGTCCTTAAAACTTAAAATAGCCGTGCCAATAATCGGTGAGGAAACATCATGATTGCTGAGCATGTGGTAGACCTATCGCGGTTCCAATTCGCCGCGACGGCCCTTTATCACTTCCTGTTTGTACCCCTGACGCTGGGAATGGCCTTCATTCTGGCGATCATGGAGTCTGTCTATGTGATGACCAACAACACAGTGTACCGGGACATGACCAAGTTCTGGGGCAAGTTGTTTGGTATCAACTTCGCCCTTGGGGTTACCACCGGGCTCACCATGGAGTTTCAGTTCGGTACCAACTGGGCTTACTACTCCCACTATGTCGGCGATATCTTCGGGGCCCCGCTGGCCATCGAAGGCTTGATGGCCTTCTTCCTGGAGTCCACCTTCGTCGGCATGTTCTTCTTCGGTTGGGATCGCCTCACCAAGCGCCAGCATCTGGCGGCAACCTGGCTGATGGCTCTTGGGACCAACCTCTCCGCCCTCTGGATCCTGGTCGCCAACGGCTGGATGCAGAACCCGGTCGGTGCCGAATTCAACTTCGAATCCATGCGGATGGAGATGGTGAGTTTCGCCGAGCTGGTGTTCAACCCGGTTGCTCAGGTCAAGTTCGTCCACACAGTGGCGGCGGGCTACACCACGGGCGCCATGTTCGTGCTGGGCATCTCCTCCTACTACCTGCTGAAGAATCGTGATGTGGCTTTCGCCCGTCGCTCCTTCGCCATCGCGGCCGCGTTCGGCATGGCCTCCATCCTCTCCGTGCTGGTGCTGGGTGACGAGTCCGGCTACGAGACCGGGGAAGTGCAGAAGGTGAAACTGGCGGCCATCGAGGCCGAGTGGAACACCGAGCCGGCCCCCGCATCCTTTACCCTGTTCGGCATTCCGAACCAGGAAGAGATGCGCACCGACTACGCCATCAAGATTCCTTATGCCCTCGGCATCATAGCGACCCGTTCCCTGGACGGTCAGGTGACCGGTCTCAAGGATCTGAAGAGCGAGCATGAAGTGCGCGTGCGCAGCGGCATGACCGCCTACGATCTGCTGACCAAGCTGCAATCCGGCGACAAGTCAGACGAGACCCGCGCTCGCTTCGACGAAGTGAAGCAGGATCTGGGCTACGGTCTGCTGCTCAAGCGTTATACCGCCAACGTGACCGATGCGACCGACGATCAGATCAAGGCCGCCGTGGATGACTCCATCCCGCAGGTACTGCCGCTGTTCTTCGCCTTCCGCATCATGGTTGCCTGCGGCATGTTGATGCTGGTGCTGATCGGTCTGGCCTTCTATGACAGCACTCGCCACAAGATCGGTGAGCGCAAGTGGTTGCTCAAGGCGCTGCTGTACGGCATCCCGCTGCCCTGGATCGCCATCGAGGCGGGCTGGTTTGTCGCCGAGTACGGTCGCCAACCCTGGACCATAGCCGAGATGCTGCCGACCTCAGTCTCCGCATCCAATATCCCTGCGTCCGAGATCTGGTTCTCCCTGATCGGGATCTGCCTGTTCTACACCGTACTGCTGATCATCGAGATGTACCTGATGTTCAAGTATGCGCGTCTGGGCCCAAGCAGCCTGAAGACGGGCAAGTACCACTTCGAACAGAGCAAGGCATAAGGAGAGTAACCCATGTTTGATTACGAAATGTTGCGTCTGGTCTGGTGGGTCTTGGTCGGCGTGCTGCTGATCGGCTTCGCCATCACCGACGGCTTCGATATGGGGGTCGGTGCCCTGCTCCCCTTCGTCGGCAAGAAGGATGTGGAGCGTCGGGTGATGCTCAACACCATGGGGCCGCACTGGGAAGGCAACCAGGTCTGGCTGGTCACCGCGGGCGGTGCCCTGTTCGCGGCCTGGCCCATGGTCTATGCGGCGGCCTTCTCCGGCTTTTACATCGCCATGATCCTGACCCTGATGGCGCTCTTCTTCCGTCCGGTCGGCTTCAAGTACCGCTCCCTGCAGGAAGGCGCCCAGTGGCGCACCAGCTGGGACTGGGCGCTGTTCGCCGGTAGTGCCATTCCCCCCGTCATCTTCGGGGTGGCCTTCGGCAACCTGCTGCAAGGGGTACCGTTCAGCTTCAACCAGTTCCTGATGCTGACCTACCACGGCAACTTCTTCGGCCTGCTCAACCCGTTCGGCCTGCTGGCCGGTCTGGTGAGCCTGTTCATGATAGTGACCCAGGGCGCTGCCTGGCTGATGATGAAGACCGAAGGTGAAGTGCTGGCCCGCTCCCGTACCGCCGCCATGATCTTCTCCCTGCTGACCCTGGTGCTGTTTGCCCTGGCCGGTGTCTGGGTGAGCGGCATGGATGGCTATGTGATCGTGGGTACTGTCGCTACCGACGCCGTCACCAACCCGCTTCACAAGGAAGTGGTGGTGCAGGCCGGTGCCTGGATGCAGAACTACAACCTCTACCCCTGGATGATTGCCGCCCCCGTGCTGGGTCTGGTGATGAGCCTGCTGACCGCGCTTGCGGCCAAGCTGGGCAAGGGCTGGATGGCGTTCCTGTTCTCCTCCCTGGCCATTGCCGGCATCATACTGACCGCGGGCTTCTCCATGTTCCCGTTCGTGATGCCCTCCAGCCTGGAGCCGTCCCAGAGCCTGACCATGTGGGATGCCACCGCCTCCTTCAACACCCTCAAGGTGATGACGGTAGTCGCAGTCGTCTTCGTACCGACAGTGCTGGCTTACACCATCTGGACCTACATCAAGATGTTTGGCCGGGTGAGTAACAAGCACATCGAAGACAACCAACAATCGCTCTACTAAGAAGGTGCCCTGATATGTGGTATTTCACCTGGATCCTGGGGCTGTTGCTGGCCTGTGCGTTTGGGATCATCAATGCGCTCTGGCTGGAGCACACCGAGAACCTGGATCGTCAGATCGATGAAGACAAGTGACAGGCTTGCCCGGCTGGCCGCGCCCCTGGAGCGCCAGCCATGGCAAGGTCTGATGTTGCTGGCGGCGGCCCTGCTGGGCGTCGCCATCTTGCAGGCACCGAATCTGGTGGCCGCCAACACCAGTGACCACGGTCTCTGGCTGGCCCCCTGGCTGATGTGGGCGGTCTGCTGCGGCGTCATGCACGGACTGGGGTTCCACCCCCGCAGCCTGGTTGGCCGCGTGCTGTTTTTCCCCTGGCTCGCCTTGCCAAGCCTGTTGTACGGGCTCTGGCTGACCAGCGGTTATTTCCTGCCATAAACACAGAGGGAGGCCAGACATTTTCTGCCTCCCTCTGCTTTTGTACCCCGCAGTGCGGCCGTGGTTTTGCCCCCGGCGGATCGGCCGTTATTACCTGTCATAAAAAACAGGGGGAGATGGGATTTCCCTGTCTCCCCCTGCTTCTTTCCTATTCAGCCCTGCGCTATGATAGCCCCCCATCTGACTGTCGAATGGATCACAGATTTTTATGGGGGAAGTCTCTGAGTTTCCGGTACGTGTCTACTACGAAGACACAGACGCCGGAGGCATCGTCTACAACGCCAATTATCTCAAGTTTATGGAACGGGCTCGCACCGAGTTCCTGCGCGCCGGCGACATCGAGCAAGATGTCCTGTTGCAGGCGGGGATCGCCTTCGTGGTGAGTCGCACCGAGATCGATTTCCGCTCCGCGGCCCGCTTCAATGAACTGCTGACCGTATTGACGCAAGTGACTGAAGTGAAACGTGCTTCCATGCGCTTTTCACAGCAGATCCTGGCGGCTGATGGACGACTGATCACCCAGGCCATGGTACAGATTGCCTGTGTCAGTCATCCGCAAATGAAACCTGTTGCAATACCTGAAAAAATCAAGGGAGTGCTGTTAAGTGCACGCTGAAATTTCGTTTATTGGTCTGTTCTGGCAAGCCAGTCTGCTGGTGAAACTGGTCATGATGACCCTGATGGGCATGTCGGTCGTCTCCTGGGCGCTGATCATCCAGCGTTCCAAGGTCATCAAGGCGGCTAACCTCGCCTCTGAGCAGTTTGAAGACAGATTCTGGTCCGGCGTCGACCTCAACCGTCTCTATCAGGAGTCCTCTTCCCGCCGCGATGACATCGAAGGCATGGAAGACATCTTCTATTCCGGCTTCAAGGAGTATGCCCGCCTGCTCAAGGCCGGTGCCCGTGGCCAGGATGCGGTGATGGACGGTACCTATCGTGCCATGCGCGTCTCGCTGTCCCGTGCGGTGGACGAGCTGGAATCCAACCTGCCAGTGCTGGCGACCGTCGGCTCCATCAGCCCCTATATCGGCCTGTTTGGTACCGTATGGGGCATCATGAACGCCTTTATCGCCCTGGGTCAGGTGCAGCAGGCGACCCTGCAGATGGTGGCACCGGGCATCGCGGAGGCGCTGATCGCCACCGCCATGGGTCTGTTCGCGGCCATTCCCGCGGTTATTTTCTATAACAGATTCACCAACAAGGTAGAGAAGCTGGAGAACGCCTACGCCAACTTCATGGACGAGTTCACCACCATACTGAACCGTCAGATTGCACAGCAGCAGGGTGACAAGTAAATGCAAACCTATCAGCGGATCCGGCGCAAGAAGGTGTGCGAGATCAACGTGGTTCCCTACATCGACGTCATGCTGGTGCTGCTCATCATCTTCATGGCGGTGACGCCGGTGATCACGCAAGGGGTCAAGGTGGACCTGCCCCAGGCCGAGTCCGAGCAGTTGCCCGAGGACGCCAAGCCCCCCTTCATCGTCAGCGTCAACACCGAGGGTGAGTACGTCATCAAGGCCGGTGAGGCGGATGACGAGCCAGTGCCAACTGGCACGCCCGAGGCGATGCAGCAATACATCACCGAGAAGGCCATGGGTTATCTGGCCATCAACCAGAACGCTCCCGTGGTGGTGGCGGGTGACAAGTCCGTGCGTTACGAAGAGGTGATCCTGCTGATGGTGGCCCTCAAGAAAGCCGGTGTGCCTCAGGTTGGCCTGATGACGGATCCGGTGAACTGACGGAGATGGATGTGAAGCGTGGTATTTCCGGTTATCTCGTCGCGTCGCTGCTGCTGCATCTGATCATCGGCATCATACTGCTGGTCGGTGTCGACTTCAGCAAGCCCAAGCGCCCCGAGTCGAAGGGACAGATCGTCAATGCAGTGATGCTGGACAGCGAGTTCCTGGAGCAACAGGCACAGCAGATCCAGCAGCAGAAAGCTCAGCCCAAGGCTGCCCAGCAGCAGAAAGAGAAGGACAAGGAAGACGCCGATCAGGCCCGGCGCGAGCTGGCGAAGGAGCAGGAGCGTCTGCGCATCGCCGAGACCAAGCGCAAGGAGGCCGAGGAGGCCACCCGCAAGGCCGAGACCGAGAAGCAGAAGAAGGTAGCCGAGCAGAAGCAGGCGGAAGAGCAGGCCCAGAAGGCCGAGGAAGCCCGCAAGCTGGAGGCGCAGAAGACCAAGCAGGCCGAAGCCAAACGTCAGGAAGAGGAACTCGCCAAGGCGCTGGCGCTCAAGAAAAAGAAAGAAGAGCTGGAGAAGAAGCAGGCCGAAGAGAAAGCCAAGGCGAAGGCGGATGCGGCCAAGAAGGCTGAAGCCGACAAGAAGGCCAAGGCTGAGGCTGAGAAGAAAGCCAAGGCGGAAGCCGAGAAGAAGGCCAAGGCTGAGGCAGAGAAAAAGGCTGCAGATGAGGCCGCCAAGAAGGCAAAAGCTGACGCAGAGAAGAAGGCGAAGGCCGAGGCTGACAAGAAGGCCAAGATAGAGGCGGAGCGCAAGCGCAAGGCGGCCGAGGAGGCCAAGTTGCAGAAAGAGATGGAAGCCATGATGCAGCAGCAGCTGGAGGCCGAGGCCAATTCCCGCAGCCAGGCCGCATCGGCTGCGGCTCAGGGGGAAGCCCAGAAATATGCCGCCCTCATCGCAGCCACGGTGGAGCGCTATATGATTTTGGATCCCACCATGCGGGGCAAAACCTGTACTATCGGTGTCAAATTGGCCAGTACCGGCTTCGTCATCTCGGTGGACAACGGCCAGGGTGACCCGGCGGTCTGCCGCTCCGGCAAGGCGGCTGTGCTGAAGGCGAATCAGTTGCCGGTGCCGAAGGATCCGGCGGTATTCGAGCAGTTGAAGGAACTTAACCTCAAGTTAGAACCTAGCATCTAGACGTGATAAAACGGGGTCATTGACCGTGGTTGGCAGCATCTGCTGATAAAGGAATTTCACCTCTCATTTTTATTGGAACAGAGTATTTAAGCCATGATAAGAAAAGTGTTTTTTGCTTTGGTTGGCTGCCTTCTGCTAGGCCAGAGCGCTCAGGCGGCCTTGGACATCGTCATCACCGGCGGTATTGACAGTGCGCGCCCCATCGCCATAGCCCCCTTCAAGTGGGAGGGCAATGGTCAACTGCCACAGGACATCGCCGAGGTGGTCTCCAACGACCTGATGCGCAGCGGCAAGTTCAAGCCGCTGGCCCGTGGCCAGATGCCGCAGACCCCGAGCACCAGTGGCGAGATCAACTTCGCCCCCTGGGCGTCCCAGGGTGTGGAGGCCGTGGTGGTCGGTTCCATCGCGGCGGTGGGTGATGGCACCTACAAGATCAACTTCGAGCTGGTCGACGTGCTGAAGGGCCAGCTGGCCAAGACCCAGGGCGGCGAAGCGAACGGTTACATCCTCGACAGCCGCATGGCGACCATACCGGGTGCCCAGATGCGCCAGTTCGCCCACCGCATCTCCGACATCGTCTACGAGCGCCTGACCGGTGAGCGTGGTGCCTTCCTGACCCGTCTGGCCTATGTCTCCGTCCAGCAGGGCACCCAGTTCCCGTACCAGCTGCGTATCTCCGATTACGATGGCTACAACGAGAAGACCCTGCTGCGCTCCCGCGAGCCGTTGATGTCACCGGCCTGGTCGCCGGATGGCAGCAAGCTGGCCTATGTGAGTTTCGAGAACCAGAAGTCCGAGATCTATGTGCAGGACATCTATACCCAGCAACGCAGTCTGATCACCAGTTTCCGCGGCATCAACGGTGCCCCCGAGTGGTCACCAGATGGTCGCCGTTTGGCTATTGTTTTGTCCAAAGATGGGCAGCCTGATCTCTATGTTGTTGATGTTGCTAGCAAGCAACTCACTCGAGTCACAAATAACCGTACCATAGACACCGAACCCTCCTGGATGCCGGACGGTCAAACTTTGCTGTTCACCTCTGAACGTGGTGGCAAACCCCAGATTTATAGCGTAAATTTGGCGACTGGCGTCACTCGCCGGATGACCTGGGAAGGGGATTCCAACCAGGGTGCATCCATCACGCCGGACGGCAAGTCCATGGTGGTGGTGACCCGGGTTCAGGGACAATATCGCATCGCTCGCCAGGATATGGAAAACGGAGCCATGTTGGTACTGACCCAGAGTGCTCTCGATGAGTCGCCAAGTGTGGCTCCCAATGGCAGCATGATCATTTATGCCACCATCTATCAGGGTCGTAAGAGTCTTGCGTTGGTGTCGACCGATGGTCGCTTCAAGGCAGTGCTTCCGACCAGTAGCGGTGAAATTCGTGCACCAGCTTGGTCGCCCTTCTTGAATTGATAAAAAAATCGATTGTTTTTTGTTTTGTTATAAAGGTTTAAGGAAATAGCATGCAACTCAATAAACTGCTCAAGGGTCTGGCCATCGCACTGCCACTGTTCACCCTGGCTGCCTGTAGTTCTTCTTCCGACTCCGACGCCGCTGGTGCCGAGTCTGGCATGACCGACGGCATGGGCGGTGTACAAACCGGTGGCGCCAACGGCATGTTGTCCCCGGAAGAGCAGATGCGTCAGAAGTTCGAAGCTCTGCAGCGCGATAACGTGATCTACTTCCCGTACGATGGTTACGACATTCAGGGTCAGTACGCCGACCTGCTGGATGCCCATGCCAGCTACCTGCGTGAGCGTCCGAGCGTCAAGGTGTTGATCGAAGGCCACGCCGATGAGCGCGGTACTCCGGAATACAACATCGCCCTGGGTGAGCGTCGTGCCAAGGCCGTTGCCAAGTATCTGCAAACCCTGGGTGTGCAGGCCGAGCAGCTCTCCATCGTCAGCTATGGCGAAGAGAAGCCGCTGGATCTGTCCCACACCGAGGATGCCTTTGCCAAAAACCGCCGTGCGGTTCTGGTTTACTAAGGTTTGAACCGAACGAAGTTCGTTTATATGCAAGCGGCCATTTCGATGGCCGTTTTATTTGCACTAAACGCCAAGGTTTGATCCGAATGAAATCTGTATAAGCGAGCGACTATGGCGCTGGCCGTTTTATTTGCACTAAACGCTAAGGTTTGATCCGAATGAAATCTGTGTACAAGCAAGCTGTTGTTGCGCTGGCCGTATTGGTTGCTCTGAATGCGCATGCGGCGGCTCCTGTCAGCGATCTGGGCGGTGACTCGGGTGGTGGGGTTGTCCTTAGCGGCAACAACGGTGCCATAGTGCCCACGGGCAGCCTGGAAGACAGGGTCGCCCTGCTGGAGCGCACCCTGAACGCCCGTCTGCGCCTGCAGGCCGAGCTGCAGCAACAGGTCGACTCCCTGCAGGGGGAAGTCTCCGAACTGCGTGGTCAGCTGGAGCAGCAGACCTACCAGATGGAGCAGTCGCAAGAGCGTCAGCGCCAGCTCTATCAGGAGCTCGACAAGGTGGCCAACAGCCAGCCAGCCGCCGCCGCGCCCGCGACTCCTGCTGCCGGCGCCACGACGCCTGCCGCCGCGGCCAACTACTCGACCAATCAGGACGAGAACCAGGCCTATGACGCAGCCGTGAACATGGTGCTCAAGGAGAAGAACTACGACAAGGCCATTCCTGCCTTCGAAGGGTTCATCAAACAGTTCCCGAGCTCCAGCTATGTTCCCAATGCGCACTACTGGCTCGGCCAGCTGATGTTCAACAAGGGTGACAGAGCCGGTGCAGCCAGCCAGTTCTCCACTGTGGCGAACAAGTACAGCAAGTCGCCCAAGCGGGCCGATGCCCTGCTGAAACTCGGCATGCTGGCGCAGCTCGATGGCAAGAAAGCAGAAGCCAAGACCTTCTATGAGCAGGTGATCAAGGGTTACCCCAATACCTCGCCGGCCCAGTTGGCCAAGCAGAGCCTCGGCAAGCTGTAACATTGCTGCATGTCACTGTTTTCGTAACAGTCTTGTAAATGCGGCTCTGCTTTGTATGCGCAGTGAGCAAACAGATTTAATTTAAGATTTTTCTATTGCGCCAGGATGATAAATCCGTAATATAGGCCGCCGTCAGAGCCGGTGCAGCAATGCGCTCGGAACTGGTCGTGGTGAGGGTCGTTAGCTCAGTCGGTAGAGCAGTTGACTTTTAATCAATTGGTCGCTGGTTCGAATCCAGCACGACCCACCATTTCTTCACAACGGGTGAAGACAGAATTCCCAGGTCGTTTAGCTCAGCTGGGAGAGCACCTCCCTTACAAGGAGGGGGTCACTGGTTCGAGCCCAGTAACGACCACCAGTTTTAACGCAGTCTGCCACGGCAGGCGGTGACAGGTTCAAGGTGTGGGTCGTTAGCTCAGTTGGTAGAGCAGTTGACTCTTAATCAATTGGTCGCTGGTTCGAACCCAGCACGACCCACCAATCTTGACCACAGAATACCCCAGGTCGTTTAGCTCAGCTGGGAGAGCACCTCCCTTACAAGGAGGGGGTCACTGGTTCGAGCCCAGTAACGACCACCAGTTTTAACGCGGTCTGCCACGGCAGGCGGTGACAGGTTCAAGGTGTGGGTCGTTAGCTCAGTTGGTAGAGCAGTTGACTCTTAATCAATTGGTCGCTGGTTCGAACCCAGCACGACCCACCAATCTTGACCACAGAGTATCCCAGGTCGTTTAGCTCAGCTGGGAGAGCACCTCCCTTACAAGGAGGGGGTCACTGGTTCGAACCCAGTAACGACCACCATGCTTTGAAAAAAATGATACAGATGGGTCGTTAGCTCAGTCGGTAGAGCAGTTGACTTTTAATCAATTGGTCGCTGGTTCGAATCCAGCACGACCCACCATCATTTAGCCTTATCCCAGGTCGTTTAGCTCAGCTGGGAGAGCACCTCCCTTACAAGGAGGGGGTCACTGGTTCGAGCCCAGTAACGACCACCATGCTTTGAAAAAAATGATACAGATGGGTCGTTAGCTCAGTCGGTAGAGCAGTTGACTTTTAATCAATTGGTCGCTGGTTCGAATCCAGCACGACCCACCATCATTTAGCCTTATCCCAGGTCGTTTAGCTCAGCTGGGAGAGCACCTCCCTTACAAGGAGGGGGTCACTGGTTCGAGCCCAGTAACGACCACCATGCTTTGAAAAAAATGATACAGATGGGTCGTTAGCTCAGTCGGTAGAGCAGTTGACTTTTAATCAATTGGTCGCTGGTTCGAATCCAGCACGACCCACCATCATTTAGCCATATCCCAGGTCGTTTAGCTCAGCTGGGAGAGCACCTCCCTTACAAGGAGGGGGTCACTGGTTCGAGCCCAGTAACGACCACCATGCTTTGAAAAAAATGATACAGATGGGTCGTTAGCTCAGTCGGTAGAGCAGTTGACTTTTAATCAATTGGTCGCTGGTTCGAATCCAGCACGACCCACCATCATTTAGCCATATCCCAGGTCGTTTAGCTCAGCTGGGAGAGCACCTCCCTTACAAGGAGGGGGTCACTGGTTCGAGCCCAGTAACGACCACCATGACTTGCAAACAAGAAGGCCCGCACTCCAGTGCGGGCCTTCTTGTTTTAGCTGCAGCTGGCTCCCTGTCTGGTGATCGCGATTTGTTGATGGGTTTGTGCGCGGCTTCTGGTTATAATTTTGGCCTTTCCAAGCGTTGATGGAACAGTCGCAATGAGCAATGCACTGAGCAGTGTCCCTCCGGTCATCGAGATGGACTATCCCTTTCCGGTCAAACCGGCTCCCCTGACTGCCGAACAGAAGGCGGCCCTGATCATCGAGATCAAGGCGCTGCTCGAGGCGCGTCAGGCCGTGCTGGTTGCCCACTATTACACGGATCCCGAGATCCAGGCGCTGGCCGAGGCCACCGGCGGTTTCGTCGGCGACTCCCTCGAGATGGCTCGCTTCGGTCGTGATCACGCCGCCCAGACCCTGATCGTGGCCGGTGTGCGCTTCATGGGGGAGACCTCCAAGATCCTGAGCCCGCACAAGCGGGTGCTGATGCCGACCCTGGAGGCTGAGTGCTCCCTGGATCTGGGCTGCCCCATCGACCAGTTCTCCGCCTTCTGCGATGCCCATCCCGACCATATCGTCGTGGTCTATGCCAATACCTCTGCGGCGGTGAAGGCGCGGGCCGACTGGGTGGTCACCTCCAGCATTGCGCTCGAGATAGTCGAGCACCTGGACAGCCAGGGCCACAAGATCATCTGGGGTCCGGACAGACACCTGGGTGCCTACATCGAGAAGAAGACGGGCGCCGAGATGCTGCGCTGGCAGGGTCACTGCATAGTCCATGACGAGTTCAAGGCCAAGGCCCTGCGCGAGCTCAAGGCCCAGAACCCGGACGCGGCCGTGCTGGTGCACCCGGAGTCCCCGGCTTCCGTCATCGAACTGGCAGATGCGGTGGGTTCGACCAGCCAGCTCATCAAGGCGGCCCGTGAGCTGCCCCAGCAGAAGCTGATAGTGGCGACCGATCGCGGCATCTTCTACAAGATGCAGCAGGCCTGCCCGGACAAGGAGATGGTGGAGGCTCCAACCGGTGGCGATGGCGCCACCTGCCGCAGCTGCGCCCACTGTCCCTGGATGGCGATGAATGGTCTGGTGGCGATCAAGGAGGCACTGACCGATGGCGCCGAGCGTCACGAGATCCTGGTGGATGAGGAGTTGCGAGTGAAGGCACTGATCCCGCTGGATCGCATGCTGAACTTCGCTGCCGAGCTCAAGCTAAAGACCCAGGGCAACGCCTGAGTGTGCGAAGCGTTGAATAGAAAGGCTGAATAGAAGAGGGCATCCGTTGGGGTGCCCTCTTTCGTTATGGGTTTCGCGAAGACGAAGATCAGATGATCAGATGATCACGGTAGAGAAGCTGTGCTCCTCATCCGGCGCGATAACGACGCCAGCCTCGGCCGTGATGGCCGCCTCGACGCAGAGCATGGTGCGGTAGCCATCGTCGCTCATGTCCGCCATGGCGGTGGCCCCTTCCAGCCAGGGGGTCCAGACCACGACGCTGTCGTTGTTGCCGCTCACCACTTTAGTGGTGCGATCGCCGTCCTTGACCATCACCATGGCCTCGGCTTGGTGGTAGACCCGATCAATGGCAGCTGTGAGCGTCAGAGCGCCCTGCTGCTGCCCATCCTGACCCGTCAGCTTGTCTGCATAAGGCTCACCCAGGCCGGTCACGCTGACGGCCTCTGGCGCGCTTATCTGCAGATAGGTGTGCAGGGCCGCATTGTAGGTGAGGGGCGTCTTGCCGGTGTTGCGGGTGGTTAGCACCAGGGAGAGCTCCTTGCCCACCAGCACATCCAGCTCCAGCTCGAAGGCGTGGGGCCAGAGGGCACGGCTGGCGTCGGTGTCGCGCAGAGACAGATGGACCAGGGTGCCATCCCCGTGATCGGAGACACCATCCAGGGTCCAGAGGCTGGTGCGGGCGAAGCCATGGGACGGTTTGCCGCTGCCGACGCGAGCGGGGGAGGGGCCGAACCAGGGCCAGCACAGGGGGATGCCGCCCCGGATCGGCTTGCTGCCATCCAGCACGGCCTTGTCGCTGAGCCAGATCGAGGCGGGTTCGCCGTGGCGCTGATAACGCAGTACATGGGCGCCAAACAGGCTGATCTCCGCCCTGGCATGCTCGTTGTTGATGGTCAGCAGAGGCTGGCCATCCGCGGGGTGGCTGAGGGTACAGTGGGCTGTCAGAGTACGTGTCGGTTGCATGGAGACTCCTGTGCTCGCGCACATTCAAGAAAGAGGTCGGCAGATCCAGAATACAAAAAGGCGGCCAATGGCCGCCTTTTTTCAAGCTACGCGATTGCGCATCCCAAATTACTTGGAGATGTGAGCGATCAGGTCCAGAACCTTGCTGGAGTAGCCCATTTCGTTGTCGTACCAGGATACAACTTTAACGAATTTGTCGTTCAGTGCGATACCAGCCTTGGCATCGAACACGGAAGTCTGACGCTCACCCAGGAAGTCGGTGGAAACCACTTGATCTTCGGTGTAGCCCAGCACGCCCTTCATGGAGCCTTCGGAGGCTGCTTTCATGGCTGCGCAGATTTCTGCGTAGGTGGCAGCTTTCTTCAGGTTGACGGTCAGGTCAACAACGGACACGTCCGGAGTCGGTACGCGGAAAGCCATGCCGGTCAGTTTGCCGTTCAGTTCCGGGATAACAACGCCAACAGCCTTGGCAGCACCGGTAGAGGACGGGATGATGTTCTGAGCCGCACCGCGGCCACCGCGCCAGTCTTTGGCAGACGGACCATCAACGGTCTTCTGGGTAGCAGTGGTAGCGTGGACAGTGGTCATCAGGCCGGATTCGATACCGAAGGTATCGTTCAGAACCTTGGCGATCGGGGCCAGGCAGTTGGTGGTGCAGGAAGCGTTGGAAACGATGTCCTGGCCAGCGTAGGTAGAGTCGTTAACACCCATGACGAACATAGGGGTAGCGTCTTTGGACGGACCGGTCAGTACGACTTTCTTGGCGCCAGCAGCGATGTGCTTGCGAGCAGTTGCGTCGTCCAGGAACAGACCGGTAGCTTCGGCAACAACGTCAACACCGATGGCATCCCATTTCAGGTTTGCCGGGTCACGCTCAGCGGTAACACGTACGGTTTTGCCGTTAACAACCAGGTTGCCGTCTTTAACTTCAACGGTGCCGTTGAAACGACCGTGAGTTGAATCGTACTTCAGCATGTAAGCCATGTAGTCAACGTCGATCAGGTCGTTGATACCAACCACTTCGATGTCAGCACGCTCAGCGGCCAGACGGAACACGAAACGACCGATGCGGCCAAAACCGTTAATACCTACTTTGATAGTCATATTTGGTTACCTAACTGTTCAGTAGTCAAAGAAAATTCCGTTTGTAAATTTACTAGAACTCACCGGTGAGTCAACCAACAATCTGCGCGAAATTGCGCTATATCATGAAAAACTGTGAAATTTATTTTCGTTTTATGTAACTGGCTACCAACTTTTGTCGAATGCATCATCAGCGGATCCGGTCGCAGAGATCAACAATAGTGCCTGTTCGGTCACACAACCAGCCAGGGAGATATGTAAAAATGTGCGCGGTTTAGCATGGCCAAAGAGCCACTGTTCAAGTACCACCCATAAAAATTAATCACAAATAGTGTAGATAGAATCCACAGCGGGAATTCTCAAACTATGACCACCCTGATTGAACAGCTGGCTGCCGCCAAAGGTATCGCCAGCGAGTATGTTGATGCCTGGGGCCACCCGGCTCAGGTATCCGAAGAGAGCAAGGCCGCCATGCTGGGCGCCATGGGCTACCGCGTCGACGACGAGGCCGCCCTGACCGAGCAGCTGGAGCAGGAGCACCGTCAGCACTGGTTGCGGCCTCTGGATCCCGTGATGGTAGTGCGCAGTGGCGACCCCATCAGCCTCGAGGTTCGTCTGCCCATAGAGTTCGTCAACGACGCCCTCCACTGGCAGATAGTGCTGGAGCAGGGAGCCCTGTTGTCCGGCCAGCTGACCCCCATCGAAGGGGAACTGGTCGGCGTCGCCGAATTCGAGGAGATGGAGTGCCAGGCCTATAGGGTCGCGCTGGATGTGCAGCCGGAGCTCGGCTATCACCAGCTGGTGCTGCTGGAAGAGGGCAACGACGAGCCACTCGCCACCATGCGCCTCATAGTCGCGCCCAAGTCCTGCTACAAGCAGGCGCCCATCGCCAACGGCCGCAAGGTGTGGGGCCCGAGCGTGCAGCTCTACTGCCTGCGCAGCCGCCACAACTGGGGCATAGGTGATTTCAGCGATCTCGGCCAGCTGGTCGAGCAGGCCGCCGCCTGGGGAGCCCATTTCGTGGGGCTGAACCCCATCCATGCCCTCTATCCTGCAAATCCCGAGAGTGCCAGCCCCTACAGCCCCTCTTCCCGCCGCTGGCTCAACGTGGCCTACATCAATGTGGAAGCCGTGCCCGAGTTTCTGGCCAACGAGCGGCTCAAGGCCGATGTGGCGAGCCCGGCCTTCCAGCAGCATCTGGCCTCCCTGCGGGCCAAGGAGAACGTGGATTACACCGGTGTCATCGAGACCAAGATCGGCATGCTGCGCCAGGTGTTCGATGAGGCCAGGCTCAGCGCCGAGCGTCAGGCCGCCTTCGATGCCTTCGTGGCCGCCGGTGGCGACAGCCTGCAACAGCAGGCCGCCTTCGATGCCCTGCAGGCCCATTTCTATGGCAAGGGTGAGAACGCCTGGGGCTGGCCGGTCTGGCCGGATGCCTTCCGCGATTACCACAACCCGGAAGTGGCTGTCTGGATGCAGGAGCACAGCCAGGATGTGAATTTCTACCTCTATCTGCAGTTCCTGGCCGATGAACAGCTGGCGCAAGCCGATGCCCGCGCCAAGGCGGCCGGCATGGTGATGGGGATCTACCGGGATCTGGCGGTGGGCGTCTCCGAAGGCTCCACCGAGATCTGGGCCAACCGGGATCTCTACTGCCCGAAAGCCTCGGTCGGTGCGCCCCCCGACATCCTGGGCCCCCTCGGTCAGAACTGGGGCCTGCCCCCCATGAACCCGAACCAGCTGTTCGAGGCGGCCTATCAGCCCATGGTGGATCTGTTCCGCGCCAACATGCGTGCCTGCGGCGCGCTGCGCATCGACCACGTGATGGCCTTGCTGCGCCTGTGGTGGGTACCGCCCGGAGCGTCCGCCGCCAAGGGCGCCTACATCTACTATCCGGTCAACGATCTGCTGGGGATACTTGCCCTCGAATCCCACCGCAACCAGTGCCTGCTGATCGGTGAAGATCTCGGCACAGTGCCGGAAGGCATAGACGTCACGCTCAAAGAGAACGGCGTTCACTCCTACAAGGTGTTCTTCTTCGAGCGCTCCAAGGGGGACGGCGGTTTCATCTCTCCGGCGCACTACACCGAGCAGGCGATGTCGGCCCTGACCACCCACGACATGCCGACCCTGAAGGGCTTCTGGCATTGCGACGATCTGGCGTTGGGCCGCGAGCTGGGCCTGTACCCGGATGAAGAGGTACTCAAGACCCTGTATGCTGATCGCCACCAGGCCAAGCAGCGGATCCTTGACAGCCTGCATGCCCATGGGGTCATCTCTGGCAACATCAGCCATGACGTGAACTGGGTCGGGATGAACACCGAACTCAACCATGGCCTGCAACTGCACATGTCCCGCGGCAGCTGTGCCCTGTTCAGTACCCAGCTGGAAGACTGGCTGGAGATGGACAAGCCGGTCAACGTGCCGGGCACCAGTTACGAATACCCGAACTGGCGTCGCAAGCTTTCAAAGGATCTGGAAGATATTTTTGCCGATGAGGCGCTCAAGGCGCTGGCGGGCAAGATGAGCCAGGCCCGTGACGAGGCCAGTCGTTGAGCCCTTGCTGTCAACATGTGACTCACTTTCATCCGCTTCGGCCCAGGCCGGAGCGGATGTTCAGCCATGAAAGGAAATGTCGATGCCCGTTGAACGTTTGGTTGCCGCCCGCTGTGCCGATCCCTTCTCCCATCTAGGCCTGCTGGCCAATCCGGATGGGCCAGGCCTGAAACTGACGGCCTGGTTGCCGGATGCCCTCGAGGTCCGGGTCAGGGACCTCAAGTCAGGCAAGATAGTTGCCACCCTGACCGCCGCCGACGAAGCGGGCCTTTTTGAAACTGTTTTCACTCGCCGCAAGAATCCCTTCCCCTATCAGCTGATCGCCAGCTACCCCGATGCCAGTGCCGAATCCATCGACCCTTACCAATTCCAGGCTGCCGCCTGGGAAGGCTTGGCTGAGCTCGGCTTCCAGCCGGAAAACCTCTACCACACCCTGGGCGCGCAGCTGCGCACCGTGGAGCATCTCGGTCAGCAGGTGACCGGGGTGCGCTTCGCCGTCTATGCGCCGAGCGCCACGGCGGTGAGCCTGATCGGCGATTTCAACTTCTGGGATGGGCGTCGCCACCCCATGCAGCGGAGCCAGTGCGGTCACTGGGTGCTGTTCGTGCCTGGCCTCAAGGCCGGGGACCGTTACAAGTTCGAACTGAAAGATCCGGCCGGCCATCGGCTGCCCCACAAGAGCGATCCGGTCGGCTTCTACTGCGAGCAGTACCCGTCGTTCGCCTCCGTCATCCACGACCACGAGCAGTACCAGTGGCAGGATGCCGCCTGGCGCGAGAGCCAGCGCAATGACAAGCGGGAGCAGCCGCTCTCCATCTACGAGCTGCACGTGGGCTCCTGGAAGCGTCATCCCAACGGGGACAGCCTGAACTGGCGCGAGCTGGCGGTGGAGCTGGTCAACTACGTCACCGAGATGGGCTACACCCATATCGAGCTGATGCCGGTCTCCGAGCACCCCTTCAGCGGCTCCTGGGGCTATCAGCCGGTGGGCATGTTCTCCCCCACCAGTCGCTACGGCAGTGCCGATGACTTCAAGCATTTCGTCGACGCCTGCCACCAGGCCGGCATAGGCGTCATCCTCGACTGGGTGCCTGCCCACTTCCCGGCCGATGCCCATGGTCTCGCCCGCTTCGACGGCACTCCGCTCTACGAGTACGAGGATCCGCGCCGTGGCTGGCACCCGGACTGGAACTCCTACATCTACGACTTCGGTCGCAACAACGTGCGCCAGTTCCTGGTGGCGAGCGCCCTGTTCTGGCTCGACAAGTTCCACATCGACGGCCTGCGGGTGGATGCGGTGGCCTCCATGCTCTATCTGGATTATTCCCGCAACGCCGGTGAGTGGGTGCCAAACGTCGACGGGGGCAACCACAACTACGAGGCCATCAGCCTCTTGAAGTGGACCAACGAGGAGGTGTACGGCAAGTATCCCCACACCATGACCATAGCCGAGGAGTCCACCGCCTTTGCCGGTGTCTCCAAACCCACCTTCCTGGGTGGCCTCGGGTTTGGCTTCAAGTGGAATATGGGCTGGATGCACGACACCCTGAGCTACATGCAGAAGGAGCCTATCCACCGCCGTTATCACCACAACGAGATGACCTTCTCCATGGTCTATCACTATGACGAGAACTTCATCCTGGCCCTGTCCCACGACGAGGTGGTACACGGCAAGCACTCCCTGCTTTACAAGATGCCGGGTGACGAGTGGCAGCAGGCCGCGAACCTGCGGGCCTACATGGGCTTCATGTATGGCCATCCGGGCAAGAAGCTCAACTTCATGGGCACCGAAATCGCCCAGAGCAACGAGTGGAATCACGATGCCCAACTGCCCTGGCACCTGCTGCAATTCCCCAAGCACGGCGGCCAGCAACGGCTGATCCGCGATCTCAACCGGCTCTATCGTCATGAAGCTGCCTTGTATCAGGCGGATTATGAGCAGAGCGGCTTCCGCTGGCTGGATCACAACGACGCCGACAACAGCATCTTCGCCTGGCTGCGCGCCGACAAGCAGGGGGCCAATCCTGTGGTGATCGCCTCCAACTTCACCCCTGTGCCGCGCCTCGCCTATCGCCTCGGGGTGCCAGCGGCGGGCCGCTATGCCGTGGTGCTCAACACCGACAGCGAGCATTACTGGGGCAGCAACTATGATGTGGGTTTGGCCTTAGTCGCCGAGCCGACCCCCTGGCAGGGGATGGCGCACAGCATAGTGCTGGACTTGCCGCCGCTCGCGACCTTGTTCATCAAACAGGAGTCCTGATGTTTGTAATGGAAAATGGGGTGGACTACCCGCTGGGGGCCCGGCTCGACGAGGCAGGCTGCCACTTCTGCGTCTGGGCCCCCCAATCGGACAAGGTGGAGCTCTGTCTGTTCGACGAGCAGGAGCAGGAGCTGGTCAGGCTGGCCCTGCCCGGTCGGCGCGGCCAATACAGATTCGGCTATGTGCGCGGGGTGAAGGCCGGTCAGCGTTACGGCTACCGGGTCCATGGCATGCCCCAGGAGGGCATGCTGTTCGACCCGGACAAGCTGCTGATCGACCCCTATGCCAGGGCACTCAGCCGGGCGACCCGCTGGAATGACGACCTCTATCAGGGGGACAGCGCGGCCATGGTGGCCAAGTCTGTGGTGGTGGACGATGCCTTCGACTGGCAGGGGGTCGGCAAGCCCGGGATCCCGCCCGAGCGGGTGGTGCTCTACGAGACCCACGTCAAGGGTTTCACCCGCCAGCATCCCGGGGTGCCCGAGGCGCTGCGGGGCACCTACCTCGGCGTTAGCCATCCGCTGATGATAGAGCACCTGCTCTCTCTCGGGGTCACCTCGGTGCAACTGATGCCGGTGGCTGCCTTCATGTCGGAGCCCAGGCTGGAGCAGCTTGGCCTCACCAACTACTGGGGCTACAACCCCATCGCCTTCTTCGCCCCCGAGCCACGCTACGGCGCGGGGGAGGCGGTGACCGAGTTCAAGACCATGGTGCGCGAGCTGCACCGGGTCGGGCTCGAGGTGATACTGGATGTGGTCTACAACCATACCGCCGAATCTGGTGTCGACGGCCCCATGCTGTCCCTCAAGGGGTTCGACAACGCGGGTTACTACGCCTTCGAGACCGGGGCTCACGGTCCTGACTACCACCGCCATGCCAACGTCACCGGCTGCGGCAACAGCGTCAACCTGGATCACCCCAACAGCCTGCGACTGGTGCTCGATGCCCTGCGCTACTGGGTCACCGAGATGCAGGTGGACGGTTTCCGCTTCGATCTGGCGGTCACCCTGGCGCGGGAGGCGGGGGAGTTCGATCCCATGAGCGCCTTCTTCAAGGCCCTGCTGGCGGATCCCGTGCTGGCGCGGGTGAGGCTGATTGCCGAGCCCTGGGACATAGGCCCCTTCGGCTATCGCCTGGGCCAGTTCCCGAGCCAGTGGCTGGAGATCAACGACCGCTATCGCGACACTGTACGCGCCTTCTGGCGCGGCGATGCGGGCAAGATGGGAGACTTCGCCACCCGGCTGGCGGGGTCGCGGGATCTCTTCCCGAAGAACTGGCGCTCCCCCCATACCAGCGTCAACTACCTCTGCTATCACGACGGCTTCACCCTGGAGGATCTGGTCTCCTACAACCAGCGCCACAACCAGGCCAACGGCGAAGACAACAGAGACGGCCACGGCAACAACCTCTCCTACAACCACGGGGTGGAGGGGCCGACCCTGGACCCCAGAGTGAACAACTTGCGCCAGCAGCAGAAGCGCAACCTGATTGCCACCCTGCTGCTCTCCCAGGGCACGCCGCACTTCCTGGCCGGGGACGAGATGGGCCGCAGCCAGCTTGGCAACAACAACGCCTACTGCCAGGACAACCAGATAAGCTGGGTCAACTGGCAGTTGCGCCCCGAGGATGAACGGCTGCTCGCCTTCACCCGCCAGATGATGGCGCTGCGGGCCGAGTCGGGGGTCTTCGCCAACCTGCAACTGAGCGACGACAGCTGGAACGGCGCCTCGACCAGTTGCCACAGCGTCAACTGGTATCACCCCGATGGCCATCAGCTCACCGATCAGGACTGGCACGCTCCCATGGGGCAGGCGTTCGCCATGGACATCGGCATGCTGGCGTGCGGCGGGGAGCGCTGGTACGTGCTGTTCAACGCCAGCGACTACGACATCCAGTTCCGCCTGCCGCCGCCGGGGGAGGGGCTGGAGTGGATCCAGACCATAGACACGGCCACCAACGACGGCCTGCCTTTCCTGCCGGACGACATCAAGCGGCAGGTGGCGGTGGGGCGTGCCCACTCCCTCAAATTGCTGGAGCGGGTTTCGCTGCCTGGGGTGGCGCTGGCCAAGGAAGGGGTGGTCGCCACGCCGGATGTTGCCGCCGTGTTGCCAACGGGATCACAGTTCCCGCTGGCGGGGTAGAGTCGGGGCGTGTGAGTGGGTATGCTGGGCGCCGTGATTAATGGCAAGGAGTCGGTATGAGCAGCAACAATCCCGAGCAATGGCGCAGCAAGTTGAGTGCAGAGCAGTTTCACGTCTGCTGGGAGAAGGGCACAGAGCGCCCTTACAGCGGCGCCCTGCTGCACAATCGCAAGAGCGGTGACTACCTCTGCGTCTGCTGCAAGAGCGTACTGTTCCATGCGGATGCCAAGTTTGACTCCGGCTGCGGCTGGCCCTCCTTCGATCGGGCCATCGAGGGGACAGTGACCTACACAGAGGATCGCAGCCACGGCATGGCAAGGGTGGAGATCACCTGCAGCCAGTGCGGCTCCCACCTGGGTCATGTCTTCCCGGACGGGCCGACCGAGACCGGCCAGCGCTACTGCGTCAACAGCCTGAGCCTGGACTTCGAGCCCGATACCGACGCCTGAAAGCGTCAGAAATGAAAAATGGCGCCTCCGCTTGCGGAGGCGCCATTTTTTATGGGGTCCTGGTTGGCCCTCAGATCAGCAGCAGATTGGCCCCCACCAGCAGGGCGGCGAGCGCCAGTATGGGCAGCCTGATGACGCGCAGCAGATAGAAGGCGATGGCGGCGAGCGCCAGATCGGCCGGTGCCAGCACGGCGCTCTGCCACACCGGCTGATAGAGGGCGGCCAGCAGCAGCCCCACCACGGCGGCGTTGATGCCGGCCACGGCCCCCGCCAGCCTGGGGTGGGCCAGCCAGCTCTGCCAGCAGGGGCCCAGGGCCCACAGCAGCAAAAAGCCCGGCAAAAATAGTGCGAGGGTTGCCAGCAGGGCGCCCGTCAGCGGCGTGGCGGGCAACAGCTGGGCGCCGAGGTAGCTGGCCAGGGTGAACATGGGGCCGGGCACCAGCTGGGCCAGGCCGTAGCCGGTCAGGAATTGCTGCTGGCTGAGGCTGTGGCCGACGCTCTCCTGCAACAGGGGCAGCACCACGTGGCCGCCGCCAAACACCAGGCTGCCCGCCCGATAGAAGTCGGCGACCAGCTGGCTGGCGGGGCCCAGGGCCAGCAGCGGCAGGCCGACAAACAGCAGGGCAAACAGCAGCAGGGTCGGCCAGTGGGGGACGCGACGGGCTTGTGGCGCCGCAGGAGAGGCGCCGACCACCTCCCGCTGGGCGCAGAGCAGGGCCGCCCCCAAAAGCATTCCCAGCTGGGTCAGCAGACCGGGCTGCCACCAGAGGGCGGCGGCGGTTGCCACCATGACTCCCTGTTGCAGCACCGTCTTGCAGAACTGGCGGCTCATGGTGAGCACGGCATCGGCCACCACCACCAGTGCCAGCAGCTTGAGGCCGTGCAGGGCGGCATCCAGCCAGAGGTTATTGCCTAGCTGGCCCACGCCGATGGCGGCAACCAGCAACAGCAGGAAGGAGGGCAGGGTGAAGCCGGCAAAAGCAGCGAGCGCTCCCCCAAGGCCGGCCCGGTGGCGGCCGATGGCAAAACCGAGCTGGCTGGAGGCGGGACCTGGCAACAGCTGGCACAGGGCCAGCAGCTGGGCATACTCGGCCTGGCTGAGCCAGCCGAGGCGCTGGACAAAGGTGCGCTGGAAGTAGCCGATATGGGCGGCCGGCCCGCCGAAGCTGATGCAGCCCAGCCACAGAAATTGAAGAAATACCTGTCCCACCACTTACTCCCTGTCGTCATCGCAGATGGACAGGGATGATATGACAGAGTGATGACTTTTTTATGACATTTCGGGCTGGGTTGCTGGTCGACTCGCTGTTGGCAGATGAACGACTTACTGGCTAGGGGCTTTGGGTGGGCCAACCGGCCAACCGGTTTATTCAGCTGATGGGGTTGCCGCTGGCTGGTAGCAGCACCCCGCCAGCCAGTGGGCTATGGGGATTAGGTCGGCTGGCCCGGTTGCGGCAGATAGCAGCGCCCGGCCAGCCAGCAGGCGATGGACTGGCGACTGGCATCGAAGTGGGGTTCGGGCAGCGCGCGGGGATCGCACCAGACCCAGCCCTCGCACTTGTCCGGCTCCAGCAGTTGCGGCTCGCCCTCCACCTCGGCCAGCAGGGTGACAGAGATGTAGTGCAGTCCGCTCTCGCGCCAGGTCTCCAGGTTGTTGGTGACGGCGATGACGCTGGGGTTGGTGATGAGAAAACCTGTCTCCTCTGCCACTTCCCGGATGGCCGCCGACTCGAAGCTCTCGCCAAGCTCCAGGTGGCCGCCTGCGATGGACCAGTAGGGGGCGTGGCTCCCCTTGCGCTTGCCAAGCAGCACCTGGCCCTGATGGTTGACGAGGATGACACCGACCCCGACGCGAGGATAGGGAGTGGACAATATGGAGAGCTCCTTGTTGTGGCTATGCAGGTGAACTGTTTGGTCAGGATGACACTGTTATCGAGCCCCGACGAGAGGATAGGGAGTGGACATTATGAAGAGCTCCTTGCTGTGGTTGTGCTGCCAGGGGTGACCCCCGGATGACTTATCGACCCCCGACGCCGGTACAGGGTGTGCTGGAGATGGGCAGGGCTCCTTGCCGAAACGGGATGACACCATAAAAAACGGGCCCACCTTAGGACGGATGGGCCCGTTTCGCAAGTTGCCGCTGGATGATCCCGGGGACACGGGAGCTTGCCGTTTATCTATCTGTCAATCAGATGGCTATCGCGATCTCACATCTGCCTGGTAGATGGTAAACACAAGGCCAGGGGCCCCACTGTGGCTGGCAGGCCGTCAGCCCCGCTTGATCTGCATCTTGCCGGCGCTGTGCCCCTCGACGCTCGGCTGCTTGGCTGGTTGTCAGCCCAGCTTGACCAGCATCTTGCCGGTGTTGCGGCCCTCGAACAGCCCGATAAAGGCCTGGGGCATGCTGGCCAGCCCCTCGCTGATGGTCTCCTCGGCCTGCAGGGCGCCAGCCTCGAAGGCGGGGATGGCCTCGGCCAGGAAGTCCCCGTAGTGCTGCCAGTGATCGGAGACCAGCAGCCCCTGCATCAGGATGCGCTTGCGGATCATCTGGGAGAGGTTGCGCGGGCCGCTCCCTTGGCCATTGCTGTTGTACTGCTCGATGAGGCCGCACAGCACGATGCGCCCGTGCAGCGCCATGTTGTTGAGGGCCGCGTCCAGCATGGCGCCTCCCACGTTCTCGAAATAGACCTGAATGCCTTCCGGGGCGAGGCGGGCCAGCTCGGCGTCGAGATCCGGCGTCTCCCTGTAGTTGATCACCGCATCGGCGCCCAGGGTCTTGAGATAGGCGACCTTGTCGGCTGACCCGGTGGAGCCGATCACCCGGGCACCGGCCCGCTTGGCGAGCTGCACCGCCATGGTGCCGACCGCGCCCGAGGCGGCCGAAACCAGCAGGGTCTCACCGGCCTGTAGGCGGGCGACCTTGTGCAAGCCCGCCCAGGCGGTCATGCCCGGCATGCCGAGGGCGCCGAGGAAGAGTTGGGACGGCAGCGCCGTGGCGGGCAACCGGGTCAGCTGCTCCCCCTTGGCGACGAAGGCATCCCGCCAGCCCAGCATGCTGCTCACCTGGTCACCCGCCTTGAAATCGGGGTGACGGGAGGCCTGCACAGTGCCGATGGCGCCGCCGTCGAGGGGGCCGTTCAGGGGGAAGGGGGGCACATAGCTCTTGGCCTCGCTCATGCGACCACGCATGTAAGGGTCCACCGACAGCCACTGGTTGGCCACCTGCACCTCTCCCTCCGAAAGCGCGGGCAAGGGCACTTCCTTCAAGATGAAGTCGCTCTGGACGGGCAGGCCGGTCGGGCGACGGAGCAGTTGAATCTGATGGCTGATCGGGGTCATGGTCGTTCTCCAGCGGGGTAGGGGGCAGTCGGCGCCGCGCCAGCCAGTGGGCTGAAGCGGCGGCTCGGGCATTCTGTTTGTGTGCAAACTAAAATCAGGTTAATCCCGAAACGATGGGGTGACAACTGTTTTGTGTGCAAATTATTCAGACCTCAGTTGTCCTGGGGTATACTGGCCCCAGTCGTCAGCGAGGTGCCCCATGAGTGAATTGAAAAAGCAGGTCTGTTTTGCCCTCTACAGCGCCTCCAATGCGGTGATGCGTGCCTATAGGCCTCTGCTGGACAAGCTGGATCTGACCTACACCCAGTACCTGGTGATGCTGTCGCTCTGGGCGCGGGACGAGGTCAGCCTCAAGGAGATTGGCCAGGAAACCGGCCTGGATGCGGGCACCCTGACCCCCATCGTCAAGCGGCTGGAGAGCAAGGGCTGGCTGACCCGCACCGTCTCCAGCGAAGACGAGCGGCAAAAATGCATCCGCCTGACCGAGGCGGGACGCCAGTTGCAGCAGGGAGTCAGGGAGTGCTGTCTGGCGGACAACTTGCGCAATCAGGTGGATCTGGCCGATGCCGAACTGGCCGAGCTCAAGCGACTCTGTGATCGCGTGGCGGCCCAGCTCGGGCGCTGAATCCTCTTCCCCTTGTCTGGAGCCATCCGATGAAACCCTGGTTACCCCTGTTTGTTCTGCTGCTAAGTGGCTGCGCCGGTGGCCCCCACTCTCCGTCCGAATTGCAGATCGACGATGCGGATGCCTGGCAGGCCCTCTGCAAGGATGGCGTCCGGGTTCGGGCCGTCACTGACGAGGGGATATGCGCGGATCACCGCGGTTTGGCCATGTGGACGAATAAGCCAAGGGCGGTTCGAATGGCAGAGGAAGCCGCCAAATAGTGTGATCCAGACGCCATAAAATGACACAACCGGCCCCTTGGCCGGTTTTTTTCGCGATCTCGCCTGCACTTTGCGGCCTTGTTCATGGTGCACTCATGCTTCCCTTTCCATACTGGCCCCACAGTTTCATGAGAGGAGAGAGAGATGCAGTCATCCATCGTCGGGCTCTCCATTCTGTGGGGGCTGGCCAGTTTTGGTGTTCAGGGGGATTTCATCGAGAGCCGTGATTCCGTTGCGCCGTCCTGGCAAGCCGAGTCCAGAGTGGAGATGGAAGGTTATCTGATTGAGTCGCTTGGCGAAGATCGCTGGGTGTTCGACAACGGCAGCGAGAGTCTGCTGGTCTCCCTGCCCGAGGGGCAGTGGGTGTCAGAGGGCGAGCGGTTGCGACTGAGCGGTGAACCCCAGCAGGAGCAGGCCGGCTGGCTGTTGCAGGTGCAGGACGTCAGCCAGGTCGGTGTCTGACCCTGTCATTCCCTGACATCAGAGACGACAAAGAGGAGGCCTGGGCCTCCTCTTGTTTTTTGCGCCTCTGGCCCTCAGCCCAGGTGGTTGAGGGGAAGGGCCGTCTTGTGCTTGATGCGGCGCAGCACGAAGCTGGAGCGCACCCCGGTCACGCCGGAGATATGGGTCAGCTTGTCCAGCAGGAAGTGCTGGTAGTGCTCCATGTCCCGCACCACCACCTTGAGCTGGTAGTCGGCGTCGTTGCCGGTGATGAGGTCGCATTCGAGCACCTCTGGCAGATCCTGAATGGCCCGATCGAAGTTTTCGAACCGCTCCGGGGTGTGCCTGTCCATGGAGATGTGAATGTAGGCGGTGAGGGTGAGCCCCAGCTGGCGGGCGTTGAGCAGGGTGACGTGGGTATCGATGAGACCGGCATCCTCCAGCGCCTTGACCCGGCGCGAGCAGGGAGAGGGGGAGAGCCCGACCAGTTCGGCCAGCTCCAGGTTGCTGATGCGGCCATTCTCCTGCATCAACTCCAGAATATGCCTGTCTATGCGATCAAGTTTCAGCATTCTCCGTTCCTCGTTGCAATTACTGATTCACTTTTCCTAGATTAAGGGTGAACTATTGCAAAAACAACTGAAAATACCTACTACTTCACAACCACTCACCGCACCGGCAGGAGTACCATGGTTTCATCTTCCGGTGGCAAGACAGATGCCCAACCAGGCCTCTGTGGTGAAGGACCTTACCAGGTCAACAACCCCATCAGCCGTCCGACCTTATCGGGAAACGACGGGCTGGAACGAGAGCATCCCCTCCCCGAAGGCAACAAAGCAGGCATCCCGGCGCCTGCTTTGTTGTTTTTGCGCTCCGGCATCCTCAGGCCTGCGGCGGCCGGATGCGATAGAGGCAGCGCCTGTCCCCGTCCAGCAGGTATTGCTCCCGCTCCACCCCGGCCGGTGCCAGCAACTGGCGAAACAGCGCCAGCTCGCTGCGGCAAAAGCCCCGGCAGGCCCGCGCCGCGGCGCAGATGGGGCAGTGACTCTCCCACCATAACCAGCTGCCATCCTCCTCCTGGCTCATGTCCGCCATATAGCCCTCCCGGCTGCGCAGCTCCTTGAGCGCGGCCAGCCGATCCGCCAGCGCCGGCTGGGTCAGTCTGGCCTGATAACGGCTCAGCATCTGTTGCTCCCGCCGCGCGATCAGTTGATCCAGGCCGCTCTCGCCAAACAGCTGCTGCACGTCGTCGATAAGCTGCAGGGTCAGCTCGCTGTGAGTGTCGGGGAAGCGCTGCCAGGCCTGATCTGTCAGGTGCCAGAGCCGTATCGGGCGACCTCGGCCCCGCGCCTCGTCGCTAAAGCCCACCCAGCCGTCTGCCTCCAGCGCCGTCAGATGCTGGCGGGCGCCCATGGAGGTCATCTGCAACTGCTCCCCCAGCGCGGCGGCACTCTGAGGGCCGTGAGTCTTCAGCAGGTAGAGGATCTTGTCGGTGCTGGCATTCATGGGGTGGCTCCGGTTGTCGGCTCGGGTTCTCGACAGGCGTTCGCTTCGGGAAAGCCAGGGTGACACTGGCGTTGATAGGGTCATTATGGGCAGCGGTCTCATTTAAATCAATAATTCACTTTACTTAATACCGTTCCTTTCGCAGTATAAATAAACAAATAACTTTATTTAATGAGGCGGAGATGGAAGGGATCAAGGGACAGGCGACCCTCTGGGTATTGGTGATGACGGTGACCCTGGCGGTGGCGGGCTTCAGTCTGCCCTCGCCGGTGCTGGCGCCGCTGATGCTGGATCCGGCCCAGGGCATGCTGACGCCACAAGCGTCTGACTGGAGTCGCAAGCTGTGGCTCGGGGTCATCATGGGGCTCTATCCGCTGTTTCAACTGCTGGGGGCCCCCTGGCTGGGCAAGCTGTCGGATCGTCATGGTCGCAAGCCGGTGCTGACCCTCTGCCTGGTCGGGGTGCTGGCGGGTTATGTGCTGATGGCCCTGGGGATCGCCTGGCGCTCCCTGCCGCTCTTGCTGCTGAGCCGGGTGGTGGAGGGCTTCTTCAACGGCGACATCGCCATAGTGCAGGCGATGGCGGCGGACATGAGCACCACCAGGACCAAGGCGCGCAACTTCGCCCGCATCAACATCGGCATGAACCTGGGCTGGGTGCTGGGCCCCATGATAGGGGGCTATGCCGCCGTGGTGTCCGGGGATTACAGCCTGGCGGCCTGGCTGGCGGTGGCCATGACGGTGGGCAACCTGCTGCTGGTGCTCTGGCTGCTGCCCAACCGGCCGCCGGTGCCGGCCGAGCAAGAGCTGGCCTCCCTCTCGACCCGCCAACTGCTGCTGCAACCTCGCCTGCTGCCCTACTTTGTGCTGACCCTCCTCAGCTACGGGGCCGTGCAGCTCTACTTCACCTACTTCAACGTCTGGTTGGTGGAGCGGCTGGCCTGGGATCCGGTGCAGCTGGCGCAGGCCGCCGTGCTGGTGAGCGTGCCCATGATGCTGGGTTCCTGGCTGGGGGAGCAGCTTGCCCGCCACTGGCGCGGCAGCTCCCTTGGCATAGTCGGGCATCTGGTGATGGCGGCGGGCATGCTGATGTTCATTCTGCCGACCCAGTGGTGGGGGCTGGCGCTCACCTTCATCCCGGCCGGCATCGGCATGAGCCTGGGGGAGCTCGCCACCTCGGTGGCCATCTCCAACCGCAGCCATGCCCAGCAACAGGGGCAGGCGATGGGGATCTACCGCGGCCTGGCGGTGGGCAGCGAGATCCTGGCGGTGGTGCTGGGCAGCCTGGCGCTGCTGGCGGGCACCGAGTGGCCCTTCTATCTGGCGGCGCTTTGCGGCGTGATCTGCGCCCTCGGTTTCTACGGGTTGCGCAGACGGGCGGACAGACGAAGTGCTGTGGCCGCCTGCGCCGAGCCGGGCTGAGGCGGCTGGATCACAGATCGGCGCCGGGGTGGCAGGCGGGGCTTGCATCCCGGCGCCGAGTTTGGGACGGTATGGCTCTTTGTCCCCTTTTTACCCCGTCGCCCGGCGAACCTGGCCAGCACAGGCCTTCATCATGCGCCCCGCGATGCACAGTCTTTGGAGGTGATATGAGTCATTATCAAGCCATTGCGCTCGACATGGACGGAACCCTGCTGACCCGGGATCACAAGATCTCGTCCGCGACCCGGGCCGCCCTGGCCCAGGCCCGTGCCCACGGCATCAAGGTGCTGCTGGTGACGGGCCGCCACTTCATGACGGCCCGTCCCTTCCATCACGAGCTGGCCCTCGACACCCCCCTCATCTGCAGCAACGGCGCCTACCTCTATGATCCGGCGCAAGGCAGGATCCTGGCCGGGGATCCCCTGGCGGTGGCGCCGCTCACCGCCCTGCTGGCCGAGGTGCAGGCGCAGCAGATGGGCGCCCTGTTCCACCTGGACGGGGGCATAGGCTATCTCGGCTGCGAGGAGCATGTGGGCCGGATGCGGCGCTGGTCGGCGAACCAGCCGGATCACCTCAAGGTCTCCCTGCTGCCCGCCGAGGATATCGACGGCTGGCTGCAAAAGCCCATCTGGAAGCTGGAGCTGTTCAATCAGGATCCTGGCCTGCTGCACCGCTTCGTGGGGGAGGTGGTGCAGAAACTGCCCTTCACCCAGGACTGGGCGGCGCCCTATGCGGTGGAGTTGGTGCAGCCCGGGTGCAGCAAGGGCAACCGGCTGGCCCAGTGGGCGGCGAGGGAGGGGATAGCGATGGAGAAAGTGGTGGCCTTTGGGGACAACAACAACGACATCAGCATGTTCGAGCAGGTGGGGCTGGCGGTGGCCATGGGCAATGCGGCGCCCCAGATCCAGGCCCATGCGGACAGGGTCACCGCCGATCACAACGAAGACGGCATAGCGCTGGCGCTGCAGCGCTGGGTCCTGCCCTCCTGAGGGGCAACAGAAAGGGGCCAGTGCGGCCCCTTGTTTGTCAGCTCCCGAAGGAGAACTGGATCACCCGATCCGGGAAGCGGATCCGGTTGTAGTCACGGCGCACCCCCTCGTAGTGGCGAATGGCGCGCTCGCGCTGGGCCCGGTAGTAGTCCCGCTGTTTGCTGTCGCTCTCGCCCCGGATCTGCTGATCCAGCTGATAGATGGTCCGCTCGGTGCGCTCCAGCTCCTGTTGCAGCTCGCCGAGGCGCTGCTCCAGCAGGAACTCCTTGCGGCCGCGCTCGAACTGGGTGAGGAAGCTGGTGTCGTTGGGGCAGACCCCCAGGTATTCGTTCCCCTCCCGCCCCTTGCTGTAGGCGAGCTCGGGGATGCAATAGAGCTCGAGCCCCTTGGCGTAGCCGCGCTGCCACTCGTCTTCATCCACCCTGAGGCCGTACTCCCCGCAGGTCTGCTTGTAGTCACGGGTGGCCGTCCGGGTCTTGCCCTGCTCCCCGTCCTGATAACCCTGGTTGTACCAGCTCATGGCGCGGCACTCCTCCTCCGACAGGGAACTGCACCCGGCGAGCAGCAGGGGGAGGGTCAACAGCAGGATCTTGGGGGACATGAAGGGGCTCCGACAGCAAGGATGGTGGGGCATTCTAGAAGAGGAAGCCCGCCCGGGACAAGCACCGGGCGAGGGCGCCGTATCATGATGTTTTTATCACTATTTTCAAGCCGTTGTGAACGGGCTTCCGGCGACCTTTTCTTGCCGGGGGAGGCAGGGTAAACTGCGCCTACTTTTAACTGGCACGTAACAAAAACAATGAAAGTCCTGACCGTCGATTATCGCTCCCCCGACGCGGCCGAGCGCTTCACCGAATCCCTGCGCACCACCGGCTTCGGGGTGCTGACCCACCACCCCATCCCGAAGGAGCTGGTGCAGTCCATCTATGACAACTGGTATCGCTTCTTCATGAGCGAGCAGAAGCAGGATTTCCTGTTCAACCGCGAGACCCAGGACGGCTATTTCCCGCCCTCGGTGTCCGAGGTGGCCAAGGGCAACACCCAGAAGGACATCAAGGAGTACTTCCACCTCTACCCCTGGGGCCAGATGCCGGAAGAGCTGAGGGCGCAGGCGATGGAGTACTACCGCCTCGCCAACGATCTCGCCGCCGAGCTGCTCTCCTGGGTGGAGCAATACACCCCGGCGGACATCGCCGCCCGCTACAGCTGCCCGCTCTCCTCCATGATCGAAGAGAGCCAGAAGACCCTGCTGCGGGTGCTGCACTATCCGCCCTTCGACGGCACCGAAGCGCCGGGGGCCATCCGCGCCGCGGCCCATGAAGACATCAACCTGCTGACCATTTTGCCCGCCGCGAGCGAGCCGGGCCTGCAGGTGAAGGGCTCTGACGGGGAGTGGATGGACGTGCCCTGCGACTTTGGCACCCTCATCATCAACATAGGTGACATGCTGCAGGAGGCCTCCCATGGCTATTACCCCTCCACCACCCACCGCGTCATCAACCCGACCGGCGGCAGCGTCAGCAAGTCCCGCATCTCCTTGCCGCTGTTCCTGCACCCACGCCCGGACGTGGTGCTCTCCGAGCGTCACACAGCCCACAGCTACCTGATGGAGCGGCTGCGGGAACTGGGGGTCATCTAGTCCCAAAACGCACACTCATGACAGCAAGAACCGGAGCAAAAACGCTCCGGTTTTTATTTTGTGGCACGATTGGTTGGTTATCCGAATTTTATTGGCAACTTATGCCAATAAGGCAGTTTTAAGACGGATATTCGCCGAGTGATTGCGCGCCCCCGGGCGTACTCTGAGCGCCATTCCGGGCCCCGCTGGCGGGCCCCTCGATTGGAGTTCCCATGAAGCAGTCCCAATGGTCATCCCGGCTCGGTTATATCCTGGCCGCCGCAGGTTCGGCGGTCGGTCTCGGCGCCATCTGGAAGTTCCCCTATGTGACTGCCGCCAACGGTGGCGGCGCCTTTTTGCTGGTGTTCCTGCTGTTCAGCTTCACCCTGGGGGTGGCGGTGCTGATGGGGGAGACTCTGCTCGGCAGCCTGACCCGGCGCGGGGTGGTGGGGGCCTTCGATGAGTTGATGGGCAAGCGCTGGCGCTGGGTCGGCGCCATGGGGCTCTTGTGCAGCCTGCTCATCTTCAGCTTCTACAGCGTGGTGGGGGGCTGGACCCTGGGCTACACCGGCATGGCGCTGGCGGGTAGCCTGCAACAGGGGGATGGCGCTGCACTGACCGCCCGCTTCAACGACTATGTGGGGGATCCGCTCTGGCCCGTGCTGACCCACCTGCTGTTTGCCGCCCTCACCTGGTGGTTCGTGCAGGGCGGGGTGCAGAAGGGGGTGGAGCGCACCCTGCGCTGGATGATGCCGGCACTCTTCATCATGATCTTGCTGCTGGTGGCCTTCGGTCTCACCCTGCCCAATGCCATGGCCGGGGTACGCCACTTCCTGATGCCGGACTTCAGCAAGCTCGGCATGTCAGGTGTGCTGGACGCCATGGGGCTGGCCTTCTTCTCCCTCTCCATCGGGCTTGGCATCCACACCACCTATGGCGCCTACCTGCCCTCCAGCGAAGGGGTGGGCCGCTCCAGTCTCTGGGTGGTGCTGCTGGCGAGCCTGATCGCCGTGCTGGCGGGCTTGATGATCTTCCCCGTGCTGGCGGCGACCGGCATAGATCCCGCCTCAGGCCCCGGCCTCACCTTCATGACAATGCCGGCGGTGTTCCAGCAACTGCCCTTCGGCCAGGGGCTGGCGGTGGTCTTCTTCGCCCTGCTGGTGGTGGCGGCGCTCTCGTCTTCCATCTCCCTGCTGGAGCACCTGCAGTGCTTCGTCTGCGAGAGCCTGGGCTGGTCGCGCCGTGCTGCCTGCAGCCTGATCACAGCCCTGGTGATGGCGGGGGGCATCCCGGTCAGCCTGTCGTTCGGCCCCTGGGCGCAGGTGACCCTGTTTGGCAAGAACATCTTCGAACTGCTGGACTTCATTACTTCCAACCTGATGATGCCCCTGTTCGGGCTGGCGCTCACCCTGCTGCTGGGCTGGCAGCTGGGCCTGCGGGCCTTGCCCCAGGGGCTGGCACCGCACTGGCGCGCCCTGCTGATGGGCTGCTGGCGCTGGCTGGCGCCCCTGCTCATAGGTGGCATCCTGGTGCGAGGTCTGCTGTAACCCTTGCCGCGCGGGCGGGCCTCGGGCCCGCCCGTTACCTGGGTACACAGGGTATCCTCGCCGGCAGCATTGACTGCCTCGAAAAATCCATGAAATAGAGGTTTATCGAAACTTTGATTCACCACTTGGCATATAGGTTGGTAAATATTCTGTATTGCGGGCAAAAATGGACTATTGGCTGTCAACTTCTCTTGCCGTGGTTTAGGCTGTGGCTCCTTTTTTGCGTCCAGGTTACCCATAGCATGTCACCCCTCATCGCCCGGTTCGGCCGATTTTTCCGCTCGCAAGAGAGGTGACCCTGCACGCGCACTCAGTCTGAATGTTCATTGCAAAGGTCGCCCCCGGGCGGCCTTTTTGTTGCGACCCAGGTTGCACTTACCCATGGAGTATCGATTCGATGTTGTCTTCCCCGGAGGTTGTATGAGCCAGGTTCAGTGGTCTTCCCGTCTCGGTCATGTGCTGGCGGCGGCCGGCACGGCCATCGGCCTCGGCGCCATCTGGAAGTTTCCCTATGTGACCGCCACCAATGGCGGCGGCGCCTTCCTGCTGGTGTTCCTGCTGTTCAGCTTCACCCTGGGGGTGGCTGTGCTGGTGGGGGAGACCCTGCTCGGCAGCCGCAGCCAGCGCGGGGTGCTCGGCGCCTTCCACAAGCTGGTGGGGCCGAACTGGCGCTGGATGGGCTACATGGGGATCCTCTGCGGCTTCTTCATCTACAGCTTCTACAGCGTGGTGGGGGGCTGGACCGTGGGCTATGCGGCGCTGGCGGTGATGGGCAAGCTCAACCTCGGCGAGGGTTCGGCGCTGACCGCCCTGTTCAACGGCTATGTCAGCCATCCCTGGTGGCCTGTGCTGACCCATCTGGTGTTCGCCGGGCTGACCTGGTGGTTCGTGCAGGGGGGCATCCAGAAGGGGGTGGAGCGGGCGCTGCGCTGGATGATGCCGGCCCTCTTCGTCATGATGCTGCTGCTGGTGGGGGTGGGTCTCTCCATGCCGGGGGCCATGGCCGGGGTGCGTCAGCTGCTGCTGCCTGACTTCTCCATGCTGACCGGCCAGAGCGTGCTGGATGCCCTGGGGCTGGCCTTCTTCTCCCTCTCCATCGGTCTGGGGGTACACACCACCTACGGCGCCTACCTGCCCAATAGCGAGGGTGTGCTGCGCTCCGGCGTCTGGGTAGTGACCCTGGCGAGCCTCATCTCTGTGCTGGCGGGGCTGATGATCTTCCCGGCGCTGGCGTCCACCGGCATAGACCCCACTGCCGGGCCAGGGCTCACCTTCATGACAATGCCCGCCGTGTTCAGCCACCTGCCGTTCGGTCAGGGGCTGGGGGTGGTCTTCTTCCTGCTGCTGCTGGTGGCGGCGCTCTCCTCCTCCATCTCCATGCTGGAGCACCTGGTGCGCTTCACCTGCGAGGAGTGGGGCTGGTCGCGCCGTGGCGCCTGCCGGGTGCTGACCCTGCTGATCATGGCCTCCGGCATTCCGGTCAGCCTGTCGTTCGGTCCCTGGGCCGACTACACCCTGTTTGGCAAGACCCTCTTCGACTTGCTGGACTACCTCACCTCCAACCTGATGATGCCGCTGTTCGGTCTGGTGCTGACACTGCTGCTGGGCTGGCGACTGGGGGAGAGCATACTGCCCGAGGGGCTCTCCCCGGCCCTGCGTCTGTGCCTGCTCTGGTGCTGGCGACTGGTGGCGCCGCTCTTGATCGCCGGTATCCTGGTGCGGGGTCTGATCTGATCCCGCTGCCATGCCGGATGCCTGCGTCGAGCGGATCGAGTCGTAGATGAACACAGGGGTTGGCCACAGGCCAACCCCTGATCACATCTGGGGCGGGATCACTGCAGGCCGGGCCCTTTGGCGGAGAAGGGGCAGTCGCGCTGCTGGATCAGCAGATCTCCGGCCCCCGTTTCTCCCTGCCAGGCGAGCTCGAGCTGGCCGAGGCGACCGAGGTGGCGCAGCTCGAACTCGTAGCGCAGGCAGGGGTTGTCCGTGGGCAGCCGGGTCATTGTGGTTGGCAGGCGGTAGTCGTAGCGCAGCAGGGGGCCGTCCTGCAGCTGGCTCTGGACGGGCACCAGGCCCTCAGCCGTGGGGGAGGGGGCGCTCAGGTAGCGGCGCAGGGCCAGGGGGGCGTCTATGGCCTTCTGGTAGTGGAGCCCGTTCATGGCGGCCAGCTCCTCCTCCAGCCGTTGCAACTCCCCTTCCAGGCCACTCAGGGCCTGGCCCAGCTGCTGATGTGCGGGGGAGGCGCAGCCTCCCAGCAACAGGGTGATGAGCAGCAGGGCGGGGCGGACGGGCAGCATGGTCACTCCTTCGGGGTCAGGGCCACTGACTATAGCAGGGGATTGGTGGGCGGCGCCGCGCGCAGCAGCCCTGCGAGGCGCTCCAGCCCCTCGGCGACCCGGGCGTCGGTGGCGGGCTGGCTCAGGCTCAGGCGCACCCCTTGCGGGGCGGCAAACTGGCCGGCGGCAAAGTGTTCTCCGCTCGCGACCCCGACGTCAAGGGCGTTGGCCGCCTCGGCGAACTCCTGACTGCGCCAGGGCTCGGGCAGCGGCAGCCAGGCGTGCATGGAGCCCGGCTGCCAGCGAGCCCCCGGCAGCAGGTGGCGCAGCAGCTCTCCCCGACGCGCCAGGACCCGTCTCTGCTGCTCGATGAGCGGCATGATCTGGTGCTGGCTCACCAGCTTGCAGGCCAGCTCGATGAGCAGGGGGCTCACCATCCAGCTCGACAGCCGCATCGCCTGGGCGAAGCCGTTGCGAAGGGCGGGGGGAGCCAGCACGAAGCCGACCCGCAGGCCGCCGCAGGCGATCTTGGCCAGGCTGCCGAGGTAGATGACCCGCTCCGGCGCCAGATTGACCAGGGG
Source organism: Aeromonas mytilicola subsp. aquatica (assembly GCF_044336385.1). Classification (NCBI taxonomy): domain Bacteria; kingdom Pseudomonadati; phylum Pseudomonadota; class Gammaproteobacteria; order Aeromonadales; family Aeromonadaceae; genus Aeromonas; species Aeromonas mytilicola. The sequence continues at coordinate 3,867,155 of NZ_CP172298.1, read as the reverse complement.
CGGGAGCGAGACCTCGGGCAGCAGGCCGTTGACGTCATCCTCGACGATCAGCAGATCATGGCGGCGGGCGATGGCGACTATCTCCTCTCGCCGCGCCAGGCTCATGGTGGCCGTGGTGGGGTTCTGCAGGGTGGGGGTCAGGTAGAGCAGCTTGGCCCGCCGCTGGCGACAGGCGGCTTCCAGGGCGGCGGGGATCAGCCCCTCCTCGTCCATCGCCAGCCCCATCACCTGATTCTTCAGCTGGCGCGCATTGCCCAGCATGCCGGGGTAGCTGAGCCCCTCACAGAAGATAGTCTCCCCCACGCAGCCGGTGGCCAGCAGGGCCAGCATGATGCCGTGCTGGGCACCATGGCTGAACAGCAACCTCTCCTCGCTCCCCCGGATGCCCTGCTCGGCGAGCCAGTCGACGAACAGCTGGCGCTGCGGGGCACGCCCGGCCTCCTTGTCATAACCGAGCAGGCCGTTGAGATCCCCGTCCGCCAGCTCGGTCAGCATGGGCCTGATGATGGCGGCCCTGTCCAGCTGCACCGGCAGGTTCTGCCACAGCTCGATGCGCTGATTGTCCTCGTTGCGGATCACCCATTCGTTGGCGGGATCCGCCGCGGCCCTGACCCAGGTGCCATGACCCACCCTGGCCGCCAGCAGACCCCGCCGCTCGGCTTCGGTGTAGGCGCGGGTGATGGTGCCCACAGTCACTCCCAGCCGGTCCGCCAGCGCCCTGTGGGTGGGCAGCCGGGTCTGGGGAGGCAGGGCGCCATCGGCAATGGCCTGCTCTATGGCCTTGACCAGTTTCAGGTAGAGGGGGCCCTCGAAGGGGGTGAGGTCGGGTGTCCAGATTGTCATGGTGACAATAAATCCATTGATCCAATATTGTCCCCAATATAGCGTGATATTCAGCCTGTTAACAACCCGATAGCTCACATTGTACCGATACAATGTGGCAAGAAAGGAGTCACCCCATGACCATTGAATGGTATGCCACCCTGTTTGGCTTCGCCCTGCTCACCTGCGGCACCCCGGGGCCCAACAATCTGATGTTGACGGCATCCGGTGCCAACTTCGGGGTGCGCCGCACCCTGCCGCACCTGATAGGTGTGGTGGTGGGTCAGCCGGTGCTGCAACTGGTGCTGGCGCTCGGTTTCTATCCGCTGTTCGAGCGCTGGCCCCTGCTCAAGCTGAGCCTGCAGGTGCTGGGCAGTCTTTATCTGCTGTGGCTGGCCTGGCGCATCGCCGTGGCCGGTGCCCCCGGCGATCCGGCGAGGCGCGCCCGCCCGCTGACCCTGCTGGAAGGCCTGGGCTTTCAGTTCCTCAACCCCAAGGCCTGGATGATGGGGATCTCCGCCATCAGTCTGTTCAGCCTGCCGGGGAGCGACTACTGGGCGAGTATGTGGGGCATCATGTCCGTCTTCCCCATGGCGGGGCTGCCGGTCTGCTTCGCCTGGGTGCTGTTCGGTCATCAGCTCAGCCGTTGGATCAACTCGGACAAAGGCTGGCGTCGTCTCAATGGCAGCCTGGGGGCGCTCACCGCCCTGTGCGTGGTGATGCTCTGGTATTAATGACCGCCTGATTATTCATGCAAAGAAAATGCATTGCTGACCTTGTCGTCAGGGCAGAGGCTCTGCATATTAGGAGGCTTGCCGTATCTGAATGAGGTTGAGATGGATCTGAACTGGTTGTTTCCCCTGGCGGGCTTTGCCCTGATCACCTGTGGCACCCCTGGCCCCAACAACATGCTGCTCACCAGCGCCGGGGCCGCCCAGGGATTTCGCCGCTCCATCCCCCTGCTGGTGGGTGTGGTAGGGGGCATCAACCTGATGATCCTGGCCACGGCCCTGGGGCTGGGGGTGGTGTTCGAGAAGGTGCCGCTGCTGCACGACGGCCTCAAGCTGGTGGGCTCGGCCTACCTGCTCTGGCTGGCCTGGAAGGTGGCCACCGCCAGCGGCCCGGCGGATGGCAGTCGGCCGCTCATCCCGGCCCATCAGGGGGCCATGTTGCAGTTGCTCAACCCCAAGGCCTGGATGATGGCGCTCTCCGCCATCAGCGGCTTCACCCTGGCGGGGGAGGCTTACTGGCCATCCGCCGGCTGGGTGCTCGGTATATTCTTCGTGACCGGCCTCTATACCGGGGCCTTCTGGGTGCTGTTTGGTGCCCAGGTGCGCCGCCTTATCCGCACCGCCAGAGGCTGGCGTCGTTTTAACCTCGGCATGGGGATCGCCACGGCGGCCTGCGTGCTGATGATCTGGATTTAGGCCCTGAAAGCAATCTGTTTTATTGCTGGCCCTTCGGGGCCTTTTTTGTCTGTGGGTGGCCGTCACCCGATGTGAAAAGGAGCGGTTATGAAATGTATCGGTCTGCTGGGTGGCATGAGCTGGGAGTCCAGCGTCAGCTACTACCAGGCGATCAACCGGGGCGTGCGGACGCGGCTCGGCGGCCTGCATTCGGCGCGGGTGTTGCTCAATAGCGTCGATTTTGCCGAGATAGAGCGGCTGCAACATGCCGGTGACTGGCCCGCCACCGCCCGTCTGCTGGCGGCCGAGGCCCGCGCACTCCAGGCCGGTGGCGCCGATTTCCTGATGATAGGCACCAACACCATGCACAAGGTGGCCCCCGAGATCGCCGCCGCCATCGAGATCCCGCTACTGCATATCGCCGACGCCACCGCCCGCCGTCTGCAGGCCGACGGGGTGACCCGGGTGGGCTTGCTCGGTACCCGCTTCACCATGGAGCAGGATTTCTACAAGGGGCGGCTGCAAGAGCTGTTCGGGCTGGAGGTGCTGGTGCCCGGCGACGCTGCGCGGGAGCGGGTACACAGCATCATCTATGACGAGCTCTGCCTCGGCGACATTCGCGAGTCGTCCCGGGCCGAATACCTGGCCATCATCGCCGACCTGGCACGGGCCGGGGCTCAGGCCGTGATCCTCGGCTGCACCGAGATCGCCCTGCTGGTGGGGGAGTGCCAGGCCGCAGTGCCGCTCTATGACACCACCGCCATTCACGCCGACGCCGCCGTGGCGTGGGCGCTGGAGTAGGGCAGAGAGACAGCATCCTGGGGAGGTGCTTTGGCGCCTCCCTCTTCCTTCCTGCCCGTCATCCCCCCGACCCTGACTGTGAGTCAGCCTTCACTTCAGCAAGCCGATTGACGCTTTTATTGTCAAACGGCTCACATTTCCCTCTTTTGTCCCTTGAGTCTGGTGCGTCAGGCGCCTAGTTTTCGATCACTGAAACGATTCAGCTTTCACGAAAACCATTCACAAGAACAAGAGACACGAGGATAAAGCCATGTTGAAGAGACTCTCCATTGCCGTGCTGCTCGCCCTGGGGGCGAGCTCGGGCCAGGCCGCCGAATTCCTGCTGACCGATTCCCAGCAGGGGCTGGATGTGGGGGACTGGAAGATCACCAGCGACAAGCTGGGGATCAAGAGCCCGGTACCCTTCTCCATCGAGAAGAAGCGCCTGCACGGCGGGCGTCAGGAGGGGGTGGATCTGCTCATCGTCGACAACGGGGTGATGAAGGTCACCCTGGTGCCGACCCGTGGCATGGGGATCAAGGAGGTCAAGGGGGCCGATGTGCGCCTCGGCTGGGATTCCCCGGTCAAGGAGGTGGTCAACCCGGCCTTCATCGATCTGGAGAGCCGCGCCGGGCTCGGCTGGCTCGATGGCTTCAACGAGATGCTGGTACGCTGCGGCTATGAGTGGACAGGCCACCCCGGGGTGGATGACGACGGCCGCCTCAAGAGCCTGCACGGCCGGGTGCAGAACATACCGGCCTCAGTGGTCAGCGTGACAGTGGATGAGGAGCCGCCCTACGCCATCCACGTGCGGGGCCGGGTGGACGAGCGCACCTTCAAGATGAGCGAGCTGGTCACCTGGACCCAGCTGAGCGTGGTGCCCGGTCAGGCGGAGTTTGCCTTGCAGGACAAGCTGACCAACCACGCCGACTACGAGAACGAGTACCAGATCATCTATCACGGCAACTTCGGGGCGCCCATCCTGGAGGAGGGGGCGCGGGTCAGCACCCCGGTGAAGCAGATCTCCCCGTTCAACGACTACGCCAAGGCGGGGCTCAAGGGCTGGCAAACCTACCTGGGGCCGACCAAGGGCTTCGACGAGATGGTGTTCAACCTGGTGCCCTACAGCGATGCCGAGGGCAATACCCTGGCGGTGCTCAACAACAAAGCGGGCAACGTCGGGGTGGCTGTGGGTTACAACACGCACCAGCTGCCTGTGCTGACCCTGTGGAAGAACACAGACACCCGGGCTCAGGGTTATGTGACCGGCATAGAGCCCGGCACCAGCTATGCCTACAGCACCAAGTACCAGCGTCCGCTGGGGCTGGTGCCCAGGATCCAGCCCGGCGAGACCAAGACCTTCGATCTGACCTATCGCCTGCTGCGCAATGGGGAAGAGGTGAAGCAGGCCCTGGCCCAGGTGGAGAAGATCCAGGCCGGCCGCCCCACAGAGCTGCGGGAGCAGCCCCTGATCAAGCTGCCCTGAGTGGCAGGCAGACAGCAAAAAGCCGCTCCATGAGCGGCTTTTTCATGCCATATGAGGGATCAGCCGTGGCTGGGCTCAGACATGGCTATACATGGCCTCGATCTCGCTCTGGTACTTGGATTCGATGATCTTGCGGCGCAGCTTCATGGTGGGGGTGATCTCCCCGAGCTCCATGGAGAAGGCGCTCGGCAGCAGGGTGAACTTCTTCACCTGCTCGAACTTGGCCAGCTCCTGTTGCAGATCCGCGATCCGAGCCTCGAAGAACTCCACCACCTTGGAGTGGCGCAGCAGCTCCGTCTTGCACTGGTACTGCAGGTTGATGGAGCGGGCGTACTCCTCCAGGGACTCGAAGCAGGGGACTATCAGCGCCGAGACGAAGTGGCGGGCGTCGGCGACTATGGCGATCTGCTCGATGAAGCGATCCTTGCCCAGGGTCCCCTCCACCAGCTGCGGCGCCACGTACTTGCCGTTGGAGGTCTTCATCAGCTCCTTGAGGCGCTCGGTGAAGTAGATGTTGCCCTCGTCGTCCAGCTCGCCGGCATCGCCGGTGCGCAGGAAGCCATCCTCGGTCATCACTTCGGCCGTGGCCTCCGGCTTGTTGTAGTAACCGCGCATCACCGTGGGTGAGCGCACCAGCAGCTCGTTGTTCTCGCCGAGTTTGACCTCTATGCCGTCCATGACGGTGCCGATAGAGCCGAGCTTGAACTGGCTGTCCTCGTAGCAGCAGACGGTGGCCGTGGTCTCTGTCATGCCGTAGCCGTACTTGAGGTTGAGCCCCATGGCCTGGAAGAAGAGGTTGACGTCGTCCGCGAGGCGAGCGCCCGCCACCGGCAGGAAGCGGGTACGGCCGCCGAAGCGGGCACGCAGCTTGCGAAACACCAGGCGCTCGGCCAGGGCCAGCTGCAGGTAGAGCAGGGGGGAGGCGGACTTGCCGGCCTGGCGGGTGGCGACCATCCGCTTGCCGACCCCGGTGGCCCAGCCGAACAGGGCGCGGCGCAGGCGCGGGGCCTGGGCCACCTTGGCCTGGATCATGGCGTAGGCCTTCTCGTAGAGGCGCGGCACGGCGCACATCACGGTCGGCTTCACCTCGCCGATGACATCCATCACCTTCTGCGGGTCGCGGATATAGACGTTCTCGGCGCCGCAATAGAGCACGTAGTAGCTCCAGGCGCGCTCGAACACGTGGCTCAGCGGCAGCATGCACAGCGACACGTCCTGCTCGCCAAGATCCAGGCGGCGGTCGTGCATCTCGAAGCAGGCAGCGATGTTGTTGAAGTCGAGCATGACCCCCTTGGGTTCACCCGTGGTGCCCGAGGTGTAGATCAGGGTCAGCAGATCATCCATGCGGTAGTGCTGTTCACGCATCCGCAGTGCCAGCTCGCTCGGCTGATGGTTGCCGGAGGAGAGGAAGGTCTGGAAGTGGCTCGCCTGCTCGCAGCCACGCAGATCGACGGTGCCGTCCAGGGTGACTATCTGGTTGATCTCGCCACTCTCGAGCAGCAGGAGCGCCTGATCGAACTGGGGCTGCTCCCCCACGAACAGCAGCTTGATGCCGGCATCCTTCACTATGTAGCGCAGCTGGTCCAGGGTGCTGGTGGGGTAGATGGGCACGCTGACGCCGCGGGCGGCCAGGATGCCGAGATCGGCCTGGGTCCATTCCGGCATGTTGCGGGCATAGATGCCGACCATCTCGGTGGGCTGGTGGCCGGCGCGGATCAGCGCCTGGGCACAGTAGTCCATGGCCTGGCCCAGGGTACGCCAGCCGATGGCGCGCCATTGGCCATCCTGCTGGACGCGCAGGGCGGCCTTGTTGCCAAGGCGGGCAATACGCTCACGCATCACTCTAACCAGATGAAGCTGCGACATCTAAATCATCCTCAAGTAACAGTTGTGCGCCCGCAGGGGCACTAAAATCGGGGCTGGAGTTTAAACTCTAACATTACAGCTTACAAGTGTGCGCCATTTGTCCTGGATCACAAAGTCGTCAACTCAGGGAGAGTCAGGCATGATAAGGACGAGGGTCGGATTCATTCAGGGAGGTGCGCCATGGGGATCGGAGTCAAGAGTCTGCTGACGGGCATGTTGTTGCTGCTGGCGGGAGCCGGTGCACTCTGGTTTGTCCTTGGGGGATCCGAGGGGCAGGACAATCCCTGGCTGAGCGGGGCCGAGGGTTATGAGCAGGCGCAGCGGCTGGCGCTGAGGGAAGGATACCCAGTGCTCTATGTGATAGAGCGCGCCAAATGCCGACGCTGCAAGGCGCTCGATAACGAGCTGTGGCGCGCCCCCGAGATGCAGTCCGCCCTGGCGGGGCTGGCCAAGGTGCGGCTCAACCCGGATGCGGGGGATGGCAGCGAGCACATACTGCGGCGCTTCCCGCAGGTGGCGACAGCGCCCGGCATCTATGTGCAGCGACCGGGGGAGCCGCTTAGGCCCATCAAGGTGGTGGTGGATATCCAGCAGATCTGGATGCCAGGCGTCACCTACGGGCGCGGCTTCTTCATGCCGCTCTCGGGGGCGGCCTTCGAGGCGGTGCTGAGGGTCACCCTCAGCCTGGAGGATACCGCCATCGACAATGCCCCCCTGCCCTGAGGGGCGACCGGGGTGTCGGGATGAGAGAGCGACAAGGGGACGGTATAGTCCCCTTGTCCGTTGCGGATGGCCTCCTGGCCCAAGCCGGGGGATCAGCCGAAGTCGAACAGGCGGGACATCAGCACGGCGTCTTCCCTGTCCTGGCCGGTGCCATAGTAGTCGGCGCGGCGGCAATACTCGGCAAACCCCTCGCTCTCGTAGAGGCTGATGGCGGTGCGGTTGCCCGCCCGCACCTCCAGGAACCAGGCCTCGGCCCCCTTCCCCTTGCTGCGGGCCAGATACTCCTTGAGCAGCTCCCGGCCCAGCCCCTTGCCCTGAAACTCGGGGTGCACGCAGATGTTCATCAGGGAGCTGTCTCCGGCCACCAGATCCGAGATATAGAAACCGGCGGGGCGGCCTTCCACCAGCATCAGGCCATTGAGATAGCGCGGCCCGAAGCAGGAGAGCAGGTTGGCCTGGCTCCAGGGCTCCTGGTGGGCGGCCTGCTCTATGGGGTAGATGGCATCGAAATCGGATTCGAGCAGGGGACGAAAGCTGGGCAAGAGGTCAGACATGGTTACTCCGGACGGGATTCGGACTTGCGACGGACGGCATGGTCATGCCATGGTCGTGGCTTCAAGGGATTTGGCGGCTGGCCGCTTCAACCAAGCTGGCGCTGCCGGCACTGCTGCCACAGGGCGCGCTTGTGCGCCGCGCTGGGCTTGAGCGGGCAGACGAGGGCATGGGGCCAGCGCGGATCCGGGGCCGTCAGCCAGAGCAGGGGGGGCGTTATTCCCTCGGGCAGCTCGCCGAGCAAGGAGACCTCGTCCGTGCCTATGCCGAGCCACTGGCAGATATCCCCTAGCAGGGAGGGCGCGGGCAGCGCCTCGGCCTGCAGCCACAGCTTGCCGGTCGGCACGGCCACCGGCTGGCGTGGGGTCGCCGCATCCTCTGCCACCATGTTTACCGGCGGCTGCTGGGTTGCCGCAGCTTCTGCCGGTTTGCCTGGCAGGCCCCGGGCTCTCAGTTGCCAGAGGGGGATGCCCATCCGGGCCAGGATGCGCTGACGCAGTGGGTCCAGCAGGGGATCTTGCATGGCGAAGGCTCACTCTTGATCTGCGTTGGGGTAAATTCTGATGCGCAGAGTACACTCTCGCAGGTTTTGCTGCACCCCCTTGCGTGCCGGGATTGTCCCGCCAGGGCCGTGCAGGATCCCGACCCCGACCGCGGGATGAACAGATTCAACAGACTATGACAGTGAGGCGGGGCCTGAGGCCGGACCCCGCAGACACTGATGACAATACCAGCTTCGGAACTGTGCCTATGCCGCCTTTAGCCCAGAATACTGTTCGTGCCACCCCCATCCATGAGCGCCTGCCACGGCTGCTGGCCGCCCTCGGGGAGGGGCTCTATGAGCGCCAGGACGCCCTGCGGCTCGGGCTGTTGGCGGCCTTGAGTGGCGAGAGCGTCTTCCTGCTGGGCCCCCCCGGCATCGCCAAGAGCCTGATCGCGCGGCGCCTCAAGCTCGCCTTTCACGATGCCCGCCACTTCGAATACCTGATGACCCGCTTCAGCACGCCGGAGGAGGTGTTCGGCCCCCTCTCCATCCAGGCGCTCAAGGAGGATGGCAAGTACCTGAGGCTGACTCATGGCTACCTGCCGGAGGCCGAGGTGGTCTTCCTCGACGAGATCTGGAAGGCGGGCCCGGCCATCCTCAACACCCTGCTCACCGCCATCAACGAGCGGCAGTTCCGCAATGGCGACAGCCAGCACCCCATTCCCATGCGGTTGCTGGTGACCGCCTCCAACGAATTGCCCGCCCCGGACAGCGGGCTGGAGGCGCTCTACGATCGCATGCTGGTGCGGATCTGGATGGACAGGGTGCAGGAGAAGTCCAACTTCCAGGCCATGCTGGCGAGCGATGGCCAATCCCACCAGAACCTGCCCCCCTCGGTGCAGATCCGGGGGGAGGAGTACGACGCCTGGCAGGAGGAGATCGAGCAGGTGCGCCTGCCCGACGCCTGCTTCGAGCTCATCTACCAGCTGCGCCAGCAGCTCGACAGTCAGCTGGGTCACGGCTGCTATGTGTCGGATCGGCGCTGGAAGAAGGCGGTCAGGCTCATCAAGGCGAGCGCCTTCTTCAACGGCCGCGACGAAGTGGCCCCGCTGGATCTGCTGCTGTTCAAGGATTGCCTCTGGCACGACGAGGCTTCCCGCACCGCCTTGCTGGAGATGATCGGCGAGTTCTCCCGCCTCTACGGCTACCAGCAACTGGTGCTGACCCGCGAGCTGCTGGCCCTGCGCGAGCGCTTCAAGCAGTTGAGGGGGGCCGTCGCCCAGCGCCTCGCCTGCAAGGCGGTCAAGCGCAAGCAGTGGTTCGGCCGCCGCGCCCGCGGCACCGAGTTGCCGCTGGCCAACGCCAAACCCTTCGGCAAGCAGGTGCACTTCCAGCTGCTCACCCCGGCGCCCCTGGATGGCGGGGATCCCGAGCGGCTGACCGAGACCCTCACCTTCGATCGCACCCTGCTCTCCCACTGGCACCCCAACGGGGAGGCGCTGGTGGGCTGGCCCCTTGGCAACCCCAAGGAGGGGCACTACGAGCTGGTGCTCGACGAGCAGTTGCGGCTGCACGTGCTGGATGTCCAGCGCCAGCCCGTGCCCCTGGTGCTGGTAGAGCGAACCCCCATCCCCGAGGTGGTGACGGCCCCCTGGCAGGCCGAGCTCGGTGAGCTGGCGAGCCAGGTTGTCCGGGTGCAGCAGAGCCTCAAGGGCCAGCGCAGCCTGTTCGATCGTCACCAGCCCCATCTTTTTGTTGGGGAGCACTGGCTGCGTCAGGTGGAGGACAGCTTCTTCGTGCTGAACCGGGACCTGGAGCGGCTGGGCGAGGAGCTGCAGCAGTGGCGGGATCGCCTGCCCAGGCTGGATGCCTGATGCTCTCTGGATTGATGTGTGCCCAAGTGTTTGGCCGCCTGCCGCACCGGCAGCATGGCTTTGTGCGTCCCTTGCATAGGGAGTGCCCATGCTAGAGATCGGCATGATGGATCTGGGGCTCCTCATAGGTGAGGGGGAGCTGGCGGGGGAGATGGCACTGCTGCTGGCGTCCACCCCCAAGATCTCCGAATTCCTCAAACGCTCCCCGCTGCAGGGCAAGCTGCTGAAAAAACGCATCCAGCACTGGAGCGAGCAGCTCGGCGAGGAGATGCGCCACAAGCCGGTGCCGGTGGCCCTCGAACGAGAGTACCTGCTCTATCAGTCCCACAGATTGCTGCCCCTGCCCGAGCTGGTGGGGCGGCTGCCTGCCCTGCTGGAGGCGCTGGAGCAGCACAGCCCCTTCGCCGGGGATGCCCGCAGCCTGGTGCGCCAAATCATGGTGCAGCCGACCGAGGGGCTGCGTCAGCTGTTCGTGGAGAAGTGGCGGGCCAGCCTGGTGGGCAGCCTGCTGCAGTTGCAGCAGCAGATCGCCGAGGCGGAGCGGGAGAAGCAGCGCCAGGAGATAGAGGATCAGTTGCTGGCGAACCGGACCCTGGCCGACGCCCTGGATCCGCACCAGATCTCGGCGGGGGGGCTCTGGGATCTGGCCCAGGGCAGCTGGCACAAGCGCAGCCTGGTGCTGGTGCAGCAATATGCCCGCATGCTGCAGCGCGAGCCCCTGCTGGGGGAGATAGCGGCCCTGCTGGGACGTAGCGAGCGAGATCGGCGGACCGACACCCGGACGCTGCCCCCTGTGCCCATGCACGAGCTGGAAGAGGTGCAGACCGACGACGTGCCTGACGATCTGGTGGGGGTGCACCCGGCCAGCGATTTGATGCGGCTCTTGCCGAGCGAGGCTGTGATGCTGGCCCTGCCGGAGCTGGAGCTGGAGTTCTATCGCCGCTATCTGGAGCGGCGCCTGCTGAGCTATCAGTCTCGGGGCACATTGCCGCGCCAGCGGCTGATGCAGCGCTCCCCGGAGCAGGGCGGGCAGGAGGTGCAGCCGCGGGGCCCCTTCATCGTCTGCGTCGATACTTCGGGCTCCATGGGGGGTTATCCGGAGGAGTGCGCCAAGGCGCTCTTCCTCGCCCTGCTCAAGTTGGCGATGGACGAGAAGCGGGGCTGCTATCTAATGTTATTTTCCACCGAGGTGGCGACCCTGGAGATCACCGCAGACACGGGTCTGGACAAGGCGGAGCGCTTCCTCTCCATGAGCTTCCACGGCGGCACCGATCTGGTGCCCTGCCTGGAGCAGGCGCTGGTGCAGCTGGATCAACCGGATTTTGCCAAGGCGGACGTGCTGGTGATCTCCGACTTCATCGCCCAGAGCCTGCCCCATGCCCTGCTCGATCGGATGAACCGGCGGCGAGCGCAGCAGACCCGCTTCCACGCCGTCGCCATGTCCAGGCATGCCAAGTCGGCGATACTGCGGGTGTTCGACAACAGCTGGTTGCTGGACTGCGGCCTGCGGGGCCGGCTGCTCAGGCGCTGGCAACGCAGCTAGGGGCAGGTCGGCGTCAGCTGCCTTGCCTGTGGTAGAGGCCCCGTTCGCTGACCTGATCCTGATCCAGCAGCGGCTGGCCGCTCGGCCTGGCGATATAGAATCCCCGTTTGCCGCTGCGCTTGACCCTGTACATGGCCTGATCGGCCCGGGCCAGCGCCGTGCTGAAATCATCCTGGGGCCGGATGGCCGCTATCCCCATGCTCATGCCCACGGCCGCCTCCCCATTGGGCAGCTCGAACGGGGTGGCTATGGTGTCGACACACTGGCGGGCCAGGTGGCTGGTCCTGGGATCCTCGCTGGGCCAGGGCAGCAGCAGCACGAACTCATCCCCCCCGAGCCGACCCAGCCTGACCTCCTCGCCGCAGCAGTGACGCAGTCGCTGGCTGAGGGCCACCAGCAGCTCGTCCCCGGCGCGGTGGCCCAGGTTGTCGTTCACCTGCTTGAAGTCATCGAGATCGATGAAGCAGATGGCCCTGTGCTCCCCTGGGAACTGGCGGTGCATGGCGGTGCGATTGAGCAGGCCGGTGAGGGGATCCCGGTGGGCCAGCTGAGCCAGCTGCTGCTCGTACTCCTTCTCGTGGGTGATGTCGATGTGGGTGCCCATCACCCGGATGGCGTTACCCTGTTCATCGCGCTCCACCACCCGGCCGCGGTCCAGCACCCAGGTGGTCTTGCCATCCTTGCCGATCATCCTGTGCATCACCTGATAGAAGGGGCTCTTGCCCTCCAGGTGGTCGAAGAAGGCCTGCAGCACCCGCTCCCTGTCTTCCGGGTGCAGGTGCTCACGCCAGATGTCGAAGTGGGCAGACAGCTCCTTGGGCTGATAGCCGAGCATGGATCCCCAGCGCCGGTTGAAGATGATGAGCTTGCCGGTGGGAACATGGTTCTGCCAGATGCACAGGCCTGTGCCGTCCATGGCGGCATCCAGCTTCTCCCGTGCGTCATCCGCGATGCGTTTGAGGCGCTCGTTCTCCAGCAACAACCTGTCGTAAGCCTCCCGCAGCTCCTCGTAGGTCATTCATCATCCCTTCCCTTGTGTCAGTTCGCTTATAGTCGATGCAGACTTTCCTTCTGTAAAGAATGAGATAGCAGGAGTGAGCGCTGACACGGCAATGCATGCCGTGGCTGTGCGCCCATGACAAGGAGGGATATGATTGGGGCGGTGGGCACGGCGTCCGGGCCATCGAACGGGGAGACTGAATCTGCATGAAGATCCTGACGGGCATTAGCCTGCTGATATGGCTGGGAATGACACCCGCCTTCGCTGTGTCCCCCCGGCTGACCGAGCCCGCGCTCTCCCTGGAGCTGCAGCAGCTGGAGGATGATGCCCCGCCCCTGCAGGTGTTTCGCGACCGTGTCGCCGCCCTGGTTGCCCATGTCGATGACTACCCGCCCGAGGTGCAGGGGCGCATCGCCCGCCTGCAGTGCTGGGCCCAGCCGAGCGAGCGGGACGAGGAGTTCCTGCGCGCCGTGCAGTTTGCCGACAAGGCGCTGGCTGAGGTGAGGGGCCGCAAGGACAGGGTCACCGAGAGCGGCCTGCTCGCCTGTCGCGGTTATCATCAGCAGCTGCTCGGCAACATGGACGAGGCGCGGCAGGACTACGACGCGGCCCTGACCCTGGCGCGCAGGCTGGGGGATGAGCGGCAACGGGCCGACATCCTCAACTTGCGGGGGGAGATGTACTCCTATCAGGGGGAGCTGGCCGAGGGGCTGATGGAGCTTATCGATGCCCATCGCCGTTACGAGACCCTGGGGCTGGAGAGCAAGGGGCGCGAGGTGCTGGCCAGGATCGCCAATGCCTATCGCCGGATGGGACTCTTCGAGCGGGCCGAGGGCTATTTCCAGGAGCTGGAGCACGACTACCGGACGCTGGGGGATCAGGAGCGGCTGGTGGATATTCACACCCAGCAGGGGCTGCTCTATGTGGACACCGCAGAGTACGACAAGGCGCTGCCCCTGATGGTGGAGGCCGAGCGCTACTATGAGGCGCAGCGGCAGGACGGTGTGCTGGCCTGGAGCAGGATAGAGCTGGCCACCATATTGCTCAGGCAGGGCAAGACGGCGCAGGCCATGGCCAAGCTGGAACAGGCCGCCACCTTGCTGCATCAGGGGGAGGGGGCGGACAGCGTGACCCTGGGTCACTGGCACATCGTCATGGCCACCGCGCTGGATGCCATGGGCAAACCGGCCGAGGCGCTGCGGCACCTGGACGAGGCCGAGCCGATTTTTGCCCGGGAGCAGAACCTGCGCTTCCTCGCCTGGGTGCACGAGGTACGCGCCCGGGTGCTGGAGCATCAGGGGCGGATCGCGGAGGCCCTGGCCAGCCTCAAGGCCTTCGTGCAGACCCGCCATGCACTGGATCAGCGGCTGCGGGAGCAGCGGGCCCTGCAGATGCGCTTCGAGTTCGATCTGGCGCGCAAGGAGCTGGAGAACCAGACCCTCAGATCCAGCCAGCAGTTGCAGGCAGAAAAGCTCAAGCAGTTGCAGGAGCGGCGCTACTGGCAATATCTGGTGGTGGTCCTGTCGTTGCTGGTCATGGGGGTACTGGTGCTCCATCAGCGCAGCCGCACCCGCAAGATGCAGCACCTCGCCATGACGGACGAGCTGACGGGCATCCACAACCGGCGTCAGATCCAGGCCAAGGGGCGCAAATGGTTCAGCCAGGCACGCGAGAGCGGCAAACCCCTGTGCGTGCTGCTGCTGGACATAGATCACTTCAAGAAGGTGAACGACCGGCTCGGCCACCAGGTGGGGGATCAGGTGCTGACCGCGGTGGCCCACTGCATCGAGGAGCAGGTACGCAGCCTGGACAGGGTAGGGCGCAACGGAGGGGAGGAGTTTCTGGTGCTGCTGCCCGATACCGAGCTCGAGGAGGCGGCCGAGGTGGCGGAGCGGGTCAGGATTGCGGTCTCCCGCCTCGTCATCGAGGGAGTGCCTGAGGATCACCCCATCCACGTCAGCATAGGCTGTGCCGAGTACAGGGCTGAGGATGACAATCTCGGGGAGCTGATACGCCGGGCCGACGAGGCCATGTACGCAGCCAAGCTGGCGGGGCGCAACCGGGTGGTGAAGGCGGCCTGATCCCGAACCGGCCTTCTGCCCCCTCATGCCGGGCTGGGTATTTTTCACTCGCGCGGGTATAATGTCGCGCAATTTTGCTTTGACTCAGGCGAGAAGGCCCATGTAACGCAGCGCTCCTCCTTTTTCCACCTGCGGGTTCCATGACCCGGCTGCGTGGCGTCGTTGTCTGCATGGGAGCCCTGATCCCAAGGTGCTGTCCCGCATTTATTCCCACGGGGGCCAAGGCCGCCGCTCAATAGAAGAACGTCGAATTATGTCAGCTGAATTTCTGAGTGAAGTCTCAAAGAGACGCACTTTCGCGATCATCTCGCACCCGGATGCGGGTAAAACCACCATCACCGAAAAAGTCCTGCTGTTCGGACAGGCCATACAGCGCGCCGGTACCGTCAAGGGCCGTGGCTCGGGCCAGCACGCCAAATCCGACTGGATGGAGATGGAGAAGCAGCGTGGTATCTCCATCACCACCTCGGTGATGCAGTTCCCCTATGCGGACTGTCTGGTCAACCTGCTCGACACCCCGGGTCACGAGGACTTCTCCGAAGATACCTACCGTACCCTGACTGCGGTCGACTGCTGCCTGATGGTCATCGATGCCGCCAAGGGTGTCGAAGATCGGACCCGCAAGCTGATGGAGGTCACCCGGCTGCGGGACACCCCCATCCTCACCTTCATGAACAAGCTGGACCGCGAAGTGCGCGATCCCATGGAAGTGATGGACGAGGTGGAGCGCGAGCTGAAGATCATGTGCGCCCCCATCACCTGGCCCATCGGCTGCGGCAAGTCCTTCAAGGGGGTCTACCACCTCTACAAGGACGAGACTTACCTGTACCAGACCGGTCAGGGCCACACCATCCAGGAGAAGCGGGTGGTCAAGGGTCTGAACAACCCGGAACTGGACGCCGCCATAGGTGAAGATCTGGCTGCCCAGCTGCGCGGCGAACTGGAGCTGGTGCAGGGCGCCTCTCCCGAGTTCGATCACGAGGCCTTCATCGCCGGCGAGATGACCCCTGTGTTCTTCGGTACCGCCCTTGGCAACTTTGGCGTCGACCACATGCTGGACGGCCTGACCGACTGGGCGCCGTCCCCCATGCCGCGCAAGGCAGAGAGCCGCGAAGTGGTGGCGACCGAGGAGAAGTTCTCCGGCTTCGTGTTCAAGATCCAGGCGAATATGGATCCCAAGCACCGCGACCGTATCGCCTTTATGCGCATAGTGTCAGGGACTTACAGCAAGGGCATGAAGATGCGCCACGTGCGCATCGGCAAGGACGTGAACATCTCCGACGCCGTCACCTTCATGGCCGGTGACCGGGAGCAGGCCGTCGAAGCCTGCGCCGGTGACATCATAGGGCTGCACAACCACGGCACCATACAGATCGGTGACACCTTCACCCAGGGTGAAGATCTCAAGTTCACCGGTATCCCGAACTTCGCGCCTGAACTGTTCCGACGCATCCGCCTGCGCGACCCCCTCAAGCAGAAGCAGCTGCTCAAGGGGCTGGTGCAGCTCTCCGAAGAGGGCGCCGTGCAGGTGTTCCGTCCGCTTATCAGCAACGATCTCATCGTCGGTGCCGTCGGTGTGCTGCAGTTCGATGTGGTGGTCTCGCGTCTGAAGAGCGAGTACAACGTCGAGGCCATCTACGAGGCGGTCAACGTCTCCACCGCCCGCTGGGTGGAAGGGACTGACGTCAAGAAGTTCGAGGAGTTCAAGCGCAAGAACGAGGTCAACCTGGCCCTGGATGGCGGTGACAACCTCACCTACATAGCCCCGACCATGGTCAACCTGCGCCTGGCCCAGGAGCGTCACCCGGACGTTCAGTTCCGCCAGACCCGCGAGCACTGATACCCGCTCGCAGGACTTGAAGAGTGACAATAAAAAGACCCCGCTTTGGCGGGGTCTTTTTATTGGAGGAATTAATGACAGACCGAGGTCCAATCGATAGATCTTTTACCCTGAGAAATAAGAAACGTATTGGTTTGTGAGAAATGTTTACAGCCAAAAAAGCCATTACTGGCAGAATACGGACTTGGATGTGGAGCGGTTAAAATGTGGTGGCGAGTGTCATCGATAAAATATTTTTTTTGCTTGGCTTTGGCGCCCCACAGAAGAAAAACCACCCCCCTACAATGCTCGTTGACAGCAGAAATTGCCTTATCGGTAAAAATCTCCCATCCATAGCCTTTATGGGAGTCTGATATTCCAGCTTCAACAGTCAGTGCGGTATTAAGCAACAATACGCCTTGCTGAGCCCAGCTTTCCAGATTACCGTGAGTAGGTTGTTGAAATCCGGGAATATCATCGGCCAGTTCTTGATATATATTGGCCAGTGAGGGCGGGATCTTTACTCCGTGAGGAACGGAGAAACTAAGACCATGAGCTTCATTAGGATTGATATAAGGGTCTTGCCCTAGAATCACGACTTTCACAGCATTCAGTTCGGTCAATGCGAACGAATTGAAGACATCTGATTCTTGTGGGTAGATAGTTTTACCTGATCGTCTTTCTAATTTAACCCATTCTCTGAGCTCTCTAAAATAGGACTTATTTTTTTCAGGCCCCAGCGCTTCACTCCATGTTTCCATTTGTTATTCCTTTTCGGTTAAGCCGGCAGTATAAAAATTCGTATGGGTTGGATCAATTTGAATCCCGCTGTGTTTAGGAATAGATCACAGTAATCTCACCATGCAGATCTCGCAGGCGTCGTGGCCGGTGCAACCCAGCGGGCCAGGCAGGTGCTCGAAGCCCAGCGACTCGTAGAGGCTGGTGGCTTCCCGCAGATCGGCTGTGGTTTCCAGATAGCAGCGCAGGTATCCGAGGGTGCGTGCCTCCGCCAGGGCCTGAAGCACCAGCCGCCGCCCCAGCCCCAGGCCGCGCAGGGCGGGCAGGAAGTACATCTTCTGCAGCTCGCAGGTCCCTGTCTCCCCCGCCAGGGGGGCTATGCCGCCGCCGCCGAGAATGGCGCCGTCCGGCCCCTCTATGACCCAATACCGGCTCTGCTCGCCCTGATAAGTCTCATGGAGGAAGTCGAGATTGGGATCCGCCACCCCGTAGCCCTTGTCGGCGGTGAGGCCGTATTCGGCGGAGACGGCCCGGATCACGGCGGCGATGGCGGCATTGTCCTCAGGTGCTATGGGCCTGATGCGATAGCCCTGCTGGCGGCGGGCGCGGGAGAGGGCGCTGCGATAGAGGCGCATGCCCTCCCAGAGCCGCTCGCGCTCCTCGGGGGCGAGCTGGGCCAGGGTCTCGGCCATGGCCTCATCCATCTGCCGATGCAGTTCATTGAGCTGGGCGCATCCCAGCCCGGTGAGGGTCGCCTGCTTGCTGCGCCCGTCCGAGGGGTGCGGCTGCCAGGCGATCAGCTCCCGCTCTGCGAGGCGGGCCAGGGGGCGGCTGGCATTGGACTTGTCGATGCGCAGCCGCTCGGCCAGTTGCTGATTGGTGGCGGGGCCGCTCTCCAGCTCGATGAGCAGGTGTGCCTCCAGGGGGCTGAGGGCCAGGGAGCCGCACTGCTGGGAGAGCATGCCGAGTTCGCGTACCAGTTCCCGTGACAGGGCGCGCAGGGGGCGGGGATCCATCTTGTGAGTGTCCTTCTGGTTGTTACCTGCAACCAATATAGCCAACTGGTTGTTGATGGCAACCATTTTCAGGGGGCAGAAGGCGGGCACAAAAAAGGGCCCGGGAGAGGGGCCCAAACATTGGAAACCCGCGCCAGGGCGCGGATCCCATCCTTGGTCAGGAACAAGCTGGCCGGGCAACGGCGGCCCGGCCTGTGTATGGCTCGGATCTGGCGGCTTGCACCAGCTTCGACAGCATGGTGCCGGCCACAGAGTGGTCTCAGGGCGCGGCGCGGTTTATACCAATTCCGCCAGCATGGCCTCCGAGTAGGGCACCAGGGGCTCGGCGGCCTTGAGCTTGCTCAGATAATCCGGGTTGGCGATGAGGGGGCGACCGATGGCGACGAGGTCGAAGCGATCCGCCTTGATCGCCTCGGCGGCGGTCTCGGCACTGTAGTTGCCGACCCCCACCAGGTGGCCGTCGTAGTGGGCGCGCAGGTAGTCGGAGGCGCGGCCATCCAGGTAGTCGAAGGTGAGGCTGTCATCGAAGATGCCGAGGTGCAGATAGGCCAGGTCACGCTTGTTCAGCTCGGCCAGCAGATGATCGAACACGGCGCGATCTGCCGGGCTGCCCGCCAGATGGACATAGGCACCGGGGGAGAGGCGCAGGCCCACCCGCTCGCTGCCGATGCGGGCGTTGATGGCGTCCACCACCTCCAGGGCGAAGCGGCTCATGTTCTCCGGGGTCTGGCCGTACTGGTCGGTGCGCAGGTTGCTCGAGTGGTGCAGGAACTGGTCGATGAGGTAGCCGTTGGCACCGTGGATCTCCACACCATCAAAGCCCGCCTCTATGGCGTTGGCGGCGGCCTGGGCGTAATCCTCGACCAGCTGGCCAATCTCGGCCACCGTCAGGGCGCGGGGCACCTGATACACCAGTTCACGCATGCGCGGCACAGTGCCTTCATGGGCGACCGCAGACGGTGCCAGCACCTCGGCATGGTGGAAGAAGGGGTGGGAGAGGCGACCCACGTGCCACAGCTGGGCGAAGATCTTGCCCCCCTTGGCGTGCACGGCCTCGGTGACCTGTTTCCAGCCTGCGATCTGCTCAGGGCTGTAGATGCCCGGGGTGTTGGGATAGCCCTGGCCGTCCGGGCGAATGATGGTGGCCTCGGAGATGATGAGGCCTATGTCGGCGCGGCGGCCATAGTAGGCGGCCATCTGCGCGGTCGGCACCAGTCCCGGGCCCGCCATGCAGCGGGTGAGGGGGGCCATCATGAAGCGATTCGCGAGGGTGAGGGTGCCGTTGAGGCGGTAAGGTTGAAACAGGGTATCCATGCAGAGCGTCCTCAGGGGGTGATTCTTGAATGGGCATTCAAGACGTTTTTTGGTTTGTACGCAAGTCTTTTTTGAACAAGCATTCAACATGGATTGGTCTTGCCTGCCTGCTGGGGTAAACTTGCCGCCCTGTTCCCCGGTACGCCGGGTCCTTGCCAGCGGAGATCCCATGCGCAGTGCCGAATTTGATCGGGACCTTGTCCTGCGAAGCGCCATGGAGGCGTTTCGTGCCAGAGGCTATGCCAAGACCACCATGCAGGATCTGGTGGCGGCGACCGGGCTGCACCCGGGCAGTCTTTATGCCGCCTTTGGCAACAAGCGGGGCCTACTGCTGGCGACGGTCGATCACTATGTGCAGGAGAAGGGCGCCCAGCGCCGTCGCTGCTTTGATCAGCCGAGCCCGCTGGCCGGGCTGAAGGCCTTCTTCACCCAGCTGGTGGACGATGCCCTGCAGGGCTCCTGCCTGCTAACCCGTACCCTGATGGAGCTGGCGGAGCAGGACGAAGAGCTGCACCTGCGCTTCAAGGTCATCTATGGCGAGCTGGAAAGCGACCTGGCGCAGCTGCTGCATCAGGCCAGCGAGCGGGGGGAGCTGGCCCCCGGGGGCGACATCCCCACCCTGACCGCCTTCTTGCAGGTCAACATCCAGGGGCTGGTGACCTTCGCCCAGTGCCACCCAGACCGCGCCCTGCTGGGTGCGGTCGTCGACCAGCTGATGGCGGCCCTGACCCCCAGGCGCTGAATCCGGTCAGGCCCCCGGCCCTATATTTGTCCCCGTTGCTTGCCCCTGCCTGCCCCCTCTTCCATCTTGATGGTGAGGATATCGGCAGGAGGAAAGGGAATGACCAGAAAGGCAACGTCTCGGGCGATACTGGCGCACTTCACCACGCCACGGCTCTCCATCGCGCAGCGGTTCGCCGCCGGCAAGGCCCTGCGGGAACAGTTTCCTCGCGAAGCTCACTCCTGGCTGCCGCCCGCGCCCTATGACAGGGATCCCATCGCCGTGCTCAAGGCCCAGGCCACCACTCGCTTGAAGCAGCTGGTGCCGGTGCGCCATGCCAGGATGCAGGAGTCCCCCTTCGCCTTCCTGCGCGGTGCGGCCGCCATCATGGCGGGAGATCTCGTCGCCACCCCCCACTCCGGCCTCATGGTCCAGGCCTGTGGTGACATGCATGTCGCCAACATCGGCCTCTATGCGAGCGCCGAGCGCAACCTGGTGCTAGCCATCAACGACTTCGATGAGACCCACCTCGGCCCCTGGGAGTGGGATCTCAAGCGCCTGGCCGCCAGTGCCCTGGTGGCGGCCGAGTACCTGGGGGCCGATGCCGCCCGCCAGCGGGAGGCGGCCAAGATGATAGCAACCGGCTACCGCACCAAGCTGCGGGAATACGGCAAGATGGGCTTTATGAGGGTCTGGTACGATCACATCGAACAGGCCTCGGTGCTCGATGCCTTCTCCGTCGATGCCCACAGAAGGGTCAAGGCCACCTTCGCCAAGGCCCGGGGCCGCAACCACCTGCAGGTGCTCGGCAAGATGACGGATCTGGTGGACGATCAGCACAGGATCCGCGAGCTCCACCCCTTCGTCATCCGCGAGACTCATACCGAGGACGGGGAGGCCGTCTATGAGGTGCTCGGCGAGTTGCTGGAGGCCTATCTCGCCTCCCTGCCGGAGGACAGGCGCATACTGCTGCGCCGCTACAGGGTCGTGGACGTGGCGCGCAAGGTGGTGGGGGTGGGCAGCGTGGGCACCCGCTGCTGGGTGATCCTGCTGACCGGCGCCGACGATGACGATCCCCTCTTCTTGCAGGTCAAGGAGGCGCAACCCTCGGTGCTGGCCCCCTATTTCACCTCGGAAGACGACAGCGGCAACCAGGGGCGGCGGGTGGTGCGGGGCCAGCGGATGATCCAGGGATCGCCGGATATCTTCCTCGGCTGGTGCGATCTCAGGGGCCGTCACTTCTACGTGCGCCAACTGCGGGACATGAAGGGGGGCATCGACATCACTCCTGGCATGGTCAAGCCCCGCCACTTCGTCGAGTATTGCCAGCTGTGCGGCTGGGCACTGGCGCTGGCCCATGCCAAGTCCGGGGATGCGGCCCAGATCGCCGGCTACCTCGGCAAGTCGGAGGTGATGGATGAGGCCATCGCCGACTTCGCCGTGGCCTATGGCCAGCGCACCCGGGAAGATCACGCCCTGCTGCTGGCCGCCATCGCCCGCGGGGAGCTGCCGGTCGCCTCAGAGGCGAGGTGAACGCTTCCCCTCACCCTGGCCCTTTCCCGGAGGGAGAGGGAACCGATCGAGTAGCGGGTCGAGACGAGGCTAGCAAGGGAGTCCACCTGTTGGTTGCCAAGATTTTTCCACAGACCAGGTCTCTGCTCCCTTCTCCCCTCGCGGGAGAAGGGCTGGGGATGAGGGGGATTAGTCAGGGCTCACCAGCTCCTTCATCAGGTCCTTCAGCCATATCAGGGCGGGCTGTTGGGCATGGTGATTGAGTGTGCCAGACGCAGTTTGTATGTCCCTTTTATTGAGGACTCACCAGCTCCTTCATCAACGCCTTCAACCAGATCAAGGCCGGTTGTTGCGCATGCACCGGGTGCCAGACGCAGTTGAGATGGTAATCCGGCACGTCCGCCGGCAGGGGCAGGCTTTTCAGCGGCCAGTGGTTGGCGAGCAGCTCGGCCACCATGCTCGGCAGCACCAAGAGGTGGTCGCTCTGGCTGACGATGGCGGCGGCGGACATATAGCTCTGGCTGTTGACCGAGATGGTGCGGCTATGGCCCAGGCTCTTCAGGTAGCTGTCCAGGCTCGCCTCCGAGGTGCCCAGCGGCGAGTGGAATACGTGGGGCATGTCAATCAGCTGCGCTAGGGTGATGCGCTCCTCCTCCAGCTCCAGGGTGGCGCGCACCAGTCCGGCCAGGGGCTCGGTGAGCCAGGTCTCCTTGCCGAGATACCCCGGCACCTGCATGTACTCGTCAAACCCCAGCACCAGATCGATTTCGCCGCTCGCCAGCTCCGCCTCCGGCAGGGTGTCGCGCAGTATGCGGATCTCTATGGTGACCCCGGGGGCCAGCTTCCTGAGGCGCTGGATGAGGGGCGGGATCAGCACGCACTCCACGTAGTCCGTGGTGCAGAGCACGAAGCGGCGTTTCGACTGGCGCGGCTCGAACAGATCCTCCTCGGAGAGCTGCTGCTCCAGCAGCCGCAGCACCTGCTGCACCCCCAGATGCAGCCGCTGGGCCCGGGGGGTCGGCAGCATCCCCTGGGGCGTACGCACCAGCAGCGGATCGTCAAAGAAGGCCCGCAGGCGATTGAGGGCGTGGCTCATGGCGGGCTGGCTGATAAAGAGCGACTCGGCGGCGCGGGTCACGCTGCCTTGCGTCATCAGGGCGTCAAGGGCGAGCAGCAGATTGAGGTCGAGCTGGTGCAGTTTCATGGGGGGATTATTCGCCGTGTTTATGGGACAATCCATCCTATTCATTTGATGGATGGGCACGC
This sequence comes from Aeromonas mytilicola subsp. aquatica, assembly GCF_044336385.1. NCBI lineage: Bacteria > Pseudomonadati > Pseudomonadota > Gammaproteobacteria > Aeromonadales > Aeromonadaceae > Aeromonas > Aeromonas mytilicola. The sequence goes on along the minus strand of NZ_CP172298.1, from coordinate 3,844,152 downwards.
AACTTCTTACACTGCGACCCACTCTTATTTTTTCAGGGTTCCCAGGTCAATGTGGGGGCCTCAATCCATGCAAGGAGCCTTGCGATGAGCATCAAGACCATCAACTCCATTCCGGCCGCCGACGGCTTCACCATGCCCGCCGAGTGGGCGCACCAGCAGGCCGTCTGGATGATCTGGCCGTTCCGCCCGGACAACTGGCGGGAGGCCGGTCGCTTCGCGCAGGCCACCTTCGCCAAGGTGGCGGATGCCATAGGTCAGGCCACCCCTGTCTTTATGGGGGTCCCCGCCCAGTTCATGGAGCAGGCCCGCGCCATCATGCCCGCCCACGTCACCCTGGTGGAGATGAACAGCGATGACTGCTGGGCCCGCGATACAGGCCCGACCGTGGTCACCAACGCTGCCGGCGAGTGCCGTGGGGTGGATTGGGGTTTCAACGCCTGGGGCGGCCACAAGGGCTGTCTCTACTACCCCTGGAATCAGGATGAGGAAGTGGCAGCCCGGATGCTGGAGCAGCACGGCATGGATCGCTACGACGCGCCGCTCATTCTGGAAGGGGGCTCCATCCATGTGGACGGCGAAGGCACCTGCATGACCACAGCCGAGTGCCTGCTCAACGAGAACCGCAACCCGCACCTGAGCAAGGATCAGATCGAAGCTTACTTACGCGACTATCTGGGGGTGAAGAGCTTTATCTGGCTGGATGAAGGCGTCTACATGGACGAGACCGACGGCCACATCGACAACATCTGCTGCTTCGTGCGCCCGGGTGAAGTGGCCCTGCACTGGACCGACGACCAGACAGATCCGCAATACGAGCGCTCCCTGGCTGCCCTCAAGGTGCTGGAAGCGGCCGTTGACGCCAAGGGTCGCAAGCTGAAAGTGTGGAAGCTGCCCCAGCCGGGCCCGCTCTACTGCACCGAGGAAGAGTCCGCCGGTGTCGAGAGCGGCAGCGGTGTGCCGCGCGAGGCCGAAGGTCGTCTGGCCGGTTCCTATGTGAACTTCCTCATCACCAACGGCAGCATCGTCTATCCGCTGCTGGATGCTGCCACCGATGGCGAAGCCCAGCGCATTCTGGAAGAGATCTTCCCCGAGCATAAAGTGGTCGGCGTGCCGGCCCGGGAAATCCTGCTGGGGGGTGGCAATATTCACTGCATTACTCAGCAGATCCCCTCCGGCCAGTAAGAACCGGATGACGATCCTGCTGCGAGGCCGTGATCAAGGCTCATGTGCAGCTCGCTTATGTGAAACCGAGGGCTCACGTATGTTTATACGCTCCGGTTCCTGTGCTGCTCTTCACTGAGCTTCCGACCTCTCGCGACGGGTCGTAAACCGGTTCCAGTTGGTATTCAAAACCCCACGCCGTGGGGTTTTATCGCTTGATAGTGTGATGGTCGCAGGCGCAGATGCGGCGATCATCATGACAAACAGTCACCCTTTTACAGGAGATCCCAAATGATCGAAGTGACAGAGGTTTCCATTGCCGAGCTGCGTGCCGCGCTCGAAGCAGGCCGCACCACAGCGGTCGAACTGGTCAAGGCCTATCTGGCCCGTATCGAGGCCTACAACGGCCCCGAGACTGCCACCAAACTCAACGCCGTGGTGGTCGCCAATCCCGATGCGCTGAAAGAAGCGCAAGCCTCCGATGCCCGCCGTGCCCGTGGCGAGACCCTGGGTCCGCTCGATGGCATCCCCTACACCGCCAAAGACAGCTATCTGGTCAAGGGGCTGACCGCCGCCTCCGGCAGCCCGGCCTTCAAGGATCTGGTGGCCCAGCGCGATGCCTTTACCGTTGAGCGGCTGCGCGCCGCCGGTGCCATCTGCCTTGGCAAGACCAATATGCCGCCGATGGCCAATGGCGGCATGCAGCGCGGCGTCTATGGCCGTGCCGAGAGCCCTTATAACGCGGAGTATCTCACCGCGCCCTTTGCCTCCGGCTCCTCCAACGGTGCCGGCACCGCCACCGCCGCCAGCTTCGCCGCCTTTGGTCTCGCCGAAGAGACCTGGTCGAGCGGCCGTGGCCCGGCTTCCAACAACGGCCTCTGTGCCTATACCCCATCCCGTGGCGTCATCTCGGTGCGCGGCAACTGGCCCCTGACCCCGACCATGGACGTGGTGGTGCCCTATGCCCGCACCATGGCAGACCTTTTGGAAGTGCTGGATGTGGTGGTCGCCGACGATGCCGACACCCGTGGGGATCTCTGGCGCCTGCAGCCCTGGGTGCAAATCCCCAAGGCCTCGGAAGTGCGCCCGGCTTCCTATCTGGATCTCGCCGCCAAGCCCGATGCCCTCAAGGGCAAGCGCCTCGGCGTGCCGCGCATGTTTATCAACAAGGATGAACTGGCCGGCACCAGCGAGCACCCCGGCATCGGCGGCCCGACCGGTCAGCGCATCCATACCCGCGACTCCGTGATTGCCCTCTGGGAACAGGCACGCAAGGCGCTGGAAGCCGCTGGCGCCGAAGTCATCGAAGTAGACTTCCCCCTGGTCTCCAACTGCGAAGGGGACAGACCGGGCGCGCCGACCGTGTTCAACCGCGGCATAGTGAGCCCGGAGTTTCTCAACGACGAGCTGTGGGAGCTCTCCGGCTGGGCCTTTGACGACTTCCTGCGTGCCAACGGCGATCCCAAGCTCAATAAGCTCGCCGATGTCGATGGCCCCAAGATCTTCCCCCACGATCCGGGCACACTGCCGAACCGCGAGGGCGATCTGGCGGCCGGCATGGACGAGTACGTCAATATGGCCAAGCGCGGCATCAAATCCTGGGACGAGATCCCCACAGTGCCGGACGGCCTGCGCGGTCTGGAGCAGACCCGCAAGCTGGACTTGGAGGACTGGATGGACGGGCTCAAGCTCGACGCCGTGCTCTTCCCGACCGTGGCCGACGTCGGTCCCGCCGATGCGGATGTGAATCCGGCCTCTGCCGACATCGCCTGGAGCAACGGCATCTGGGTTGCCAACGGTAACCTCGCCATCCGCCATCTCGGCGTGCCGACCGTCACAGTCCCCATGGGGGTGATGGCCGATATCGGCATGCCGGTGGGGCTGACCTTCGCCGGTCGCGCCTATGACGACAATAACCTGCTGCGCGTCGCCTCGGCCTTCGAGTCTACCGGCAGCAAGCGCAGGGTACCGCCGCGCACGCCGCCGTTGGGGTGATTGCAGTCTTCACTGATTAGCCTGGTAATAACAAAGAAAAACCCACCTGCCATGCAGGTGGGTTTTTATCAATGTGCTGTATTTGTAGATACCCTCTGGTGTGTGACGCGATTTTATTTTAAATACAGCGATAAGTCAGGGTGTAGCCAAGGATGATTTTAATAACCCCTTTCTGATGTCCTTATAATCATCCCACTTGAAATTCCTGAGAAACGACAATGCGGCCTCAGTGCCATATGTAAACAGTTTTGTTTTATCTTCATCGCCCATATCAAAATCCAACCAGCCGACATCCCCTGTATCTATATGTGAGACCAGATTCGTATAATCTTTATTGTTTTTTATGAATTCATGTTCTAATGCATGTCGGGCGGTATCAAATATGGCGGCTAAATAATCAGGGAGGGTCTTTATGTTGGTCAGTCTATCATCAAGTTGAAGTTTCACGCCAAACGTTGGTTTTGTTGGCACGAAGCCATTCTTATGGAATATGTCAATTGGGAAGTTGGATATCACCCCACCATCGACAAAGTAGAAGTAATCGGGAGGGAAGTTTTTTCTACTAGCTACGCTCCTAGTCTCTGAATTTAAGTTCCACTTACTAAGTCTGATTCCCCCCAAGCCATGGCCAGATATTTTATAAGGCTTGAAGAATAATGGAATAGACATTGAGCACCTTACAAATATGGCTGGATTTATATTTTTGTTATCATCCCAATATAATTCAGCCATTCTTGGGAAGTCTACTCGCATTTCTGAGCTGACATCTGCAGTGATTACAGCAAACTGGTTGTTGGTTACACTCACCTCTCCTGCTATGATTTGGTCTTCATAATGCCTGTTATTTTCAATACGCCTTTGGTAGCCAGGAGGAGGTGTGTGCATCTTATTATAGAGTTCAGATGTGTTCCTAACACCGAAATTATTCAGTTTTGATTCCATCCATGCCTGGAATTTATTTCCTCTATTCAGACCCATCATTATTTCAATATTGTCTTTTATTTGATATGCTTTGAATGCAGTATAAAATACGTTAGCATCCTTGCTTTTGAAGTAATGCATTATTTGGTCAATGAACTCTCGAGGATCGTTATCCCCATCCTGCTTGCCATCCACAAAACTCGATATTGGCATGTCGGCAATCAAATCGATTATTTTTTCTGATTTGCGTTCTGATGGTGACCCGCAGGCAGCTAAAAGCATTGCCGCTATTGAGCCAGCAGAAGTCCCCCCTATGCTACCAAATCTGATTCCGGCCTCTTCTAGGGTATAAAGATATCCGATCAATGCGACACCTAATACGCCGCCACCCTCCATTACAATATCAACATATTGATTGCCATCTTCATCAATGGCATCGCTATATATTTTTTGGTCAAGTGCGTCGAGTCTTATTTTCCCTTTAACGGAATTCATTACTTCTTTGATGTTCATGATTTATCTCCGCGCATAAAAAGATCATGTTGCAATGTGACCGAACGACCATCTTTTTGCAGTTCGAATAAATATTATGAAAGGAGTTTTTAGTCTGCCAAGTGCAGTTGTGAATTTATATTTAATGTCGCTATAAATGGTGTTGTCAGTAGTCTCTGCTGTATATCCTTAATAAAGGATGGTAAAAAGCCAAAATCTAGATGCAGAGTTATATCGAGATGCCAGCAGGTATCAATAGCATGTGGCATATCAGCATCATGTGTCTCCCCTTTGGGGGAGCTTGCTTGTCCGAAAAACATGGGAGTTTGGAATATCCCGGAGTCCCCATCTCTGCAGGCCCGCAGGTTCGAATAGCGAAAAGGAGGTCGCCGAGAAGTCGCTGACTCCAGGGTATCCTGCCTGTCTTGCCATGACTCAGTGCGCAGCTGTATACGGACGATTAGGCTGCGCTAATCGTCCCTACGTGGTTTGGGGCTGGCCTGCTATATCGCGTCTTGCGGGGCTGGTGATGATGGCTTCCCCATATTTCCCCCAGACTTCACCTTCTCTTCACACAGCCTCATTTTTCCCTCACAAATCCCCCCTATCTTCTGCCCACTGACTAAAGGACTGCTTGCCACTGGGGTGACAAGGGGCCAAAGAGAGGGGAGCAAGACGATGAAATCGTGGATCAAATACGGGTTGGCAGGAGCCTTGATACTGGTGGCGAGCTTCTGGGGCGGTAGCGTGCGGGCGGCGGAAGTGCAGCTCACCCAAGATGGCGTCGTCGTTTTGGGGCAGATAAACACAGGGAGTTGCACCTATTCCCCAGCGGATCCTGGCTGTTTTCCTCGACGCTTTTTATTCGGATAGCCGGGGCTTGAGTGAAATGCCCATGACCTTGTGATCTGGCGCGCATTCAATAGCCACCTCTGACCACCCCAAGGATTGATACAGTGCCGGGACATTCGTATAGGCATAGAGATAGTCTTGTGACGATGCCAATACCTGTGACACACCGGCATTGATGAGTCGGCTGGCAAGGCCTTTACCCCGGTATTCTGCACTGACAAACACGGCATTGATCCAGATGACTTCACCGCTGCGATGGGGCTCCTTGAAGCGAGAGTAAGCTAACCCTCCCATCACCACCTCATTCATGACTGCAACCAGCACAGGCGGCAAGCGCGCATTTTTGGTGTAAGTATCGCGAAACAGAAAGTCTGGCCACGCCGATTGGAACAGCTGCTCCAGCCGCGCCAAATAGGGCGAGTCTTGTTCGCAACGGATCAGTGCCATTTCATGTGGGGGTGTCATATCTCTCCAGGCACATAGCGTCTTGCCAAGGCATGAAGTTTAGGGCCGCAGGTTTGAATAGCGAAGGGTATTCGGGCGAGCGGGGCCAGGGGTTGCCGAGAGGATTCCGCTTTTTTGTGGCTCAAACGCTAGGTGGTAGACAGGCGATGCCGCTGCGTTCATCGACCCAAGATAGCGTGGGGTTTGCCTTCTATATCGTTCTCGTATGTTGGGCTTCACAGGCTCGGCATCAGCCTATTGCGCTGGCCGGTTGGCGCTGAGCCTGTGAAACCCCGGCATTTACCTTCCCTCATCCCAGCCCTTCCCCCGTGCATCACAACGAGCGGGAGGGGTGAATGGCTTTCGCTGATTAGTCCGAATCATACTGCGCATCAAGCCAGGCGATGGCCTCCTGATGGCTGTTGAACCCCTGAATGTGGCCGGGATGGATGGGGGACATGCAGGAGAGGGCGATGTGATGGATCACCTGGGCCGAATAGAGGGAGGCGATGGCCACCAGGTTCTTCTGGGCAAGCCACGAATATATATCCTGCAGATGGTGCAGCGCGGACTGCACCACCCCCTGGTGCTGGCGATGGTCCACCAGGGCGCAGAAGCGCTTCCCGTCGAGGCTCTCCACCACGCGCTTTATCTCCGCAACCCACGCCAGCATACCCTCTTCATTGAAAGGGCCGATCAGCTCACAGGTGACCAGGTGATCCTGCACATTGAAGATGAAATCACCGTGTTTTTTCTCAAAGGACATACAACATCCGAATCCATGACCAGAGGGCCGCGAGATGATATTGATTCATTCAAGCTGCATCAATATCTGAATGAGGGGCGGGGTCATGATGCCTTGGTGCTGCGTTGACACCAAGGGAGCGAGGAGCATGTCTGTTATGGCGATACGAGAACAACAGGCGGCGCCAGCGTGTTTCATCCGGATGCTGGGCAGCCCGGTCTGTACCCAGGGTGGCAATGCTCCTGCTCGCCCGTGCCTTTATCCGGGGGCATCTTGCCCGGAAGGGGGGACTGCCTTGGTGAGGGCGTCGATGGCATTGGGGACGAATCGCTCGGAAAAACCGGCGATAAAGGCCCAGATGACGGCTTTGGCGGCATCCAGATTGGTCGCAGGAGAGGCCAGGGTCAGCAGGGTCTGCAAGGAGACATAGGGGTGCTCCATGTGTTTGAACTTGGGAAACAGGTCCCCCTGCAGCAGGCTGCTGGCAAAGAGCCCGTAGGCGATAAAGCCGAGAATGCCGGAAAAGAGCAGTGAGACATAAAACTGCGTCACGATCACCCGGGGTTGGCTGATGTGGGCGATGGCACCGCTGTCGTGCAGCCTGGCGAGGCGGTAATAGTTGTTGATGACGGCCCCCACCGATCCGGCAAAGAAGATGGCGGTCATGATGTTGGAAATGAGGGGGATGGTTTGCAGCAGCAGTATCAGAGCAAGGCCTCCGAAGGAGATGAGGCCGCTGATGGCCAGGTGTTTGTAGTAGCGATCCATGGGTAGCTCCACGTTGGGCACAAGACCCTGTTGAGGATAGTCAGCCCATGGCGAAAATGACCCGAAAAGGCCGGTGCAGCAGTGCCCGGCCTTTATCTCTTCATAGAAGGAGGTATTACTGGTTTGTGCTCATAGAAGAGAAAACGTGGTTTGTCAGCGGTGGGATCGTCAAGGGATGGACTAGCATAAAGCGTCATACGGTACCGAGGTGGTAACCGTGATATCCCCGCGTAAGGAGTGCGTGATGGCTAGAAAATTGATTGTTTGCTGCGATGGAACCTGGAACAGCGAAGACAACAAAGATGGCGGTGTGCTGGCGCCTACCAATGTATTCAAAATCTTCAATGCCCTGCGCTGTGACGAAACCCAGCTCACACGTTACCAGAGCGGGGTTGGCAGTGGTGGTCTGGTCGACAAGGTGATGGGAGGCACGATCGGGCTTGGGCTCAGTGAAGATATTCGTGACTGTTATCAATGGTTGGCGACTCACTACCAAGAAGGAGATGAACTTTTCTTGTTTGGTTTTAGTCGTGGTGCGTTCACGGCCCGTAGCCTCGGGGGCATGATTGGGCGATGCGGCATAGTCCGATTCGCCTCTGACGAAGGGATGGGCGAGGTGGTGGAGCGGATTTACGATCAGGGGTATCGCAAGAAGCAGCTCTTGGCGGATCTCGCCTTTTATCCGGACTCTCAGGCTATCCGCTTCATTGGGGTATGGGATACTGTCGGCGCTCTCGGTATTCCCGATGACAAGGGATTGCTGAACTTGCTCGACCGTCCCGACAACTACCGTTTTCACGACGTCCAGCTTGGCAAGCATATCAAGACGGCGCGCCATGCCGTCGCCATCGACGAGAAACGAGGCAGCTTCACGCCGACCCTCTGGGATCCGGCCCCAGGGCGAGACATGCAGCAGATCTGGTTTGCCGGGGTTCATAGCGACGTGGGGGGCGGCTACAAGGAACACGGGCTTTCCGATATCACTCTGGCCTGGATGATGGAGGAGGTTGGCCAGTGTGGATTGGTGTTCAGGGAGTCTGCTGGTTCACAGATTGTTCCCGATCCTGCCGGCCTGCTACATGAATCTCATATCGGCCTGATGAAGCTCTTGCTCACATCCCCGCGCAGCTTGCCGAATCTTCAATCCGCCGAGATCCACAAGTCAGTGGATGATCGGCGCAAGCTATCTCCCATCAATCAGCTTCCCTATCTGCCAACCAAGGAGTGGTCAACGGAGGGGTCGATCACCCTGGATGTCTATGCCCGCCATCCATGGTATTGGACAGGTATCTATCTGGAGGCAGGCCGCCATTACCACTTCAGCGCTCATGGTGAGTGGCAGGACTCCCACGTGCCGGCGGGCCCAGAGGGGGTGCGCGACAAGGCGCTTGCACACCTGTTGGGTGATGCGCTTGGCAAGATCGAGCGCTTCTACGGCATAGTGACTCGCAACAGTCAGGCCAATGTTTCTGCTACCAAGCGGCTGGAAGATGCGGAATGGTTTGCCTTGATAGGGGTGGTGGCGGATGCGGGTAACCCGGACAACGATGGCACCCCGGCGCGGCCCAGCACCTTTGTGATCGGCAAAGAGGCCAGCATCACGCCGACCAAGAGCGGCTATCTCTACTGTTTTGCCAACGATGCCTGGGGATATTACGAGAACAACCGTGGCTTTGTGACGCTCACGGTAAGCCGCGACTGATACCGGCTGGGTGACGATAAGGGCTTCCCTCGGGAAGCCCTTTTGATGTCTCGGGTGAAGCGGTGAGGTGTGTCGAAGGTTAACGAAAGCGGAACAGCTCCCGATGCAGTGGCGATGTCAGGTGGGCATCCAGAGTCTGCGCCATGGGCTCGGGGCCGCAGAACCAGACGGGGGCCCGTTGCCGCGCCCCGAGTGCGGCCAGATCCAGCCGACCGAGCTCGGACTCCAGATGCAGCCGGTAATCGATCTCGGCCCGGCGACACAGCTCGGCCAGATGGGCGTGATAGGGGGCGGCCTCGGCCGTGGGGGCGCATTGCAGCAAGGTGGTGCCGGGGCGTTGCTCACCACGGCGCACCAGGGCCTCCAGCCAGGCGACGAAGGGGGTGATGCCGATGCCGGCGCCCATCCAGAGGGCGGGGGCAGAGTCGGGCAGGGCGAAGGCACCATAGGGGCCTGTCACCGTGACCCCATCCCCCACCTTGAGGTGCTGGTGCAGCCAGCGGGTGTGATCCCCGAGGGCACGTACGGCCAGGGTCAGGGTGAGGCCATCCGCCGAGACGTCCACCAGGGTATAGGGGTGGGGCTCGCCGCGCCCGGCGAAGTCGAAGAAGGCGAACTGGCCCGGATTGTAGTGGCGAAGGGCGGTGGCAAGGGCAATCCTGATCTCCAGGGTACGTTCATCCAGAGGGGTGAGAGTGATCACGGTTCCCTGGTGGCGCGCATTCTGGCCCACCCGCCCAAACAGGGAGTAGAGCGCCCCCATGGCCCCCAACCCGCCGCCGATGAGCAAGGTCAGGCCGACCGGTGTCATGACGCCGATGCGCGGCAGCAGGCAGAGTGCGTGCAGCCAGCCCATCAGGTAGATGACGGGGGCCAGCCGGTGGACCACCTTGAAGCGCTCGTAGCGCACCACGGCAAGCAGGCTGACCACCACCAGGGCGATCAACAGATAGAAACTCCATTCACCCAGGGTATTGCCGAGGCTGTGCCACAGGGCATCGTTGCCAGCACCAGCACCAGCACCAGCACCAGCACCAGCACCAGCACCAGCACCAGCACCAGCACCAGCACCAGCACCAGCACCGCGGCGCGCCGGGCGAGTCAGCCAGTCGGCGGCGACGGCCCACTTGGGCGCTTCCACCAGCAGCCAGTGGGCAACCAGGGTGCTGCTGGCCCAGAGGGCGCTGCTGCGATGCAGGTGCAACATGCGATCCAGCCCGCCGCACCAGACTTCTAGCCTCGGCAGGCGCAGAGCCAGCAGCAGGGAGAGGGTCATGGCGCCGAGGCCAAGCAAGCCGGTCAGGATCAGCAGTTCATGGCGCCAGGGCCATAGGCCCGTGGGCCACTGGGTCAAGCCAAGCAGCCAGATCAGGGTGAGGGTCAGGGGCAGGGTCCAGCGGAGGGATGCGGTTTTCATGGGGTTCTCCTTGTCCATGTCCCTATTGCACACCCGGTTTGTGGCCAGAGTGTGCCCCTTTACTACCTCTTTTGTAGCAGATTGTGGCAAAGGGGCCGCTCTGGGGCGGCCTAATCAAGGGGGAGAGAGCAAGGGGGCGCAGGGAAGCCCGAGCCAGGTCACTGTGTCAGGCGGGGAGCACCCGGCTGGCTCCGAAAGTGTCTCAGGGGTCAGCCTTTGCGACCCTTGCCACCCGCGAGCGCCTGCTTTCTGGCCTTCTGCTTCTGGGCGCCCTTGCCGCTGCGGCGCGGCTCGGGGTCGAAGCGGGTGAGATCGGGCTCAAAACCCGGGAACCACTGCTGGGGCAATCGGGTGTCGAGCACGGCTTCCACCTTCTCCAGCAGGGGCGCATCTTCCGGGCTGAACAAGGTGATGGCGAGCCCCTTGTTACCGGCGCGGCCGGTGCGCCCTATGCGGTGGACGTAATCCTCAGGCTGATGGGGAAACTCCAGATTGATCACGTAGTTGAGATCGCTGATATCCAGCCCGCGGGCCGCCACGTCGGTGGCGACCAGGGCCTGCAAGGTGCCCGCGCGAAACTCCAGCAGCACTTTCTCCCGCGCGCTCTGCGACAGATCCCCATGGAAGGCGAGCGCATTGATGCCCGCCTTGCCGAGCTGCTGGGCCAGCTTGTCGGCCCCCTGGCGGGTGCGGCTGAAGATGAGCACAGGAGCCCAACCCTTCACCTTGATCAGGTGCTCCACCAGCGCCAGCTTGCGTTCCCCATCCACCGCATAGACCCGCTGCTCCACCTCGGCCACCGTGGTGTTGCGCGGTGCCACTTCGATAAGCTCGGGGTCGCGCAAGAGCACGCGGCTCAAGGCAAACAGGTTGTCGTCGCAGGTGGCCGAAAACAGCAGGGTCTGGCGATCCGTCGGTATCTGTCTGAGCAGAGCCTTGATCTCGTCCATAAAGCCCATGTCGAGCATGCGGTCCGCCTCGTCGAACACCAGATGGCGGAGGCTCCCAAGGCTCAGCGCCCCCTGGCGCAGATGGTCGAGCAATCGGCCCGGGGTGGCAATCAGGATATCCACCCCGGCTTGAAGCGCCTCCACCTGGGCGGCGATGCTGACCCCGCCATAGACCAGGGCGCTGGTGAGGCTAGTGCCCTGCCCGTAGCGCGCCACGCTCTCAAAGACCTGCACCGCCAGCTCGCGGGTCGGCACCAGCACCAGGGCGCGAATGGGGCGGGAGGAGCTGGTTTGCGGCTGCTGCATCAGCTGCTCCAGCAAGGGCAGCACGAAGGCGGCGGTCTTGCCGGTGCCAGTCTGGGCCCCCGCCATCAGATCCCGCCCCGCCAGAATGAGGGGGATGGCGCTGGCCTGAATGGGGGTAGGCGCGGCATAACCCAGCTCGCGCAAGGTCTGCTGCAGGCGGGGGGAGAGGGCCAGTTCGGCAAAGGAGGCAATGGACATAGGACACCAGTGTGGGGTTATCGCGGCCAGGGCCGTGACGGGAACAATGATCGTGGCCGGGATGGTAGCAGATAGAGGGGGCGCGGCAGAAGTCGAGCCGATCAGGTGACCGGGTTGGTGCCCGGGTCTCGGATCAGCCTGATCTCCTGCCCCTGGTAATAGGCGATGTTGTGCTTGCCATGCTGCTTGACGTGGTAGAGCAGCGCATCGGCGAGATCGGTGGCCTCGGCGACGGTCAGGTAATCGCGGATGCGGATGACGCCCGCCGAGAAGGTGATGGGGGCGGGCAGCTCCGGGATCTGAAGCTGTGATGCCAGCAGGCGGGTCACGGCCTGGCGCATGCTGGCCCTGTCATTGAGCCCCTTGTAGAGGATGATAAACTCCTCGCCCCCCCAGCGGATGGCCTTGTCCCCCTTGCGCATGTTGGTCGTCAGATGACGGGCGAAGGCGACGAGGGCCAGATCTCCCACCCCGTGGCCATGGGTGTCGTTGATGGACTTGAAGTTGTCTATGTCCAGCAGCATCAGGAAGTCGTATTCCTTCAGCAGGGCTTGTTCCAGGATGTCCCGTCGCGGCAGCCGGGTCAGGTGATCTGTCAGTGCCAGGGTGCGCAGGCGGCCGTAGATGCCACGGCCCGTCAGCATGAGCAGCAGCAGGACGATCAGATAGAGCTTGAAGGCCGGGCCATAGAGCACGGCACGGACGACATCGCCGTAGCTGTATGACCACTTGAGAAAGAGGTCGTTGCCGGCCTTGGTCCGCATGAAGCGGGTATTCAGGCAGATATGCCAGGGGCGGCAGGGCTCCACCTCCTCGAAGGAGAGGACAGTCCGGGTCGGGTTGAGACTCTCGAAGGGGCGCAACACATCCTTGAATGCCTCGTCGATGGCGATGTCTATGCCCGTCAGGCCATAGCGGTAGTCCGCTAGCGCCGGATCGTAAAAGACGAAGGGGAAGTAGAGGGTGATGGTCTTCAACCCGGTGAAGGTATCGGTGTAGATGTCGGATACCTGAGCCTCATCCGTGCTGCAGGGAACATGGGTGGCGGCGAAGGCGGCGCAGCCGAAATAGTGGGTCCAGGGCTCTATGTCATTGAGGTTGGTGTTGACCGGCTGCAGCTCGCCCGGAAGCATCCGCTTGTCACCCACCATGCCAAGCATGCGCCGATCGTTATAGAAGGCGTAGAGGTTGAGGACCTCGGGGTAGGAGAGCAGGTATTGGTAGGTGCTGAGCATCTGGTTGGCGGGCGGCAGTATGGGAATGACAGCCAAGCGAGCCAGGGTGGCGAGATCATAGCCATAGGCATAGGCAGTCGCATCCCCGTTCTCGCTGAAGATGGGGGTCTTGATGCTGCTGTTGTCGATGAAGCTGGCCAGTTTCTCCGGTGCCAGTATGCGGGCCCGCTGATAAAACAGCTCGAACAGGTTCGGCTGTTTGGCGGTGATGAGCTGCATGTCGTGCCTGATGCTGAGGTAGGTGTAGTTGAACACCAGCCCCAGCCCCGCCAGCGCAAGGCAAAGGAGTGAGAATCGCATCAGCCACCTGCGGGGCAGGGTGCGCAACAGTGATCCAGCCATGCCGTGACGCTCCCAGGTGGTGACAGTGGGCTTTTTGTAACTGATTTTGCCCGGCATCACCAGACGAAATTGGGGGGCCGAGCAACCAGTGCACGAAAAATGAACCGCCAATATCAACAAGATAGACGATCACGTCACATGCAATGGCAAGGGAAGGGCAAACTGGTGGTGGTAGCGGAATAAGAGGGCATGACGCCCTCTGTCGTATTGCGGCGCGGCGCCTTACCTTGTCTGGGACTTCGGTGAGTAGGGGCCATGGAGAATGCCGTTGGGCATGTCGGCGCTGAGCAGCCTTACGCTGGTGATCCCGGCGATTTCATGGCCCTTGTCGGTGATGGTATTGGCAATCTGGTTGACGACAGCCACCACCAGCATGCCGATGAGGCCGCCTCCCGAATTGCTCTGCTGTTCGGCACTGCTGGCGCTGGCACTGCCTTCCCACAGCAGCTTGCCGGTGCGCAGATCCACCAGGCGGGCGCTGGCGGTGACCACAGTCTCGCTGGAGATGACCAGATAGCTGGTGCCGTAGTCCTTGATGTCGAGGTACAGCGCGGTATCGGCACCGTAGATCTCGTGGAGCTTCTTGATGGGCAGGGCATGAATGTCCGTCGGCTCGGTCACCCCGTTCTGCCGGAAGGTCTCGTTGGTGACCGCCACCGGCAGCACGTAATAGCCGGACTCGGCGAGCGGGTAGGTGATCTGGGACTGCAGGCTGGCCCCCGCCTTGATATCAGGCGAGTGATTCACCGGTGGCAACACCAGGATGGAGGTCGGTCTGCTCTCCTTGAAGTTGCCGTAGTCGTAGCCGGGGCCCTTTGCGCAGCCGCTCAGCAGCAGGGTGCCCAGCATCAGGGCAAGGAAAGTGCGCAGTGTCATTGGGTCGCCCCCTTCTGGTTGGACATCAGGAAGTTCATGAAGGGTGCCGATTCGGGGAAGAGGCGTTTCTCGGTCTCGAACTGCTCGCGGGTCTGCGTATCCTTGCCTAGCTGGGCATAGAGCATGCCCAGGTGAGCGTGGAAGCCGGGCGGAACCGCCTGGCCCTTGGCGCTGGCCTCTTGCTGGTTTTTCTCCAGCGCATCGATCTGGGCCTCGACCCCGGTGTCCTCACCCTGCATGTGCTGGTAAACCACCCCCTGGTACTGATCCCAGTTGTAGAGCGTCTTTGGTGCCTGGGCACAGGCACTCAGCAGCAGGCCGCTGGCCAGCAGCAGGGAAAGCTTGGACATGGTCATCTCGTCTCTCCTCATTGGGCCGGGCGCCAGGCGCCGGTCTCGATGCCGTTCACCAGGTTGTTGACGGCTTCCCGAATGGCGAGATCCAGCACCTTGCCGTTCAGGGTGGAGTCGTAGCTGGCGGTGCCGCCGAAGCCGACGATCTCGCGGTTGGAGAGCTCGTACTCCCCGGCGCCCTGGGACGAGAAGACCACTTCAGAGGTGGTGACCTTGACGATGTTGAGGTTGACCTTGGCATAGGCGATCTGGGACTTGCCGCGACCCAGTATGCCAAACAGCTGATGATCACCGACCTCCTTGCGACCAAACTCGGTGACGTCACCTGTGACCACATAGTCGGCGCCCTTGAGCTGCTGGGCCTGTTGCTTGATCCCGGCTTCCGCCTTGATCTCTTCCATGTTGTCGCGATCCAGCACGCTGAAGCGGCCTGTCTGCTGCAGATGGGTGATCAGCACGGTTTTCGCCTGGCTGCCCAGTCGGTCAACGCCGTCGGAGAAGATGCCACGCATGTAGCTGGAGCGGTTATCAAACTTGCCGACGGCGATGGGGCTGCGAGTGCCCTGATAGTGGCTCTGATAAGAGGCGACCTTGGGCACTTCCAGGGAGCGCGATGACTCGCTTGCACAAGCTGTCAACAAGCCCGCCATCAAAATGACACCAGATGAAACAACAAACTTCTTCATGTAACGTCCCGTTATTTAAGGAAAAAACAACGGCGGACTCTAGCATGGTTCGCTGCGAAGAAAGTGCCCCGTATGGGGGGCATAACCGCTCAATCAGTGTGCGTTTGGGCCGGCGTGGCGGGGAGGGCAGGGGGCTGGGTCTCCTGATGGCGCTGGAACACCTCCTCCAGTGCTGCCACCAGGGCACGCATCCGTCCCGTCTTCTGCACATCCGGGTGCAGCACCATCCAGATGTCGATGGGGTCGTGCTGGTCAGGCAGCAGGCGCACCAGGCCTGGGTCCTCCTCGGCGAGGAAGGTGGAGAGCAGCGCTATGCCGAGGCCCTGGCGGGCGGCCCCCATCAGCACCAGCTGGGCATTGCTCTGCAACACCACATTGGGCTCATGGAGAGGTTCGCCGCACAGGCTCAGCCAGTGGCGGGCCACCAGCTCCCTGGGAAAGAGCAGCAGGTCGTGCTGTTGCAGCGCCTGGCCCGAGCGGGGCGTGCCACGGCGGGCCAGGTAGTCGGGGGAGGCGTAGAGCCCCATCTTGATGGTGGCGAGCCGTTTGACCACCAGATCCCCCTGCTCGGGGCGCAGGCTGCGAATGGCCAGATCCGCCTCCTGATTGGGGATGTCGCTCACGCTGACCGCGGTCAGCAGCTTGAGGCGGATGCCGGGGTGGCGCTGGCGCAGCAGGCTGAAGGCGGGCAGCACGAAGCCCTGGGCCAGGGTATCCGTGGTGGCGATGCAGATCTCTCCTTCCAGCTCCCCCTGGCTGGCCGCGCGATCCATGGCCAGGGCCGCCTGTGCCATGGCCTCTGCCTGGGGCAGGAGCGTCTCCCCAAGGGGGCTGAGCCGATAGTGCCTGGGGGTGCGGATAAACAGCTTGGCCCCCAGCTGCTGCTCGAAGAGGCCGACCCGCCGCCCAACGGTGGCCTGATCGACCCCGAGTTCGAGGCCGGCCCGGCGCAGGCTGCCCCGCCGTGCCAGGGCCAGAAAGAAGCGGGCGTCATCCCAGTTGATCATGCTTGCTCCTCGCTCAAGCAGGACGCCCGATTGGCGCCGGGGTATTAGATGTCAGCGGGGGCGGCAGCACAAGAGGCCGCCCGTCCGCACCTGAGCACTCAAGGCGGTACGGGGCAAGCGCCCCTGTGATGCAAGTTTGAATCGCCATGATGCAGAACTGCCGCAGCCCGAGCCGAGCGGGATCGCTATGATGTCGCTCCCGATAGCGGTTCCCCTGTCTGTGATTGGAGTCTTGATGTCATCCCCCTGCGCCCCAACTGCTGCTCACGGCAGCGAGGTCGATGTTCGCCCCCGCCTGCTCTGGTTTTTGTCCCTGGCCCTGATGTCGGCCCTGCTCAACAGCAGCGTGCCCACCCCGCTCTATCCCCATTACCAGGCGGCGCTGGCCCTGAGCGATCTCGGCCTCAGCCTCATCTATGGCGGCTATGCGGGGGGCGTGCTGATCGCCCTGTTCGGGGTGGGCAACCTGGCGGGACGGGTGGCGGATCTGCGCACCCTGATACTGCCCGCCCTGCTGGCGGTCGCGGGGGGCGCCCTGCTCTTCTCCCTGGCCGACAGCTTCTGGTCGCTGCTGCTGGCGCGGGTCCTGGCCGGGATAGGCACTGGGGCCCTGACCGGCGCCGCCAATGTGGCGCTGCTGCGCTTTGGCCCCAAGGACGGCGGCAAGCGGGCGGCCCTGAGCGCCACCCTCTCCTTCACCGCCGGGCTGGCGCTGGGGCCAGTGTTCAGCGGCCTGGCGCTGCAACTGGACTTCTACCCGACCCGGGTGCCATTTGTGCTGATCCTGGGGATGGCGGGCTGCGCCATCGCGGGGCTGGTGCTGAGCTGGCCCAGGGGCGCCAGGATGGCGGCACCCGCCGCGAGCGGGCAGGGCGGGGGCTCCCTGGGGGAGGGGCTCAGGGCCACGGGGACCGGGTTCTTGCTCTGCGCCCTGGCGCTCTTCACCGCCTGGGCGGTGGCGGCCAGCCTGCTGGCAATAGGCCCCAAGGTGGTGAGCCAGTTGCTGGGGATGAGGGATCTGGGGCTGTTTGGCTATCTCATCGCGGCCTATCTGGTGTTCTCCGGGCTCTGCCAGTTGTGGGCGCGTCGCCTCGATGCCCGCCACACCCTGCAAAGCGGTTGTCTGGCCCTGGCGCTCTGCGTGCTGCTGTTTGCCGGTGCCGTGCACGGTTTGCCGGGCTGGCTGGCGGGGCTCGGGCTGCTGGTGGCCGGTTACGCCCAGGGGGCCGTGTTTGTGGGCAGCGCGACCCTGATCAATCGCATCGCGCCCCCCGCCAGCCATGCGCGACTGGTCTCCCTCTTCTATGTGATCGCCTATGTGGCGAACTGGGTGCCCGTGTTGCTGGGCTGGGTGAGCGATGGTGCCGGCTTGCTGGCGGCGCTGGATCTGCTCGCCGTCGGCAGCACGCTGATCAGCCTGGGGCTGGCCTGGGCTCTCTCGCGCAGGCGCTTCGAGCCCGCCTCCTGACTGGCGTCGTCATTGGTCGACCAGAGCGACGCTCCCGGCATCCAGATGGTGCATCCACTCCCGCAGGATCAGCAGGGCGGCGGCGAAACGGCGATCTCTGGGCAACTGGGCCGATGCCAGGGGATCCCCTTCCACCATGGCGACCAGCTGGCCGAACAGCCTCTCTATGCTCTCCCGGCTCAACTCATGGCTGCCGAGTCCCTCTGCCAGGGGCACTGGGCTGTGCAGCTCTACCAGAGGGTGAGGCGGGACATGTGCCGCGAGGGGCATCAGCACATCTTCCACCACCATGATGGCTTGCTCCAGCTCGAGGGGCGTCAGCAGTTCCTCCGCTACCAGGATGGCCTGCTCCAGCTCGAGGGGCGTCGGTGGATCCCGGCGAAAGGAGCCCGGGGTCATGGCATCCAGGCCCAGGGCCAGGACGAACTCCCGGCTGACGCCATCCTCTCCGGTGAGCCTTACCCGGCTCTCCCTGTCACCCAGACTCAGCAAAAGTGTGCTGCTTCCCGTCTTCGTCATCTCACTGCCTCCGTGACTCTGCCTGGCCAGCACCATGGATACACCCCCACGGGCCGGATTGGCGACTCTTTTCCCCCCATTCGGGCATCAGGGGTTGCAAAGGAGATATGAAATGGCATTCTGGACGTCTAGATTTCTGTTTCTCTGTCGCATCCTCACAAGGAGTTCTGATATGGATATTCGTACCCTTCCCCGCGCCCTGGTCCTCGCCCTCTCCCTGGTGGGGGCTGGCGCCTTCGCAAGCGAGGCTCTGGTGTTCCAGACCGACTTCGGCCTCAAGGATGGCGCCGTCTCCGCCATGAAGGGGGTCGCCTTCGGGGTGGACAGGACACTGCCGCTGCAGGATCTGACCCACGAGATCCCGGCCTACAACATCTGGGAGGCGTCCTACCGCCTCTATCAGACCCTCAACTACTGGCCCAAGGGCACCGTCTTCGTGAGCGTGGTGGATCCGGGTGTCGGCACGGATCGCAAGTCTGTGGTGCTCAAGACCAAGAGCGGCCACTACATAGTCTCCCCTGACAACGGCACCCTGACCCTGGTGGCCGAGCACTTCGGCATAGAGGCGGTGCGCCAGATAGACGAGAAGCGCAACCGGCTCAAGGGCTCCGAGAAGTCCTACACCTTCCACGGTCGCGACGTCTACGCCTACACGGGGGCGCGGCTCGCCTCCGGCGCCATCGGTTTTGAGCAGGTGGGGCCCCTGCTGCCCGCCGAGGTGGTGACCATTCCCTACCAGCCGGCGGTGGCCGAGCAAGATGGCACCCTGAAGGGCACCATCCCCATCCTGGATGTGCAGTACGGCAACGTCTGGACCAATATCGACGATGCCCTGCTGACCAAGGCGGGGATCAACAAGGGGGACCAGGCCTGCTTCAGGATAAGCGAGGGGGATGCGCTCAAATACGAGGGCAAGGCCCCCTACGTCAGCAGCTTCGGCGATGTGCCGGAAGGGCAGCCGCTTATCTACCTCAACAGCCTGCTGCAGGTCTCGGTGGCGCTGAACATGGACAGCTTCGCCGCCAAGCACCAGGTGCAATCCGGTGCCAACTGGCACGTCAGCCTGAAGAAGTGCTGACAGGCTAGCGGCAACATCGATGGCAAGAGGGAGGCGCAATGCCTCCCTCTTGCATTGAGCCCTCTGCCTGCCCGGCCTCCTGACTGCGTGTGCCGCTAATGGGTGTCAATTGTCATCATTGCTTAATACATGCTCGCCATGCTGTGGCCGGAGCAAATTCGTGAGCCATGATGCCAGCAGAGAGAACAAGGAAAAGCCGATGAGCCGTTTTGACGAGAGAGACAGTGCCAACCATCCCAGGGAGCAGGAGCCTGAGTTCAACCGCCTGATCGAGGCTGGCCTCAGCCGCCGGGGCTTCTTGAAGGGAGTCGGCGCCGCCAGCATGGTGGCCTTCTTCGCCGCGAGCCCGGTGGCCCGCGCCGTGGCCGCCGCGACCCAGCCTTTGCTGGGCTTCCAGGCCGTGCCCGCCTCTGTGGCCGACGCCATAGTGGTGCCGCCCGGCTACAAGGCCGAGGTGCTGATCGCCTGGGGGGATGCCCTGTTCGCCGATGCCCCCGCCTTCGCCCAGAGCAATGACGCCAAGGCCCAGGCGCGCCAGTTTGGCGACAACAACGACGGCATGAGCTTCTTCCCCCTGGGCCCGGATCGCGCCCTGCTCGCCGTCAACAACGAATACACCAACTACGAATACCTGTTTGCGGATGGCGGCAAGGCGCTCGATGCCGGCGCCGTCGCCAAGGCCCAGGCGGCCCACGGGGTTTCTCTGGTGGAGCTGACGCGCACCGATGGCAAGTGGCAGGCGAACCCCAAGGGGGCCCTCAATCGCCGCATCACGGCCACCACCCCCATGACACTGAGCGGCCCGGCGGCGGGTCATGCCCTGCTCAAGACCCAGGCCGATCCCGAGGGGCGCACCGCCCTCGGCACTTTCAACAACTGTTCCAACGGCCAGACTCCCTGGGGCACCTACCTCACCTGCGAGGAGAACTTCAACGGCTACTTCGGCAGCGCGGGCAAGCCGGTGCTGGACCAGCGTGCCACCCGCTACGGCCTGGCCGCCGAGGATGCGGGCTTTGGCTGGCACAGGTTCGACGAGCGCTTCGATCTCGCCAAACACCCCCAGGAGCCGAACCGCTTCGGCTGGGTGGTGGAGATAGACCCGCGCGATCCCGCCTCCACCCCGAAGAAGCGCACCGCCCTTGGCCGCTTCAAGCATGAGAACGCGGCCTTTACCGTCAACCAGGATGGCCGCGCCGTGGTCTACCTCGGCGATGACGAGCGGGGGGAGCACATCTATCGCTTCGTCTCGAAGAACAAGGTGGCGCCGGGCAATGACCCTGCCAACCGGGATCTGCTGGATGAGGGCACCCTCTATGTGGCCCGCTTCGACGCCAGGGAGGGGGAGCTCAAGGGCACAGGCCAGTGGCTACCCCTGGTGCACGGCCAGAACGGTTTGACCCGGGAGAACGGCTTCGCCGATCAGGGGGAGGTGCTCATCTTCGCCCGGGAGGCCGCGACCCGGCTCGGCGCCACCACCATGGACAGGCCGGAATGGGTGGCCGTGCATCCCCACAGGGCCGAGGCTTACTGCACCCTGACCAACAACAAGAACCGCGGCCTCAAGGAGAACCAACCTCTGGATGGCGCCAACCCCAGGGCCGAGAACCCCTATGGCCAGATCATCCGCTGGCGCCCGACCGCTGGCGATCACGGCAGTGACAGCTTCGAGTGGGATCTCTTCCTGCTGGCGGGCAACCCCGGCGTTCATAAAGAGGGGCTGATGGCGGGCAGTGCCAACATCCATCCGGACAACATGTTCAACAGCCCGGACGGCATCGGCTTCGACGAGGCGGGGCGGCTCTGGATCCAGACCGACGGCGACTACTCCAACGAGAAGCAGTTTGCCGGCATGGGCAACAACCAGATGCTGTGCGCCGATCCGGCGAGCGGCGAGGTGCGCCGCTTCCTGACCGGCCCCATTGCTTGCGAGATCACGGGGCTCACCTTCAGCCCGGACTGGCGCACCCTGTTCGTCGGGGTGCAGCACCCGGGTGAAGAGCTGGCACCTTCCCACTTCCCGGACGGCGGCACCAGCATTCCCCGCTCCGCCGTGCTGCGCATCACCCGGGACGATGGTGGCATCATAGGGGCCTGATGGCCGCCAACTCGCCCTGCCTGTGATGAAAAGAGCCGCCTGCGGGCGGCTCTGTCGTTGACGGGCGCAACGGGCTGCAAGGGCGGTGACCCAGCAGGGGGGCTTGCTGGTGACCATCACCCTGCCTGGCGCCAGACTAAAAAAATATCGCCAAGAAGCGATTGATAATGATTGGCATTTGACTCGATAATCGCCGGCTTGTCCGACCACTCCAATCAACACGATGAAACCCATATTCCTGCTGGCCAGCCTGCTGGTCCTGAGTGCCTGCCATGACAACCGCAGCGAGGGCCAGGATCCCGACGTGCCGGTCACGCCTCCTGTTGTCACCCCTCCCGTGGTCACGCCTCCGGTGACACCGCCCGTCATCCCGCCGCCTGTCATCCCGCCGCCTGTCACCCCGCCGGTGACGCCCCCGGAGCAGACCCATACCCGGGCCGAGCTGACCCTGACCATTGATATCGGCGAGCGGCTGGCATCCGGGGCTACCCTGAGCCTGCGCCAGCGCGCCACCGGCATGGAGACGAGTGCAATCCTGAGCGGTCAGGGCAACCCGACCCTGACGCTGCCTGCGGGCCTGCTGCTGGCGGCGCCCCTTGAGCTTGTCGGGGAGCAGGAGGGATACATACTGAGGGCCAGCACGGCCCGGGTGGCGGATCTCGCGGCCGGTGAGTCCCTGGCCCGGCGCGCCGCCGCCCCCTCCCTGCGGCTCGACGAGGAGGAGACGGCGCTCTTCCTGCTGGCGGATCGCAACGGGGACGCCGTGCTGGAGATGGCTGAGTGGGGGCTGACCGGCGAGATCCGCCTGCAACAGCAGGCCGAGATGCAGGAGTATGCGGCCCTGCTGCGAGCCCAGCGGCTGGGGGCCGAGCTCAACTATCCCGACAGTTGGCAGATGCTGCTGGCCCTGCGGGACGACAGCGCCGCCCGCAACTGGTATAGCCGCAGCAACGGGGAGGCCATCCAGGCCGCCCGGTTGCAGCTCTATCCGGCCAGTCCCGTGATGCCGGAGGAGCCGGAGACCGCCGAGCTGCTGCGACTGGATGAGCAAGGCCGCCTGCTGACCCGGGGGGCCTGGCACTGTCTGCACGATGCCCGTGCCGCCACCGGGGTCAAGGGCAGCCAATTCTGGCTGCCGGGGGAGGGCTTTGCCGCCTCGGCCCGCGTCACGAGAACGGCGCTGGTGCCGCCGAGCAGCTGCGGCCAGCAGTCATGGCGTCTGCCGACCCTGGCCGAATTCGAGCGCCTGCTTGGCAGCGACAAGCTGATGTGGCGCTATCCCAACACCTTCCCCACCCCCTTGCCCGAGTGGATCTGGTTGCAAGATGGCACCGGGCTGGCGCGGCTCTACCAGCCGCAGACCAAGGTGTGGCGCGATGAGGGGGAGGCCAGTCTGCTCTGGTTCGCGCTATCCCCCTATCCGCTACGCCCCTCGGTGGATCGCAGAAGCGATATGCCGGATCTTACCTCCCTGCGGGCCCAATATGCTGGCGACCCGGGTCAGTGGCCGGCGGCCATGGTGGACGAAGGGGTGGAGTGGCAGGAGCTGGGCCCCCTGCCCGCCATGCCCTTCCCGGCCGACAACCCCTACCGACGGGCCAAGGTGGTGCTGGGCCAGCAACTCTTCTTCGACAAGCAGCTATCCCAGGCCCGCGACATCAGCTGCGCCAGCTGTCACGATCCGCAAAAAGGCTGGAGCGATGGTCTGAGCGTCTCGGTCGGCCATATGGGGCAGAAGGGGACCCGCAATGCACCGACCATCCTCAATGCCGGTTACAGCAGCAGCCAGTTCTGGGACGGACGGGTCGCCACCCTGGAGGAGCAGTCGCTCCATCCCATCAGCAACCCGGTGGAGATGGCCCTCGATCACGATGAGCTGCTGGCGCGGCTGCGGGCCAGCAGCGACTACCCGGCCGCCTTTGCCGCCGCCTTCGGCGACGAGACCATCACCCTGGATCGGGTCGCCAAGGCCATCGCCACCTTCGAGCGCACCATCATCAGCAGCGAGAGTCCGCTGGAGCGCTTCGTCAAGGGGGATGAGCAGGCTATGAGCGACAAGGCGCTGTGGGGCATGCACCTGTTTCGCACCGAGGGGCGCTGCATGAACTGCCACTCGGGCCCCCTGCTGAGCCAGCACAAGTTCGAGAGCCTGGGGCTGACCTATTACGGCCGCAACCTCGAGGACAGGGGCCGCTTCCTGCAGACCAGGCTGAAGGCTGACATGGGGCTGTTCAAGACCCCCAGCCTGAGAGACGTGGCCTTCACTGGCCCCTATATGCACAACGGGGTCTTCCCCATCCTGGCCCAGCGGCTCGGTGGCTCTGTGCAGGGGGTGGTGGCCATGTACAACTTCGGCGTCACCAAGTGGAGCAGCGGGGTCGGCTTCCCGACCGGGGCGGACGTGCACGATCCCTTCTTCCCCAAGGCCTCGGATCGCCTTCATGCCCTGGGGCTCTCCAACGACGAGCTGGAGGCCATCGGCGAATTCCTGCGCAGTGCCTCCGCTGAGCCAAGGCGCACCCCGGCCACAGTGGCCGAGCTGGGACTGAGCCAGGTGGATGATGATAAGGCCGTCGGCGCCATCCCGGTCGAGCTGGTGGTGACGCCCGCCCAGCCCCGGCTGGAGGTGGGGCAGAGCCTCTCCCTGCAACCTGGCCTGCGGCTGAGTGACGGCAGCGAGACTCCGGTGTACGAGGCCGTGCAATGGCGCAGCGATCAACCCGAACTGCTGAGGGTCGATGATAGTGGCGTCATCACAGCCCTGGCCGTGGGGTCTGCCGGCGTGCAGCTAAGCGCGGGGAGTCGCACCCTCAGGGGGGCGGTGCAGGTGGTGGATGCCCAGCCCGATTTTGGCCTGGGTTGCCATCAACCCGAACTGGCGGCGGGGGCGCTCTCCTTCCTCTGCCCGCTGACCCGTGCCGAGGCCGACCGGATCGGCATCGACTACGATGGCAGCGCCAGGGATGAGGATGGGGACTACAACCCCTTTGCCATCGACTATGTGGTGATGAGCCAGGGGCGGGCGCGAGAGTACTGCCAGCAACTGGTGGCCCGCGGTCACGATGACTGGCGTCTGCCGGGAGCCGATGAGCTGGCGAGCCTGTTTGCCACTTATCATCAGGCCAGCGAAGAGATGACGCTGCTGACGGAGCATGGCTGGCCGCTCTACAGCCGGGTCTGGAGCAGTGACGCACCCAATGACGAGGGGGAGGCACCCTTGCTCGATCTGGGTTACGGCGAGGTGATGAGCGATCTGCCAGAGGAGGCTCACGGGGCCGTCTGCGTGCGGGCCCGCTAACCCCGGCATGTCAGGATGACGAACAACGGGCGCCGCGGCGCCCGTTGTTGATTGTCATACCAGGACTCAGAACTCGTTGGAGAGTGCCTTGTAGCCCTTGACCAGGTCGATGTTGGTGTGGGCCACGTCTTCGGAGAACTCGGTGGCATCGACGGTGACGCGGGGGATCTGGGCCAGATCGCTCTGCTGGTTGATGCGGGTGGTGGAGGGCACATAGAAGCCGGGGGGCAGATCGCAGCCGTCGATCACCGAGTTGTGACGCACCACTGAGCCTTCGCCTATGTGGCAGTTGAACAGCACGCTGTTGAAGCCGATGAAGACCCGGTTACCCACTTCGCAGGGGCCGTGCACTATGCTGCGGTGGGCGATGGAGCTGTATTCGCCTATGGTGACGGCGGCGCCGGACTTGGAGTGGATCACCACGCCGTCTTGAATGTTGGAGTTGGCTCCGATGACGATGGGCTCCATGTCGCCGCTCTCATCCACCTCGTCGGCACGGATCACGGCGTAGGGGCCGACAAACACATTCTCCTTGATGATCACCTTGCCGCAGATGATGGCGGTCTTGTCGATGTAGGCGGACTCGTGGATGACGGGAAGGTGACCGGAGGGATTCTTGCGGATCATGTCATGTCCTGTTGCTGATGAAATCGGGGAAAATGGCGGGACGCAAAGGCTCGCCGGAGAGTCAGCTTACGCCTCTGATCCGGGAGGGGGAACCCTTTACTGGTCTGACCCACTCTTGGTAAGGGTATTTCACATGGTTGTTCTTTGACTCCCTTGTATGGGAGCATGGGGCCTGACGACAGGCCCTGTTCCTCGCCTGAAGCGGGCCTGATTGGGATGACGGAGACGATGACATGAAGAAGATGATGCTGCTCCTCGCGGCTTTCTTGCTGTGTGCCCAGGCCGTGCAGGCCAAGGGACGGCCCGGTGAGTTTGACTACTACGCCCTGGCGCTCTCCTGGTCACCTGAGCACTGCGCCATCAAACCGGCCGATCGAGAGCAGTGCAGCCGGCAGTTGGGCTTCGTGCTGCACGGGCTCTGGCCCCAATACCAGCGCGGCTACCCCGGCAACTGTACCCGCGAGCGACTGGATCCCGCCATGGAGCAGAATTTTGCCGGGCTCTATCCCAGCCGTTTTCTCTATGGCCATGAGTGGGAGAAGCACGGCACCTGCTCCGGCCTGAGTCAGCAGGCATTCCATCAACTGGCCAGGGATCTGCGCCAGAAGGTGCGGATCCCGGCGGCCTACCAATCCCTGGTCGAGCCGCTGCGCAAGCGTACCTTCCAGCTCAAGGCGGATCTGGCCGGTGCCAACGACTGGCTGGCTCCTGACAACATCACTGTGGCCTGCGCCGACGGAGGGCGTTTCCTGCGGGAGATCTACATCTGCATAAACAAGGAAGGGACTGATGCCGTCCCCTGCTCGGACGAGATGCAAAAGCGGGAGCGTCGTTCCTGCGGCCAGCCGGATTTCCTGCTGCGCAGCGTGCGTTGACCCCTCTTTATCTTCATCAGGCCCCTTGCGGGCCTGATCTGCAACTACAGCCATCGGAAAGGAGCTCCGCAATGAGCGACGTGAAACAGTTTTCGGCACGGGAACGCAGCTTGCTGCTCGGGGTGAAAGGGGTGGGTCCCACCGTCATCGGGCGGCTCGAACAGCTGGGGTACCACACCCTGAGTGAGCTGGCCGAGGCGGATACTGGCCACATAGTCCGGCTGGTGGCCAGCATGCTGGGC